>NZ_JBEYRK010000001.1:0-543100 GCF_040704065.1 Streptomyces sp. NPDC047869
CCGCCAGCGTTCGTCCTGAGCCAGGATCAAACTCTCCGTGAATGTTTACCGGTAATCCGGTTGAACACCACGAGAGCGGTGCGAGAGGAGGAATAGTCCCCTCGCACACAGCGTCCTCGCTGTGTTTTTCAAAGGAACCTCGTCCCAGCAGATGCTGGAGACGGGGTATCAACTAATCTGGCGTTGATTTTTGGCACGCTGTTGAGTTCTCAAGGAACGGTCGCTTCCTTTGTACTCACCCTCTCGGGCTTTCCTCCGGGCGCTTCCCTTCGGTCTTGCGTTTCCGACTCTATCAGATCTTTTCTCGATCCGATTTCCTCGGTGCTTTCCAGGTTCCCGCTCTCGCGTTTCCCTTTCCGGCGGTTCCGACTCTATCAGATCCTTTCGGCGTCCGATTCCCGGTCGGCGGGTTTGTCTTCGCGGCTGTTGGGCCGTTCCGACGAGTGAGACTTTAGCGGATTCCCGGCTCCCGAGCTAATCGGGGGCCGCGTCCTTTCGAACGTGGATTCCTCATTTCGCGAATACGCACGCCAAAACAGCCGACGCGGAACGTCGATGAAGTGGGTGGTACCTGCGGAATCGCTGTCCGGGGACCGACCGAGGTCGGCGCTCACGTCGGACAACTCGGAGAACACTACGTACGAGGCCGGGGTGTGTCAACTCACCCCCGGGGCCACAGGTGAGGCGTAGCCTGACGGCATGACCACGCGTACGTGTAGCCAGCTCTGGTGGGCCGCCTGACGGCGGCCGACTCACGTATGCACTCAACGGCCGCCGCTTCGGCGGCCGTTCTCGTATCTCCTCCAGGACTCCGGGGGCCGGCCGGTCGGAACGGCGGTCTCGATCGGGAGATGGAGCGGAGATGACACGGGTCTTCAGCGGGATCAAGCCGACCGGGCATCTGACCCTGGGGAACTACCTGGGAGCCATGCGGCGCTGGGCCGAGGTGGACCAGCACAGGTCGGATGCCCTGTTCTGCGTCGTCGACCTGCACGCGCTGACGGTGGACCACGATCCGGCCCGGGTGCTCAGACTGAGCCGGCAGGCGGCGACGCTGCTGCTCGCGTCGGGGCTCGACCCGGAGCTGTGCACCGTGTTCCTGCAGAGCCACGTCGACGAGCACACGCGTCTGTCGTACCTGCTGGAGTGCGTGGCGACGGACGGCGAGATGCGCCGCATGATCCAGTACAAGGAGAAGGCGCCGCGGGAACGTGAGCGGGGCGGGAGCGTACGGCTGTCGCTGCTGACGTATCCGGTGCTGATGGCGGCGGACATCCTGGCCTACGGAGCCGACGAGGTGCCGGTCGGCGAGGACCAGACGCAGCACGTCGAGCTGACGCGGGACCTGGCGGTGCGGTTCAACCAGCGGTACGGGCACACCTTCGTGGTGCCCAGAGCCACTCCTCCGGAGGTGGCCGCCCGGGTGATGAACCTTCAGGACCCGACGTCGAAGATGGGGAAGTCCGACGACTCCGGGCCGGGGATCGTCTACCTGCTCGACGAGCCGGACGTGGTGCGCAAGAAGGTCATGCGGGCCGTGACCGACAGCGGCCGGGACGTGGAGTACGACCGGGAGGCGCGGCCGGGGGTGGCGAACCTGCTGGAGATCCTCGGCGCCTGCACGGGCGGGGACCCGGAGGCGCTTGCCGCTGACTACGACTCGTACGGCGCCTTGAAGAAGGACACCGCGGAGGCCGTGGTGGAGGTGCTCAGGCCGGTGCGGGAAAGGCACCGGGAGCTGTGCGCGGACCCCTCCTATGTAGAGGGGGTGCTTCGCCGGGGCGCGGAGAAGGCCCGGGCGATGGCGCGGCCGACCGTCGACGCCGCCTGTCGGGCGATCGGTCTGATGCCGGCCGTGTCCGAGCCCGCCCCGGACCCGGCCCCGTAGGGGAAGTCGGACGGCTCCGGGGCGGTGGGGGAAATCGGTGTCCCGCCGCCCCGGGTGCGGTCGTTCTGCGTCAGTCCTTCTTGCCGGAGGCCAGCTCGCGGCTCCGGTCGCGGGCGGCCTCCAGGGCGGCGATGAGGGCGGCGCGTACGCCGTGGTTCTCCAGCTCACGGATGGCGTTGATCGTCGTACCGGCGGGGGAGGTCACGTTCTCGCGCAGCTTGACCGGGTGCTCGCCGCTGTCGCGGAGCATCACCGCGGCGCCGATGGCGGACTGGACGATCAGGTCGTGGGCCTTGTCGCGGGGCAGGCCGAGCAGGATGCCGGCGTCGGTCATGGCCTCGACCAGATAGAAGAAGTACGCCGGGCCGGAGCCGGACAGCGCGGTGCAGGCGTCCTGCTGGGTCTCGGGTACGCGCAGGGTCTTGCCGACGCCGCCGAAGATCTCCTCGGCGTGGGCGAGGTGCGCCTCCCCGGCGTGGCTGCCCGCGGAGATGACGGACATGGCCTCGTCGACGAGGGCGGGGGTGTTCGTCATGACCCGGACGACCGGGGTGCCGGCGGCCAGGCGCTCCTCGAAGAAGGAGGTGGGGATGCCGGCTGCGCCGCTGATGACCAGGCGGTCGGCGGGGAGGTGCGGGGCGAGTTCGTCCAGGAGGGCGCCCATGTCCTGGGGCTTGACCGTGAGGATCAGGGTGTCGGCGGTCTTGGCGGCCTCGGTGTTGGTGACCGGGGTGACTCCGTGGCGGGCGCGGAGCTCCTCGGCGCGTTCGGGGCGGCGGGCGGTGACCAGGAGATCGGCGGGGGCCCAGCCGGCCCGGATCATTCCGCTGAGCAGGGCTTCGCCGATCTTGCCGGTGCCGAGGACTGCGACTTTCTGGCTCATGCGCTTCAGTCTGGCACCGGGGCCGTGGGGTGCGGGCCGTTGTCCGGCTGGCGGAACGCGGGTCGCCTGCCACGACCGGCCCTACGCCGTCCGCCGTCGCAGGGTCGCCGCGCCGAGGACCAGGACCAGGACGGCGCAGCCGGCCACGATCAGTACGTCGCGCAGGAACGTGGCGGTCATGTCGGTGTGGTGGAGGACCTCGTTCATGCCGTCGACGGCGTACGACATGGGCAGGACGTCGGAGACGGCCTCGAGGGCGGGGTGCATGTCGGAACGGGGTGTGAAGAGTCCGCAGAGCAGGAGCTGGGGGAAGATCACCGCGGGCATGAACTGGACCGCCTGGAACTCGGAGGCCGCGAAGGCCGAGACGAAGAGACCGAGGGCCGTGCCGAGCAGGGCGTCGAGGAGCGCGACGAGCAGGAGCAGCCAGGCCGAGCCGGTGACGTCCAGGCCGAGGAGCCAGAGTGCGAGTCCGGTGGCGAGGGCGGACTGGACGACGGCGAGGGCGCCGAAGGCGAGCGCGTAGCCGGCGATGAGGTCCGCTTTGCCCAGGGGCATGGCCAGGAGACGTTCGAGGGTGCCCGAGGTGCGTTCGCGCAGGGTGGCGATCGAGGTCACCAGGAACATCGTGATCAGCGGGAAGATGCCGAGCAGCGAGGCGCCGATGTTGTCGAAGGTGCGGGGGCTGGCGTCGAAGACGTAGCGCAGCAGGACCAGCATCAGGCAGGGGACGAGGATCATCAGCGCGATGGTCCGTGGGTCGTGCCGGAGCTGGCGCAGGACGCGGGCCGCGGTGGCGGTGGTGCGGGTGGCGTTGAACGCGCCGGTCGGGGCGGCGGCCGCCGGGGGCGTAGTGCTCATCGTGTCGTCTCCTCGGTGTGGTCCGCGGCGGCGTCCTGGTCCACCAGGCGGAGGAACGCGGCCTCGACGGTGTCGGTGCCGGTACGGGTGCGCAGGGCGTCCGGTGTGCCCCCAGCCAGAATCCGGCCGTCGCGCATCAGGAGCAGCCGGTGGCAGCGTTCGGCCTCGTCCATGACGTGGGAGGAGACGAGGAGGGTGACGCCCCGGTCGGCGACGAGGGCGTGGAAGAGGTTCCACAGGTCGCGGCGCAGGACGGGGTCGAGGCCGACCGTCGGTTCGTCCAGGACGAGGAGTTCGGGGGCGCCGAGGAGGGCGACGGCGAGGGAGACGCGGCTGCGCTGGCCGCCGGAGAGGTTGCCGGCGAGGGCGTCGGCGTGGCTGGTGAGGTCGACGTCGGTGAGGACGCGGGCGATGTCGTCGTGGCGGTCGGGCTTGGCGCGGCGGGGGTCGAGGATCGAGGCGAAGTAGTCGAGGTTCTGGCGGACGGTCAGGTCGTCGTATACGGAGGGGGCCTGGGTGACGTAGCCGATGCGGCTGCGCAGGGTGGGGTGTCCGGCGGCGCGGCCGAGGACGTCGAGGGTGCCGGAGACGTTGGCCTGGGTGCCGACGATGGCGCGCATGAGGGTGGATTTGCCGCATCCGGACGGACCGAGCAGGCCGGTGATCCGGCCGCGCGCGACGGTGAAGGCGAGGCCGCGCAGGACGGTGCGGGAGCCTCGGACGACGGTGAGTCCGTCGGCGCGTACGGCGTCCGGCGCCGTGGGGCGCGGTTGATCGGGAACATAATTCATCACGTGGTGAATAATTGCCCCGGCGGGCCGGTGCCGTCAAGGGGCGCGTACACGTGCGCCCGGACACGGAAGCGGCGGCCGGTTGGCCCGGCCGCCGCTTCGCTCTCGTCGGTGATGCGGTGTCAGGGGTTGGTGGCGACGAGCAGGAGCACGTCGTAGGTCTCCTCGACGACGCCGTCCGGGAAGACCTTCAGCAGATGGGCGCGCTCCTCCTCGAGGAAGGCGTCCCGGCGCTCCGCCGGGGCGACCAGGAGCACCGAGTGGCTGCCGATGTTGGCGAGGTGGGTGTCCAGCGGGACGCGGCGGCTCCAGCGGATGTCACGGCGGGTGAAGCGGAGGCGCCCGGTGGGGTCGGCCTGTGCGCGGTCGCCGGCCCCGCGCTTCTCGGCGGGGATGTCGACCCCGGCGAAGCGGGCGGTCCGCTCGGCCGACTCGGCGATCCACTCGACGTCGACGGCGTCGGTGTTCCACCACAACGCCAGCGCCCCGCCCGGACGCAGCACGCGCAGCGCCTCCGGCACCGCCCTGGCGGGGTCGGTCCAGTGCCAGGCCTGGGCGTAGGTGAGGAGATCGGCGTGGGCATCGGCGAGGGGGAGGGCGTTGCCGTTGCCCCGCACGACGGGGACGTCCGGCAGGGCGCGGCGGAACTCGGCGGCCATGCCCTCCCCCGGTTCGACCGCGAGGACGTCGGCCCCTCGGGCCCGCAGCAGGGCGGTGGCGATACCGGTGCCGGCGCCGACGTCCACGACCCGGGCGCCGGAAAGGGGGCGGCCGGCCAGATCCTCCACGGTGTCCAGGAGGGCGGGCGGGTAGGACGGACGGTTGGCGGCGTACTGGGCGGCCGCCGCGTTGAAGGAGTGGGCGCGCAGGCCGCGCGACGGCTCCGCGGTGTGGGACGTGGTCATACCGCCATGCTGTCCACGCCGGGGGGCGGGAACACAGACGGTTTCACGGGCGCGGCGGCACCGAGCCTTGCCGCCGGCCCCGCGTCAGCCGCGGCGCTTCCGCTTCGACGGGTTGCCCGTGCGCCGGGAGGTCCGGCGCGCGTACTCCTCGCGGGCCTTGTCGTACTCCTCGCGGTGCAGCTTCTCGCCCGGGGCCTCGGTGAGGGCGCGGAAGAAGTAGGCCAGCAGGGAGCCGACGAAGCCGATGGCGAGCAGGCCGCGCAGCGAGGCCTGCCGCTGGGGGTCGTGGCGCCTGCCGAACCCCTCCCAGGTGTTGCGGAAGGCAAGCGCGCTGCAGATCGCGAACATGGCGATGATCAGTACGGTCACGAAGGCGCCGGTGCCGGCGATCTGGAGGCCGTCGTAGGCGAAGCGCAGCACCAGGCAGGAGACGACGGCCGCGGCGAGGGAGCCGGCCGCCACGCCGGCCCGGCGGGCCGCGTACCCGTGGTCGTGCTCCACCCAGGAGGTGCCGAAGAAGCGGAGGGGTTCGGGCCGGGGCCCGCCGCCCGTGGTCTCGCCGCGCGCGGAGCCCGCCTGGTCCTCCGGGGTGCCGGTGTCGTCGCTCACGTGACGATTATGGCTCCGGACGCGGGCGGGCTCCGGGCGGGGTCAGCCGCAGCGGGGGGCGATGTAGCCGTCGCTGCCGGTCTGGACGTAGGCGTCGGAGACGTACTCGCCGTTGTCGATGTTGTCCCAG
Organism: Streptomyces sp. NPDC047869; assembly: GCF_040704065.1. Taxonomy (NCBI): domain Bacteria; kingdom Bacillati; phylum Actinomycetota; class Actinomycetes; order Kitasatosporales; family Streptomycetaceae; genus Streptomyces; species Streptomyces sp. NPDC047869. Next base: position 6,068 of record NZ_JBEYRK010000001.1, read on the forward strand.
ATCTTCGACGTCCCGTACGGACCCGTCACCGTCGTACCCGGCGACTGGCAGTAGACCGGGACCTTGGCGCCGTAGGGCAGCACCCTGACGATGTTGTAGCTGGTACCGGGGCCGCTGCGGACGTTCAGGCGGACGTCGGGGGCGACCGAGTAGTAGCGCAGCGACTGAGCTGCCACCGCCGCCTCACCGGCGTCCGTGTTCTCGGGTTCTGCGACCGGCTCGACAGACATGAGGTTCCTCCCCCGCTGAGCCCCATGACCGCCATGGGGACCCGTTGAATCCCTTGAGTCGACTTGCGCAACGCGTATACACGACTCGCACGCAGACGCTAGCAAGCCGCCTCTGTCTCGCACGAGTCATCGACTAGGCTCCGTGCGTCGCGCGCACGGACGAACAGCACGGGGGTGGTCCATGGCGCCGCAGCGCAGCACCGGAGCGAGCGCGGAAGCGGAACTTCCCGAGTACGCCGGCCGGTATCGCCTGGAGTCACACCTGGGTTCCGGTGGCATGGGGGTGGTCCATCTGGCCCGCAGTGACTCCGGGTTGAAGCTCGCGGTGAAAGTCGTGCACGCCGAGTTCGCCAGGGACCGCGAGTTCAGGGGCCGTTTCCGGCAGGAGGTGGCTGCCGCTCGCAGGGTGAGCGGCGCCTTCACCGCGCCGGTCGTGGACGCCGACCCCGACGCCGAACGCCCCTGGATGGCGACGCTGTTCATCCCCGGTCCGACTCTTTCGGATCACGTGAAGCGGAACGGCCCCATGCCGTCGGCGCAGTTGCGCCGGCTCATGGCCGGGCTCGCGGAGGCCCTGCGTGACATCCACCGGGTGGGCGTGGTGCACCGGGATCTCAAGCCGAGCAACGTCCTGCTCGCCGAGGACGGGCCGAAGGTCATCGACTTCGGCATCTCCCGGCCGAAGGACAGTGAACTTCGCACCGAGACCGGCAAATTGATCGGTACGCCGCCGTTCATGGCACCCGAGCAGTTCCGCCGGCCACGGGAAGTGGGCCCGGCCGCCGATGTCTTCGCGCTGGGATCGGTGATGGTGCACGCGGCGACCGGACGGGGCCCGTTCGACTCCGACAGCCCGTACGTCGTCGCGTACCAGGTGGTGCACGACGAGCCGGATCTGACCGGAGTCCCGGCGTCCCTCGCGCCGCTGGTGCTGCGGTGTCTCGCCAAGGAGCCCGAGAGCAGGCCGACTCCGGACGAGCTGATGCGGGAGCTGCGGACGGTCGCCGCCTCGTACGACACGCAGGCGTTCATACCGGCGCAGCGCACGGGTGAGGTCTCCGGGGCTCCTGAACCAGCCGTCTCCGTCGAGGAGACGGAGAGCCATCCGGTGGCGCGCCGCCTCGGGGCCGGCAAGGCGCTGATGGGCACCATGGCGCTCGGGCTCGTCGTGACCGGCGCACTGGTTTCGGTTCGGCTTATGGGAGGCGATCCCGGCTCGGCCGTCCCCGGGCCGCGTACGAAAGAGGCCGCCTTCAGCGCCTGGGCCACCCGGGCCGCCGCCGGGAGCACCGGAATGCCCCGGTGTTCCTACGGTGAGGGCAAGTTGCTGTGCGCCCAGCCCGGCGTGATCTACGCCCTCTCCCCCGCCGACGGCACCAGGTTGTGGCAGCGTTCCGTCGCCGTCCGGACCGTGAGCGGGGCGCCGGTCCTGTCGGCCGGTCTGGTGCGGCCCTTCACCGACGGGGGGCCGCGGCTGGCGGCACTCGATCCCTCCTCGGGCAAGGAGGTCCAAGGGCGCGAGGTGCCGGCCGGCACGATGGTGCGGTACGTCGGGGACATGGTCCTGCTCACGGCCGCCGACGGAACTGTCACCGGCCTCGACGCGGCGACGGGCAGGGCCCGGTGGACCCGCCGGATCGCCGGGCAGGCGAAGCCGTCCTTCGCTGTCTTCCCCGGGGATCCGCTCGCCTACGCGGCCAGTACCTCGGGCGACGGGGCGAGCACCCTCGTGACCGCGGTCGGTCCGGGAACCGGGCAGGTGCGGTGGCAGGCACGGCTGAACGGAAGCCTGAAGCCCGCCGGTTCCGCAGGTGGATCCGTCTTCTTCCTCTCCGTGGATCCGGTCTACGGTTCCACGAAGGCAGTCGTCCGTTTCGATCCGAGGACCCGGTCGTCGCGTCGAGTGGGCCTTCCCGTGGCCCTGGACGGCGCTCAGGCTACGGTGCACGGCGACATGGTCCTGCTCCTGGGCACCGGTGGCCTGCTGCAGGCCGTTGACATGACGAAGCGCGGTATTCGGTGGCGCCTGGAGACATCGGTGAGCCGTGGCTCGGCGCCGGTCGCGGATGGCCGGCACGTGTACTTCACCGCGAGCGACGGAAGGCTCCTCGCGGTCGACTCCCGCAAGGGAACACTCGTCGGACAGACGCGGGCCCGCTTGGGCGCGCATGCGACACGGGTGATGGCGGCGCCGCCCGCACCGCTCGTACACCACGGCAACGTCTACGCCACCGCCCCCGACGGCACCGTCTTCGCCGTCCCCGCGAAGGACCCCGCGGCCTGGTGAGACGGCTCGAGGGGCCGCCCCCGGTGGAGACGGCCCCTCGTGGAACTCCGGGTCAGCCCAGCTTGCTCACGTCGCGCACCGCGCCCTTGTCGGCGCTGGTCGCCATGGCCGCGTAGGCGCGCAGCGCGGCGGAGACCTTGCGGTCGCGCTTCTTCGGGGCGTACACCCCGGCCAGCGCCTGGTCGCGCCGGGCCAGTTCGGCCTCGTCGACCAGCAGCTCGATCGCGCGGTTCGGGATGTCGATGCGGATGCGGTCGCCGTCCTGGACCAGGGCGATGGTGCCGCCGGACGCCGCCTCCGGGGAGGCGTGGCCGATGGACAGGCCGGACGTGCCGCCGGAGAAGCGGCCGTCGGTGATCAGCGCGCAGGTCTTGCCCAGTCCGCGGCCCTTCAGGTACGAGGTCGGGTAGAGCATCTCCTGCATGCCGGGGCCGCCCTTGGGGCCCTCGTAGCGGATGACGACGACGTCGCCGTCCTTGACCTCCTGGGTGAGGATCCGCTGGACGGCCTCCTCCTGCGACTCGCAGACCACCGCCGGGCCCTCGAAGGTCCAGATCGACTCGTCGACGCCGGCGGTCTTCACCACGCAGCCGTCGACGGCCAGGTTGCCCCGGAGGACCGCGAGACCGCCGTCCTTGGAGTACGCGTGCTCGACGGAGCGGATGCAGCCGCCCTCGGCGTCGTCGTCCAGGGCCTCCCAGCGCTCGGACTGGGAGAAGGCCTCGGCGGAGCGGACGCAGCCGGGGGCCGCGTGCCACAGCTCGACGGCCTCCGGCGACGGGGAGCCGCCGCGGACGTCCCAGGTCTTCAGCCAGTCGGACAGGGAGGGGCTGTGGACGGCGTGGACGTCCTCGTTGAGCAGACCGCCGCGGTGCAGTTCGCCGAGCAGGGCGGGGATGCCGCCGGCACGGTGCACGTCCTCCATGTAGTACGTGCGGTTCTTCGCGACGTTGGGCGCGACCTTGGCGAGGCAGGGGACGCGGCGCGAGACGGCGTCGATCTGCTCCAGGCCGAAGGGGACGCCCGCCTCCTGGGCGGCGGCCAGCAGGTGCAGGATCGTGTTGGTGGAGCCGCCCATCGCGATGTCCAGGGCCATGGCGTTCTCGAAGGCCTGGAAGGTGGCGATGTTCAGCGGCAGGACGGAGTCGTCGTCCTGCTCGTAGTAGCGGCGGGTGAGGTCCATGACCGTGCGGGCCGCGTTCTCGTACAGGGCGCGGCGGGCGGTGTGGGTGGCGAGGACCGAGCCGTTGCCGGGCAGGGAGAGGCCGATCGCCTCGGTCAGGCAGTTCATCGAGTTGGCGGTGAACATGCCGGAACAGCTGCCGCAGGTCGGGCAGGCGTTCTCCTCGATGCGGAGGATGTCCTCGTCGGAGATCTTGTCGTTGACGGCGTCGGAGATCGCGTCGACCAGGTCCAGGGTGCGCACCGTGCCGTCGACCAGCGTGGCCCGGCCGGACTCCATCGGGCCGCCGGAGACGAAGACCGTCGGGATGTTCAGGCGCAGGGCCGCCATCAGCATGCCCGGGGTGATCTTGTCGCAGTTGGAGATGCAGACCAGGGCGTCGGCGCAGTGGGCCTCGACCATGTACTCCACCGAGTCCGCGATCAGGTCGCGGGAGGGCAGGGAGTAGAGCATGCCGCCGTGGCCCATGGCGATGCCGTCGTCCACGGCGATCGTGTTGAACTCGCGCGGGATGCCGCCCGCCTCCTTGATCGCCTCGCTGACGATCCGGCCGACCGGCTGGAGGTGGGTGTGGCCCGGCACGAACTCGGTGAAGGAGTTGGCGACGGCGATGACCGGCTTCCGGCCGATGTCCGCACCGGGTACACCGGAGGCGCGCATAAGGGCGCGGGCGCCCGCCATGTTGCGGCCGTGGGTGACTGTGCGGGACCTCAGCTCGGGCATCGTCGCTCGCTCCTTCGAAGACCTTCTGCCAGAGAGTTCTGACTGCTCCGAGCGTACGCCGCCGCTCCAAGGGATGGACAAGCATGTCCGGAATGCGGGACGCGTGTTTCACGGCCACGGGTGCGGGGCCGCGCCGGGTCACGGTGTCGGGGCCGGGCCGCGGCTGTCAGGGCTGCGTCAGGTGGCGCTGCACCACGGGCGCGACCCGCGCGATGATCTGCTCCAGGTCCGCCGACGCCAGCGGCTCCAGCTTGATCACGTAGCGCATCAGCGCCGCGCCGACGAGCTGGGCGGCGGCCAGCTCGGCACGCAGCTCCGGGTCCGGCAGGTCCACCTGGGCGGCCACGCGGCGCAGCAGCTGGGTGGCGACCAGGCGGCGGAAGACGGCCGCCGCGGTCTCGTTGTTCACGGCCGAGCGGACGATCGCGAGCAGGGGTGTACGGGTCGTGGGGTTCTCCCAGACGCCGAGGACGAAGCGGGTCAGCCGCTCGCCGACCTCGGCCAGCGGGACCTCGGCGATCGCGTCGGGCGCTTCGAGCGCGGGCGCGAAGGCGACCGCGATGGACGCCTCGAAGATCTGCTCCTTGGTGCCGAAGTAGTGGTGGACGAGCGCCGAGTCGACCCCGGCGGCCTTGGCGATGCCGCGCACGGAGGTCTTCTCGTAGCCGCGCTCGGAGAACTCCTCACGGGCGGCGGCCAGGATGCGGTCGCGGGTGCCGGCGGACTCGGTGCGCGGGGGCCGGCCCCTCCGGCGCGAGGTGGTGCCGGTCATCGCCGGGGCACCCGCACGGCGGAGGCGAGGTGCTGCCGGGTGAAGGCCAGGGCCTCGGCGAGGTCGGCCTCGCGCTCGGCGCTGGACATCGCCCGCCGGGTGTTGACCTCGATCACGACGTGGCCGTCGAAGCCGGTGTGCGTGAGCCGCTCCAGCAGTTCGGCGCAGGGCTGGGTGCCGCGTCCGGGGACCAGGTGCTCGTCCTTGGCGGAGCCGCGGCCGTCGGCGAGGTGGACGTGGCCGAGCCGGTCGCCCATGCGGTCGATCATGGCGAGGGCGTCGGTGCGGGCCGTCGCGGTGTGGCTGAGGTCGATCGTGAAGTGCCGGTAGTCGTCCTTGGTGACGTCCCAGTCGGGGGCGTAGGCCAGCATCTCGCGGTCGCGGTAGCGCCACGGGTACATGTTCTCGACGGCGAACCGTACGTCCGTCTCGTTCGCCATCCGCCACACCCCGGTGACGAAGTCGCGGGCGTACTGCCGCTGCCAGCGGAAGGGCGGGTGGACGACGACGGTGTCGGCGCCCAGCTTCTCGGCGGCCGCCCGGGCGCGCTGGAGCTTGGTCCAGGGGTCGGTGGACCAGACGCGCTGGGTGATCAGCAGGCAGGGGGCGTGCACGGCGAGGATCGGGACGCCGTGGTGGTCGGACAGCCGGCGCAGCGCCTCGATGTCCTGGCTCACCGGGTCGGTCCACACCATGACCTCGACGCCGTCGTAGCCGACGCGCGCGGCGATCTCGAAGGCCGTCGCCGTCGACTCCGGGTACACGGAGGCCGTCGACAGGGCGACCTTTACGTCCCTTGGTTCAGCCACGTCCGTCACCTTACGGGGTCGGGCGGCCCGGACGCGGGGTGCCGGTTCGCCATTGTGAGCTTTGCCATCCGCGCAGTTGCACGGCATGCCGGGGCCGCTCGCACCCGCGGCGTCGGCATGTGCGGATACGGTTCCGCACCCCTCGGGCACTCAGTCCGAGCCCATGTGGTCGAGACGGCGGAGGATGACGCCCTCACGCAGCGCCCAGGGGCATATCTCCAGGCTCTCCACGCCGAACAGGTCCATCGCGCCCTCGGCCACCAGGGCGCCGGCGAGGAGCTGGCCGGCCCTGCCCTCCGAGACGCCGGGGAGTTCCCCGCGCTGGTCCGCGGTCATCCCGGACAGCCGGGGCACCCAGGCCTCCAGGGACTCCCGCTTGAGTTCGCGCTGGACGTAGAGGCCCTCCGCGCTGCGGGCGGCACCGGCGATACGGGCGAGCTGCTTGAAGGTCTTGGAGGTGGCGACCACGTGGTCCGGGGCGCCGAAGCGGCTGAACTCGCCGACGGTACGGGCGATCTCCGTACGGACGTGGCGGCGCAGGGCGCGCACGTCGTCGGGTCCGGGCGGATCGCCGGGCAGCCAGCCGGCGGTGAGGCGGCCGGCGCCGAGCGGCAGGGAGACGGCGGCGTCCGGCTCCTCGTCCATACCGTAGGCGATCTCCAGGGAGCCGCCGCCGATGTCCAGGACCAGCAGTTTGCCGGCGGACCAGCCGAACCAGCGGCGGACGGCGAGGAAGGTGAGCCGGGCCTCCTCCGCGCCGGTGAGCACCTGGAGTCGTACACCGGTCTCGTCCTCCACGCGCGCGAGGACGTCGTCGGCGTTGGTGGCCTCCCGGACCGCGGAGGTCGCGAACGGCAGCAGGTCCTCGACGCCCTTGTCCTCGGCGGCCTGGAGCGCGTCCCGGACCACGTCGGCCAGTTGGCGGATGCCGTCGTCGCCGATGGCACCGCTGTCGTCGAGCAGTTGGGCGAGCCGCAGTTCGGCCTTGTGCGAGTGCGCGGGCAACGGCCGTGCGCCGGGGTGGGCGTCCACCACCAGCAGATGCACCGTGTTCGAACCCACGTCCAGGACACCGAGTCTCATGTACGGAACGCTACTGCCAGAACCGCCGTCCTCGGTCCCCGCGGCGGCCCCGGGCGACTTACCCTGGACGCGTGCCAAAGACGAAAAAGGCGAAGGACGACAAGTCGTCCAAGTCCGGCAAGACGCCCAGAAAGGCCCCGAAGGTGAGTGACGAGAAGGGGCTCGACTTCGCGCGCGCGTGGGTGGAGTTTCCTGATCCGGCGGACGAGGAGCAGGTCTTCCGCTGCGATCTGACATGGCTGACCTCTCGCTGGAACTGCATCTTCGGCAGCGGCTGCCAGGGCATCCAGGCGGGCCGCGCGGACGACGGGTGCTGCTCGCTGGGCGCCCACTTCTCCGACGAGGACGACGAGAAGCGGGTCGCCGGGCACGTGGCGAGGCTCACGCCGGAGATCTGGCAGCACCACGACGAGGGCATCCGCAACGGCTGGACCTCCGAGGACGAGGAGGGGTCCCGGCAGACCCGGCCCTTCCAGGGGTCGTGCATCTTCCAGAACCGTCCGGGCTTCGCGGGCGGTGCGGGCTGCTCGCTGCACATCCTCGCCCTGAAGGAGGGCCGGGAGCCGCTGGAGACGAAGCCGGACGTCTGCTGGCAGCTGCCGATCCGGCGGACGTACGACTGGATCGAGCGGCCGGACGACACGCGCGTGCTGCAGGTGTCGATCGGCGAGTACGACCGCCGGGGCTGGGGCCCGGGCGGTCATGACCTGCACTGGTGGTGCACCTCGGCGACGTCGGCGCACGGCGCGGGCGAGCCGGTGTACGTCTCCTACCGGGCGGAGCTGACCGAGCTGATGGGCAAGGCCGGCTACGACCGCCTGGCCGAGCTGTGCGAGCAGCGGCTGGCCTCGCAGCTCCCGCTGGTGGCTCCGCATCCGGCGGATCCGGGGCCTGCCTAGTGCTGCGACCGGAAAGGTTCACGGGCTCGCGACGCCCGGCACGGCACCTCGCCGCGTTGTCGCATCACCCGAGTACGTCCAGTACGCGGGCGATGCTCCGCCTTGCGATGCACCGCACCGGACGCCGCGAGCTTTCCGGCAAACCTTTCCGGTCACAGCACTAGCCGTCGTCCGACGGGCTCGGGTCGCCGTCGTCGGTGGGCGGCGGCGAGGACGGGCTCGGCGGATCGGACGGTGTCGGGTCGGCCGGGGTGGACGGCGGGTCCGAGGGCGAGGGGGGCGGACTGGACGGCGGGTCGGTGTGGACCGGCGTCGGGGGACTCGGGTCGGGTACGGGCGTCGAGGGCGGGGCCGGGGGTCCGCCGGGGGCGGTGCCGTAGCCGTCGATCGTGACCACGGCGCCGGCCGGTGCGACCGCCACCTGCGCGTGCCAGTGGCCGGACGGCTCGCGCAGCCGGTCGACGTACACCTTGATCGTGAACGTCTCGCCGGGCCGGAGCGTGCCCGCCGACCGGCTGAAGTAGAGCCAGGACGCCGAGGTGGACGCGGACCAGCGGACCGGTCCAGCGCCGGACGCGGTGAGCGTGATCAGCGTGATGTCGCCGTCGGTGCGCGCGCCGACCGCGAGCTCCCCTGCGCCCTTCCCGCCGCCTCCGCCGACGCTGACGACCTTCACGGAGACGTCCGACGTGCCCTTCTCGGCCGGGACGCCGGACGGCTTCACCCGGGCGTTCCCCGCGTTCTCGTAGCCGCCGCCGGTGTCGCCGCCGAACGCGTCGGGGCCCTGCGCCTCGCTGGCGGCGCCCGGCCGGCCGTCCTCGCCGGGGGCCGGAGCGCCCCGGTAGGCGGCCCACAGGGCGAGGACGGGGGCGGCGACCACGGTGGCGACGACGGTCGTGGTGACGGCACGCGCGCGGAGGCGGTCGCGGCGGGCCGCGCGGTCCTTGGGGTCCATCGGGAAGCCGCGCCGGTCGAAGCGGGGCGCGGCCGCGCCACGCGCGCGCGGGTGGTGCGTGAGGGCGACGTGCAGGGCCGCGCGGGGCGCCTGCAGAACCGGCAGCTCGGCCGGGGTGACCGTGGCGCCGGGCCAGCGGCCGGGGACGGCGCGCTCGGCGGTGCGGCGGCAGCGGGGGCAGTCGTCGACGTGCCGGACCAGCTCGCGGCGCAGGGTGGTGCTGAGGACCAGCCGGCTGTCTCCGGTGAGGTGGGCCACGCTCGGGCAGCCGCCGGTCTCGACCACGGCGAGCGCGGCGCGGGTGCGCTCGACCTCGCAGGCCGCGGAGGCCAGCAGCTCGCGCGCGGCGGCGGGCGCCATGCCGAGGACGGCGGCGACCTCGCGCGCGGCGAGGTGGTGGCGGACGGCGAGCTCCAGGGCCTCGCGCTGCTCGGGCGAGGTGCCGGCCGCCTCCGGCCAGGCGAGCAGGGCGAGTTCACCGCGCCGCTGCTCCAGGACCTCCGGGGCCACGGGCGGATCGGCCTCCCGCTTCGCGGCGGCCGGGCGGCCCGACGCGTGGGTGGCCTGACGTTTCTGCCGGGCCTCGGCGAGCCCCCGCAGGCACGCCCAGCGGGCCAGTGCGTACAGCCAGGCCCGCTGGTCGACGGCCTCCGGGACGCGCTGTCCGCGCCGCTCGGCCAGCGCCAGGACGTCCCCGAGGGCGGCGGTGGCCGCGTCGTGGTCGCACAGCACCGACAGGCAGTAGGTGAACAGACCGTCCAGGTACGGCTCGTAGCGCGCCGGCGGCCGCTGCGCGAGGGTGCGCGCGGCGGCTCGGTCGCGCGCCTCCCGGTGCGTCCGATGTGCGCCGGTGGTGCGGGTCGTCGTCTCCGGACTGCTGCTCATCACCCGTGCGACCGTAGGCGGCGGCGCAGTGCTCCTTCCGGCGCCTTGAGCTCTTTTAATTCGTACGGGTGAAACGATCCCTCATAAGGGGACAGGAACCTTTCGTTCCACGGCCCGGACCCGACGGGCCCTGACCGGTACCGGGCGGCCCGCGGGGGCGGTGTCAGTGCCGCGGGCTACGGTTTCCGCATGGCTGCCCGTACCAAGACCACCAAGGACCGACCGTCCTACCGCTGCACCGAGTGCGGTTGGCAGACCGCCAAATGGCTCGGCCGCTGCCCGGAGTGCCAGGCCTGGGGCACGGTCGAGGAGTACGGCGCGCCCGCGGTCCGTACGACGGCGCCGGGCCGGGTAACCAGCTCGGCGCTGCCCATCGGCCAGGTCGACGGCCGCCAGGCCACCGCCCGCCCGACCGGCGTGCCGGAGCTGGACCGGGTGCTCGGCGGCGGTCTGGTGCCCGGCGCGGTGGTCCTGCTCGCGGGCGAGCCCGGCGTCGGCAAGTCCACCCTGCTGCTGGACGTGGCCGCCAAGTCGGCCAGTGACGAACACCGCACCCTCTATGTGACGGGTGAGGAGTCGGCGAGCCAGGTGCGGCTGCGGGCCGACCGCATCGGCGCCCTGGACGATCATCTGTACCTGGCCGCCGAGACCGATCTGGCGGCCGTCCTCGGCCATTTGGACGCGGTGAAGCCGTCCCTGCTGATCCTGGACTCGGTGCAGACGGTCGCCTCGCCGGAGATCGACGGCGCGCCCGGCGGCATGGCCCAGGTGCGGGAGGTGGCCGGCGCCCTGATCCGCGCCTCCAAGGAGCGCGGCATGTCCACGCTGCTGGTGGGCCACGTCACCAAGGACGGCGCGATCGCGGGCCCCCGGCTGCTGGAGCACCTGGTGGACGTCGTCCTGCACTTCGAGGGCGACCGGCACGCCCGCCTTCGCCTGGTCCGGGGCGTGAAGAACCGCTACGGCGCCACGGACGAGGTCGGCTGCTTCGAGCTGCACGACGAGGGCATCACGGGCCTCGCCGACCCGAGCGGGCTCTTCCTGACCCGTCGTGCCGAACCGGTCCCGGGCACCTGCCTGACGGTCACCCTGGAGGGCCGCCGCCCGCTGGTGGCGGAGGTGCAGGCGCTGACCGTGGACTCCCAGATCCCCTCTCCGCGCCGGACCACCTCGGGTCTGGAGACCTCCCGGGTGTCGATGATGCTCGCGGTGCTGGAGCAGCGCGGGCGGATCAGCGCGCTCGGCAAGCGGGACATCTACTCCGCGACGGTGGGCGGAGTGAAGCTCTCGGAGCCCGCCGCCGACCTGGCGATCGCCCTCGCGCTCGCCTCGGCCGCCAGCGACACCCCCCTGCCCAAGAACCTCGTCGCCATCGGCGAGGTGGGGCTCGCGGGCGAGGTCAGACGGGTCACGGGCGTGCAGCGCAGGCTCGCCGAGGCGCACCGGCTGGGCTTCACACACGCCCTCGTGCCAGGTGATCCGGGCAAGGTCCCGGCCGGGATGAAGGTGCTGGAAGTCGCCGACATGGGGGACGCGCTCCGGGTGCTGCCGCGCTCCCGTCGCCGAGAGGCCCCACGGGAGGCGGAAGACCGCCGGTAGACTTTGCCCAGGTCTCGCCCGTCCGTACGAACAGAGTGCGTGCGACGGCGGCGCCCCAGAACCTGCGACCCGAGGAGTGCAGTGGCAGCCAACGACCGGGCAGCAGCTCCCGGAAAGTCCGGTGGGAGCGCCGGCTCCGATCGCCTGATGCGCGCCTCACTGAGCGCCGTGGCTCCCGGCACGCCCCTGCGTGACGGCCTGGAGCGAGTCCTGCGCGGCAACACCGGCGGGCTCATCGTCCTGGGCTCCGACAAGACCGTCGAGGCGATGTGCACCGGCGGCTTCGTCCTGGACGTGGAGTTCGCCGCGACGCGGCTGCGGGAGCTGTGCAAGCTGGACGGCGGCATCGTGCTCTCCTCCGACCTGTCGAAGATCCTGCGGGCCGGCGTGCAGCTGGTCCCGGACCCGACGATTCCGACGGAGGAGACCGGCACCCGGCACCGCACGGCGGACCGGGTCTCCAAGCAGGTCGGCTTCCCGGTGGTCTCCGTCTCCCAGTCCATGCGGCTGATCGCCCTCTACGTCGACGGCCAGCGCCGCGTGCTGGAGGACTCCGCCGCGATCCTCTCCCGCGCCAACCAGGCCCTGGCCACCCTGGAGCGGTACAAGCTCCGCCTGGACGAGGTCGCGGGCACGCTGTCGGCGCTGGAGATCGAGGACCTGGTGACGGTCCGGGACGTGTCGGCGGTCGCCCAGCGTCTGGAGATGGTCCGGCGCATCGCCACCGAGATCGCCGAGTACGTGGTGGAACTCGGCACCGACGGCCGTCTTCTCGCGCTCCAGCTCGAGGAGTTGATCGCCGGGGTGGAGCCCGACCGCGAACTGGTCGTCCGGGACTACGTCCCCGAGCCCACGGCGAAGCGGTCCCGCACGGTGGACGAGGCGCTCGCGGAGCTGGACGCCCTGACCCACGCGGAACTCCTCGAAATGGGCACGGTGGCGCGGGCGCTGGGCTACACGGGCTCCCCCGAGACCCTCGACTCCGCGGTCTCCCCGCGCGGCTTCCGGCTGCTGGCGAAGGTGCCGAGGCTGCCGGGCGCGATCATCGACCGCCTGGTGGAGCACTTCGGCGGGCTCCAGAAGCTGCTCGCCGCGAGCGTGGACGACCTCCAGACGGTCGACGGCGTCGGCGAGGCCCGGGCGCGGAGCGTCCGCGAGGGCCTGTCCCGCCTGGCCGAGTCGTCGATCCTGGAGCGGTACGTCTGACCGGCGCGGACGTGGCCGCGTAAGTGCGGGCATGCGTGCCTCCCCAGTGCCTCAAGGGCCTGGGGCCCCCAGGGCGGCACGGGTGGGCGATGGGGGCCCCACCACTCGAGCGAAGCCGAGAGCGGGGAAGGCATCCCGCCGGCGTGGGCAAGCGGAACAGTCCGTGCCCAGCCGCGGCCCAGGGCGCCTCGACAGTGACAGCGCCCCGCGCTAGTCGGCCGACAGCACGAACGAGGCCCGCGCCTTGGCGAACCCCGGCGCCTTCGCCTCCAACAGATACGTCCCCGCCTTCGCCGACCCCGCCGGAGGCGTGGCGCACTCCGGCGCACTCGGCTTCCGGTCCCACTTCACGGTGTACGTGATGCTCTGGCCCGCGCTCACCCGGAAGAGCAGGCTCGCCGCGCTCTTCGGGCAGTCGGCCGACGACCAGTACGCGTCGTCACCCTCCGCCGGCGTGATGGTCAACACCGCCTTCTTGGGGCCGAGATCGACCTTGCAGTCACCGGACGAGGAGTTCTTCGCGACGAGTTCGAACTCCGGCGTCTGGTCGGGCGAGTAGGAGTTGTGCACGCTGCGCAGGGTCAACGTCACCGCGCCGGGTGTGCAGTTGGGCAGCGAGGAGGACGCGGGCAGCGCGTCTGCGGTACCGACCCCGCCGCCGCCCGCGGCGGAGCCGCCGCCCGAGCCACCGCCGGAGCCGCCGTCGGACCCCGCCGAACCGGAGCCGCCCTTGCCGTCCGAGCCGGTGTCGCCCGAGCCGGAACCGCTCCCGCCGGTGTCCCCGCCGCCCGGCTCGTCACGCCCGCCCGGGTGCTGGCTGTAGGCCGGCCCGGACGAGGAGGGCCCTGGCGTGATGGTGGACGCGGGATTCTTGCCGTTCGGCCCGTCGGCACCGTTCTTGCCGCCCCCGCCGCCCGAGGTCACGATCCAGGCGATCAGCAACGCCAACAGGGCGAGTACGGACAGCATGAGGACCCTCCGTCGCCAGTAGATGGAGGAGGGAAGCGGCCCGACCGGATTGCGCAGAGATCCCACGGCGCAAACTGTACGAGAGATCACCGCTCCGGCTCGCGCCACCCGCCGTCCGGGCGACAACTTTTCCGGATCATCATCACGGCAACTGCCGCGGACGAAGGGCTTCTTCACTCACCGCTACGCGACGCGACGCTCCGCGACCGTGCTGTCGTCGGCCACCACACGCTGAGCCGTGGCAGGATCGGAAGGCCATGACTGAGAAGCTTCACGCCCCCGTGATCGCCTGGTTCGACTCCCACGCCCGCGACCTCCCCTGGCGCCGCCCGGATGCGGGCCCCTGGGGCGTGATGGTCAGCGAGTTCATGCTGCAGCAGACACCGGTGAGCCGGGTGCTCCCCGTGTACGAGCAGTGGATCGAACGCTGGCCCCGCCCCGCCGACCTCGCCAAGGAGGCTCCCGGAGAGGCGGTGCGCGCCTGGGGCCGGCTCGGTTACCCGCGCCGCGCCCTGCGCCTGCACGGAGCGGCCGCGGCCATAACGGAACGGCACGGCGGTGACGTGCCGACGAATCACGCGCAACTGCTGGCGCTCCCCGGGATCGGCGAGTACACGGCCGCGGCGGTCGCCTCCTTCGCGTACGGGCAGCGCCACCCGGTGCTGGACACGAACGTGCGCCGGGTCTTCGCGCGGGCGGTGACGGGTGTTCAGTACCCGCCGAACGCCACCACGGCGGCCGAGCGGCGGCTGGCCCGGGAACTGCTGCCGGAGGAGGAGAGGACGGCCGCGCGCTGGGCCGCCGCCTCCATGGAGCTGGGCGCACTGGTGTGCACTGCGAAGAACGAGGGCTGTACGCACTGCCCGATCGCCGCGCAGTGCGCGTGGCGGCTCGCGGGCAAGCCGGAGCACGAGGGCCCGCCGCGCCGCGGCCAGACGTACGCCGGCACGGACCGCCAGGTGCGCGGCAAGCTCCTCGCCGTACTGCGGGAGGCGCACGCGCCGGTGCCGCAGGCGGCGCTGGACCGGGTCTGGCACGAGCCGGTGCAGCGCGCCCGCGCGCTCGACGGGCTCGTCGCGGACGGCCTGGTGGAGCCGCTGCCGGGCGCCCTGTACCGGCTGCCGCTGACCTGACGCACGGCCAAGTCACAGCCCATCGGCGTTCGTTACGACGCGCCCCGCCCAACGAAAGGGTGAATAGCAGGACATAAGCGCCGCGTTCCTTACCCCGTACCTACTTCCGTTACACAACCGACGGACAGCCGATTGCCGGCCGCAGGCTGCTCCGCACAGCCTCGTGACAACCGCTCCGTAGCTTTCTTCCCGTGCCCGGCGGACCAACGGGCAGGCAGCACGGCGGGACTTCCGGCACGGGGCCGGAGTACACGGGGAACGGAGGCGGTCGATCATGGCGCAGGGTGAGGTGCTCGGGTTCGAGGAGTACGTCCGCACCCGGCAGGAAGCGCTGCTGCGCAGCGCCCGCCGGCTCGTCCCGGACCCGGTCGACGCACAGGACCTGCTGCAGACCGCCCTGGTGCGGACGTACGGCCGCTGGGACGGCATCGCCGACAAGCGGCTCGCGGACGCCTACCTGCGCCGGGTGATGATCAACACCCGTACCGAGTGGTGGCGGGCGCGCAAGCTGGAGGAGGTCCCCACCGAGCAGCTCCCGGAGTCCTCCGTGGAGGACGCCACCGAGCAGCACGCCGACCGGGCGCTGCTGATGGACATCATGAAGGTGCTCGCACCGAAGCAGCGCAGTGTCGTGGTGCTGCGACACTGGGAGCAGATGTCCACGGAGGAGACGGCCGCGGCCCTCGGTATGTCGGCGGGTACGGTCAAGAGCACGCTGCACCGGGCGCTCGCCCGGCTCCGCGAGGAGCTGGAGGCGCGCGATCTGGACGCACGCGCGCTGGAGCGTGAGGAGCGGGAGCGTTGCGCGGCCTGACCGGGACCGGGCCCGAGCGGGCCCCAGGCAGTTCAATGGCGGTGATCGCGGCGGCGGCCTCGGTCACCGCCCTCGGCCTTTTCGCCGCCGCCTGCGGCACCGGGGGGACCGGCGCCCGGGACGAGGGCCCGGCGCACGCCTCCGCGGTGGCGGGCGCCTCCCCGCCGCCCAGTCCGTCCGACTCCTACCGGCGGGTGGACGCGGTGGCGCTGCTGCGCCACGACCCCGCGGTCTCGGCCTCGGTCAAGCGCGACCTCAAGCCGTGCAACGGCGACGACTACCCGGTCGACGTGTCCTACGGCGACCTGACCGGCGGCGCCGTGAGCGATGTCGTGGTCAACGTGCTGACCTGCGCGGACGCGGTGGGTGTCGGCTCGTACGTGTACCGGGACGAGAACGGCGCGTACAAGAACGTCTTCCGGTCCGAGGAGTCCCCGGTCTACGCGGAGATCGTCCAGGGCGTCCTGACCGTGACCAAGCAGGTGTACCGCAGGGGCGACCCGATCTCCCGCCCGTCCGGCGAGGACGTCATCCCCTACAAGTGGAAGGCGGGGCGCTTCGCCCAGGGCAAGCCCGTCCACAACGACTACAGCAAGTCCGTCGGCGGGGACGCGACACCCGCGCCGGACAACTGACCGCCCACACGCACACGAGGACTGAGAGCACCGGGATGGCAGACCAGACCCACGTCCTGTTCGTCGAGGACGACGACGTCATCCGCGAGGCCACCCAGCTCGCCCTGGAGCGGGACGGCTTCGCGGTGACCGCCATGCCCGACGGGCTCTCCGGGCTGGAGTCGTTCCGGGCGAACCGGCCCGACATCGCGCTGCTCGACGTCATGGTCCCGGGCCTGGACGGCGTCAGCCTGTGCCGGCGCATCCGGGACGAGTCGACGGTTCCGGTGATCATGCTCTCGGCGCGCGCCGACTCCATCGACGTCGTCCTCGGCCTGGAGGCGGGCGCCGACGACTACGTGACCAAGCCGTTCGACGGTGCCGTGCTGGTCGCCCGGATCCGCGCGGTGCTGCGCCGCTTCGGACACGCCGGCGGGGCCGCTGCCGGCTCCGGGGCCGCGGCGGACCTGAACGGCGGGCCGCTGGTCTTCGGCGAACTGGAGATCGACACCGAGGGCATGGAGGTACGCCGGGCCGGACGCCCGGTGGCGCTCACCCCGACCGAGATGCGGCTGCTGCTGGAGTTCTCCGGCGCGCCCGGCACCGTGCTCTCCCGCGACAAGCTGCTGGAGCGGGTGTGGGACTACGGCTGGGGCGGGGACACCCGGGTCGTCGACGTCCATGTGCAGCGGCTGCGCCAGAAGATCGGCCAGGACCGGATCGAGACGGTCCGCGGGTTCGGCTACAAGTTGAGGGCCTGAGCGGAGCGGGACATGCGGGGGATCATTCGGCGCCCGATGCGGCGCGTGGAACGGGCGGGGCTGCGGACCGGGCTGAGATGGAAGCTCAGCGCGGCGATCGCGCTGGTCGCCGGTCTGGTGGCGATCGCGCTCAGCCTCGTCGTGCACAACGCGGCCCGTGTCTCCATGCTGGACAACGCCCGCGACCTGGCCAACGCGCGGGTCCAGATAGCGCAGCGCAACTACGAACTTGGCGGCCGGCCGAACTTCCCGAGCATCAAGATCGACGACCCGGAGCTGCCGCCCCCGCTGCGCGACAAGGTGAGGGAGGGCCGCCGGGCCAGCTACGTCAGCGACCGCGGCGCCGGGCCGGACATCTGGGCGGCCGTGCCGGTCAAGGACGGGCATGTGCTGTCCCTGCACGGCAACTTCCCGGACCGCTCCACGGACGTCATGAAGGACCTCGACCAGGCGCTGGTCATCGGCTCCATCGCGGTCGTGCTCGGCGGCAGCGCGCTCGGCGTGCTGATCGGCGGGCAGCTCTCGCGGCGGCTGCGCAAGGCGGCGGCCGCGGCGGGCCAGGTCGCGAAGGGCGAGACGGACGTACGGGTGCGGGAGGCCATCGGCGGCGTCGTACGGGACGAGACCGACGACCTCGCGCGCGCGGTGGACGCCATGGCGGACGCGCTGCGGCAGCGGCTGGAGGCCGAGCGGCGGGTGACCGCCGATATCGCGCACGAGCTGCGCACCCCGGTGACGGGCCTGCTGACGGCCGCCGAGCTGCTGCCTCCGGGGCGCCCCACCGAACTGGTCCTGGACCGGGCGAAGGCGATGCGCACCCTGGTCGAGGACGTGCTGGAGGTGGCCCGGCTGGACGGGGCCTCCGAGCGGGCCGAGCTGCAGGACATCATGCTGGGCGAGTTCGTAGCCCGGCGGGTCGCGGCAAAGGACCCGGACATCACCGTACGGGTGGTGCACGAGTCGGAGGTCACGACCGACCCGCGCCGTCTGGAGCGGGTGCTGTTCAACCTGCTGGCCAACGCCGCCCGGCACGGCAGGCCGCCGGTGGAGGTCACCGTCGAGGGCCGGGTCATCCGGGTCCGCGACCACGGCCCCGGTTTCCCCGAGGCCCTGCTCGCCGAGGGACCGAGCCGCTTCCGCACCGGCAGCCAGGACCGAGCGGGCCAGGGCCACGGCCTTGGCCTGACCATCGCGGCCGGCCAGGCCCGGGTGCTGGGCGCCCGGCTGACCTTCCGCAACGTACGCCCGGCCGGGGCCCCTGACCACGTTCCCGCGGAGGGCGCGGTGGCCGTCCTCTGGCTCCCGGAGCACGCCCCCACCAACACCGGCAGCCATCCCATGCTGCCGCTGTCCGGCGGGCGTTAGGGCCTCCGAAGGTCCGGGCCGGCGGGCCGGTCCGCCGCGTCCGCCGGCCCGGCACGGCGAAGGCCCCCGGGGCGGACACCGCCGGGGGCCTTCGGACCGGGAGGGGCTCAGAGGGCCTCGGTCACCTCGGGCTTCTGGGGGCCGCCCTTGAGCGGCACCTCCTTCACGAACAGCGCCGCGATCAGCACCAGGACCGCGATCACCGCGCCCAGCAGGAACGCCGAGTGCGTGCCGGCGGACACCGCGTGCTGGTACGCCTCCCGCGCCTGCACCGGCAGCTTCGCCAGGCTCGCCGCGTCGAGCTGCGCCGACTTCTCGGTGACCTTGGAGCCCAGCGCGCCGGCCTTGTCCGACATGACGTCCTGGACCTTGTGGTTGAACAGCGCGCCCATGACGGCCACACCGAAGGAGGAGCCGAGCGTACGGAACAGGGTGGTGGAGGAGGACGCCACACCCATGTCCTTCATCTCCACGCTGTTCTGCGCCACCAGCATGGTGATCTGCATCAGGCAGCCCATGCCCGCGCCGAGCACGGCCATGTAGATGCCGGAGGTCAGCCGCGTGGTGCCGGTGTCCATCAGCGACAGCAGGTAGAGCCCGACGATCATCAGCACGCCGCCGGCGATCGGGAACACCTTGTAGCGGCCGCTGTTGGTGGTGACCCGGCCGGCCACCATCGAGGTCACCAGCATCGAGCCGAGCATCGGCAGGAGCAGCAGACCCGAGTTGGTCGCGGAGGCGCCCTGGACCGCCTGCTGGTACAGCGGCAGGAAGAGGGTCGCGCCGAACATCACGAAGCCGGTGATGAAGCCGATGACCGACATCAGGGTGAAGTTGCCGCTGCGGAAGATGTGCAGCGGCAGCACCGGCTCGGCGGCCTTGGTCTGCCAGAACACGAACCCGACCAGCGCGGCCACGCCGATGCCGATCAGCTCCATGATCCGCGCGGAGGTCCAGGCGTACTCGGTGCCGCCCCAGGTGGTGACGAGCACGATGGAGGTGATGCCGACGGTCAGCAGGACGACGCCGAGGTAGTCGATACCCGCCTTGGACCGCTTCTTCGGCAGGTGCAGCACGGCGCTGACGAGCGCGAGCGCGACGGCGCCGAGCGGCAGGTTGATGTAGAAGGACCAGCGCCAGCCCCAGTTGTCGGTGATGGTGCCACCGACCAGCGGGCCGCCGATCATCGCCAGCGCCATGACGCCGGCCATCATGCCCTGGTACTTGCCGCGCTCCCGCGGCGGGATCAGGTCGCCGATGATCGCCATGACGCCGACCATCAGACCGCCGGCGCCGAGGCCCTGCACGGCGCGGAAGCCGATCAGCTGACCCATGTCCTGGGCCATGCCGCTGAGCGCGGAGCCGATCAGGAAGATCACGATGGAGCTGAGGAAGGTGGCCTTGCGGCCGAACATGTCACCGAGCTTGCCCCAGATCGGGGTCGCCGCGGCGGTCGCCAGGGTGTAGCCGGTCACCACCCAGGACAGGTGCTCCAGGCCGCCGAGCTCACCGACGATCGTCGGCATCGCGGTACCCACGATCATGTTGTCCAGCATCGCCAGCATCATCGCGATCATGAGCGCGAGGAGCACCACCCGGACGCTCCTGGGCTGCTTCTCCTGCGACTCCTCCGGTTGCCCGGGCTGTTTCCGGTCCGCCGCGACCGCTTGTGTGTCCGCCATCTCTCCCACTCCCCCCGACGGCCCCTTACTTGCCGCCCGGCTAGTTCACTACACTGAGGGAAGGTAGACCCGCCACTAGCCGGTCGTCAAGTAAGTTTCGCGGGAGCGCGAGGAGTACGAGGATGGGCGTCACCATGGACGGCACCAAGCAGCAGCGCCGCGGCAACACCCGCCAGCGCATCCAGGACGTGGCGCTCGAACTCTTCGCCGAGCACGGCTACGAGAAGACCTCCCTGCGCGAGATCGCCGAGCGTCTCGACGTCACGAAGGCGGCCCTGTACTACCACTTCAAGACCAAGGAAGAGATCATCGTCAGCCTCTTCGAGGATCTGACGCAGCCGATCGAGGACCTGATCGAGTGGGGTCGCAGCCAGCCGCACACGCTGGAGACCAAGCAGGAGATCGTGCGGCGTTACAGCCAGGCTCTGGCCGGCGCGGAACCGCTCTTCCGGTTCATGCAGGAGAACCAGGCCACGGTCCGGGAACTGCGCATCGGCGAGTCCTTCAAGGACCGGATGCGCGGCCTCAGGGACATCATCATCGACCCCGAGGCCCAACTCGTCGACCAGGTCCGCTGCGTGAGCGCGCTGTTCACGCTGCACGCGGGGATGTTCGTGATGCAGGACCTGGAAGGCGACTTCGAGAAGAAGCGCGCGGCCGTTCTCGAAGTCGCCGTGGATCTCGTCACGCAGGCGCATCAAGGCGCCCACGGGGAACGGTAGGTCAGACCTTCAGGCCGTGGGCCTTGAGGAAGACCACCGGGTTGACCGCGGAACCGTAGTTCGGGGTGGTCCGGATCTCGAAGTGCAGGTGCGGGCCGGTGGAGTTACCGGTGCTGCCCGAAAGGGCTATGTGCTGACCGGTCTTGACGACCTGGCCGGCCTTGACGTCGATCCGGGACAGGTGCGCGTACTGCGAGTACGTGCCGTTGCCGTGCTTGATGACGACGGCGTTGCCGTAGGCGGGGCCGTCACCGGCGCCGTTGGGGCCGGCCTTGACGACGGTGCCGCCGTGCGCGGCGAGAACCTCGGTGCCGGTCGGGACGGCGAAGTCCTGACCGCTGTGCTTGTGCGCCCAGTGGCTGCCGTCCTGCATGAAGCTGGCGGACAGCGTGTACTTCTTCACCGGGTCGACCCAGGAGGCGGCCGACGGGGTGGCCGCGCTCGCGACCCCGGTTCCCACCACGGCCGTGGCGCCGATGCCGGCAGCCAGGACGGCCACGCGGGTGCGGAGCGAGGACGTACGCGAAGAACGGGACGTGAAGCGCTGGAACATCGAAACCTCGTGGACTAGGGAACGGGGGGGCCGTGCGACGTACAGGCGTTCGCCGCGCTGGCCATTCATTGGTAACCCACCACCTCAGTCCGCCACAAAGCCCTGCTTCTACGGCAGGACGTAGTAGACAACTACAAATACTCCCACTTCTTGACAGACGCGACTCTTCGGACACCACCACCTCTGACGTGCGGTTTCTTCGTCACACAGTGCCGGTAATGCCCCGTTTTGACCCGATAGGAAATATCACTAAGCCGGGTAGTAATGGACATTTCCCCTGTGCGGCTTGTCACCGCCCAGGGGGCCGTGGGGGTGCCTGAATGTGACGCGCGCTACTCGCCCACCCGGTACGGAGGTTGGCGATCCGGGGAGGGATCCGGAACCTGACACTCCGTCAGCCGGCCCCGGCCGGACCGCGAAATGTGACGCAGACCCCTGTACGACTACCGTTCAGTAACCCTACGGTTCCTCTCGCGCCATCCTCAGCACTGATCATGCCCCTGACAGTCAACCGTTCTGACCCCTCAGTACGGACGTGAGAGGACCCCCACCGATGACCAGACGCCCCTGGGCGCGCCGTATATCCGTCACCGCCGTCTCCGTGGCCGCGCTCACCGCGCTGGCCGCCCCCGCGCAGGCGGCGACGGCGACCACGAGCGGTTCCTCCGCGAAGGTCGACTACGCCACCTGGCAGCAGGACTGCCAGGCCGTGATGGACCAGGCCCTTCCCTACCTGAAGGACCGTATCGCCGCGGCCCGGCCGGGAGAGAAGCAGGCGATCGTCTTCGACATCGACAACACGACGCTGGAGACCGACTTCGGGTTCAGCTTCCCGCAGCCCGCCAACAAGCCGGTGCTGAACGTCGCCGAGTACGCCCAGGAGCACGGCGTCTCGCTCTTCTTCGTCACCGCTCGCCCGGGCATCATCGAGGCGCCCACCGAGTGGAACCTCGAGCACGACGGCTACGAGGTCTCCGGCCTCCGCGTCCGCGGCTTCCTCGACCTCTTCAAGGACGTCGCCGCCTACAAGACCGCCCAGCGCGCCGACATCGAGAAGCGGGGCTACACGATCATCGCGAACGTCGGCAACAGCGCCACGGACCTCTCCGGCGGCCACGCCGAGAAGACGTACAAGCTGCCGGACTACGACGGCCAGCTGTCCTGACGACGGAGAAAAGGGGCTGCCCCGGGACCGTGGTCCCGGGGCAGCCCCTTTTCTCGTCCGTCGTACCCCCGGAGGGTTACGCGTCCTTGCTCAGGTTCGGACCGGCACCGCCGGCCGCCTGCTCGATCGGCGGGACGTCGGGCAGCGCCGACTTCTCCTCGCCGCGGAAGGTGAAGGTCTGGGACTCGCCCTCGCCCTCGGTGTCCACGACCACGATGTGACCGGGGCGCAGCTCGCCGAAGAGGATCTTCTCCGAGAGCGTGTCCTCGATCTCGCGCTGGATCGTGCGGCGCAGCGGCCGGGCACCCAGCACCGGGTCGTAACCCTTCTTGGACAGCAGCTCCTTGGCGGTCTGGGACAGCTCGATGCCCATGTCCCGGTCCTTCAGGCGCTCGTCCACCTTGCTGATCATCAGGTCGACGATCCGCAGGATGTCCTCCTGCGTCAGCTGCGGGAAGACGACCACGTCGTCGACGCGGTTGAGGAACTCGGGGCGGAAGTGCTGCTTGAGCTCGTCCGACACCTTGTTCTTCATGCGCTCGTAGTTGGACTTCGTGTCGCCCTGGGCCGCGAAGCCCAGGTTGAAGCCCTTGGAGATGTCCCGGGTGCCGAGGTTGGTCGTCATGATGATGACCGTGTTCTTGAAGTCCACGACCCGGCCCTGGGAGTCGGTCAGGCGACCGTCCTCCAGGATCTGCAGCAGCGAGTTGAAGATGTCCGGGTGGGCCTTCTCGACCTCGTCGAACAGGACGACGGAGAACGGCTTGCGGCGGACCTTCTCGGTCAGCTGGCCGCCCTCTTCGTAGCCCACGTAGCCGGGGGGCGAGCCGAACAGACGCGACACCGTGTGCTTCTCGCTGAACTCCGACATGTCGAGGGAGATCAGCGCGTCCTCGTCACCGAAGAGGAACTCCGCGAGGGCCTTGGACAGTTCGGTCTTACCGACACCGGACGGGCCGGCGAAGATGAACGAACCACCGGGGCGCTTCGGGTCCTTCAGACCGGCACGCGTACGGCGGATCGCCTTCGACAGCGCCTTGACGGCGTCGACCTGGCCGATGACCCGCTTGTGGAGCTCGTCCTCCATGCGCAGCAGACGCGAGGACTCCTCCTCGGTCAGCTTGAAGACCGGGATGCCGGTGGCGGTCGCGAGGACCTCGGCGATCAGCTCGCCGTCGACCTCGGCGACGACGTCCATGTCGCCGGCCTTCCACTCCTTCTCCCGCTTGGCCTTGGCGGCCAGGAGCTGCTTCTCCTTGTCGCGCAGGGAGGCGGCCTTCTCGAAGTCCTGCGAGTCGATCGCGGACTCCTTGTCCCGGCGGACACCGGCGATCTTCTCGTCGAACTCGCGGAGGTCCGGCGGCGCGGTCATCCGGCGGATGCGCATCCGGGAGCCGGCCTCGTCGATCAGGTCGATCGCCTTGTCCGGCAGGAAGCGGTCCGAGATGTAGCGGTCGGCCAGGGTGGCCGCCTGCACCAGCGCCTCGTCCGTGATGGAGACACGGTGGTGGGCCTCGTACCGGTCACGCAGACCCTTGAGGATCTCGATCGTGTGCGGCAGGGACGGCTCGGCGACCTGGATGGGCTGGAAGCGGCGCTCGAGGGCCGCGTCCTTCTCCAGGTGCTTGCGGTACTCGTCCAGGGTGGTGGCACCGATGGTCTGCAGCTCACCGCGGGCCAGCATCGGCTTCAGGATGGAGGCCGCGTCGATGGCGCCCTCGGCGGCACCCGCCCCGACCAGCGTGTGCAGCTCGTCGATGAACAGGATGATGTCGCCGCGGGTGCGGATCTCCTTGAGCACCTTCTTCAGGCGCTCCTCGAAGTCACCGCGGTAGCGGGAGCCGGCGACCAGCGCGCCGAGGTCCAGGGTGTAGAGGTGCTTGTCCTTGAGGGTCTCGGGCACCTCGCCCTTGACGATGGCCTGGGCGAGGCCCTCGACGACGGCGGTCTTGCCGACGCCGGGCTCACCGATCAGCACCGGGTTGTTCTTGGTACGGCGGGACAGCACCTGCATGACCCGCTCGATCTCCTTCTCGCGCCCGATGACCGGGTCGAGCTTGGACTCACGAGCGGCCTGGGTGAGGTTCCGGCCGAACTGGTCGAGGACCAGGGACGTCGAGGGGGTGCCCTCGGCAGGTCCGCCGGCGGTGGCGGTCTCCTTGCCCTGGTAACCGGAGAGCAGCTGGATCACCTGCTGCCGCACCCGGTTGAGGTCTGCGCCCAGCTTGACCAGGACCTGGGCGGCGACGCCCTCGCCCTCACGGATCAGGCCGAGCAGGATGTGCTCCGTGCCGATGTAGTTGTGGCCCAGCTGAAGGGCCTCGCGGAGCGAGAGCTCCAGGACCTTCTTGGCACGGGGAGTGAAGGGGATGTGGCCGGACGGGGCCTGCTGGCCCTGGCCGATGATCTCCTCCACCTGCTGGCGGACCGCCTCAAGCGAAATGCCGAGGCTCTCCAGGGCCTTAGCGGCGACACCTTCGCCCTCGTGGATGAGACCCAGGAGGATGTGCTCGGTGCCGATGTAGTTGTGGTTGAGCATCCGGGCTTCTTCCTGAGCCAGGACGACAACCCGCCGCGCGCGGTCGGTGAACCTCTCGAACATCGTTAATCGCTCCTCAGAGCGGTCAGGCAGTGGGGGGAACTTCCCCTCCCTGTCCTTCCGCAGCTTAGTCCCGCAAGCGGGGACCGCTCATTCCAACTGCCGACACCGTCGATGGCCTCCTGACCCCGAACGCCGACATCTGTCCCAACCCGATGGTGCGAGACGATGTTCCCGCAGGCCAGGCAGTTACCCCAGTCGCCAGTACGCCGATGGCGAACGTGAGGCCGCCCGTCCTGCGTGTCGCCCCCTCCCACTAGGCATGTCTTACCCGCTGGGACTGACACTCCATGCCGCGCCCACCGGTTCCCTCCGCTATGGGCGAACAAGCTTGCGGCTGCCCGTGGCCTCGCGCGCCTTCTTTTCCCGCACCCTGCGCGACGGACGGAGCGCCCAGCGTAACCACGGGCCCGGTTCGGCGGTTGCACCCTGCATGGCTGGCTCGGTCCCCGCGATCTCATCGGTCCCCCTTCCCCGTCGTCCGCTCGATCCGGTGCCGCCCGGTCCGCGGGCGGGCGGGGTGCCGGACGGCCCGGAGGACGGGGTCCGGCACTGGTACGAGAACGAGCTGGGCTGGCCGACCGTGCCCGGCCGGCCGCCGATGCTGGTCACGGGGGTCCGCTTCGACGTCCTGGACGTGCCGGCCGAGGCGGGCGCTCACGCGCTCCGCCACCTCGGGCCGGGTTCCCCGGTGGCCCTGTGGGGCGAACGGATGCGGCTGCTGGTGGCCGCGGGCAGCGCGGAGGAGCTGCCGGGGGTGCTGGAGTGGCTGGAGTGGCGCGGGCTCGCGCTGGATCTCCGGGCACTGGGCACGGGCGGCCTCATGGAGGCGCCCGCGCGGCCCGGAGAGGCCCGCTCAGGGGCGCTGCCGCCGGAGCGGAGCCGCGCCGCCGGGCACGGCCCGGTTCCCGTGCAGGGGGCCGCCGTATGGCTGCGGCCCCCCGGGCCGGGGGGTGAGGCCGAGGCCTCGCTGCCGGCGTTGCCGGCCGTGGGAGGCCCGACAGGCGCCCCCGATCTCGTACGACTGGTGGACACGCTGGCGACGCACTGTCACCGCGTCCGGCTGCGGCGTGCGAACGCCCGGCCGCCCGCCTGCCGGGGAAATCAGCCGTTGGCCTTCTCGTAGGCCTCGCGAATGGACGCCGGAACACGGCCGCGGTCGTTGACCTCGTAACCGTTCTCCTTCGCCCAGGCGCGGATGGCCGCCGTGTCCTGGTTGCCACCGGAAGCGACGCGCGCCTTTCCACGTCCGCCCGCGGCACGGCCTCCGGTACGACGACCGCCCTTCACATAGGGGTCGAGAAGGCCACGCAGCTTGTCCGCATTGGTGGTCGTGAGATCGATCTCGTACGTCTTGCCGTCCAGTGCGAACGTAACCGTCTCGTCCGCCTCGCCGCCGTCGAGGTCGTCGACAAGAAGGACCTGAACCTTCTGTGCCACCGGATTTCCTTTCATCGATAACGTTGAGGGCCAGGGTGTGTACGGCGCCCGCCGTTTCGCCGCCCCTGTTATATGCAGTACTGCAGTACGTCGGAAAGCAAACCGCTTTTGCCGGAAAAACACAAACCCCTGGGAGAGACCCGGGGGCCCGCCATGGTCCGGAAACATGCGCGTTTCGGACATAGGGCACCGAGGCAATGGCGATCACAGATGCAGAAGCATCCGGCTGTTGCCCAAGGTGTTCGGTTTCACTCGTTCGAGACCGAGGAACTCCGCGACGCCCTCGTCATAGGAACGCAACAGCTCCGCGTAGACATCGGTGTCGACCGGCGTCTCACCGATCTCCACGAAGCCGTGCTTCTGGAAGAAGTCGACTTCGAAGGTCAGACAGAAAACCCGGCGAACGCCGAGCCAGCGGGCGGTCTGCAGCAACTTCTCCAGCAACTGGTGCCCGACACCGGCGCCCTTGAGGCCCGGCTTCACCGCGAGAGTGCGGACTTCGGCCAGGTCTTCCCACATGACGTGCAGGGCGCCGCAGCCGACCACCTCGGCGTTGTCGTCGCGTTCCGCGACCCAGAACTCCTGGATGTCCTCGTAAAGGGTGACCATGGCTTTGTCGAGCAGGATGCGGTCGCGGACGTAGGCGTCGAGGAGGTGACGCACGACCGGCACATCGCTGGTCCGGGCCCGCCGGACGGTGATGGCTTTCGCGTGGACTTCGGGACGTTCTGCGGACATGGGCGGACGCTATCGCCCGGAGGTGTCCTCCGCCTGGCCGGGGTTCTGCTCTTCCCGCGCTTCGCCGGGTTCCGCGGCTTCCCGCGTCGGCGCAGGTTCCGGCGCTCGCGCGGGTTCCGCCGCTTGTACGGTTTCCGGCCCCTGGACGATGCGTACGGCGTCGCTGAGGGCCTGGCGCTGTTCCTCGCTCATCATCCCGAAGAAGGCGACGAGAGCGGCGGCCGGGTTGTCGCTCTGCGACCAGGCGTCGTTCATCAGCGCGGCGGCGTAGGCGGCCCGAGTGGAGACGGCCTCATATCGGTAGGCCCGCCCTTCCGCCTCGCGGCGCACCCAGCCCTTCTGATGGAGATTGTCCAAAACGGTCATCACGGTGGTGTACGCGATGGACCGTTCCTGCTGGAGATCTTCCAGGACTTCTCGAACGGTCACCGGGCGGTTCCACTTCCACACCCGCGTCATGACCGCGTCTTCGAGTT
This sequence comes from Streptomyces sp. NPDC047869, assembly GCF_040704065.1. Taxonomy (NCBI): domain Bacteria; kingdom Bacillati; phylum Actinomycetota; class Actinomycetes; order Kitasatosporales; family Streptomycetaceae; genus Streptomyces; species Streptomyces sp. NPDC047869. The sequence continues at coordinate 33,730 of NZ_JBEYRK010000001.1, forward strand.
CTCCCAATGGGCGAGGCACAGCCAGAACAATAGTGGGAGATTCCGCCGAAGGCCCGCCGGACGTGCGCTTAGGTCGCCAAAGCGAACAAAAAGGGCGCACGACTCGGAAAACACCGGGGTGCGAGGAGTCGTACGCCCTGACGGGGGCGGGTCGGTGAGGCGGCTCAGGCGTCGCCGGCGGCGGTCTCGCGACCGCCCTCCACGCGCGCGAGGGCGGCGTCGACGGCCGCGTCCTCCTTGGCCTTGGCGGCCCCGCCCTGGGTCTTCACGATCACCCTGACCACACCGATGAAGAACACGGCCATGACGACCGGGGGAACGAGCGCGGCGACGTAGTCCATGACACCAGGGTAGCCACGCGGGCCGGGACGAAAGGGGCGGGGTGGGCGGCGTGGGCTCAGCCGGCGGCGAGCTGCCGCGACTGCTCCGGGTCGGCGGGCGGCGTGGGCGGCTTGCGCCGCGGGAAGACCTCGCCCGGCGTGGGGACGGGGCGCTTCGGGGCGGGTTCTCCCGCCGGACGCTCGGCGGGCCGCCCGGGAGGGGCCTGGCCGGGCTTCGGAGCGGGCTTCTGAGCGGGTTTCTCCCGCCCCTCGGCGGCTCGGGCCACAACCTCCCCCGCGCCGCCCGTGAGCGCCAGCAGGCGCGTCCTGGAGGGCGGTACGGCGGGCGCCGGGACCTTGCGCGCGCCCTGCGCGAAGCGGGCCCGCACGTCCTGCTCCGCGAGCGACCGGCAGCGCTCCAGCAGGGCGGCGCCCTTCGGGTTCCCGCGCAGCGCCCCGAGGGCGGCCAGATCGTCGGGCACGGGGCGGTACCCGGCGCCCAGCACCTCCTCCAGAAGGGCGAGGTAGCCGGCCGCGGTGCCCGGCAGGGCGGCGCGGTACCGGTCGAGGTCGGCCACGAGGAAGGCGCGCAGCCGGGCCGCCTCGCGCATCGCCTCGTCCAGGGACGCGGCGAGACGGAAGCAGTCCTTGACGTCCTCGGCGGACGCTCGGCCTGGGTGAAGGGCGAGGGCGAGGGCGCGGCGGAGCACACGCAGCTCCTGCGCACCGAACGCCATGCCGCCGCGGGATCCGTATGGCGTGGGCATGCGGCGACGCTACCGCTAATCGGACAAAAGTGATGGATGGGGGCGTTGTGTCGCCGCGTGTCGCCGTCCGGTTTCCCCCGGCCGGTGTCACCCGCGCGCGTGAACGGCGGGAACCGGCGCCCCACCGGGCGCCGGGCGCCTCACAGCCGCGACATGTTCCGCTCGTAGACCAGGCGCAGGCCGATCAGGGTCAGCCAGGGCTGGTGCTCGTCGATCACCGAGGACTCGCCCAGCACCACCGGCGCGAGACCGCCGGTGGCGATCACCGTGACCTCGTCGGGGTCGTCGGCCAGCTCCCGGGCCATGCGACTCACCACGCCGTCGACCTGTCCGGCGAATCCGTACACGACGCCCGACTGCATGGCCTCGACGGTGTTCTTGCCGATCACGTTCCGGGGCCGGGCCACCTCGATCTTCCTCAGCTGCGCGGCCCTGATCCCGAGGGCCTCCACCGAGATCTCGATGCCGGGCGAGATGACCCCGCCGACGTACTCACCGCGCGCGGAGACCGCGTCGAAGGTGGTCGCCGTACCGAAGTCGACGACGATCGCCGGGCCGCCGTACAGCTCGTTCGCCGCGACCGCGTTGATGATCCGGTCGGCGCCGACCTCCTTGGGGTTGTCGAACTGGATCGGCACCCCGGTCTTCACACCCGGCTCGACCAGCACCGCCGGCACGTCGCCGTAGTAGCGGCGGGTGACCTCGCGCAGCTCGTGCAGCACGGACGGGACGGTCGCGCAGATGGCGATGCCGTCGATGCCGTCGCCCAGGCCGTCGCCGAGCAGCGGGTGCATGCCCATCAGGCCCTGCAGCAGGACCGCCAGCTCGTCCGCCGTGCGGCGCGCGTCCGTGGAGATGCGCCAGTGCTCGACGATGTCCTCGCCGTCGAACAGGCCGAGCACGGTGTGCGTGTTTCCGACGTCGATCGTGAGCAGCATGGGCGTTACTCCGCCTCGCGCAGGTCCAGGCCGATGTCCAGGATCGGCGAGGAGTGGGTGAGGGCGCCGACGGCCAGGAAGTCCACCCCGGTCTCGGCGTACGCGCGCGCGGTGTCGAGGGTGAGCCGGCCCGAGGCCTCCAGCAGCGCCCGCCCGCCGGCGATCCCGACGGCCTCCGCGCACTCGCCCGGCGTGAAGTTGTCCAGCAGGACCAGGTCGGCGCCCGCCTCCACGACCTCGCGGAGCTGGTGCAGGGTGTCGACCTCGACCTCGATCGGCACCTCCGGGAAGGCCTCCCGCACGGCCTTGAAGGCCGGCGCGACACCCCCGGCGGCGACGACGTGGTTGTCCTTCACCAGGGCCGCGTCCGAGAGCGACATGCGGTGGTTGACCCCGCCGCCGCAGCGCACGGCGAACTTCTCCAGGGAGCGCAGCCCCGGAGTGGTCTTGCGGGTGTCGCGCACGCGGGCCTTGGTGCCCTCCAGGACGTCGGCCCACGCGCGCGTGGCGGTCGCGATGCCGGACAGCCGGCACAGCAGGTTCAGGGCGCTGCGCTCGGCGGTGAGCAGGTCACGCGTGCGCGTGGTGACCGACAGCAGCCGCTGCCCGGCCTCGACGCGGTCGCCGTCCTCGACGTGCCGCTCGACCTCGAACTCGTCGGTGCAGACCACCGAGAGCACGGCTTCGGCGACCCGCAGGCCCGCCACCACTCCGGCCTCGCGCGCGGTGAAGTCACCGGTGGCGACGGCGTCCTCGGGGATGGTCGACTCGGTCGTCACGTCCACCCCGCCGTCCAGGTCCTCCTGGATGGCGACGTTGGCGATGTCCTCGACCTCGACGGGGTCGAGTCCGGCGGCGGCCAGCAGTTCGGCGAGCGCGGGGTCGAGCCCGCACTCCAGGTACTCCTCGTCGCCCTCGGCGCCGCAGGCGCAGCCGTCGCCGCAGCCACCGGTCGGGGCGAGGGGAAGGTCGTCGGTGCTCACGTGTGTCACTGCTCCTGGGAACGCTGGTGGGGCCGGGTAGGGGGGAAGTCTGCGGTGTCCGTGGTGTGTACGGCCAGGGAGCGGTCGGGACCGAGCCGTACGACGATGTGGCGCCGCCAGTCGGTGTCGTCGCGCTCGGCGCGGTCCTCGCGCCAGTGGCAGCCGCGGGTCTCCTCGCGGCGCAGGGCGGCGGCGACCAGGACGCGGGCCACGCACAGGAGGTTGGTGGCCTCCCAGGTGTCGACACCGGGCTCGGCGGTCTTGCCGTTCTCCCGCAGGGCGTCGCGGGCCTCGCCGTGCAGCGCGTCGAGCTGGTCGGCGGCCTGCTGGAGCGAGCGCGCCGAGCGGAGCACGCCGGCACCCCGGCTCATGATCCGCTGGATGGCGAACCGGGACTCCGGGGCCAGCAGCGGGTGCTCGGGCGTCTCGGGGTGCGCGAGCCGGGCGGGCTCGCGCGCGGGGAGGCCGCCCCGCCCTTGGGCACCGGCGATGTCGGCGGCGATGCGCTCGGCGTAGACGAGGCCTTCGAGCAGGGAGTTGGAGGCGAGGCGGTTGGCGCCGTGCACGCCGGTGCAGGCGACCTCGCCGCACGCGTACAGGCCGGGCACGGTCGTCCGGCCCCGGGCGTCGGTGCGGACGCCGCCGGAGGCGTAGTGGGCGGCCGGGGCGACCGGGACGGGCTCCGTCACCGGGTCGATGCCGTTGGCGCGGCAGGCGGCCAGGATGGTCGGGAAGCGGTGCTCCCACATCTCGGCGCCGAAGTGCCGGGCGTCGAGGAACATGTGCTCGGCGCCCTGCTCCAGCATGCGGCGCGTGATGCCCTTGGCGACGATGTCGCGGGGCGCAAGCTCGGCCAGCTCGTGCTGCCCCACCATGAACCGCACGCCGTCCCCGTCGACCAGGTGGGCGCCCTCGCCGCGCACCGCCTCGGAGACCAGCGGCTGCTGGCCCTCGGCGTCCGGGCCGAGGAACAGCACGGTCGGGTGGAACTGGACGAACTCCAGGTCGCTGATCTCCGCGCCGGCGCGCAGCGCCAGCGCCACGCCGTCGCCGGTCGACACCGAGGGGTTGGTGGTCGCGGAGAACACCTGGCCCATGCCGCCGGTCGCCAGGACCACCGCGGGGGCGTGCACCGCGCCCACGCCGTCGTGCTGGCCCTCGCCCATCACGTGCAGGGTGACGCCCGCCGTACGGCCCTCGGCGTCGGTCAGCAGGTCGAGCACGAGCGCGTTCTCGACGGTGCGCAGTCCGCGTGCGCGTACCGCCTCCACCAGGGCCCGGGAGATCTCCGCGCCGGTGGCGTCCCCGCCCGCGTGCGCGATACGGCGCCGGTGGTGGCCGCCCTCGCGGGTGAGCTGGATGCCGCCCTCGTCGTCGGTGTCGAAGTGGGCGCCGGTGGAGATCAGCCGCCGTACGGCGTCGGGGCCCTCGGTGACGAGGATGCGCACGGCCTCCTCGTCGCACAGGCCCGCGCCCGCCACCAGGGTGTCCTCGAGATGCTGCTCGGGGGTGTCGCCCTCGCCGAGGGCTGCGGCGATGCCGCCCTGCGCCCAGCGCGTGGAGCCGTCGTCGAGGCGGGCCTTGGTGACGACGACGGTCGTCAGGCCCGCGGCCTCGCAGCGCAGCGCGGCGGTCAGGCCGGCCACCCCGGAGCCGACGACGACCACGTCCGCGGAGATGCTCCACCCAGGGGCGGGCGCGTGCAGTCGTATGCCTGTGCTGGTCACGAGGCGGCTCCGAGGGATCCGAAGGTGAGGGGCAGGTTGTCGATCAGCCGGGTGGCGCCGACGCGGGCGGCCACGGCGAGAACGGCCTCACCGGTGAAGCCGTCGCCGATCTCGGTGAAGTCGGACGGGTCGACCAGGGCGAGGTAGTCCAGCTTCAGCGGCGGGTCGAGACGCGCGGCCTCGTCCAGAACCTGGTGCACGGCTGCGCGGACGGCCGCCGGGCCACCGGGCGCGGCGGTGGCGACCGCGTGCGCGTCGGCCGCCGCGCGGGACTCGCCTATGGCGCTCAGCGCCTCCGCACGCGCGTGCGTGGAGGGCACCTCGCGGGCCCGCGCGCGCAGCGCCTCCTGCGCCGCGTGCCGGTCCCGGCCGGCGAACAAAGCGCGGGACAGCGCGAGGGCGGTGCGGCGTTCGCCGGGCGAGAGGTAGCGGTTGCGGCTGGACAGGGCGAGCCCGTCCTCCTCGCGCACGGTGGGGACGCCGACGATCTCCACGCCGAAGTTCAGATCGCGCACCATGCGCCGGATCAGGGCCAGTTGCTGGGCGTCCTTCTGGCCGTACAGGGCGACGTCGGGGCGGGTCAGGTGCAGCAGCTTGGCGACGACGGTGAGCATGCCGTCGAAGTGGCCGGGCCGCGAGGCACCCTCCAGGCGCCCGCCCATGGGGCCGGCGGTGACGCGCACCTGGGGTTCGCCGCCGGGGTAGACCTCGTCCACGGAGGGCGCGAACACGGCGTCGGCGCCAGCCTGTTCGGCGAGCTTCAGGTCGGCGTCCAGGGTGCGCGGGTAGCGGTCGAGGTCCTCGCCGGCGCCGAACTGCAGCGGGTTGACGAAGACGGTGACGACGACCTCGCCCTCCGGCCCGGCGATCCGGCGCGCGGCGCGGATCAGCGTGGCGTGGCCCTCGTGCAGCGCTCCCATGGTCATCACGACGGCACGGCGTCCGCGGCGCACGCGCGCGTGCAGTTCCTCGGCGGTGCTCAGCAGGGCGGTGGTCATCAGGCGTTCCCCTCGGTGCCGTCGGTCCCGTTCGTGCCGTCGGTGCCGCCGGATCCGTCGGCCAGCACCCCGAGCAGGTCCTCGGCGAGCTCCGGCTTCAGCAGGCCGTGGGCGAGGGCCCGGTCGGCGGTCGCGCGGGCCATCGCCAGATAGCCGGCGACGGCCTGCGGGGAGTGCCTGCGCAGCTCGGCGACGTGCGCCGCGACCGTTCCGGCGTCCCCGCGCGCGACCGGGCCGGTGAGCGCGGCGTCGCCGGAGCGCAGCGCGTTGTCCAGGGCGGCGCCGAGCAGCGGGCCGAGCATCCGGTCGGGGGCGGAGACGCCGGCCGTGCGCAGCAGCTCCATGGACTGGGCGACCAGGGTCACCAGGTGGTTGGCGCCGAGGGCGAGGGCCGCGTGGTACAGCGGGCGGCTCTCCTCGCCGATCCACTCGGGCTCGCCGCCCATCTCGATGACCAGGGCCTCGGCGGCCAGCCGCAGCTCCTCGGGCGCGGTGACCCCGAAGGAGCAGCCCGCCAGCCGCTGGACGTCGACGGGGGTGCCGGTGAAGGTCATCGCCGGGTGCAGCGCCAGCGGCAGCGCGCCCGCGCGCAGGGCGGGGTCGAGGACCTTCGCCCCGTACCGTCCGGAGGTGTGCACGAGCAGTTGTCCGGGCCGGACGGCGCCGGTCTCGGCGAGGCCGGCGACCAGGCCGGGCAGGGCGTCGTCGGGGACGGTGAGCAGCACCAGGTCGGCCCGCTGGAGGACCTCGGCGGGCGGCACCAGGGGCACGTCCGGGAGCATCGTCTCGGCGCGCCTGCGGGAGGCGTCGGAGACTCCGGACACGGCCACCGGGCGGTGCCCGGCGAGTTGGAGGGACGCGGCCAGGGCGGGGCCCACGCGTCCGGCGCCGACGACGCCTACGGTGAGCCGCGCGGGGCGGTCCTTGAGGTCTGGTTGGTGGACTGTACTCACGCGACGGTGACCTTCCCGTTCCAGTCCGCTCTGGGTACCGGACGATTTCTCGTCATGTTAACGCTATCCGGTGAGGGGCGGCCGGTTGTCCACAGGCTGTGGGTTTCGCCACGGCCCGGGCGCCGGGAAATCCGGCTGCCGCGCCGGGGCCGCGCAGGGCATGATCCCCCGCATGAGCGATACGGCTGAGCAGGGCGGGGAGCGGTCGGCGGCGCAGCGGCTGCGCGAGCGGCGCGGGGCCGCCCAGCGGCAGGCGCGGCGGGTGCTGTCGCGCGCGGGCTGGCGGGGCACCATCCGCGAACGGCTGGCGCTGCTGCAGGAGGCCGCCCCGGCGGTGTACGACCTGGACGAGCAGGCGGACATCTACGGCGACGGGGTCGTGGCCGCCCTGGAGGAGCGGGTCGCCGCGCTGCTCGGCACGGAGGCCGCGGCGTTCTTCCCGACCGGCACGATGGCCCAGCAGGTCGCCCTGCGCTGCTGGGCGGCCCGCACCGGCGACACCACGGTGGCGCTGCACGGTCTGGCCCACCCCGAGGTGCACGAACGGCACGCGCTCAGCCAGGTCGCCGGCCTGCGACCGGTCCGGGTGACCAGCGAGCCCCGGCTGCCCACGGCCGGAGAGATACGCGACTTTCCCGAGCCCTTCGGGGCGCTGATGCTGGAGCTGCCGCTCAGGGACGCCGGTTTCCTGCTGCCCTCCTGGGAGGAGCTGACCGAGGTCGTGGCGGCGGCCCGGGAACGTGACGCGGTGGTGCACTTCGACGGCGCGCGTCTGTGGGAGTCGACCGTCCACTTCGGCCGCCCCCTGGACGAGATAGCCGGCCTGGCGGACAGCGTGTACGTGTCGTTCTACAAGTCCCTCGACGGCTTCGGCGGCGCCGCGCTGGCCGGCCCGAGGACCCTGGTCGAGCAGGCGAGGACCTGGCGGCACCGCTACGGCGGCATGGTCTTCCAGCAGTTCCCGACCGCGCTGTCGGCACTCGTCGGACTGGACCGGGAACTGCCCCGGCTGCCGGAGTACGTGCGCCACGCGCGCGTGGTCGCGCAGGCGCTGCGCGAGGGGTTCGCCGAGGCCGGCCTGCCGGGGGCACGCGTGCACCCCGAGGTGCCGCACACCCACGAGTTCCAGGTCTGGCTGCCGTACCGGCCCGAGGTGCTGACCGAGGCGGCGGTGCGGCAGGGCGAGGAGACCTCGGTACTGCTCTTCGCGAGCACCTGGGAGGAGGCCGGGCCCGGCCTCGCGTGCACGGAGGTCACCGTCCGCTCGGCGGGCCTGGAGTGGACGGCGGACGACGTGCGCGCGGCGGTCGCGGACTTCGCGGCCCGGCTGCCGACGGCGCCGTAGCCGCGGGGCGCGGGCGGCGGGCGGCGGGCGGCGCCTCAGTCGAACCGGATGTGCGGGGCCGCCCGCCGGGCCCGGTCAGCCGTGGCCGCCGGCCCGCACCAGCCCGGTCTCGTACGCCAGCACCACCACCTGCACCCGGTCGCGCAGACCCAGCTTGGTCAGGATGCGGCCCACATGCGTCTTCACGGTCGCCTCGGACAGCACCAGCCGGGCCGCGATCTCCCCGTTGGAGAGCCCCTGCGCGACCAGCACCATGACCTCGCGCTCGCGGTCCGTGAGCCGCTCCAGCTCCTTGTGCCGGGGCTCCTTGACCCCGGACGGCAGCATCGGCGCGAACCGGTCCAGCAGGCGCCGGGTGGTGGAGGGCGCCACCACCGCGTCCCCGCTGTGCACGGCGCGGATGGCGGTCAGCAGCTCGCCGGGCGGCACGTCCTTGAGCATGAAACCGGAGGCGCCCGCCTTCAGCCCGGAGAAGGCGTACTCGTCCAGGTCGAACGTGGTCAGGATCAGCACCTTCGGCGGATTGGGCTCGGCGCAGATCCGCCGGGTGGCCTCCACGCCGTCCAGCTTCGGCATGCGGACGTCCATCAGGACCACGTCGACGCCGGTGGCGCGGACCGTCTGGAGGGCCTCGACGCCGTCGCCCGCCTCGGCGACGACCTCCATGTCCGGCTGGGCGGCGAGCACCATCCGGAACCCGGTGCGCAGCAGCACCTGGTCGTCCACGAGCATCACGCGGATCGTCATCGGGGTCCTCTTCCGTTCGTCTTCGGGGGGTGGTGCGGGGGGTCGTGCGCGGTCTTCAGGGGGCCGCGCCGGGGGGCGTGACAGGTGTCAACAAGGGGCGTGCGGCAGCGTCAGTGCGCCGGTTTGAGCGGCAGCAGCACGCTGATGCGGAAGCCTCCACCAGGACGCGGGCCGGCGTCCAGGGTGCCGCCGACCATCCCGACCCGCTCCCGCATGCCGATCAGGCCGTGCCCCTGTCCGTCGGCACCGCCCTCCTCGTACAGCTCGTGCGGGGCGCCCTTGCCGTCGTCCTCGACGAGCAGGCCGAGCCCGTCGTCGAAGTAGACGAGGCGGACGCTCGCGCCCGCGTTGGGCCCGCCGTGCTTGCGGGTGTTGGTGAGCGCCTCCTGCACGATGCGGTACGCGGTCAGCTCCACTCCGCTGGGCAGCGGACGCGGGGTGCCCTCGACCTTGAAGTCGACGGGCAGGCCCGAGGTGCGGCACTGCTCCACGAGGTCGTCGATCTGGTCGACGTCCGGCTGCGGGACGTACTCCCCCGTCTCCTGGTGCTCGCCGGTGCGCAGCACGCCCAGCAGGCGGCGCATCTCGGCGAGGGCCTGCCGGCCGGTGGAGGAGATGGTCTCCAGGGCCTTCTTCGCCTGGTCGGGGGCGGCGTCGAGGACGTAGGCAGCCCCGTCGGCCTGCACCACCATCACCGACACGTTGTGCGCGACGACGTCGTGCAGCTCGCGCGCGATCCGGGCGCGCTCGGCGGCGACCGCGACCTTGGACTGCGCCTCGCGCTCCCGCTCCAGCCGGGCGGCGCGCTCCTCGAGCTGGGCGAAGTAGGCGCGGCGGGTGCGCATGGAGTCGCCGAGCACCCAGGCCAGGGCGAACGGCACCGTCTGGAACACCGCTATCGCGAGCTGGCCCAGCACGCCGGTGTGCTGGGCGGGCCAGCGGATCTGGGCCAGGACGGCCGCGAACAGGCTGACGGTGAGCGCGAGCCGGGAGGCCCAGCGCGCGCCCATCGTCGCGACCGTGTAGGTGATCACCAGCATGGCGAAGTCGGCGACGGTCGATTCGACGTCCAGGATCAGCTGGGCCAGCCCGGTGGCGAGGGCCAGCAGCAGCATCGGCTCGGGAAAACGGCGGCGCAGCGCCACGACGACGCACAGCACGGCGGACACCGCCAGCCCCCCGGCGAGGGGCATGTGGTGTCCGGGCGCCCTGCTGAGACTCACCACGCTCACACCGGAGAGCCCGAACAGGACGACGGCCCAGAAGGTGTCGACCCATGTCGGGTGCCTGCGGAGGAAGTCATAGAGGCGCTGCACGTAACCCAGAGTAGGGAAATGAAATGAGTGCACGGGTCAACCGGAGGGCCGATCCCCACGAGGCACGCGTACTCCGCAAGGTGGAGGAAGTGATCACCTGTACGCCTAGTCTGGCCCGGTGACGGACGAGACGGCGGCTGGCAGCGGGCGCGGGTGGCGGCAGGCGGCGCAGGAGGCGCTGTACGGGCCGGGCGGCTTCTACCGGCGGCCCGAGGGCCCGGCCGGACACTTCCGCACGTCGGTGCACGCCTCCCCGCTGTTCGCGCACGCCGTGGCCCGGCTGCTGTGCCGGGTCGACGAGGCACTCGGCCGGCCGGGCACCCTGGACTTCGTCGACATGGGGGCCGGGCGGGGTGAGCTGGTCACCGCCGTGCTCGCGGCGCTGCCCGCCGATGTGGCCGCCCGCGCGCGGGTGTACGCCGTCGAGCTCGCCGCGCGTCCGGCGGCACTGGACGAGCGGATCACCTGGCTGAGCGAGCCCCCGGCCGCGGTCACCGGGCTGCTGTTCGCCAACGAGTGGCTGGACAACGTACCGGTGGACGTCGCCGAGGTGGACCCGGCGGGAGTGCCCCGGCTGGTGCTCGTCAGCGCGGACGGCACGGAGCGGCTCGGGGACCCGGTGTCGGGGGCGGACGCGGACTGGCTGGCCCGGTGGTGGCCGCTGCCCGCCGAGCCCGGCCTGCGCGCGGAGATCGGACGGCCCAGGGACCTGGCCTGGGCGGCCGCGCTGGAGCGGGTGCGGCGAGGGCTCGCGGTGGCCGTGGACTACGCGCACACCGGCGGCGCCCGCCCGCTGTTCGGGAGCCTCACCGGGTTCCGGGAGGGGCGCGAGACGGCGCCCGTGCCGGACGGCTCCTGCGACATCACGGCGCATGTCGCGCTGGACGCGTGCGCGGCCGCACGCGCGGAGGCCTCCCCGCCCGCGCGTCTGCTCACCCAGCGCGACGCCCTGCACGCCCTGGACATCACCGGCGCACGCCCTCCGCTCGCGCTGGCCTCCACGGACCCGGCGGCCTATGTACGCGCCCTCACGAGCGCCGGGGAGGCCGCCGAACTCACCGCCCCGGACGGGCTCGGCGGCTTCGGCTGGCTGCTCCAGCCGGTCGGCGTCCCGGACCCGCTCGCCTGAGCCCCGCCGGCTTCCCGGGCGCTACTTGTCGATGTCCCCCACCACGAAGAACATCGACCCGAGGATCGCCACCATGTCCGCGACCAGCGTCCCCGGCAGCAGTTCGGTCAGCACCTGGATGTTGTTGTACGAGGCCGAGCGCAGCTTCAGCCGGTACGGGGTCTTCTCCCCCTTGCTGACCAGGTAGTAGCCGTTGATGCCGAGCGGGTTCTCGGTCCACGCGTACGTGTGCCCCTCGGGCGCCTTCAGCACCTTGGGCAGCCGCTGGTTGACCGGCCCAGGCGGCAGTTCGGCCAGCCGGTCCAGGCAGGCGTCGGCGAGGTCCAGCGCGTTGTGGGTCTGCTCCAGCAGGCACTCGAAGCGGGCCAGGCAGTCGCCCTCGTCCCGGGTGACGACCCTCAGGGTGTCCTGGAGGTCGCCGTACGCCAGGTAGGGCTCGTCGCGGCGCAGGTCGAAGTCGACGCCGGAGGCGCGCGCGATGGGCCCGCTCACGCCGTAGGCGTGCACGGCCTCCGGCGCGAGTTCCCCCACGCCCCTCGTGCGCCCCCGGAAGATCTCGTTGCCGAGCACCAGGTCGTCGAAGACGTCCATGCGGGAGCGCACCGCTGCGACGGCGGCACGCGCGCGTGCCGTCCACCCGGCCGGCAGGTCCTCCTTGAGGCCGCCGACGCGGTTGAACATGTAGTGCATGCGCCCGCCGGAGACCTCCTCCATGACGTTCTGGAGCACCTCCCGCTCCCGGAACGCGTAGAACACCGGCGTGATCCCGCCCAGCTCCAGCGGGTACGACCCGAGGAACATCAGGTGGTTCAGCACGCGGTTCAGCTCGGCGAGCAGCGTGCGCGTCCACACCGCGCGCTCGGGGACCTCCATGCCGAGCATCCGCTCCACGGCGAGGACCACGCCCAGCTCGTTGGAGAACGCCGACAGCCAGTCGTGGCGGTTGGCGAGCATGATGATCTGCCGGTAGTCGCGCGCCTCGAAGAGCTTCTCCGCGCCCCGGTGCATGTAGCCGATCACCGGCTCCGCGCGCTGGATGCGCTCGCCGTCCAGCACCAGCTTGAGCCTCAGCACGCCGTGCGTGGACGGATGCTGGGGGCCGATGTTGAGCACCATGTCGGTGCTCTCGGCGGCGCCGCCGACGCCGACCGTGGTCTCCGTCGCAGTCATGGACCCAGTCTCCCCTACGTACGCTGGCCCCATGGAGACGGGGAGCCCGGCGGAGACCGGGGTGGCGGGGGACGAGCCGGTGTGGCGGGGGCTGCCGCCCGGACTGCTGCGCATGCGCCGGCTGCTGCTGGTGGTGTGGACGGGCGTGCTCGCCCTGGCGGCGGGGCTGCTGCCCGGCCTGCTCGTGGGACCTGCCTGGGGCGCCTTCGCGCTGCTCCCGCCGGCGCTGGCCGTGTGCTTCTGGCGGCTGCTGGGCCGCAACTGGCGCTCCTGGCGGTACGCCGAGCGCGCCGACGACCTGCTGATCCGCCGTGGTGTGCTGTGGCGCGAGGAGACCGTGGTGCCGTACGGGCGGATGCAGCTCGTGGAGGTCACCTCGGGTCCCCTGGAGCGGTACTTCGGGCTGGCCAGCGTCCAGCTCCACACCGCGGCCGCGGCGACCGACGCGGTCGTCCCGGGCCTGGACCCGGCCGAGGCGGAGCGGCTGCGCGACCGGCTCACCGAGCTGGGCGAGGCCCGGTCGGCGGGCCTGTGACGGCCCCGGCCCCCGGCGGCGTGCCGGACCGCCCGCCGGTCGCCGAACGGCGGCTGCACCCCGTCACGCCGTTCCGGCGGGCCTGGGCGCCGGTCGCCGTACTCGCCGGCTGGGCCGTGCACGACCCGAACGCGGCGCAGGAGCAGTTGGCGAGGCTGACCGGCACCATGCTGCTCATAGGGCTCAGCGTGCTGGTCCCGGCGGCCGGTCTGTACGGCTTCCTGTCCTGGTGGTTCACGCACTTCGCGGTCACCGGCGGCGAACTGCGCATCCGCACCGGCCTGCTGTTCCGGCGCACCGCGCACATCCGGCTGGAGCGCATCCAGGCGGTCGACGTCACCCGGCCGCTCCTCGCGCGCGTGGCGGGGGTGGCCAAGCTCCGCATCGACGTCGTCGGCGCCGCCAAGAAGGACGAACTCGCCTTCCTGGGCGAGCGGGAGGCGCGTGCCCTGCGCGCGGAACTGCTCGCGCGCGCGGCCGGCTTCGCCCCGGTGACGGCGCGCGAGGTCGGCGAGGCACCGGCGCGGGAACTGCTGCGCGTGCCGCCGCGCGCGCTGGCGCTGTCCCTGCTGCTGACGGGCGCCACCTGGGGCTCGCTGGCCGCCGCCCTGGTCGTGCCGCCGCTGCTGTGGTTCGCCACGCACAGCGTGTGGACGGTCCTCGCCACCGCGCTGCCGCTGCTGGGCGCCGCCGGCGCGAGCAGCGCGGGCCGGTTCGTCACCGAGTACGACTGGTCGGTGGGCGAGTCCCCGGACGGGCTGCGCATCGACCGCGGGCTGCTCGACCGCGCGCACGAGACGGTCCCGCCGGGCCGGGTCCAGACGGTGCGGATCGTGGAGCCGCTGCTGTGGCGGCGGCTGGGCTGGGTGCGGGTGGAACTGGACGTGGCCGGATCCGACAACTCGGTGCTGGTGCCGGTCGCCCCGCGCGCGGTCGCCGAGTCGGTCATAGCGCGCGTGCTGCCCGGCGTGACCGTACCGGCGGCGCCGGCCCGGCCGCCGGGACGGGCCCGCTGGTGCCTGCCGGTGTGGTGGCGCGGGCACGGTCTCGCGGTCACGGACGCGGTGTTCGCCGCCCGGCACGGCCTGCTGCGCCGGCGGCTGTCCCTGGTCCCGCACGCCAAGGTGCAGAGCGTACGGCTCACCCAGGGGCCCTGGGGGCGGCTGTGGCGGCTCGCCGACGTGCACGTGGACACCGGGGCGGGCAGGACCGTCACGGCCCGGCTGCGCGACGCTGACGAGGCCGACCGGCTGCTGCGCGCCCAGGCGGAACGCTCCCGCACCGGCCGCCGGGACGCCCGCCCGGACCGCTGGATGGCCTGAGCGGGACGGCCGCCGGTACGACGTAAGGCCCGGCTCCCCTCATGGTGCTTTCTAGGGGACGGGCCTTACGTTCCCGCGGGTCCGCCGGGACGGCTCAGGAGGCCGCGCTGCGCAGACCCTGGACGTCGATCTGTTCCGTCTCGTCGTGCGCGGTCAGGTCGATGACCTGGCCGACGCCGCGCGCCTGGTCGTCGGCGGTCTTGAACTCGGCCTCGGACTCGGCCTTGTGGAGCGCGAGGGCCTCCTGACCGACGACGTCCGCCAGGTCCTCGTTCTGCACGGACTCCAGCGCCTCGGACGAGGTGTGCTTGTGGGTGCCGAAGAAGTCGAACCCGCCCTCGATCACGGGGCGCCGGGTGGGCGCGGCCGGTACGACGGCCACCGCGGTCGGCACCGTGAAGTGTCCCGCGGGCTGCTGCCCCGCGGACTTGGCGGCCTCGGCCGGTGCCGCCGGGGTGGCGGCCGGGCGCGCGTGCTCCCCGGCCGCCCCGGGCTTCCCCTGCGCGTCGTCCTCCTGGACGGAGTCCGCGCTCCGGGGAGCGCCGGCCGCCTCCGTCACGCCGTCCGCGGCGCCCTCTCCTTTGGCGGCCGCCCCGGGCGGCACGGCCGCGGCGGACCGGGACTCGGCCGGTTCCTCGGCGGACGGCCCGGCGGGCTTCACGGACCCGGTGTGGGCGGCGGGCCTGCCAGGAGCGTCGGTGCCGGGGCTCGCGGGAGTTCCGGGGCCGGGCTCGGCGGGAGCGTCGGCGCCCGGCGCGAGGGCCTCGGCGTCGGGCTTCGCGGGAGCGTCGGCGCTGGGCGCGGAGGCTTCGGCGTCGGGCTCGGCGGGGGCCTCGGCGTCGAACCGGGCCAGTGCCGTCGCGGCGCGCAGGTAGAGCCGCGAACCCTCGGGCGAGAACACGGCACCGGGCTCCGGCTTCTCCGCGTCGGCCGGCTCCGCCGCCTGCACCGCATCGAGAGCCTCGGGGGCCTCGGGCTCGGCGCTGCGGGCGGGCGGCAGCGCGAGCGCGCCGGACGGCTCGCCCGCCTCGATCTCCAGCAGCCGGCGCCCCTCCAGGGCGCTCGCCCGCTCGGTCTCGGCGGTCGCGTAGCGGCGCAGCAGGGCGGCGTGCTCGTTGCGCAGCCCGGCCAGCTCCGCGCGCTTCGCGCGCAGCCGCCGCTCGAGCTTGGTGCGCAGCTCCCGCGACTCCTCCAGGTCGGTCTCCAGTTCGGCGACCCGCTCCTCGAAGCGCCACTCGTCGCTGGCACGCGCGCGCGTGAGGTCGGCGACCTGCTTGCCCGCATGGGTGTCCCAGCGGCGCATCACGACGGCGCCCACCACGGCGGTCGCCGCGGCGGCCGCGGCCAGCAGGCGCAGCACCGTGGCCTCGGAGAACACCCAGGGACCCAGCGCGCAGACGACGGAGACTCCGGCGATCGCCGACGGTGGCAACAGCCGGTGCAGAGGCGGGGAATGGCGGTGGCGTCCACGTGGCATGGCCAGAAACTTACCGCGCGTAGGCGAATCATGGGTCCCCGCCCCGTAAAAACACGGCCACACCGACGGCTTCGCCCGCCCCGGCGGCACCAGGGTCAGCGGTCGCTGAGCCTTCCGCTGATCCACTGCAGCGTCGGCGGGATCTCCCGTCGCCAGGTGTTGAAGTTGTGCCCGCCGCTGTCCAGGATGATCGAAGAGATCCGGGTCCGGTTCGTCGCCTTCACCCGCTCTATGAACCTGAGCGTGTCCCGGTAGTTGTGCTCACCGACCCGGCTGCTGGTGACGAGCAGTGAGCTGTCCGGCGCGGGGGCGTGCTTGAGGACCCACCACAGGTCGGCGCGGTCGCGCAGGTCCCGGTCGCCGTGGAAGAGGTCACCGGTCGTCGGGTCGATCGGCGCCTTGTAGTACGGCGACAGGCCCGCACCGGCCGCGTAGACGTGCGGGTGGTGCATGGCCAGCTTCAGCGCGCAGTAACCGCCGGTGGAGTCGCCGATGACGCCCCAGCTCCCGGGCCGCTTGCCCACCCGGTAGTGGGCCAGCACGGCCTCGGGGAGATCTTTGGCGAAAAACGTCTCCGTCCGCGGCCCTCCCGGGACGTCCACGCACTCGGTGTCCCGCGGCGGCGCCACGGTCGGCCGCAGCATCACCAGGATCATCGGCTGCATACGCCCGTCCTTGGCCAGCTCCTGCGCCGTACGCGGATAGTTCAGCTTGTTCACCAGCGCCTGCGCCGTACCGGGGTAACCGGTCAGCACGACCGCGGCGGGGAACGTACGCGTGCGGTACCGCGGCTGGAAGTACTCGGGAGGCAGGTAGACGTACGCCGGTGAGGCGATGCGGGATTCACGGCCCACGATGTCGACCTTCTGTATCTGCCCGGCCGTCCGCGGCCCGGAACCCGTCACGCCCGGCACCGGGGAGGTGGAGAGCACCTGCAGCGGGCCGCCCGGGCCGCCGCCCGAGGAGTGGTCGACGACGACTCCCTGTTCGGTCTCCCGGCCGAACAGGTCCGCCCAGCCCGCGTAGAAGCCGAAGGCCTGGTTGGCGGCGATCCCCAGGGAGGCGAAAAGGGCGAGCTGGGTGGCGAGGAGCAGACCGACGCGTCCGCTGACGGACCGCCAGCTCCGCCGGGCCAGCCGCGGCCACAGCCACACCGTGGCGACGAACAGAGCCACGGCGAGCACGATCGCCAGCAGCAGCACCTTGTTGCTCGTGAGACCCATGGGCTGTTCCGCCTGCGCTTTCCGCCCGTGCGCCGCCCACACATCGTCGCGAGGGCTTGCCCGGGGCTTTCCTTGGCCTTTGGCCCGGCTTTCCGGAGGGGAGTGAACCTCTCTCCCCGAGACACCGTCCTAGAGGGCGCAATGTCGCCGGATGCCCCGATCGGCACCGGGTTCAAGGTCTCTCGCAGAACTACGGGATGCGATGTCTGTCAGGATAGATGGGGAAATGTCGGGCGAGGTTCCGAGCCGATCAAGCCGGGCGCGGCGCATCCTGCGCGGCCCGCGCCCCGAGGCCGTTCCCACCCTGGTCGCCAGAGCGTGCGCCGTCGTGGGCGTTCTGGACATCGCCGCGGGCGTCTTCCCGCGCTTCCGCCACAGCCGTATGCACGCCCTGGCCGAGGTGCTGCCCGGCTCCTTCGGACCCTTCGCCGCGGCCCTCTCGCTGAGCGCCGGCGTGTTGTTGCTGCTGCTCGCGCACGGGCTCAGGAGGCGCAAGCGCCGGGCGTGGCGCGCCGCGGTCGCGCTCCTCCCGGCGGGCGCGGTGGCCCAGTTCGTCTACCGGCACTCCCTCATCGGCATGCTCATATCGGTGGCGCTGCTGGTGCCGCTGCTGCGCCACCGCGACGAGTTCGCGGCCCTGCCCGACCCCCGCAGCCGCTGGCGCGCACTCGCCAACTTCGTGCTGATGAGCGCCGGTTCGCTCGCCCTCGGCCTGGTCATCGTCAGCGTCCACCCGGGCCGGACGATCGGCGACCCGAGTCTGGCCGACCGCCTGACCCACGTCCTGTACGGCCTGTTCGGCTTCGAGGGCCCGGTGGACTACGCCGACAACACCTCGTGGACCGTCGCCTTCTCCCTCGGCGCGCTCGGCTGGCTCACCACGGCCACGACCGTCTACCTGGCCTTCCGCCCCGAGCACCCGGCCGCCCGCCTCACCGAGGAGGACGAGGCCAGGCTCCGCGCGCTGCTGCACCGGCACGGCCGGCGCGACTCCCTCGGCCACTTCGCGCTGCGCCGCGACAAGGCGGTCGTCTTCTCCCCCAGCGGCAAGGCGGCCGTCACCTACCGCGTCGTCTCCGGCGTGATGCTCGCCAGCGGTGACCCGATCGGCGACGTCGAGGCCTGGCCCGGCGCCATCGAGCGCTTCATGGACGAGGCGCGGGCACACTCCTGGACGCCCGCCGTCATGGGCTGCTCCGAGACCGGCGGCGAGGTGTGGACCCGCGAGACCGGTCTCGACGCCCTGGAGCTGGGCGACGAGGCGGTGGTCGACGTGGCGGATTTCTCGCTGGCCGGACGCGCGATGCGCAACGTGCGCCAGATGGTCAAGCGCATCGAGCGGGCCGGCTACGAGACCCGGGTACGGCGCATCCGTGACCTCGGCGACACCGAACTGGAGCGCATCCGCCGGGCGGCGGAGGACTGGCGCGGCACCGACACCGAACGCGGCTTCTCCATGGCACTCGGCCGCATCGGCGACGCCGCCGACGGCGACTGCCTGATCGCCACCGCCCACAAGGCCGAGGAGGAACCCGGCGAGTACGGGGACCTGAAGGCGATCCTGCACTTCGTGCCCTGGGGCGAGGACGGCGTCTCGCTGGACCTCATGCGCCGCGACCGCAGCGCCGACCCCGGCATGAACGAACTGCTGATCGTCGCCGCCCTGCAGGCCGCCCCGAGGTTCGGCGTCACGCGGGTCTCGCTGAACTTCGCGATGTTCCGCTCCGCCCTCGCGCGCGGGGAGAAGATCGGCGCGGGCCCGGTGCTGCGCGCCTGGCGCGGACTGCTGGTCTTCCTCTCCCGCTGGTTCCAGATCGAGTCGCTGTACAAGTTCAACGCCAAGTTCCAGCCCCGCTGGGAGCCCCGCTTCGTCGTCTACCGCGCCTCGGCCGACCTGCCCCGCATCGGCTTCGCCGCCATGCAGGCCGAGGGCTTCGTCGACCTCGCCCTGCCGCTGCCGCGCTTCCTGCGCCGGCGCCGCGCTGCCGTCGAGCGCCCCTGCGCGCACGCGGTCGTGGAACGCGACATCCGGGCCGCCTGAACCGCGCGAGGGCGGTCCGGCCTCCCGAGGCGCCCCCGCCCGGCACGGGCGCCACCGCGCGTTCACGGCACCGCCCTGGGCCTACGCTGAAGGTATGAACAACCTCAGCGGGCGCGGCCGAGTGGCAGGCCTTCCGGTATGGGACCGGTGCGCGGTCATGGGAGTCGTGAACGTGACCCCCGATTCCTTCTCCGACGGCGGCCGCTGGTTCGATACCTCCGCCGCCGTCAAGCACGGTCTCGAGCTGGTCGCCCAGGGCGCGGACCTGGTCGACGTCGGCGGCGAGTCCACCCGCCCGGGCGCCAGCCGCGTCGACGAGGCCGAGGAACTCAGGCGCGTCATCCCGGTCGTCCGCGGCCTCGCCTCCGAGGGCGTCGTCGTCTCCGTCGACACCATGCGCGCGCGTGTCGCCGAACAGTCCCTCGCCGCCGGCGCCGCCCTCGTCAACGACGTCAGCGGCGGCCTGGCCGACCCCGCGATGATCCCCGTGGTCGCCGCCACCGGCGCGCCCTTCGTCGTCATGCACTGGCGCGGCTTCCTCGAGGGCGGCAACATCCAGGGCGCCTACGAGGACGTCGTCGCCGAGGTCGTGGACGAACTGCACGCGCGCGTGGACGCCGTGCTGGAGGGCGGCATCGCCCCCGACCGCATCGTCGTCGACCCTGGTCTCGGCTTCTCCAAGGAGGCCGAGCACGACCTCGCCCTCCTGGCCCACCTCGACCGTCTGCGCGCCCTCGGCCACCCGCTGCTGGTCGCCGCATCCCGCAAGCGGTTCCTCGGCCGCGTGCTCGCCGGACCGCAGGGCGCTCCGCCGCCGGCCCGGGAACGCGACGCCGCCACGGCCGCCGTCTCCGCGCTCGCCGCGCAGGCCGGCGCCTGGGCCGTACGCGTGCACGAGGTACACGCCAGCGCGGACGCGGTACGGGTCGCGCGCGCCGTGCAGGGAGCGCGCACGGAACGGCCCACGCGGAGCACGGACGGCGAGCGCGGTGCGGAAGGAACCCGGTGAGCGCCCCCCACACCGACGTCGAACAGGTGGAGGCCGCCAACACCGCCTTCTACGAGGCGATGGAGCGCGGGGACTTCGAGGAGTTGTCCTCCCTCTGGCTCGTGCCCACCGACCTGGGCGTCGACGAGGAGTACCACGACCCGGCCGACACCGGCGTGGTCTCCTGCGTCCACCCCGGCTGGCCGGTGCTCACCGGCCGCGCCGAGGTCCTCAGGTCGTACGCGCTGATCATGGCCAACACCGACTACATCCAGTTCTTCCTCACCGACGTGCATGTCTCGGTCACCGGTGACACCGCCCTGGTGACCTGCACCGAGAACATCCTCAGCGGTGGCCCGGCCCCCCAGGACGGCGCCGAGCTCGGCCCCCTGCTCGGCCAGCTGGTCGTCGCTACGAACGTCTTCCGCCGCACGCCCACCGGCTGGAAGCTCTGGTCCCACCACGCCTCACCCGTGCTGACCGAGACCGACGAAGAGGACGAGAACGGACAGGACGGGGTCAACGGCGTCAATCCGGACGACGACCCCCTGCTCTGAACGGCCGCGCCTCCCGCGGAAGCCGTGAAGTGGTTGGAATCACGAACCCGGGGTAGGAGCGGCTACCAGCCCATGACGTGGCCGGGTTCCCCAGGGAGAACACGCGATGAAACCTCCGGATCCCGGCCCGGCCCGCACCCCGGTGCCCCGGCTCTGTCAGCGCCCGCAGGTAGATTCGTCCCAGGCCGGTGTGCCGTCCGCACGTGGCACCGCCCGGCCGTTCCCGACGATTGCAGGAGTGATTCGCGTGGATCGTGTCGCGCTGCGCGGCCTGAAGGCCCGCGGGCACCACGGCGTGTTCCCCAAGGAACGCGAGGAGGGCCAGACCTTCCTCGTCGACCTCGTCCTCGGCCTGGACACCCGGCCGGCCGCCGCCGACGACGACCTGACGAAGACCGTGCACTACGGCATCGTCGCCGAGGAGGTCGTGGCCGTGGTCGAGGGTGAGCCGGTGAACCTCATCGAGACCCTCGCCGAGCGGATCGCCCAGACCTGCCTGAAGCACGAAGGGGTCAGGGAGGTCGAGGTCTGCGTCCACAAGCCGGACGCTCCGATCACCGTCCCCTTCGACGACGTGACCGTCACCATCACCCGGAGCCGAGTATGACCCGACCTTTCACCCAGGGTCACAGCGACCCGACCGTCCAGCCGGTGCCCGCCGCGGTCGTCGAGCAGGTCGACGCCGCCGACACCACGCTGAGCAACCCCAAACGGGCCGTGATCTCCATCGGCTCCAACCTCGGCAACCGCCTGGAAACCCTCCAGGGAGCCGTCGACGCCCTGGAGGACACCCCCGGCGTCCGCGTGAAGGCCGTCTCCCCGGTCTACGAGACCGAGCCGTGGGGCGTCGAACCGGGCTCGCAGCCCTCCTACTTCAACGCGGTCGTGGTCCTCAAGACCACGCTGCCCCCGTCCTCCCTGCTGGAGCGGGCCCACGCCGTCGAGGAGGCCTTCCACCGGGTACGTGACGAGCACTGGGGACCGCGCACCCTGGACGTCGACATCGTCGCCTACGCCGATGTCACCTCCGACGACCCGCGGCTGACGCTGCCGCACCCGCGCGCCCACGAACGCGCCTTCGTGCTCGCGCCCTGGCACGACGTCGACCCGCAGGCACAGCTCCCCGGCCGCGGCCCGGTGGCCGATCTGCTGTCGGGCGTCACCCGGCACGGCGTCGAAGCACGCGCGGACCTGGAACTCCGACTGCCCGAGTAGTCGTTAAGGTCAAGACGACCACAGTCCGGGACAGTCCGGGGGAGCTGAAGGGACACCGTGAAACAGCTGCGCATCAGGGTGCTGGCCGGCGTGTTCGTCGTGGCCGGCGTCCTGTCCTGGGCGGGCGCCCGCCTCTGGAACTCGATCGGGACCCTGCCCAGCGTCCCCCTGGCCGCCCCCGTCGTCCTCGCCCTGATCGCGGTGGTCCTGCTCGCCACGGCGCTCTCGCTGCGCGCCCGCTTCAAGGCCCAGCGCGAGCGCCGCCCCGGCGCGAAGGGCGTCGACCCCCTGATGGCCGCCCGAGCGGTCGTCTTCGGCCAGGCGAGCGCCCTGGTGGCCGCCCTCGTCGCCGGCATGTACGGCGGCACGGGCGTCCTCCTCCTGGAACTCCTCGACATCCCCGCCCGCCGCGACCAGGCCATCTACGCCGGCTTCTCGGTCCTGGCCGGCATCGCCGTCATAGCGTCGGCCCTGTTCCTCGAACGGGTCTGCAGACTCCCCGAGGACGAAGACCAGAACCACACGGGCGCGGAGCCGGTGGCCTGACCACCGGCCCAGGAGGAGGCCCACAGGAGTCGTACCGGCTGGCGGCCGTATCAGCGCGCCATGATGAGGCTCATCGCCTCGTTCCGCGTCGCCGCGTCCCGGAGCTGGCCGCGCACCGCCGAGGTGAGGGTCTTCGCGCCCGGCTTGCGGATGCCGCGCATCGACATGCACATGTGCTCGCACTCGACGACCACGATCACTCCGCGGGGTTCGAGTATCTCCATGAGAGAGTCCGCGATCTGCGTGGTGAGCCGCTCCTGCACCTGTGGGCGCCGGGCGTAGACGTCCACGAGGCGAGCCAGCTTGGACAATCCGGTGATTTTGCCGGAAACAGACGGAATGTAACCAACGTGAGCAACACCCCTAAATGGGACAAGATGATGCTCACAGGTGCTGTACACCTCGATGTCCTTCACGAGGACCATCTCGTCGTGGCCCAGGTCGAACGTCGTCGTCAGGACGTCCTCGGGCTCCTGCCACAGGCCCGCGAAGATCTCCTGGTACGCCCGTGCCACGCGCGCCGGGGTCTCCCTGAGGCCTTCACGGTCCGGGTCCTCACCGACCGCGATCAGCAGCTCCCGAACGGCGTTCTCGGCGCGCTTCTCGTCGAACTCGCCGACGCGGCCCTCGCCGTCCAGCGTCACGGGGTCGGTCATCTGGATTCCTCGTTCCTGTGCCTGTCACGCGTGCGGCCCACGCGCGCTGTCCGCGAGCATACGAAAATGCCGCACCCCCCAGGCTAGAACCTGGGGGGTGCGGCGTTCATTCCGGGCCTGGCGGCCGGAACGATCAGCTCTCGGGACGGTCCTCCGGGGTCTGCTCGGTCACCGGGGCGGTGTCCGAGACCGTGGACTTGGCCGTGCTGATGGCCGCCGTCGCGCCGTTCGCACCGTTGGTCAGTGCGAGCTCCTTGGGGGAGAGCACCGGCGGGCGGGTGGAGGGGGTGCGGCGGGAGGAGCCGGTCCACGCGGGCCGCGGCGGGCGCTTGTGGATAGTGGCGAAGACCTCGGCGATCTCCTCCTTGCCCAGGGTCTCCTTCTCGAGGAGGGCCAGGACGAGGTTGTCGAGCACGTCGCGGTTCTCGACCAGGATCTCCCAGGCCTCGTTGTGAGCGGTCTCGATGAGCTTCTTGACCTCTTCGTCCACCAGTGCGGCGACCTCTTCGGAGTAGTCGCGCTGGTGAGCCATCTCACGTCCGAGGAAGGGCTCGCTGTTGTCCCCGCCGAACTTGATCGCGCCGAGCCGCTCGGTCATGCCGTACTGCGTGACCATCGCGCGGGCCAGGTTGGTGGCCTTCTCGATGTCGTTGGCGGCGCCGGTGGTCGGGTCGTGGAAGACCAGTTCCTCGGCCGCCCGGCCGCCCAGCATGTAGGCGAGCTGGTCGAGCATCTCGTTGCGGGTCGTGGAGTATTTGTCCTCGTCCGGGAGCACCATCGTGTAGCCGAGGGCGCGGCCCCGGGACAGGATGGTGATCTTGTGGACCGGGTCGGAGTTCGGTGAGGCCGCCGCGACCAGGGCGTGACCGCCCTCGTGGTACGCGGTGATCTTCTTCTCCTTGTCCGACATGATCCGGGTCCGCTTCTGCGGGCCCGCGACCACACGGTCGATCGCCTCGTCCAGCGCCCTGTTGTCGATCAGCTTCTGGTCACCGCGGGCGGTGAGCAGGGCTGCCTCGTTCAGAACGTTGGCCAGGTCGGCGCCGGTCATGCCGGGGGTACGGCGGGCGACGGCGGCCAGGTCGACGTCGGGCGCGACCGGCTTGCCCTTCTGGTGGACCTTGAGGATCTCCATGCGGCCCTGCAGGTCCGGCGGGTCGACGGCGATCTGCCGGTCGAAACGGCCGGGGCGCAGGAGGGCCGGGTCGAGGATGTCGGGCCGGTTGGTGGCGGCGATGAGGATGACGCCGCCCTTGACGTCGAAGCCGTCCATCTCGACGAGCAGCTGGTTCAGCGTCTGCTCGCGCTCGTCGTGTCCACCGCCGAGGCCGGCGCCGCGGTGGCGGCCGACCGCGTCGATCTCGTCGACGAAGACGATCGCCGGGGCGTTGGCCTTGGCCTGCTCGAACAGGTCGCGGACCCGGGAGGCACCGACACCGACGAACATCTCGACGAAGTCGGAACCGGAGATCGAGTAGAAGGGGACTCCGGCCTCGCCGGCCACCGCGCGGGCGAGCAGGGTCTTGCCGGTACCCGGACGGCCGTAGAGCAGCACGCCCTTGGGGATCTTGGCGCCGACGGCCTGGAACTTGGCCGGCTCCTGCAGGAACTCCTTGATCTCGTGGAGTTCCTCGACGGCCTCGTCACAGCCGGCGACGTCGGTGAACGTCGTCTTCGGGGTGTCCTTGGTGATGAGCTTGGCCTTGGACTTGCCGAAGTTCATGACCCGGGAGCCGCCGCCCTGCATCTGATTCATCAGGAACAGGAAGACGACCACGATGAGGACGAAGGGGAGCAGGGAGAGCAGGACGCCGAGGAACGGGTTCTGCTTGGACGGCGAGACCGTGTAGCCGTCCGGGATCTGCTTTTCCTGGTACTTGCTCTGCAGCGTGCTGGCGATGGTCACGCCCTGGTCGCCGATGTAGCTCGCCTGGATCTTGGAGCTGCCGTCGACCTTCTGACCATCCTTGAGCTCGACCTTGACGGTCTGCTCGTCACCGGTGGTGAGCTTGGCCGACTGGACCCTGTTGTCGTTGATCGCCGCCACGACCTGGCCGGTGTCAACCGTCTTGTAGCCGCCGGACGAGCCGACGACCTGCATCAACACGACCACGGCAAGGACGGCCAGCACGATCCACATGACCGGCCCACGGAAGTATCGCTTCACGTCCATCCATACGGAGCGGTGTCGCCCCGTCCCTCCTGCCATAGTGAGTTTGATAAGACAGTTCTTCTGACGGTACCCCAGCATTGTTGTCCGAAGCCGCACGGAGCGGCATCGACGGCCGGCAATCCCGTCTCTGCATGCTCCAACGCGGGGAAACCCGCTGGGGTTCCCGGTCGTCCTACAGGGAATGGCCCGGTTGGCTCAGCCGCCGTAGACGTGGGGCGCGAGCGTACCGACGAACGGCAGGTTGCGGTACTTCTCGGCGTAGTCGAGGCCGTAGCCGACGACGAACTCGTTCGGGATGTCGAAGCCGACCCACTCGACGTCGATGGCGACCTTGGCGGCGTCCGGCTTGCGCAGCAAGGTGCACACCTTGAGGGTGGCGGGCTCGCGCGAGCCGAGGTTGTTGATCAGCCAGGACAGGGTCAGGCCGGAGTCGATGATGTCCTCGACGATCAGGACGTGCTTGCCCTTGATGTCGGTGTCGAGGTCCTTGAGGATGCGGACGACACCGGAGGACTGGGTGCCCGCGCCGTATGAGGACACGGCCATCCAGTCCATGGTGACGGGGGTGGACAGCGCCCGGGCGAGGTCCGCCATGACCATCACCGCGCCCTTGAGGACGCCGACGATGAGCAGGTCCTTGCCCGCGTACTCCGCGTCGATCTTCGCGGCCAGCTCGGCCAGCTTCGCGTCGATCTCTTCTTTGGTGATGAGTACCCGCTGAAGGTCGGCACCCATGTCGTTCGCGTCCACCCGCATCACTTTCGGTCGTCCCGCACTTACGGCCGCACTCGCGTGCCTCCGGCCGCCCCGCCCCGCCGGAGGGGGTCCTCCGGGGCCGCGATGTCAGCCCTGCCGAATCACCAGTCTGCCACCCTGGCGCCGGGCGACGACTTTGCCCGGGAGATTGATGACTCCCTGGCCGCGCCATCCGGTGATCAGGCGGTCGACTTCCTCGATGTGGCGGGCGAAGAGGGATCCGGCCGGGGCGCCGGCCTCGATGGCGGCGCGGCGCAGGATGCGGCGGCGTACGGCGGGCGGGAGGGCGTAGAGCTTGGCGCACTCCAGGAGGCCGGTGGCGTCGCGAACGGAGGCCTCGGCCTGGCTGGCCCAGGCGTCGAGGGCGTCGGCGTCGTCGCGGGAGAGCTGGGCGGTGCGGGCGAGGGCTTCCACGACGCCCTTGCCGAGGGCCTTCTCCAGGGCGGGCAGGCCTTCGTGCCGGAGCCGGGAGCGGGTGTAGGCGGGGTCGGCGTTGTGCGGGTCGTCCCAGACCGACAGGGACTGGGCCATGCAGGCCTTGCGGGCGGTCTGCCGGTCCAGGGACAGGAAGGGGCGCCGGTAACGGCCGCCGGCCCCCGAGACCGCGGCCATTCCGGACAGGGAGCGGATACCGGAGCCGCGGGCGAGGCCGAGCAGGACGGTCTCTGCCTGGTCGTCACGGGTGTGGCCGAGCAGGACGGCGGTGGCGCCGTGGCGTTCGGCCGCCGCGTCCAGGGCGGCGTAGCGGGCGTCGCGGGCGGCGGCCTCGGGGCCGCCTTCGCGACCGACGGTCACGGCGATGGACTCGACGGGGTCCAGGCCGAGTCCGCGCAGCTTGAGCACGACCTCGTCGGCGCGCAGTCCGGAGCCGGGCTGCAGGCCGTGGTCGATGGTGATGCCACCGGCGCGGATGCCGAGTTTGGGGGCCTCGAAGGCGAGGGCGGAGGCGAGCGCCATGGAGTCGGCGCCGCCGGAGCACGCGACGAGCACGAGCGGGGAGGGGGGCCGCTCGGCCGGACCCCGCCCGGCGGGCGTCCGGAGGGGCACGGTGCTTCGTCCGGCGGTGCTGGTGTGGTCGGTCAGGATGTCGTGGAGGACGCGGCGGACCGCCAGGCGTATCGCCGCGACCGATGGATGGGGACCCATGTCCGGTTCCCTTCATGAAGTTTTCGGGGGGTGAGCCCGAGGATCGGTCACTCAGAGTGTGTCGATGGTGACAGAAGCGGGCCGTTCCCCGAGCATTGCACGCCTACCCATGGCTCACGGTCCCTCGGACGGGTGATTGGAGGGGCGTTCGCCTGCCGTCGGCCGGATTCGTCTCACGGCTTCGCGGCGTGGTTCACGACTCGGCCTTGCGGTGCACCCGTGCGACCCAGTCCGCCGGTTTGGCGATCTCCGCCTTGGTGGGCAGGGTGTTGGGCGAGGTCCAGACGCGGTTGAAGCCGTCCGTGCCGACCTGGTCGACGACGGCGCGCACGAAGCGTTCGCCGTCGCGGTACTGCCGGAGTTTGGCGTCCAGGCCGAGCAGTTTGCGCAGGGCGAGGTCGAGCCGGGAGGCGCCCTTGGCGCGGCGCTGCTGGAACTTCTCGCGGATCTCGGCGACGCTCGGCACGACCTGGGGGCCGACGCCGTCCATGACGAAGTCGGCGTGGCCCTCCAGCAGGGACATGACGGCGGTGAGACGGCCGAGGATCTCGCGCTGGCTCGGGGTCTGCACCAGTTCCACGAAGGACCGCCCGCCGTCCTCCTCCTCGCCCTCGGGACGGCCGCCGACGAGGGACTGGGCGGCTTCCCGGACGCGTTCCAGGACGGTGATCGGGTCGACGTCGGTCTCCGCCAAGAACGACTGGATCTCGCCCTCGAGGTGGTCGCGGAGCCAGGGCACGGCGGTGAACTGGGTGCGGTGCGTCTCCTCGTGCAGGCACACCCAGAGCCGGAAGTCGTGGGGTTCGACGTCGAGTTCGCGTTCCACGTGGACGATGTTGGGCGCGACGAGGAGCAGCCGGCCGCCGCCGTTCTCCCCGGCGGGCAGGTCGCGGGAGGCGGGGGCGAAGGTCTCGTACTGGCCGAGGACGCGGGACGCGAGGAAGGACAGCAGCATGCCGAGTTCGACGCCGGTGACCTTGCCGCCGACGGCGCCGAGGACGGCGCTGCCCGGGTTGCCGCCGCGCCGTTCCTGCATCTTGTCCAGGAGGGGCTTGAGGAGTTCCCGGAAGCCGGCGACGTTGGCCCGGACCCAGCCGGGACGGTCGACGACCAGGACCGGGGTGTCGTGGGTCTCCTCGGTGCCCAGCCGGGTGAAGCCGCGGACGTGTTCCTCCGCGGCCTTGGCGTGCCGGCGCAGTTCCGCGACGACGTCCCTGGCCTCGTCGCGGCTGACTTCGGGGCCCGGTCGTACGAGCCGTGTCGCGGTCGCCACCGCGAGGTTCCAGTCGACCATCCCGGGAGATGCGGTGCCACCGAAGCTCGTCATGCGTCAACGGTACGTGAGCGGTCCCCTTTCGGGCAGGCCGTGCGAGGGCGTTCCGGGCCGCCCGCGGCAGGGGGCGGCCCGGGTCGGCGGCGGCTATCCGCAGCCGCAGCCCGCCAGGGCCGTGGCCGTCCTGTCCAGGGCCGACTGGGCCTCCTGGGCGCTGGTCGTGCCGGAGGCCATGAAGGCGAAGGCGAGCAGGTGGCCGTCGCGGTCGACCGCCGTGCCGGCCAGGGTGTTGACGCCGGTGAGCGTGCCGGTCTTCGCCCGTACGACGCCGGCCGCGCCGTCGGTGTAGCGGTCGGTCAGGGTGCCGGTGAAGCCGGCGACGGGGAGGCCGGTGAGGACGGGCCGCAGGCCGGGGCGGGCGGGGTCGCCGGCCTTGACCAGGAGGGCGATGAGGAGGTTCGCCGTCAGTCTGTCGTCGCGGTCGAGGCCGCTGCCGTCGTGGAAGGAGGCGCCGGACAGCGGCAGTCCGAGCTTGCGCAGCTGGGTGGAGATGGCCTTGGCGCCGCCGGTGAAGCTGCCCGCCTCGCCGCTGGCGAGGGCGGTCTGGCGGGCCAGGGTCTCGGCGATGTCGTTGTCGCTGTTGGTCAGCATGCGCTCGACGAGGGTGGCCAGCGTGGGTGAGGAGACGGTGGCGAGGGTCTCGGCGCGGCTGGTGGCCTTGGAGGGGCCGGGGGGCGTGGTCTCGATGCCGGCGTCGTGGAGGAAGTCTGCGAACTTGCGGGCGGCGTCCGCGGCCGGGTCGGTCACGCGGGGCGCGGGGCCGCTGGTGGAGTCGTCGGTGCGGCCCTCGTCGGCGGTCAGGGCGCTCACCGGGGCGAGGTTGTCGTTGACGCCGATGGGGTGCAGGGCGGGGCCGGAGAAGAGCGTGGTGTCGTAGGACAGCGTGATCTTGTGGATGCCGCGCTTCGCGAGGGTGGCGGCGGTGTCGGCGGCGAGGGTGCGCAGGCTCGCACGGTCCCCGTCGTCCCGGCGCGCGGTGAGGGCGGGGTCGCCGCCGCCGGTCAGGACCAGTTCTCCGGTGTCGGGTTCGAGCGCGGCGCGGGTGGTGAAGCGGTGGTCGGAGCCGAGGGCGGACAGCGCGGCGACCGCGGTGGCGATCTTGGTGGTGGAGGCGGGGGTGAGTGCCTGGTCGGCTCCGGCGGCGTAGAGCCGCGTCCCGGTGGTGACGTCGACGACGGCCGCGCCGCGGCCGGAGCCGAGCGCCGGGGCATCCAGGAGGGGCCCGAGGACGTCCATGAGGGCCTGCCGGCCTGCCGGGGTCTTCTTGGTGCTGACGGTGCCGGTGGTGCCGCCCAGGCCCGCGAGGACGGCCGCGGCGCTGGGCGCGGCCTGGGGGGTCCGGGGGCTGGTGCCGGATCCGCCGTGATCTGCGCCACCTGATCGCTCAAGGGCGGTCGCCCGGTCCCGCTCGGCCGTACGCTGACCGTTGGCGTCCCAGGGACCGGCGGCGGTCACCACCGCGGCGGCCAGTGCCAGCCCAACGGTGGCGGCGCCGGCGGTGTACTGCCAGGTCCTGTCGGTCCGCCGGCGGGGGAGGTGCGCGAGTTCGGGGCGCACGGCCTTCGTCAGCCGCGCGATCCGGGGTTTCGCGGCCGTCGCGGCACGCGCCAGGCGCGGTCGTACGGCGTTCGCGATCCGCCGCACATGCGGTCCCGCGGCTCGCCAAGGCCTCTGCTCTGGCACGACCACCAGCCCCTTTCGCGATCACACACCTGCGTGAGGGACACTTAATCACCAGAACTATGTGTTGATCATGGAGGAGCCACCGGTGGAGTTCGACGTCACGATCGAGATCCCGAAGGGTTCGCGCAACAAGTACGAGGTGGACCACGAGACCGGTCGGATCCGCCTGGACCGTCGCCTCTTCACCTCGACCGCCTACCCGACCGACTACGGCTTCGTCGAGAACACCCTCGGCGAGGACGGCGACCCGCTGGACGCGCTGGTCATTCTTGACGAGCCGACCTTCCCGGGCTGCCTCATCAAGTGCCGCGCGATCGGCATGTTCCGGATGACGGACGAGGCGGGCGGCGACGACAAGCTGCTCTGCGTCCCGGCCACCGACCCGCGTGTGGAGCACCTGCGCGACATCCACCACGTGTCGGAGTTCGACCGCCTGGAGATCCAGCACTTCTTCGAGGTGTACAAGGACCTGGAGCCCGGCAAGTCCGTCGAGGGCGCCAACTGGGTGGGCCGCACCGACGCCGAGATCGAGATCGAGCGGTCGTACAAGCGCTTCAAGGAGCAGGGCGGCCACTGACCGGCCGGTTTGCCCCACGCGGGCCGCGGCACCCTGGTGGGGTGGCGCGGCCCGTTTGCGTACGCGTGCGCATACTGAGGCCTACGAAAGGTGTCGTTTTAGGAAGCGGTGCGAGGTGACGGAGGCGGAGGACCGCAAGCCCCGGTCGGACGAGGCGCGGACCACGTACGACCCGGAGATCACGTCCGAGTTCGCCCTTCCCGAGGGACTGGCGGTCCCCAGGGGCGGGGGCGAGTCGGAGACCACGTCCGAGTTCTCGGTGCCCGAGGGGCTGCAGGCGCCGGTGCCCGCGAGCGCCGAGCCGGAGGGGTCGGCGTTCAGCCTGCCGCGCACCTACAGCGCCACGGACTCGCTGGTGGCGTTCACCCCGGCGACGGGTGTGCCCGCGGTCAGCCTGATCAAGGACGCGCCGTGGCAGGACCGGATGCGCACGATGCTGCGCATGCCGGTGGCCGAGCGGCCGGCGCCCGAGCCCGTGCAGCGGGCCGAGGACGAGGGTCCGGCGGTCCCGCGTGTGCTCGACCTGACCCTGCGTATCGGCGAGCTGCTGCTGGCCGGCGGGGAGGGCGCGGAGGACGTGGAGGCCGCGATGTTCGCGGTGTGCCGGTCCTACGGCCTGGACCGCTGCGAGCCGAACGTCACCTTCACCCTGCTGTCGATCTCCTACCAGCCGTCGCTGGTGGACGACCCGGTGACGGCCTCGCGCACGGTGCGGCGGCGGGGCACCGACTACACCCGCCTCGCGGCCGTGTTCCACTTGGTGGACGACCTGACCGACCCGGAGACCCATGTCTCCCTGGAGGAGGCCTACCGGCGGCTGGCCGAGATCCGCCGCAACCGGCACCCGTACCCCGGCTGGGCGCTGACCCTGGCCAGCGGGCTGCTGGCCGGTGCGGCCTCGGTGCTGGTCGGCGGTGATCTGATCGTGTTCATCGCCGCCGCGCTCGGCGCGATGCTCGGCGACCGGCTGGCCTGGCTGTGCGCGGGGCGCGGGCTGCCGGAGTTCTACCAGTTCACGGTGGCCGCGATGCCGCCGGCGGCGATCGGGGTGGCGTTCTCGCTGGCGCACGTCGATGTGAAGGCGTCCGCGGTGGTCACCGGTGGGCTGTTCGCGCTGCTGCCCGGGCGGGCGCTGGTGGCGGGGGTGCAGGACGGCCTGACGGGCTTCTACATCACAGCTTCGGCGCGCCTGCTGGAGGTCATGTACTTCTTCGTCGGCATCGTCGCCGGGGTGCTCGTCGTCCTGTATTTCGGGGTGAAGGTGGGCGGCACGCTGGACCCCGACGCGGCGCTGGGCGGCATCTCCGAGCGGCCGCTGGTGCAGATCGCCGCGTCCATGGTGCTGTCGCTGACGTTCGCCGTGCTGCTGCAGCAGGAGCGGTCCACCGTGCTGGCGGTCACGCTCAACGGGGGCGTGGCATGGTCGGTGTACGGCGCGATGCACTACACGGGCGGGATCTCGCCGGTGGCCTCCACGGCGGTGGCGGCGGGGCTGGTGGGGCTGTTCGGGCAGTTGCTGTCCCGGTTCCGGTTCGCGTCGGCGCTGCCGTACACAACCGCGGCCATCGGACCGCTGCTGCCGGGTTCGGCCACCTACTTCGGGCTGCTGAACATGGCGCAGAACGAGGTCGACAAGGGGCTGGTGTCGCTGGCCAAGGCGGCATCCCTGGCCATGGCGATCGCGATCGGGGTGAACCTCGGGTCGGAGATCTCCCGGCTGACCCTGCGGGTCGGCTCCGCCGGCAAGCGGCGCGCGGCGAAGCGGACCCGCGGTTTCTGACGGTCTCAGCGGGTGCGGTAGTCGCCCTGGGTGCCGTAGGGGTACTGGTTCTGGTCGTACTGGCTTTGGTCGTACTGGTCGTACTGGTTCGGGTCGTACCCGTTCTGGTCGTACTGGGGCCCGTTCTGGTCGTACCGCTGCCCGTTCTGGTCGTACCGCGGCTGCTGGTGGGGCTGCTGGTGCTGTCCCTGGCCGTAGTACTGGTCGCTCTCGTAGCCGCCCTGGTTCCAGGGCTGCGGCTCCTGCTGGGGCTGCTGCCGGTAGGGCTGCTGGTAGGGCTCCTCCGGCTCGATGCGGCGCAGGCGGGTCGTCGCGTCGTCCATGACCGGCCGCTGCTGGAACCCGGAAGCGGGGTGCTGCTGCTGAGCGGGCTGTGCCTCGTCCCCCTCCCGCTGCGCGGCCTTCTTGTTCTTGCTCCGCGCGCGCAGGTACTCGATCGCGATCGGGACCACCGACACGAGGACGATCAGGATGAGGATCGCCTCGATGTTGTCCCTGACGATCGCGTGCTGACCCAGCCAGGAGCCCAGCAGGGTGACGCCCGCGCCCCACAGGACGCCACCGATGACGTTGAAGGTCAGGAACGAGCGGTACCGCATGCCGCTGACGCCGGCGACGATCGGCGTGAAGGTGCGCACGACCGGCACGAAGCGGGCCAGGACCAGGGATTTCGGGCCGTACTTCTCGAAGAACTCGTGCGCCTTGGCGACGTTCTCCTGCTTGAACAGCCGTGAGTCCGGACGGCTGAACAGGGAGGGCCCGACCTTCTTGCCGAACATGTAACCCGCCTGGTCGCCGAGGATCGCGGCGAGGCAGATCAGGGCGATCGCGCCCCACAGCGGGAAGTCCATCTTGTGGGTGGTGATCAGCAGACCGCAGGTGAACAGCAGCGAGTCACCCGGCAGGAAGAAGCCGATGAGCAGGCCGGACTCGGCGAAGACGATGAGCAGCAGGCCCCAGATGCTGTAGGTGTCCAGCAGGTACTGGGGGTCCAGCCAGCTCGGGCCGAGGGCGAGTGTCGTCACGGGTCCGGGCTCCTGAGGGGGTGAGGCGGCTACGGCGTCCATGGGGGCGGCCGCACAAAGCTACCAACGTGGGGTGACCGCCCCAGGTTCCACCGGGTGCCTCCAGGATGCACTGTGGTGCGACCGGGAGAAAGCTGTGACCCATGGGACTCGATGACTACGGCGGCGGCCAGGGGCCCCAGCCGGACGTGCTGGTCGTGACCACGAACGACGTGCCCGGTTACCGGGTGCAGCAGGTGCTCGGCGAGGTCTTCGGACTGACCGTGCGCTCGCGGCACATCGGCAGCCAGATCGGTGCCGGGCTGAAGTCGATGATCGGCGGCGAGCTGAGGGGGCTCACGAAGACGCTCGTGCAGACCCGCAACCAGGCCATGGAACGGCTGGTGGAGCAGGCACGCGCGCGTGGCGCCAACGCGGTGCTGATGTTCCGCTTCGACGTCACCGAGGCGGCGGACGTGGGCACCGAGGTATGCGCCTACGGCACGGCCGTCGTGCTGGCCCGGGAGTAGGCCTCCCCCGGGCCGGCGGATCACGCCGTGCGGCGGTCGGCGTTGGCGGCGATCGCCTCGCTGAGGTGGTCGGCGAGGCCGGGCCGGACGGAGTCGTAGAACGCCTTGAAGCGCTCGTCGGCGACGTACATCGCGCCCAGGCAGCGGTGCATGGGGTGCGGGCACTCGTAGAACCACTTGCCGATGTGCCGGCGGTGCTCCTCGGCCAGGTCCATGGCCGCCTCGTCGGCCGGCTGCCCGCCGGCGGCCATCAGGGCGACGTAGCGCGCGGTCCAGCCGTCGGTCTCGGCCTGCATGCGCCGCCAGTCGTCCTTGGTGTAACGGGCGGCCCGGCGCTGCGACTCGGCGTAGGCCTCGGTGCCGCCCCAGCGCCGCTCGGTCTCCTCGGCGTACCGCTCGGGGTCGTTGTCCCCGAAGACCTCGAACCGCTCCTCGGGGGTGAGGTTGATGCCCATCGTGCGTGCCTCCATGGCGTGCTCCACGGCCGCGGCCATCTTCTGCAGCTTCTCGATCCGGGCGGTCAGCAGCTCGTGCTGGCGGCGCAGGTGCGCGCGCGGGTCCGCGTCCGGGTCGTCGAGCAGGGCCGCGACCTCGTCGAGCGGGAAGCCGAGTTCCCGGTGGAACAGGATCTGCTGGAGCCGGTCGAGGTCGGTGTCGTTGTAGCGCCGGTGGCCGGCGTGGGTGCGCTCGCTGGGCACGAGCAGGCCGATCTCGTCGTAGTGGTGCAGGGTGCGCACCGTGATTCCGGCGAACCCCGCGACCTGTCCCACGGAGTAGCTCACTTTCCGCTCCTTGTCGTCGGTACGGGCACCACGCTGAGGCCTCACGCCACGTGAGGTGCAAGCCGGACGCGCTCCGGATGTTGGCGGCGGTGTGTCCGCTTATCGTGACGACGTGACCCAGGACACCGGACAGCAGGCCCGCTCCACCCGGCCGGCGAGCCCGGCGCGGGCCCTGCTGCCGTTGATCCTGCCCGCTGTCGCCGTCGGCGTGGCCGCGAGCCTCGTGTACGTCGGCCTGAGCCTGGGCGCGGAGCAACTGCAGCACGTGCTGTGGGGGCCGCTGCCGGACGCGCTCGGCGTGGGCCCCTACTCGGTGTTCTGGATGTTCGTCATGCTGGTGGCCACCGGCCTCGCCGTCGGGCTGGTGGTCTGGAAGGTACCGGGCCACGCCGGGCCGGATCCGGCGACGACCGGTCTGGACGCGCCGGTGCTGCCGCCCCTGGTGCTGCCCGGCCTGGTGCTGGCGACGGGGCTGATGCTGGCGGGCGGGCCGAGCCTGGGCCCGGAGAACCCGATCATCGCCGTGAACGTCGGCCTGGCGGCCTGGCTCGGCGGGCGCCTGCTGTCCCGGATGCCAGGGGCCCTGTGGCCGATGCTGGCGGAGGCGGCCACGATCGGCGCGCTCTTCGGCACCCCGGTGGCGGCGGCCCTGGTGATCTCCGAGGCGCTGGCCGGGCGGCCGGTCAGGGGTCTGCTGTGGGACAACCTGTTCGCGCCGCTGACCGCGGCGGCGGTCGGGGCGCTGACCACCTCGCTGCTGTACAGCCCGGCCTTCGACCTGGGCCTGCCACCGCTGGGCCGGCCGCGCTGGACGGACCTGCTGGCGGCCCTGGTGATCGCCTCGGTGGCCGCCCTGCTCGGCATGTGCGCCGTACGCGCCTTTCCCTATGTCCACGCGGCCTTCCAGCGGTTGCGGCACCCGATGCTGATGCTTCCGGCGGGCGGTCTCGTGCTCGGCGCCCTGGCCGCCGTGGGCGGCCGTCTGACCCTCTTCAAGGGGCTGTCGGAGGTGGGTGAGCTGGCACATGACCCGACGGGCTGGACGGCCGGGCAGTTCGCCACCATGGCCGTGGTGAAGCTGGCGGCGCTGCTGGTCGCCGCCTCCTGCGGCTTCCGGGGCGGCCGGATCTTCCCCGCCGTCTTCGCGGGCTCCGCGCTCGGTCTGTGCGCCCACGCGCTCGTCCCGGCCGTGCCCGCCGCGCTGGGCGTGTCCGCGAGCGTGCTGGGCATGCTGCTGGCGATCACCCGGCAGGGCTGGGTGAGCCTGTTCACGGCCGCCGTCCTGGTGGCCTCCCCCGCCATCATCGCCCTGCTCTGCATCGCCTCACTGCCGGCCTGGCTGCTGGTGACCGGGCGGCCGCAGATGCAGCTGCGCGCTGACGGCACCTCCGTCCGCTGACCCCATCCGCCTGTCTGGAGGCACGTCATGGCCCTGCACAAAGGTCCGGAGAAGCACGAAGAGCGCCTGATGTCGGTCAACCCGTTCTACGGTGAGGCCAATCCGGTCGGCGGAATGACCGAGGCCCCGCCCAAGCACCGGCTCCCCGACACCCCGCTGCCGCCGTCCACGGCGTACCAGCTGGTGCACGACGAGCTGATGCTGGACGGCAACTCGCGGCTCAACCTGGCCACCTTCGTCACCACCTGGATGGAGCCGCAGGCCGGGGTGCTGATGGGTGAGTGCCGGGACAAGAACATGATCGACAAGGACGAGTACCCGCGCACGGCCGAGCTGGAGCGGCGGTGCGTGGCGATGCTGGCCGACCTGTGGAACGCCCCGGACCCGTCGGCCGCCGTGGGCTGTTCGACCACGGGTTCCAGCGAGGCCTGCATGCTGGCCGGGATGGCGCTCAAGCGCCGCTGGACGCAGCGCAACGCCGACCGCTATCCGGGAGCACGCCCGAACCTGGTCATGGGCGTCAACGTCCAGGTCTGCTGGGAGAAGTTCTGCAACTTCTGGGAGGTGGAGGCCCGGCTGGTGCCCATGGAGGGCGACCGGTACCACCTGGACCCCAACGCGGCGGCCGAGCTGTGCGACGAGAACACCATCGGTGTCGTCGGCATCCTCGGCTCCACCTTCGACGGGTCGTACGAGCCGATCGCGGAGCTGTGCGCGGCCCTGGACGCCCTCCAGGAACGCGCCGGGCTGGACATCCCGGTGCACGTGGACGGCGCCTCCGGGGCGATGATCGCGCCGTTCCTCGACGAGGACCTGGTGTGGGACTTCCGGCTGCCGCGGGTGGCGTCGATCAACACCTCGGGGCACAAGTACGGCCTGGTCTACCCGGGCGTCGGCTGGGCGCTGTGGCGGGACAAGGAGGCGCTGCCCGAGGAGCTGGTCTTCCGGGTCAACTACCTGGGCGGCGACATGCCGACGTTCGCTCTGAACTTCTCCCGCCCCGGCGCCCAGGTCGTCGCGCAGTACTACTCGTTCCTGCGGCTGGGCCGTGCGGGCTACCGGGCGGTGCAGCAGACCACGCGGGACGTGGCGCGTTCGCTCGCCGGGAAGATCGAGGCGCTCGGCGACTTCCGGCTGCTGACGCGCGGGGACGAGCTGCCGGTGTTCGCCTTCACCACCCAGGGCGGCCTGCCCTACGACGTCTTCGACGTCTCCCGGCGGATGCGCGAGCACGGCTGGCTGCTGCCCGCCTACACCTTCCCGCCGAACCGCGAGGACCTGGCGGTGCTGCGGGTCGTGTGCCGCAACGGCTTCTCCCACGACCTGGCCGACCTGTTCGTGGACGACCTGGCCCGGCTGCTGCCGGAACTGCGCCGGCAGCCGCATCCCCTCACCAAGGACCGGGACGCGGCCACCGGCTTCCATCACTAGGGCGTGTCCGCAAGGGCCGTACCGGACCAGGGGTCGTGCCGGGTCAGAGGTCGTCCCCCGGGTGCCGCTCCCCCGTGGCGTACGGGTTGTCCTGGCCCTCGGTGAGGACGCCCACGAACGGCTCGCCCTCCCCCGCGAAGGTGTACGCGCCGGCCTCCAGGCGGGCGATGAGCCCCTGGGTCCAGGCGGCGTCGGAGTCGGCCGTGTGCAGCCAGAGATTCATGATCTCGCCGATGTGTCCGAGCTGTCCGGGGCCGTCCTCGGGGATGTAGTTCCCGGTGACCGCGGAACGCCACTGACCGATGCGC
This sequence comes from Streptomyces sp. NPDC047869, assembly GCF_040704065.1. NCBI lineage: Bacteria > Bacillati > Actinomycetota > Actinomycetes > Kitasatosporales > Streptomycetaceae > Streptomyces > Streptomyces sp. NPDC047869. The sequence continues at coordinate 71,585 of NZ_JBEYRK010000001.1, forward strand.
CGGATCCGCTCCCGGAGCAGGTCCAGCGCATCGGCCCGCTCCAGCTCGACCAGGAAGCCGATGGCGGCGGACTGGATGTCCATCTTCTGGTCGTAGGAGACCAGGGACTCGCGCAACAGCCGGAAGAACTCCGTCTCGCCCGGGTCCGTGATCTCGTACTCGGTGCGCGGCGGACCGCCCGCGGTGGACGGCGCGATCTCGTGCGCGCGCAGCAGCCCCTGCTTCGCCATCTGCTTCAGGGCGTGGTAGATCGAGCCCGGCTTGGCGTTGGACCACTCGTGCGCGCCCCAGTACTCCAGGTCGCTCCGGACCTGGTAGCCGTGGGCCCGCCCGTGCTGGCGGACCGCACCCAGCACGAGGAGACGGATCGCTGACATGCCGTCCAGGTTATGGCCGCGGCTCAGCCCCGCTGTTCCAGGGCCACCAGCTCGAAGGCGGTCTTCCCGTCCAGGGACTCCCGGATGATGTCGGCGTGGCCGGCGTGCCGGGCGGTCTCGCGGATCAGGTGCAGGCACAGCCAGCGCAGGGAGACACGGCCCTCCGGCGGGAACCAGGGGTCGGGCGGCAGCGGGAAGGTGTCGTCCAGGCTGGGCGCGGAACGGATGTACTCCTCCGTCTCGCCGGCGACCTTCTCCCAGTACGCGAGCTGCCCGGCCACCGTCTCGTCGTCGGTGAGCCGGAAGCACTCGTCCCAGTTCGACTGGTCGCGGTGGACCGCCGGCGGCTCCTGCCGGGCCCGGGCCAGCCAGCTCTGCTCGACCTCGGCGACATGCTTGAGCAGCCCGCCGAGGGACAGCTCGCTGGCGCTCGGACGGGAGCGGGCCTGCTCCTCGGTCAGCCCCAGCAGGGCCCGACGGATGCCGCCTCGCTGCTCCTCCAGGAACGCGAGCAGCGCCCCGCGCTCGTCGCCCTGCGTCTCCGCCGCCACGTGTGTGACCATGACCGGCCGCCTTTCATCGGGTCCTCTTGCCTGACACCGACGAAACTACGGGCCCTTGCGGTCAGCTTCTGTCCGCAAGGGCCCGGCACGCGCGTGATGTTCCGGTTGCCCGCTAGAAGGGGAAGCCGCTGCGGCCGTGCTGCACCGAGATCCACTTGACCGTGGTGAAGGCGTCGACGGTCGTCTCGCCGTTCAGCCGGCCGAGGCCGGAGTGCTTCTCGCCGCCGAACGGCACCAGCGGCTCGTCGTGCACGGTGCCGTCGTTCACGTGGAACATGCCGGTGTCGATCCGCTTGGCGAACGCGACACCGCGCTCGATGTCGCCCGTGTGGACGGCGCCGCTGAGACCGTAAGGGGTGTCGTTGACGATCCGGACCGCCTCCTCCTCGCCGTCGAAGGGGACCAGGAAGACGACCGGGCCGAAGATCTCCTGCTGGAGCAGGGCGGAGCCGGCGGGGACGTCGGTGAGGACGCTGGGCTCGACCAGGTTGCCGGTGGTGGTGCCGTGCACGAGGGCGGTGGCGCCCTCGGCGAGCGCCTGTTCCACGGCGCCCGAGACGGCGCTCGCCTGCTGGGAGTTGATCATCGGGCCGATGACGGTCTGCGGGTCGCGCGGGTCGCCGACCTTCAGCGTCCGGACCTTGGCGACGAACTTCTCGGTGAACTCCTCGGCCACCGAGCGGTCCACCAGGACCCGGTTCGCCGCCATGCAGACCTGGCCCTGGTGCACGTAGCGGCTGAAGACGGCCGCGTCCACCGCGTAATCGATGTCGGCGTCGTCCAGGACCACCAGCGCGCTGTTGCCGCCCAGCTCGAGCACCGCGCGCTTGAAGTGGGAGGCGCAGACGGTGGCGACGTGCCGGCCGACCTTGTCGGAGCCGGTGAAGGAGATGACCTTGGGGACCGGGTGCTCGATGAAGGCGTCGCCGATCTCGGCTATGTCGGTGACGACGACATTGAGCAGGCCGCCCGGCAGCCCCGCGTCCTCGAAGATCTTCGCCACCAGGGTGCCGCCCGCGATCGGGGTGTTCTGGTGCGGCTTGAGCACCACGCCGTTGCCGAGCGCGAGGGCCGGGGCCACGGACTTGATCGACAGCAGGAACGGGAAGTTGAACGGGCTGATCACGCCCACCACGCCCACCGGCACCCGGTAGACACGGTTCTCCTTGCCGTCGGCCGGGGAGGGCAGGATCCGGCCCTCCGGGCGCAGCGCCAGGTGGACCGCCTCGCGCAGGAACTCCTTGGCGAGGTGCAGCTCGAAGCCGGCCTTCACGCGCGTGCCGCCCAGCTCCGTGACGATCAGGTCGGCTATCTCCTGCTCGCGGTCCTCGATCAGCCGCAGCGCCCGCTCGAACACCGCACGGCGGGCGTAGGGGTTGGTCGCGGCCCACTGCTTCTGGGCGCGGGCGGCACTGCGGTAGGCCTGGTCGACCTCGTCGACGGTCGCCACGGTGATCGAGGCCAGCTTCTCGTCGTCGTACGGGTTGAAGTCGATGACGTCCCAGGAACCGGTGCCCGGGCGCCACTCACCGTCGATGTACTGCTGGGCCAGGTCGCTGAAGTAGGACGGCATGTGATCCCTCAATCGGTAGCAGACACAGGAGCCACGTCACGGTCTGATCACGCGTCATCGTACTTGTGTCTCAAGAGAGTTGAAGGAGACCCCGGAGAAGATCCCGGCTCTCGTCCGGGCCCGGACTGTCCTGCTGGAGCTCCTTGAGCGCCTGCTCGTACTGGGCGACGTCCTCGCGCTTGTCCAGGTACAGGGCGCTGGTCAGCTGCTCCAGGTAGACCACGTCGGACAGGTCCGCGTCGGGGAAGCTGAGGATGGTGAAGGCGCCGCTCTCGCCGGAGTGCCCGCCGAAGCCGAACGGCATCACCTGGAGCCGGACGTTGGGGCGCCCGGAGATGTCGATCAGGTGCTGGAGCTGGCCGCGCATCACGTCACGGTCGCCGTACGGGCGGCGCAGGGCGGCCTCGTCCAGGACGATGTGGAGCTCGGGGGCGTTGTCCGCGAGCAGGTGCTTCTGCCGCTCCAGGCGCAGCGCGACCCGCCGCTCCACGTCGGCCGGGCTCGCGCCCTTCATGCCGCGCCGGACCACCGCGCGGGCATACTCCTCGGTCTGCAGCAGGCCGTGCACGAACTGCACCTCGTACACCCGGATCAGCGAGGCGGCACCCTCCAGGCCCACGTAGGTGGGGAACCAGCTCGGCAGTACGTCGGTGTAACTGTGCCACCAGCCCGCCACGTTGGCCTCCCGGGCGAGGGAGAGCAGGGACTCGCGCTCCGCCTCGTCACTGATGCCGTACAGCGTCAGCAGATCCTCGACGTCCCTGGTCTTGAAGCTCACCCGGCCCAACTCCATCCGGCTGATCTTCGACTCGGACGCGCGGATCGAGTAACCCGCCGCCTCGCGCGTGATCCCCCGTGCTTCACGCAGCCGCCTGAGTTGCGAGCCGAGCAGCATGCGCCGCACCACCGATCCGGGCTCTCCCGCGCTCACGTTCGCCAGCCTCCCCAACCGTCTTCAGGAGCCGCAGTCTGCCACTAAAACACTTCGAGCAGTACTCGTCCGGTTACGGAAACGGAAAGAGGTCGGCCGTTTTCCCCAGGCAGAGGTACGTACCTCTGACAGTCGCATGGTCCAATGTGGCAGAAAAAATGGCCAAGAAGCGGTACGGGCCAGATCATTTCGGTCACGTGCACGTGCATCTGCCCTTGCATCTGCCTGTCCCATCCGAAACCATGGTGCCGCGCCACCGCTGCATCGCTACGACCGCGAATTCCCGGGAGTGCCTCGCATGGGGACGAATGGATCGACCATGCTCAAGCCGTTACGGCAGGGCCTTCCGCCGTTGGACCCCGCAGCCGTCTCCGATGCCGCCTCCTGCGCCCTGCCGGCCCGTTACGAGGCGGTGGGCGAGGCCCGGCGCTTCACCCGCCGCACCCTGGACCAGTGGGACGTGGGCGACCGTTTCGACGACATATGTCTCGTCGTCTCGGAACTCGTCACCAACGCCCTGCGGCACGGCCTGCCCATCCCCCACCAGCGTCCGTCCGGCGAGGCCCGGCGGTCCGCGCCGTCCGGTCCGGCCGACGCCGGCCCCTCGCCGCAGCCGCCCGCCGTCCGCCTGCACCTGCTGCGCTGGACCGAGCGGCTGGTGTGCGCGGTGCGCGACCCCAGCGACGAGACGCCGGCGCCGCGCGATTCGGACGACTTCTCGGCCGAGTCCGGCCGGGGGCTGTTCCTGGTCGACTCCTTCGCCGACGGCTGGGGCTGGCATCCGCTCGCCGGCACGCTCGACGGCAAGGTCGTCTGGGCGCTGTTCCGGCTCCGGCCGGCCGACTGACATGCCACGGGGCCGAGTCACGCCCGGTGTCTACGCGCGTACACCGGGTCGCTGCCGCCCCCTGGGGCGCTGAGTCGTTTCAGCCGGCTATGAGGTGGTCGAACTCGCCGTCCTTGATCCCGAGGAGCATCGCCTCGATCTCCGCGCGCGTGTAGACGAGCGCGGGCCCGTCCGGGAAACGCGAGTTGCGCACCGCCACATCACCGCCGGGCAGGCGGGCGAACTCTACGCAGGAGCCCTGCGAGTTGCTGTGCCTGCTCTTCTGCCAGGCCACTCCGTCCAGCTGCGTGGCAGCCATGCCGTTGTACACGTCGTACCTTCCGTACACGCCGTCAACGTCGCGGTCCACAGGTCGCTCCCCGGTGGTGCACTTGGCTGATGTGGCCATGGATGTCTTGGTCAACTGATCCGGATCATAGCTGCGTTCATGTGCAGTTGCATGAGCAGATGCACGTGCACGGGGCGTGTTGCCGCGATTACAGCTTTGACGTCCGCTTTACCGGAGCCGTTCCAGCATCCGTCCGAGAGACGGCAGCACATGCCCTCTCCAGCCCCCGTTCATGATCTTCCGCGCCATCATCTGCGCCGGGTCGTCCGGATCGAATCCCTCGTGCACTAGGAACAGACGCGTGCCGCGCCCTTCCTGTTCCAGGGTCCACGTGATGGTCCAGTCCGTGGGACCGGCGGGATCCGCGTCGGCCCAGCGGAGGGCCAGCATCCGCTCGGGGACGTAGGCGAGGACGCGCACTTCGACGACACCGGAGAAGCGGGTGGCGGGGCGCGGGACCGAGGTCATCCGGTACCGGTGACCGACCTCGAGCCGGAAGTCCTCGGCGCCGGGCATCTGCCAGCGGGCCAGCAGCTCGGGTTCGGTCAGGGCACGCCAGACCTTGGCGGGCGGATGTGGGAAGAACTGGTCGACGCGGACGGTGGTGAGGTCGTCGGCGTCACCGGGCGGTGCGGTGCTCATGGGTGTTCATCGTCGGGCATGCGGTCGAGCAGATCGCCGAGGCCCTTAAGGCGGTCGCGCCAGAACCGCTCGTACGGATGGAGCCAGTCCTGCACCTCGGCGAGCGGCGCCGCCTCCAGGCGGTAGATGCGCTGCCGGCCGGAGCGCTGCTCGGAGACGAGGCCGGCGTCCCGGAGCACCTTGAGGTGCTCGGACAGGCTCGGACGGCGCATGTCGAAGTGCTCGGCCAGGGCCTGCACGGCCTGCGGACCGCGCTCGCGCAGCAGCCGCAGCACCTCGCGGCGGGTGGCGTTGGCGAGCGCGGCGAAGACACGGTCCTCGGCGGCGGTACCCGTCCCGGTCACGGGGCGGCCGGATTCATCGGGCGGTCCGGTTCATGGGGCGTCAGAAGCCTTCCTTCTCCGTGAGCAGCATCAGGCCGTTGCCGTCGGGGTCCGCGAAGGAGGCCATGCGCCCCCAGGGGAGCTCGTCCGGCCCCTGCACCGGGGTTCCGGCAGCGGCGAGCCTGGCGCAGTCCGCGTCGACGTCGGTCGTGACCAACATGATCCCGTGCGCGGAGCCGGGCGTGAAACCGCCCATCCCCGGCCCGGAGAGCGTGAAGACGGTCTGCGCGCCCTCGGGGGCCACCTGGAGCCAGCGGCCCTGGGGCAACCGCCGGTCGGCGGTGACCTCCATGCCGAGGACGTCGCGGTAGAAGCGCAGGGCGCGGTCCTGGTCGGAGACGGGGAGGGTGACGAAGGAGGCGTGTGTGATGGTCATGCGCTGAGAATAGGTAGGCAACTCCCTACGCGTCAACCGTAGGATATTCCCTACCCGTACCGGGTGAGCAGCCATGGGGGGATTTCCCGCACGGCGTCCGGAATTTCCCGCACGGCGTCCGGAAGTGTTCGGGGTAACGGCTGGTAACTTGCTGCGGTCCCTCCGGTTCGGGGGTGCCGTCCCGAGCGGGACGACGGCCCCGGGGCGGTCCGGTTCGCTACAGCTTGGGAGCTTGACGTGACTACGGCGACTGCAAGGGTGCGGACGGCGGCCGCGGCGGCGGGGCTGGTGGGCGCGCTCGCGCTGACCGCGTGCGGCGGGGGCGGCGCCGAGGACGACTCCTCACCTGCCCCGGCACCGACGGCCGGGGCGGAGTCCGGCAGCGGCTCCACGGGCACGGTCACGGGCGCTTCCGACGAGCTCCAGGGCAGCTGGGTCACCACCACCAAGGGGACGATCGTGGCCCTGGTGATCACCGGCAAGAAGGCCGGGCTCTTCGCGACGGGCGGAGCCACGTGCGCCGGCACCGCCGGCACCGAGTCGGGCATGCGGATGATCCATCTCGACTGCACCAACGGCAGCAAGGACCGGGTCAGCGGCATGGTCGAACCGGCGAGCGAGAACACCCTGAAGGTGACCTGGTCCGGCAAGCTCGGCGAGGAGACCTACACCAAGGCCGAGGGCGGCAAGCTGCCCTCCGGGATGCCGACCAACCTGAAGCGGTGAATTCGGTGGGGTGCGTGAGCGGACCCCCGGCGCAGGCGCCATGATGCGAGAAGACCGTCACGACCTCGATGGGACCTGCTCATGCGCGCCATTCCGCTCACCGTCACCGCCCTCGCCGCCGCCCTTCTGCTGACCGCCTGTGACGACGGCGGTGGAGGCAAGAACGGCAAGAGCGGCTCCGCCTGCGAGATCGGCGGGGTCGCGGTGCAGATCGGCTCGGCGAGCGTGGCCCCGGCCGCCGGTGACACCGGCGAGGTGCCCGTCAGCATCACCAACCAGAGCACGCCCTGCACCCTGGACCACTTCCCCGGCGCCACGCTGAGCACCGGCGGCGGCGAGGTGAAGCTGCCCGTGCAGGAGGGGGCGAAGGCACAGAAGCTGAAGCTCGCCAAGGGCGACTCGGCGACCTTCACCATCACCTACGTCCGCGGCGGCGCGGGCGGCAAGGCCGGACTGGTGGCGAAGTCGGTGAAGATCAGCCTGCCCGGCACGACCTCCGCCCGGAGCTTCCCGTGGTCCTACGGGCCCGTCGCGACCAAGGGCTCCACCGGCACCCCGGACGCCTCTGTCAGCGCCTTCCAGCAGGTCGGGGACTGACGTCCGCGCGGTGCGGCGGGCCGGGCCCTGAGGGTCAGCCGAGCCGGGGGCGGGCCCTGACCTGGGCCTGGTCCGCCGCCCGCGCGCCCTCCGTCCAGCCCGCCGCGTCGCTCACCCCGCGCAGCCGGGTCGTGGTGGTCTCGGGGAACATGTGTCCGAGCCGGTCGGTCACGGCCATCTCGCGGGTGGCGAGGACCGGCAGCAGGTCCTGGGTCACCTGGGTTCCGGCCACGGCCGCGAGGCGGTCGCCGACACGGTGCGCGTAGGCCGCGAGGAACGACTGCCGGAACGTCTTGGTGCGCTTGCGGCCGCCGGCGCGCTGCGCCGCCTCGGCCTTGGTCATCGCATGGGTGGCCTGCACGAGCAGCGAGGTGTGGAGCAGTTCGACCGCCTCCAGGTCCGCCTCGAAACCGACGACCGTGGAGAAGCAGAGCGCCTCGTTCCACACCGCACGGCAGCGGTTGGCGGTGGCCACCGCGTCCAGCAGCACCGCCTTGGCCTGCTCGTACGGCGGCTCCACGCCGATACGGCAGGCGCCGGGCGCGTCCGGCGCGGGGGCCTCGGCGGCCAGCAGCGCCTCGTCGACGCTGTGCCGGGCCATCAGCTCCTGCGCCTTGGCCGAGAGCGCCTCCGCCTCCTCGGGGTAGCCGGTGGCCTCGGCCTTGGCGAGCAACGCGCGGATGCGGCTGAGCATGCGGGAGGCGCCGGGCCCCGGATCACGGCGGGGCTCCTCCAGGATCTCCATGGCGGGCAGGCGCAGCAGCAGGCGGTACAGCTCCAGCGTCGCGGTGGCGTGCGAGAAGCGGTCGCCCGCTCGCGCGGTGGACTCCGGGAGGGCCTCCAACTGGGCGGCCCAGCGGCGCCCGCGGGCGCGGTCCTGCCCGGACTGCGCCCGGATCAGCGCCGACACGAGCGCCAGGTGGACCTCCTCCAGCTCGCGCCGCACGAGTCGTACGACATCGGCGGGCTGCCAGCCGCGCCGCCAGGCGGCCGCCACGAACTCCTCGCCCCGGCGCGTGAGTTCGGTGTCCGCCGCGGGGTCGGCGGCGAGCAGGGAGGCACCCGTGTCGAGTCCGGCGTCGTTGTCCTCGTACAGGGCGGCGCGGAAGGCCCGTTCGACGGTGCTGGCAGTGCTGGTCACCCGTCGATCGTGCCACGGGCCACCGACAGCGGACGCAGACCGTCCACAGCCTGTGGACAACTCGGCGGGTCACAGCGCCAGGAACTGTCAACCGACAGTTGACACTCCCTTCGGCGCAACCTACGGTTGACACATGGCGACCAACCCGAACGTCACGGCATCCGTACGCCTCGACGACCTCATCGCGGCGATCAAGAAGGTTCATCCCGAACCCCTCGACCAGCTCCAGGACGCGGTGATCGCCGCCGATCACCTCGGTGACGTGGCCGACCACCTGATCGGCCACTTCGTGGACCAGGCCCGCCGGTCGGGCGCTTCCTGGACCGACATCGGCAAGAGCATGGGCGTGACCCGGCAGGCGGCGCAGAAGCGGTTCGTGCCCAAGGAGTCGGCCGACCTCGACCTCAGCCAGGGCTTCAGCCGCTACACCCCCCGCGCGCGGAACGTGGTGATGTCCGCGCACAACGAGGCGGTGGCCGCCCACCACTCCGAGGGCCGCCCCGAGCACCTGGTCCTCGGCCTGCTGGCCGAACCGGAGGGCCTGGCCGCGAAGGCGATCACCACGCAGGGCGTCCCGCTGGACACGGTGCGCCAGGCCGCGACCGCGGCGCTCCCGCCGGCCGCGGAGAACGCTCCCGACCTAGTCCCCTACGGCCCCGAGGCCAAGAAGGTCCTGGAACTCACCTTCCGCGAGGCCCTCAGGCTCGGCCACAACTACATCGGCACCGAGCACCTCCTGCTGGCCCTGCTGGAGCACGAGAACGGCACGGGCGTCCTCAGCGGCCTCGGCATCACCAAGGCGGCGACCGAGGAGTTCATCGGCAAGGTGCTGGCGACGCTGCTGGAGCACAAGAAGGCGGCGGCGGACGCGGAGGAGGCGGCGACGGACTGACCCCGGGCAGCGCACGGCTCCGCCGTGATGAACCCGCAGGTCACAGCCATTGTCAGTGCCGCCTGCCAGACTCCTTCCCATGTCCGGCCGGTGGGCTCTCGCGGCGGCCGAGGACGGTGGCGTGGACGTCGCCCCCCTCGGCCCCGACGGGCTGCCCGCCGGGCCGGTGCGGCGGGAGAGCGATCTCGCCGGGGCGGTGCGGAGCCGTCCGGAGGTGACGCGCTGGGTGTGGCGGTCGACCGCCGACGTCTACCCGCGTCTGCTCGCCACGGGGGTGCGAGTGGAGCGGTGCTACGACATCGAGGTCGCCGAGACACTCCTGCTGGGCCACGAGGGGCGGTACGGCGAGCCGCGCTCGGCCGCCGCCGCCCTGGCCCGCCTCCGCGGCGGCCCCGTACCGCCCGACCCACCGCAGCGGCAGGCCGAACCGGGCGCCCAGTCCCCGCTGTTCGAGCCCGCCGGCAACCGCCTGCCCCTCACCGACCTGCTCGCCGTCTACGCCGAGCAGCAGCGGCGGCACGAGCGGACCGCCCACCCCGACCGCATGCGGCTGCTGACCGCCGCCGAGTCGGCGGGGATGCTGGTGGCCGCCGAGATGAACCGCTCCGGCCTGCCCTGGAGCGCCGAGGTCCACCGCGAGCTGCTGCGCGACCTGCTGGGCGAGCGGTACGCGGGCGGCGGCGAGCCGCGGCACCTGGCCGAGCTGGCGGACGAGGTGTCGGCCGCCTTCGGCCGCCGGGTGCGGCCCGACCTGCCCGCCGACGTCGTCAAGGCCTTCGCCGGGGCCGGGATCAAGGTGCGGTCCACCCGCCGCCGGGAGATCGCCTCCGTCGACCACCCCGCGGTCAAACCGCTGCTGGAGTACAAGAAGCTGTACCGCATCTGGGTGGCGCACGGCTGGTCCTGGCTGCAGGACTGGGTCCGCGACGGACGCTTCCGGCCCGAGTTCCTGGCCGGCGGCACGGTCACCGGGCGCTGGGTGACCAACGGCGGGGGCGCACTGCAGATCCCGAAGGTGATCCGGCGGGCCGTGGTGGCCGCCCCCGGCTGGCGGCTGGTCGTGGCCGACGCCGACCAGATGGAGCCGCGCGTCCTGGCGGCCATCTCCCGCGACCCCGGCCTGATGGAGGTGGCCGGGCGCGAGAGCGACCTGTACCAGTCCGTCTCGGACCGCGCCTTCTCGGGCGACCGGAACCAGGCCAAGCTGGCCGTGCTCGGCGCGGTCTACGGCCAGACCTCCGGTGACGGTCTGAAGAACCTCGCCGCCCTCAGACGCCGCTTCCCCCGGGCCGTGGCCTACGTCGACGAGGCCGCCCGGGCCGGCGAGGAGGGCCGGCTCGTCCGCACCTGGCTGGGCCGGACCTGCCCACCTGTCGCCGGCCCGGACGAGGACGCGGCCGAGGAGGCGGGCATCCCGGTCGGCGACGACGACACCGAGAACCAGGCGGACGGCCCGGGCTGGGGCCCTGGCCACGCCTCGGGCAACTCCCGCGCGCGCGGCCGCTTCGCCCGGAACTTCGTCGTGCAGGGCAGCGCCGCCGACTGGGCCCTGCTGCTGCTCGCCGGGCTGCGCCGGGCCTGCGCGGACCTCGAGGCCGAGCTGGTCTTCTTTCAGCACGACGAGGTGATCGTGCACTGTCCCGCCGACGAGGCCGACACGGTCGTCGAGGCGATCCAGGAGGCCTCGCGCCTCGCCGGGCGGCTGACCTTCGGCGAGACACCGGTGCGCTTCCCGTTCACGACCGCGGTGGTGGAGTGCTACGCCGACGCCAAGTGAGGGCAGGTCAGCACACCGGGGTGCCGGCCACCAGCTCCCGCAGCTCCTCCAGGACCGCCTGCTCGTCGGTGCCGTCCAGCGCCGCGAGGGCCGCGTGCCAGACGTCGCGTGCCTCCGCCCGCCGTCCCTGCTCACGCAGCAGCAGCCCGTGCTGGTGGCGGGCCAGGCCGCCCATGTAGCGGTCGGCGCGGGCGTCGGCCCGGCGCAGCAGCTCCGCGCACTCGCGGGCGGCCCGCTCCATCTCGCCGAGCCGTCGCAGCGCGCGGACCAGACCGAGCCGGGTCTGCGACTCGCCGTGCCAGTCGCCGTGACCGCCGAGGATGCGCAGACTCTCCTCGAAGTGCCGTGCGGCCGCCGCCGGTTCTCCGAGGGTGAGGTGGGCGTATCCGATGTTGCAGTGGGCCGAGTGCCGCACGACGACCGCGCCGATCGCGTCCCCGATCGCCAGCGAGCGCCGGTGCCGCTCGATCGCCGCGCGCGGGTCGGTGTGCTCGTAGAGGTTGCCGAGATGGCTGTGGGTGATGGCCTCCCCGTAGGGGTCGTTGAGCTGCCGGGAGTAGGCGAGGCTCTGCCGCAGCGCGTCACCGGACTCCGCGAACCGGCCGAGCCCCTCCAGCAGCAGCCCGCGGTTGTTCAGGCTGCGCCGGATCCAGGAGACCCTGCCGAGCCGCCGCCAGATCGCGAGGGCGTCGTCGGTGAGGGCGAGGGCGTCGTTCTGCCGGCCGGTCAGGAAGTGCAGCCCGGCGAGGTCGCCCAGCGCGTACGCCTCGGCCGCCGCGTCCCCGAGCCCGCGCGCCGCGTCGAGCGCGGCCCGCCCCAGCACCTCCATCTCGGCCACCCGGCCGCGCCGCCGCATGTAGGGGAAGAACAGCCGGACCAGCACCGAGAGAGCGGCGGCCCGGCGCCCGGCGGCCGTGCCTGCGTTGCGCTCCACCAGCGCGACGATGTTCTCCAGTTCCATGTCGCCCCAGGCGAAGGCCTGGTCGGCGGACTCGAAGGGCGGCAGGGACGCCACGTCCGCCGCGTGTTCCGGCGGCTGCGTGGAGGTGGGCCGGCGGCGGTCGTCCTGGTCGAGGCCGGGCTCCTCGAGGGCGGTCAGCACCCGCTCGGCGGCCGCCGCGTACCAGCGCAGGGCGGTGAGGTCCGGATCGGTGCCGGCGGCCGGCCCGGCGCTCGCTCCGGCCAGTTCACGGGCGAAGTCGCGGACCAGGTCGTGCGGGGCGTAGCGGCCGTACTCCGTCTCCTCCAGCAGGGCCACGTCGACCAGCCGGTCCAGGGCGGCCTCGGCGCGGCGCGCGTCGGTACCGGTGAGGCGGGCGACGAGCATGGCGCCGTAGGTCGGCAGGTCGAGTTCCCCGATGCGGCGCAGTACGAGGGCCGCGTCCCGGTCGGCCTCGCGTTCGGCGGCGGCGAGTGCGTCGTGGGCGACGGCGAGGGACCGGCGGACACTCAGGTCGTCGTACTCCAGGTGGGGCAGCCTGCTGCCCGAGGCGGCCAGTTGTCCGGCCAGTACGTCCGGGGTGAGGGCGCGGCGGGCGGCCAGCCGGGCGGCGACCACCCGCAGTGCGAGTGGGAGCCTTCCGGTCAGCTCGATCAGGGCGTGGCCGGCGTCGAGTTCCTCGCGTCCGCTCACGGCCCGCAGCAGCGCGGCGCTGTCCTCCCCGGTCAGCGGGTCGAGCGGGAAGCGCCGGGCGCCGTCGAGGGCGGTCAGCGGCGACCGGCTGGTGACGATCACCGCGCAGCCGGGCCCGGCCGGCAGCAGGGGCCGCACCTGCGCCGCGCTCGCCGCGTCGTCCAGCATCAGCAGGACACGGGACGGGGCGAGCAGGGAGCGGAACAACGCGGCTGCGGCGTCCGGGTGTTCGGGGATGCTCCGGGGCTCCGCACCGAGGTCGCGCAGCAGGGCGGCGAGCGCCTGGGCCGGGGTGAGCGGGGTCATGCCGGGTGTGGCGCCGTGCAGGTTGACGTGGAGCTGGCCATCGGGGAAACGGTCCCGCAGCGTGTGGGCAACGTGCAGGGCGAGCGCGCTCTTGCCGACGCCCGCCATACCGCTGATCACGGCCAGTCGGCCGCCCCGGGCGGCGAGGGCCTGCCGCAGGTCGTCGGACTCGGCGGCCCGGCCGGTGAAGTGAGGTGGTGAGGGTGGGAGTTGCGCCGGGACGGGGGCCTGGGGCGAGGGGGACGCCGGGTCCTCGGACGGACGCGGGGCCGCGCCGGCACCACCCGCGTCCCCCATGCCGGCGGTGCCGCTGTCGCCCTCGCCGTCGAGCACCCGTGCCCCCTGCGGGGCGGAGCCACCGCGGGCGGGTACCGGTGTGCCGCGGAGGGTGGGGGCGGCCGGCCCTCCTCCGGCCGGTACACGAGCGCCACGGGCGTCCGCCCCGACGCCGGCCGGGGCATGGGCGTGACCGTACGCAGAGGCGCTTCCCGCGTCACCCGTCTCTCCCCGCGCCGGTGCCGTGACCTCCCGCAGGACCTCCATGTGGGCCTCGCGGACCGCCGGGCCGGGCTCGACGCCGAGTTCCTCGATCAGGCGGGCGCGCAGGTCGCGGTGGACGGCGAGGGCCTCGGCCTGCCGGCCGGTGCGGTGCAGGGCGAGCATGAGCCGGCGATGGTAGGCCTCGCGCAGCGGATGCTCGGCGACAAGCGCCGCCAGCTCCGGCACGATGTCGGCCAACCGCGTTCCGCCGAGCGCGAGTTCCGCGTCGTACCGCCACTCCAGCAGAAGCAGCCGCGCCTCCTCCAGGCGCTGCACCAGAGCGTGGCCGCCGAGGTCTGCGGCGAGCCCGCCGAGCGGAGCGCCGCGCCAGAGCGCGAGCGCGGACGTGGCGGCACACACGACGTTCCGCCAGTCCCCCCGCGCGTGGGCGGCGCGTGCCGCGGCGACCCCGGCATCGAACACGTGCACGTCCAGTTCACCCTCGTCGACGCGCAGCAGATAGCCGGGCGCCACGGTTCTGAGCCGCTCGGGGTCGTCCAGGAGCCGGCGCAGCCGGGCGACGTGGTTGTGCAGCGAGGCCTGCGCGGAGACGGGGGGCGCCCCGCCCCACAGGGCGTCCTTCAGCGACTCGGCCGAGACGACCCGGCCGGCCTCCAGCAGCAGTGCGGCGAGCAGCGCGCGCACCTTGGGGCTGCCGATGGCGCGCGGCTGTGTGTCAGCGCCGCCATCGGGGGCAGAGTCGTGGGTGCCGGGATCACCGTTGGGTTCGCCGTGCGGACCGGCGCAGGGGTCGTACGAAATCCCGTACGGCTGTCGGTCGTACAGGGCGGGTGGCCCCAGCAGTCCGAACCGCAGCTCGTACCGCCGCTTCACGCTGCCCACTGCCTTCCCGCGGTCCTGCTCCCGGCCGGCCGATCGGCGGCTTGCGGACGAACCGTTGGCCCCATGTTAGCGATCTGTTGGCGAGCCCTGATGTGATCATTCCATCGGACCCGGCCCGACGGCGCGCGCGTCGCACGCGTAACTCGGGGGAGTGTCGCCGCAGGCCTGGTCCGGGGACGCAGAAGGACCCCGGTCGGCGGAGGTGAACGGCCGGGGTCCTGTCCCGCCCTCTCCGCATCGCTGACCACTCAGCCGCACTGCGCGTCGCCGATATCCCGGCCGACCCGCATGCCTCTCTTGTCCTCGGCGCTCAGGCCGGCGACCGCGAGTCCGAGTGCCGCCAGAATCGCAATGCCCTACGCACGCCACGCGCCGCGGCGCGCCGCGCCGGGCAACGGAAAACCCCGGATCCGTCGATGACTGACCCGGGGTCCCAGAAGAGCCGCTTTCGGGATTCGAACCCGAGACCTACGCATTACGAGGTCTTGATGGGCGCCCCGCCAACCTGCCGAGTAGCCCACACAGGGCTCTGACCTGCGGATTTTCTATATCGGGTTCTGTCGGGTTACCCGCTTCTATCTAGTTCTCATGTGTACGTCATGTGTACTGCGATCAAGGGGACGCGGCAGACTTTCTCTCCGCTTACGTGTTCACTATGACCACGATCCTGTGTATGGTGGACACGTCGCCGACAGAACGGCGGCGGCCCCAACCCGGTGCTACCAACACCGTGAAGGGGCCTTCGGATCTACCTGCCACAACAGGAGAACCGCATGGCACAGTCTGCCATCACCCAGCACGTCGCGGCACTGGCCGCGATCCCTTCGCAGCCGACGGCCGCCGACATGTCGCAGCCGGCCGAGCCCCGCACGTGGACGTTCACCGACCGGGTCACCGGCGAGAAGTTCACGTACACCTGCATGCCGGGCTGCACCATCAACCACCAGCAGGACGCCGAGCGGCCCATCTTCCGCGAGGACGTCTGGTGCTGGTTCTGGGACGAGTCCCTGACCCTGCCGGTCAACGCGTCCGGGGAGCCGGAGGAGTTCCGCGTCCTGGACACGGTCATCAAGGTGGAGCCGTGGTCCCAGAAGGTCGCCGAGCGGCTGCCGTTCGCCGTGATCGAGCTGGTGGACGACCACTTCATCGACGGCCTGGACCCGGACGGCCTGGAGACGGTCATCAGCACGCTGGCCGCCCGGGTGGAGCGGATGCGCGAAACGCACCGCCGGCTGGTCGAGGTCCGCGCCCAGTACAAGGAGCAGGCCGCGCGTAACGAGGGCGGTGCCCTCTGATGCCGCGTCGCAACGGGAACGTGAACACGACCCGGCAGCGGGTCGCCGTCGAGGAGCTGCCGAAGCGGGACGCCCGCCGGCTGGCCACCAAGGCCCGCCGCCGCAGGTGGTCGGCGTGATCGCCGAGCCGCGCCGCTGGGCGCTGGAGACGATCGACCACGGCACGGTCACCGTCGAGTGCCCGCCCTGGTGCATCGGCCACGGCTGGCAGGTCGGCGGCGGCATCGGCCGGAACGACATCACGCACCGCTCGGTGCGGGTGAAGGCCGGCACCGTCACCGATGACGACCGCTGGCTGCCGATGCTGGCCGCGAACATCTCGTGGGCCCCGTTCCGTGAGCTGGTCCCGGTGATCTCGCTGGTGTTGGACGCGGAGGGCGACTTCCAGGCCGAGGACGGACGCCACGTCGCCGAGGGCCTGCGG
Source organism: Streptomyces sp. NPDC047869 (assembly GCF_040704065.1). Lineage (NCBI taxonomy): Bacteria > Bacillati > Actinomycetota > Actinomycetes > Kitasatosporales > Streptomycetaceae > Streptomyces > Streptomyces sp. NPDC047869. The sequence goes on from NZ_JBEYRK010000001.1 coordinate 87,779, forward strand.
CTGGCCGCGATCCGTGTCGAGGCCCTGGCCACGGAGGCCATCCGGCTGAGGGGCGAGATCAAGTGACGTCCCGCTGGCCCGTTCGCCGGCCGACCGAGCATGCCGCACTGCGTGCGGTGTGCCGGTCGGCCCGGCCGATCCCCCCTGTTCCTGCCCTCATGGCCGCGCTGGTCGACGCCGTCGACCGCCGGGACCTCGAGGGCGCTTGTCTCGCGTCGCACCGCGTGGTGCGCGCAGCTTCCCCGAAGGAGTTCGGAGAGTGAGCAAGCTGAAGAAGGCAGCACCCTGGGTGCTGCCGACCATCCTGACCACCATCGCCGTGGCGTGGGCCATCGACGCCATCGGCGGCATCCTCGCCGAGCAGGCCGCGGCCCCGTTCGCCTACTCCGTCGCCGTCCTCTATGACGCCGTGTGGCTGTACGCCCTGGCACAGGAGACCGCGCACCGCCGGCAGGGCTCCAGCGCCCGGCTGCCGAAGGCCATCGGCTGGGTGTTCCTGCCGCTGACCGTGGCCGTCCTCGGCGCCCGCGGCCTGCTCGCCGGTGACGTCCTGGCCGCCGTGGTCGGCGCGCTCATCCCGGTGCTCGCGAAGGTCACGCTGATGATGGCCATCGACCGGGACCGCACCCGGATCAGTCCGCGGGCTCAGGCCGCCATCGACCGGACCCGCGCCACGACCCGTGACCGGATCGCCGTCTCGCGTGCCGTGGCCGCCGCCCAGGCCGACGAGACGAAGGCTGCGGCGGAGATCCTGAAGGGCACCCGGGAGGCGGAGGCGGACGCCGTCACCGTCACCCATGACGCCTTCGAGGCGTACTCGAACGTCATTGACCAGCACCCCCTGCCGGAGGCGGTCGCCGAGCTGCCCGGCCTGGTGTCTGACAGGGAGCTGGAGGCCCTGCTGTCGGGGGGCGTGCCCGATGGTGTTCCCGCACTTGGCACGGGGGGTGACGGCCAGTCCGGCACGGGCGGCGGCACACCCTCGGCACAGGCCTCGAAGGCCGCCAACGACCAGGCAGTCGCTCTGCTCGCCGCACAGCTGTACGCGACGAACCCGCCTCCGTCGAAGCGGAAGTTCCGGGAGGCCATGCGCGCCGAGATGAACGCCCGCCACCTGACCGGCTCGTGGGAGACGATCGACGCCCTGTACGACCGGGAGAAGGCCCTGGCCGGGCCGGGCGGGGGCCAGCCGTGAGCGCCCTGGAGAAGGCCGCCCAGGACGCGGTGGCCGCCGCCGACAACGCGGAGCTGACCCGGCAGATCGCCGCGATCCTCGCCGCGCAGCAGCTGCTCGCCCAGCAGCAGCCGCAGCAGCAGGCCGTCCCGGCCCAGCAGTTCGACACGAAGAAGTGGCTGACGGTCGGCGGTCTGGTGGTGGTCGGCGGGGGCGTCGCCTGCTTCCTCGCCGCGTCCCTCGCTCTGCTCGCCGTCGCGGTCGCCGTCGGCGGCGCCTGCGCCACCGCCTGCCTGCTCATGCTGCGCGGTCTGTACCGCGACTTCCTGAAGGAGAAGTGACCATGCCGACCCGTACCGACTACCTGGCCAAGGCCAAGGTCGCCGCCCGCCGGGCGGAGCAGCTCGCCGAGCGCGCCGAGACCTTCGCCCACGGCAACGACGCACGGCAGGCCGAGATGTACGCCGCGGTCTCCCAGGCCTGGTCGGCAGAGGCCCGCACCTGCGCCGCCATCGCCGCCGCCCTGCCCGCCGACGACACCACGGAGGACTGACCGATGCCCGCTTCGAAGCATGACCCGCACAACCTGCGTGAGCTGGCCGCAACGGTCGTGATCGGCTACCGGATCGCCCGCCGCGAGGAGAAGGGCAAGCCCACCAAGGCCCTCGAGAACCGGGCCGCCCGCATCCGCGAGAAGGCCCAGGAGCGCGAGGACGCCAAGGCCAAGGCCCGCAAGAAGTAGCTACGCCACGGGGCGGCCGTCACCGGCCTAGGAACCGCCGGCCGCCCCGTGTCCCCGGATCACCCATCGAGCAACCGGAGATGACCAGCATGACCGAGACAGCCCCGGAGCGGGTAAACGGGCACGTCAAGCCGCAGGTGTCCCTACTGAAGTTCGCCCCCGAGCAGCCGCCGGCCCCGGCCGCCGAGCCGGTGAAGGAGCAGGCCGCGCCGCGGCGCCGTATCCGCATCGACCACCTGCGCCGCGTCGTCGTGGAGACCCGCTCCAACGCCGGCTACCGGCTCGCCGTCCGGCACGGCGCCTACGCCTGGGGCGGTACCCGCATCCTCGGCCGCCGCGCCTGGGACGGCCGCACCGCCGCCCGCTACCAGCGCATGATGCGCATCGCGGAGGCCGGCGGGAATGAGGAGCTGGTCAGGGAGTGGGAGCAGCGGCTGAGCTCCTACCGGGCCGCACGGCAGAATCGGCGCATGGAGCTGCTGCAGATGGCCATCAACGCGCCGAAGGCCCTGTTCACCGGCACCGCAGCCGGGGCGGGCGCGCTTCTGCTGCTGGGCGTCCTGCTCGCCTGGAACAGCCACGACGTGCACGACGTCCTCGCCCCGATCAATACGGTCGTGGACTTCGTCGCCCTGGTCGCGTTCGTTGCCGGTGTCATCTGGGGGCCGCTGCTGTACGCGCTGCCGTGGCTGGCCCTGGTCAGCGTGTGGGCGGTCGGCCGGCACCAGCGCACCGCACCCGTCTGGGCGCTGCCCGCCGACGCTCAGGATCAGGGCGTTGTGCCTGATGAGAGCGCCATCATCCGCGCGCTGGGCAACCTGGGCATCGCCCCGCTGAACAAGGCCATCAAGGAAGGCTGGCAGCCTCGTTGGGTGCAGCCGTCGACCCGCTCCGGGAACGGCTGGCACACCAAGCTGCAGTTGCCGCTCGGCGTCACCGTCGAGATGGTCAACGTCAAGAAGAACGTGCTGGCCCACAACCTGCTCAGGAAGCCGGTCGAGGTGTGGCCGACCGAGCCGCCGAAGGAGCCGGGCGTCCTGGACCTGTGGGTCGCTGACCAGGGCTCTCTGTCCGGTGCCGTGCCGCCGTGGCCGCTGCTGAAGGAGGGCACCACCGACTACTTCAAGGGTGTGCCCGTCGCCGTCTCCCAGCGGGGCGAGCCCATCATCGGCAAGCTCATGGCGTCCAACTGGATCGTCGGCGGCATCATGGGCTCCGGGAAGACGTCCATCGTCGTCTCCCTGCTGCTCGGCGCCATCCTTGACCCGCTGGTCGAGGCCGAGGTGTACGTGATGGCCGCGAACGTCGACTACGACCCGCTCAAGCCGCGGCTGAAGACGCTGGTGAAGGGCGACGACAAGGAGCAGCTGAAGGCCGCACTGGACCGGCTGCGCACCCTGACGCAGGAGGTCACCGAGCGGGGCAAGCTCCTCGAGGACCTGGGCGGCGAGTCGCCCAAGCTCACCCGCGAGATGGCTCTGAAGGACGCCAGGATGCGGCCGCGGGTCGTCGTGTTCGACGAGTGCCACGAGCTGTTCATGGACAAGGAGTACGGCAAAGAGGCCGCTGAGCTGGCCATTCGCGTCATGAAGAAGGCGCGGAAGGTGGGCATCACCCTGATCTGGACCACGGTCTCGCCGACCGCCGACAGCCTGCCGCGGGACGTCACCCGCAACACGTCGCACCGGGTGGCGTTCGCGGTCGGCGACCAGGTCGCCAACGACGGCCTGCTCGGCTCGGGCAAGTACAAGGCCGGCATCCGGGCGACCGAGCTGGTGCCCGGGCAGGACATCGGTACTGCCGTGACCTACGGGTTCACCGCGAAGCCGTTCGAGGTGATCCGCTCGTACTACGTGGAGCGGGACGCGGAGAAGGGCATCGACAACGTGACGCCGGTCGTCGAGCGGGCGATGGGCCTGCGTGAGGGCACCGGGCCGGTCGATGAGCCGACGTTCGAGCCGCCCGACCCGCTGGCCGACGTCGCCGCCGTCCTCGGCGATGAGCCGCGGGTGCTGGTTCAGGAGGTGCTGCACCGGCTCGCCGCGAAGAACCCGGACGCCTACCGCAGCTGGGGGCCGGCCGACCTGAAGAAGGCTCTGGAGCCGTTCGGCGCCCAGCAGTACAAGTCTGACGGCCGCATGGTCGTCGCCCGCGAGCGCGTCCAGGACGCCGTCCTCGAGCGGCTCGCCGAGGACGACGAAGAGCAGGGAGACGGCGAGATCTGAGGGAGTTCTCCCTACCCGGCTCCCTGAACGGCCTCCCTGGGAGTGACCTGCGCAGATGGGAGCCCAGGGAGGCCAGGGAGGCAGCACCGAAGGGGCGGTCGGAGACCCGGAAACGGGCCTTCGGCCGCCCCTTCTTTGCGTCCCTCCCTAGCCGGCGTTGATGACCTGGATAAGCCGCTGCTGGCTGTCGCGCACCTCAGCGCGGGCGATGTTCCGCACCGGCTCGTCGCCGACCCACACGTTCAGCGAGATGTCGCCCAGGGTGGCGCTGCTGCTGGAGCCCGCGAGGACGTCCCACTGCCTGGTCGTCAGCACCGGCTCAGGACGGCCGGTCCCGTTGTAGGCGAGGTTGAGCCCCGGCTGGAGCATGCCGCCCGTGTCGTACCAGTGCGGGCTACGGGACAGCCAGGAGTTCCAGGCGCCCGCCGGGGAGCCGTACCGGGACTTGATGTAACTCAGGCCCCACCGGATCTGCGTGGCCGCGTTCGTCCGCCAGTCAGCGCCCGCGGATGCCATCTTCGAGGCGGGCAGCGACTGGGGGATGCCGTAGGCGCCCGAGGAGGCATTGAGGGCGTTCCAGCGCCAGCCGGACTCGCCGTTCCACAGGCTGATGAGCGGGTTCATCTGGCCCGGGCCCCACCCGTAGTTGGCGAGCAGTGCGCGGGCGATGTTCTGCGCCTGCCGTGCGGACGCGCCGTGCGCTCCCAGGTCGCCCAGGCCGCCCGTGCCGCCGCTGTCGCCGCTGAAGGTGACCAGCTCCTTCAGCCCCTTGAAGACGCGCTTCGGCAGGGCGAGCGCCAGCTTGCCCCAGGCCGCCGACCGCACCTTGTTGAGCGGCTCGATCAGCTTGCCGAGCAGGCCGTCGAGGGCCTTGCCCGGGTCGGTCAGGAAGCTGGTCGCCGAGGAGAACATGTCGCCGAGCTTGCCGCCCAGGTTCTTGATGCCGCCGAAGACGTCACCGAGGATGCCGCCGTCCGCCATCAGCTGCCCGCCGGCCTGCTGCCACAGCGCCAGCGCCCGGCCGCGATAGCGGGGGTCGGTCGGGATGACGTACTCCGGGTGCTGCGGCCGGCCCTCGCCCACGATCGCCGTGGGCCGGTTGAAGACACCCGGCTGCACAGGCAGCGTGCCGCCACGGGCGAGCAGCGGCAGCGTGTCCAGCTTCGGCAGGCCCGGCACCCACTTGCGGATGCTCTTCCACGCCGACACGACGCCCTTGTTCCACACCTGGCCGATCACGAAGTTGATCGGGTCCTTCGTCCCCTTCTTGATCCCGGACCAACTCTTGACGATGGCGTCCTTGGCGTCCTTGAAAGCGTCCTTCACCTGCCGGATCGACGTCTTCAGCGCCTCGAACGACGGCTTGATGACGTTCTTCCACGTGTCGCGGATGGCGGGGGCCAGCTGGTTCTGCCAGTACGGCTTGACCACCTTGGTCCACAGCCACTTGAAGACGTCGCCGAGGGTGCCGAGCAGGGACTTCGCCGCGTTGAACTGCGGCTTCAGGATCACCTTCCACCACCAGACGACCAGGTCGGCGATGAGGTGGAAGTGCGGCTTCACCGCGTGCGTCCACAGCCAGCCGACCACCCGGCCCAGCGTGCGGAACAGCGGGATCACGAAGTTGGTGAAGTAGGGGCTGATGATGTTCTGCCACAGCCAGACGACGATGCCGGCGATGGCGTCGAACGCAGGCTTGATGCCCTTCTGCCACAGCCAGTCCGCGCCGGCCTTGATGGCCCGCCAGACGGTCTGGACCGCGTCGCGGAACCATTCGAAGTGGTTGTACAGGTAGATGACGGCGAGGACGACCGCGCCGATCGCGAGGACGATCCAGCCCCACACGCCGAAGCTCATGATCAGTTCGAAGGCTGCCATTGCCCCGTTCAGGGCCAGCTGCCACAGCGCCCACAGCTTCGTTGCCAGGAACAGGCCCCAGATGGCGATGGCCAGCTCGGGCGCGTGCTTCGCCAGCCAGCCGATGCCTTCGGCGAGACCGCCGACCACCCGCAGCAGCGGCCCGGAGACCGGGGACAGGGCGCCGCCGATGTCGAGGAAGGCGCCCGCCACCTTGCCGAGGGCGTCCCCGATGAGCGGGGCGTGCTCGGAGGCGTAGGACAGGAACCGCTCGAAGGCGGGCGAGCCCTTCAGGCCCTTGCCCCAGTTCGCGAACCGCTTCGTGATCCGCTGCATGGTGCTGGAGATGTCGCCCATGTGCGGCAGGAAGGCGTCGATGATCCCGGCCATGCCGGTCAGTACGTTGCCGAAGGCGATACCCAGGCCCTTGATGGCGGGCTTCACGCTGTGCTGCAGGTCCTTCTTGAAGCCCTGCCAGAACGGCTTCTTCAGGTTCGCGGACGCCCGGTCCTGCAGATCCTTGATGGCGTCCGCCGCCTCGAGGACGAACGGCGTCAACGTGGGAAGGAAGTTCCTCATGCCCTTCAGGGCCCGGGTGAAGATGGGCATCACGGCCGGCTGCAGGGACCGGGACCAGGCGCCGAACGCCGACTTGAGGTCGACGAACGCGCGGAGTGTCTGCCGTGCGGACGGGGTGAGCTTCGCCAGCTCCGCCTGGTACTTCGCCTGAGCGGTCGCCGCGGCGTTCGCCCCGCCGGCCGTCGAGGCCTGCGCCTGCTGCAGCTGCCGCTGAGCCGCGGCCGCCTGCTCGGCTGCCTGCGCTTGCGCGTTCGCCACGTTCGCCTGAGCGTCCGCGATGCGCTGCTGAGCCTGGGCGATCTGCTGCGCGTTCTGGGTGGCCGTGCGGGCCTGCTCGGCCTGGGCGTCCTTCAGCGCCCGCGTCCGGTCGGCGACCTGCTGCTGAGCCTGCGCCAGCTGCTCCTGAGCGCTCTTCACGGTCTTGGAGCCGTCGACGCCGGCCTTGTTCGCGGCGTCCGTGTCTTTCTTCAGCCGCTGCGTCTGAAGCTGCTGCTCCTTCAGGGCCTGCTGCGCCTGGTCGTAGGCGAGCTGGGCCCGGGCCCGGTCCGCCTCGGTCGCCGAGGAGTTCGCGAACACCGCATCCCGCTGCTTCTTCGCGTCGGCGAGGTCCAGCTCGGCCTGCCGCTGCGACAGCTGAGCGTCCGCGAGGGAGTTGTTCATGTCCTGCAGCTCGCGTACCGCCTGCGCGCGGGCCAGGTTGAGATCCTGCTGCGCCTTCGTGGCGGCCTTCTGAGCCTCGCTGAGGGACCGTTCGGCGTCCTGGACGGCCCGGGCGGCCTGCTGGGACCTCAGAGACGCCTGAGCGGCCGTCTGGGCGGCCTGCTGCCGCGCCTGGGACACCTGAGCCTGCGCCTGAGCGATCTGCCGGGCGCCGTTGCGCTCCGCAGAAGCCACGGCGGCCTGAGCGGACGCCAGTTGCAACGCCCTCGAGGACGCTTGCGCCGCCGCCTGACCACCGCTCAGCGTCGCCTGCGAGGCAGCGTCCTGGGCGGCCTTCTGCGCCTGCAGCACCGTGCCGATCTGCTTGAAGGCGGGCACCGCCACCAGCGCCACCGACCCGATGCCCGCGGCGGCGGCCGCACCGGCGGCAGCGATGGCACCCAGGCCGGCCGCCACCACAGGCAGCACCGGGATGATGGCCGGGCCGAACGCGATCGCCGCGGTCGTGAGGGCGTTGAAGTTGGCGGCCGCCGAGTGCGTGTCGACGTCGACGTCCGCCGTCTGGCCGTCGAGCCGGTTGATCTCGGCCTGGAAAGCGGCCAGCTGCGCCGAAGCCGAGCCGGCGTCCACCCGGACGGACACATTCGCCGACGACGCCGACAGACGGGCCAGACGCTCCCGCAGGTGGTCGATCGCGGCGACCGCGTCCGCCTCGCTGATGTCGATGCCGATCCGCGCGTCCCGCAGCCCCATCAGCTGCCGGCGGATGTTGTAGATCTCCCGCTCCGCGTCCGTGCTGTTGGCGTTGAGCCGGACCTCGGGCAGGTCCCGGAGTGCGGCCTCTAGGCGGCCCTTGAAGCTGCGGGCGAAGCTGCTGCCAGTCTGGGCGCCCTGCCGGACCGCCGCGGCCTGAGCCTGCTGGCCGCCGCGGGTGATGCCCTGGACGAACGCATTGGATAGATGTGAAGTCAGATAACGGCCGACGACCCGGCCGACCTCGTCGCCCACCGAGTGCGCGGCGGGGACAAGCTGGTTCTGCATGCGCTGGCGGACGCCTTGCGCATTGGGTATGACGTCGACCTCGACGGATCCCACGCTGATTGCCATGGCTGCCCCTTTCGGCAGTCCGTTCGGCGCGGGCCTGAAGGGGGTCTAGAGCAGATCGTTAACGCGACTTGATGGGCCGGGACCGTGGCTGTACAGCCGCCCGGTTCACCTGGGGGGTCACCCCCTGCCCCGGCTCTTCCCGGATCGGAGACGTATTGGCGCTGTCCCTCTGTACGGGTCTGGGGGATTCGATCAAGGACTGCCAGTCCTCGCCGTCCATCCAACGGCGGCGAGCCTCCTGCCACTCCGTGCGGGCCAGGTAGTGCTGGAAGTGGCCGCCCGGCTCGTAGTCGGCATCCCAGGCCGGGTCGTGCCAATCGTCGAACCAAAACTCCGCCAGCTGCGGAGGCATCCCGGCCGGCGGACGCTGCCGCCGCTGCTTCGGCCGGCTCATCCCGTACCGTTCCAGCGCGTCAGGGCCGCCCTGCGGGCGCGGTCCGTGCGGAACTGGGCATCCCGGCCGTCCTGCTCCTCGTCAGACAGCTTCAGCGCCCCCAACAGGCGGGCGACCAGCGCCCGATGCTGCCGCAGCTCCTGCACCAGCGGATTGGCGACGTCCTGCCCCATTGAGCCCTTCACCACCAGCGGCGCCGTGTGCAGCTCGGTGTGCATCCGCTCGATGAGGTCGACCTCCCGGCACGCGTCCTCCAGGACGCGCAGCTCGTCCGTGCGCAGCTCGTGCTCGGTGAGGACCGCCTGCCACAGCTCGGCGCCCCGCCGGCCCAGCTCGACGGGCGGCTCAGGCAGGGAATCCAGGCCCTGGATCACCTCCATCGGCTCCTCCTTGATCGTTGAAAAATGCAGAAATTCGAGCAGGCAAGTTCCGGGGTGCTATACCCGCCCGATCCGGGAGAACCGGGGGGAGGGGTGTCACCCCCCACCCCGGCCGGCCCGGCGCGGGCCTTCGGCGCTGGTGCGGCTTGGCTGGTAGCCCGAGAGCGCCGCACCATGGGTCCGATGCCTGACATGCCCTGCAGGATCGGTGCCGTTGACGCCGAGATCATGGGTTATGCCGTCTCCGCGAGGTGCTGCCTGACCGCTGCCTCTGCCCCTGCGCGGTTGCGTGCCGACCGCATGGCGAAGCCGGCGTCACGCCATCGCTCCACCTGGGCAGCGCGCTGCCTCACCTCACCCGGTGTGGCCAGCAACAGGGACAGCTGGTCCTGCCTGACCAGGTACACCCAGCGTGCGACCGGCTGCTGCCTGAGGTCCCGCCACTGCGCGATGGCAGGTGACAACCTCTTCCAGTCGTCGGCCAGTACCTGCTCGGCGGTCGGCTCAGGCAGGGCAGCCACGGCGAACAGGGCGTTGTCCCTGCCTCCATCTCCACCAGCGACCTTGACCATGTCGGCTCGGTCGGAGATGAGCTGCTCCAGCTGGACGGCTGCGCCTTCCGCCTTCGTGTACGCGGCCGCGTGAGCGGCGTTGTTCCAGTCCATCCGCCGGGGGTCGAGCTGGTCCAGGGCGTCAGGCAGCTTGGCCGCGGCCTTGCTGATGACGCCGACGAGGGCGGCGTACTCCTTCTGCAGGCCTTCGATCCACGCCGGGATGGCCGCGCGGACGGTCTGCACATACCGGTGGTCGGCCTCCTCGTGGAACCGGTTCGCCGCACGGCGGGTGACGTCGAGCAGCTGCAGCTCGGCGGCATGGTCGCGGATGAGCTGCTGAACGCTGGCCGCATCGTCGGGCAGGGCGGGCCGCTCGGGGTCGGGCCGGCGGGCCGTGTCGGCTACGGCGGCCTGGACGGCGGCGGCCTGCCGCACCGCGTCGGGTACGGGCAGCTTGCGCCGCTCGGCGGCCGTGACCGCCTTGAGGGCGTCGGCGACGTTGCTCACGCGGCATCACCACCGAACGAGGCGACGGGGAGCGGGCTGCCGGGCTCGTCGAGGCTCTGCTCGGCGTAGCCCTGAACCTGGGCGATGGACGCGTTGCCGAGGATGGACGGCAGCGGGGCGACGTGGGCGAAGCCGTGGCGGACGCTCCAGTCGCTGCTGCGGGTCTGGGGCAGGCTGTTGTATTCCTGGGCGGCCTCACGGAAGCCGGGCCGGGTGTCGGCGTAGGTGTTGAGGACGTCGCTCCAGTCCCAGGCGGCGGCCTGCTGGGCGATGGCCTGAGCCATGGTGGTGTCGCCTTCGCGCAGCGCGGTCTGCAGCTGCTCGGCGGCGACGCGCGGGTTGTCGAGCTTGGCCGCCCGGTCGTTGGCGTCACGGCGGGCGATGACGGTCTGCGCGTCGGCTGCGTTCTCCCGTCCGAACATCTTCCGCTGCAGGGCCTCGCGGCGGCCCTCGATGGCGTCGACCTCCTGCTGCCTCAGCCGGTCCATGGCGCCCTGCGCTTCGGTGTACGCCTTGGCGGCCAGCACGCGCTTCGCGTGGTCGCTGTAGGTGCGGCTGGACTCGATGCGGGACAGCTTGGCGTTGTAGGTGGCAAGGATCTGGTCGCGGGTCATGTGAGGTTCCCTCCGGATTCGAAGATCTTGTCTTGCATGCCGAGGGCGATCTGCTCGGCTGCGCGGGTGCTGTGGGTGGTGGTCACGGCTTCGGCGAGCCCCATCAGGGCGTGCTCGGCGACCGTGGCCAGCTGGTCGGGGGTGAGGGTTTCGAGCAGGAGCTGGACGGCTTCGCGGTCGCCGCGCAGGGCGTGAATCATCACGCCGCACGTCGTCAGGCCCAGGTCGAGTTTCACGCGCCCTCCCCCTGCCAGCGGCGGAGCTTGGCCGCGTGCCGGGACTGCAGGCCGTAGCCGCGGGCTTCGTTGAGCTCGGCGCGCTGCTGGCGCCGGCCGTCCCGCCTGGCGCGGGCAGCGGCGATGCGGGCCTGCACCGCCTGGTCGACGGCAGAGACCGGGGCCGCGGTGCCGAGCGAGTCGTAGCGCTGGCCGGGGATACGGTCTTCCACCCACGGGGCGCGGGCGACGTCCTGCGCGCGGTGCGACGCTCCCTTTCGCTGCCGCGTCTTGTGCAGCCGCCACAGCGGATCCGCGCCGAGGCGTTCTTGGGTGGCCTGCTTCCTGGGGGCGGTGCACTCGACTCCAGGCTCCGCCTTGCAGGTCGGGCAGCTGTTGGCCATCGCGTACTGGTACGAGGACGGCCACGGGGTTCGGTTCTGAGGCAACGTGACTCCTGTCTGTGGTGGCCGCCAATGAGGCAGCAACGGGAGGTAGTTGGGGGGGCCTGGATGATCTTGTGTGTGCGGGCGGTGTGTAGGGTTGTGCTGGGTTTTCCGAAACTCTCCATGCGCACATGGGTGGGGATTAACGGGAAACCCGACACAACCCTGCACTTCCGCAGGTCAGGCGGCTTCTTCCTCCTCGTCGTCCTGTTGGGCGGCCATCAACATCACGCCCCGGTACAGCCATCCGCTGCTGCTGCGCTTCTTCTCGAAGCCGCGGGCCTTCATGGAGGCTGCGAACGTCACCTCCGTTCCGATCTCCTCGGAGCGCATTCCGCTGTCGTGGCACCAGTTCGTCCATGCCGTGAACAGCTCGCGGGCCTTCACGTATCCGTGCTGGTTCTGCTGCGTCCGCTCGCCGAGGAACCGTCCGAGGGCGTCGCTGTCAGCCCGGTACTGCTCGGTCCGCACACGTACCGCCTCAGGCGGGTTCAGTCCCTGCTCCTGGTAGGCGACCCATCCCCTGTAGGCCCAAGCGAGGACGGCCGAGGAGGCGGCCTTGAGGCGTCCCGGCAGGTCTCCGTCGCGCTCTTCCTCGGGGATGACGACGTCGAACGGGACAACGAGGGTGCGCCGCCAGACGGCCGGGTCGTCGCCGCTGACGGCCGGCAGGTGGTTCGTCAGCATGATGAGCGTGTGCGACGGGTCGAAGGTGATCGGGTTCTTGTGCATGAGGTTGGCTTCGATCTGGTCGCCGCCGACCAGCCGCTTCATGGTGGCTTCGGCGAACTTGCGGCCCTTCTCCGTCTCGGAGCAGAAGACGAGCCGGGCGCCGCGGAGCCGCATCTTGAAGGCGCCGTGCCGCTCGTGCTTGGACTCCATGAGGATGGCCGGGTCCACTTCGATGGCGTAGTCCCCGAAGGCGGCCATGAGCGCGTCACGCAGGGTGCCTTTGCCGTTGGCGCCGGTGCCGGTGAAGATCGGCATGACGTGCTCGGTGACCTTCCCGAGCATGGCGTAGCCGAAGAGCCGCTGCACGAACGCGCGCACGTCCTCGTCGGGCAGGATGCGCTCGAGGAACTTTTCCCACTCGGCGGCCCGCAGGTCGCCCGGCCAGGGCGTGGTGATGCCCCCTCCGGCCACCTTCGTGATCAGATCCTCGCGGTCGTTCTGCTTGGTCTCCCCAGTCAGCAGGTTGATGGTGCTGCGGGGAGTGTTGAACAGGTGCGGGTCGGCATCAAGCGCCGTCGAGGCTGTAGAGATCGGATCGAGCGAGCCTGCGATGCGGAGCATGCCCTCCATGCCGGACGCGGTTTCGCTGCGGCGGGCGTCGTTGTAGAGCTCGCCGCGCTCCTTCTCGTCCAGGCCGGGCAGCTCGGCGAGGGCGGTCTTGATGGTGTCGACGGCCGCCTGCATGTCCGCCCGCTTCTCGTCGGGCTTCCATCGGGCGCCGTCCCACTCGTGCCAGCCGATCCTGTGGACGTGCCGCAGGTGGTCGGCGTGCTCCTGCACGAACCGTTCGGCCATGCGGAGCTGGCCGCGGTGCTTCACGGGCCGGGCGCTGTCGCTGGAGCTGGTCACGCGGCCTCCTTCCTGATGCGCTGCTGCTTGGCGAGGAGCTGCTGCCACGCCTTTTCGCAGGCTTCGGTGGTGGCTCGCTGCCAGAGCGGCTCGGGTTGGGCGAGCGCCCGGTTGAGGTTGTCGGCGATCTCGTCGCCGTAGTGCAGCCACATCTGGGCGAAGGCGACGAGGCCGGCCATCTTGCGGGGGTCCTCGAGGGGGAGGGCCTTCCAGTCGTCGCTGCCGTAGTCGACGTAGTCGCCGCGCAGGTACCGGCGCTTCGCGTCGGCCCAGTAGTCGGCGATGATGGCGGCCGGTTCCGTCTCCGGCTTGGCGTCCGGTACCGTGGCAGACGGACGACCGCCCGCCGCGGAGTCTTTCTGAAACGCCCCGGATAGCCGCCGGGGCGTTTCTGCGTTCGTAGTCATGCCGCGGCGCCTCCGCTCACGGTGCGCTCGTCCAGCCACCGCTCGATCGCGCTGCGCTTGTACTTGATGCGGCCGCTACGGCCGGGGCTCGTCTTGATGTAGTCCGGTCCGGTGCCCATCCAGCGCCAGCTGGCAAGCGACTGCTCGCTGAAGCCGTAGACCGCTCGTACCTGCTTGGGGCTGAGCAGTTCGTCAGCCATTTAATGCCTCCATTCATGTTCAGATTGACCACGAATGTAGATACAGTGGCCCCATGACAAGAGTGAAGGTACCACCCTCGGAGCAGGAATGGACACCTCATCGGCCTAGTCTTCTCTCTATGACCGAGGAGAAGCGCCGCGCGCGCCCTGCAGTCCAGTACGGCCCGACCGCGGCGACCGTGGCCGCGAACGTAGCTCGCCTCCGGAAGGCGCGGGGCTGGAGCATCTACGCTCTGGCCGGCGCCATGGAGAAGGCGGGCCGCCCGATCACGCCCTCCGCGGTCGCCAAGCTGGAGAAGATGCAGCGGCAGGTGAGCGTGGATGACCTCACGGCCCTTGCTGCCGTGCTGCGCGTGAACCCGTCCGCTCTGCTGCTGCCCCTCACGGACTCTGCCGCTGAGAGCGTGGAGATCACAGGTGTGGGGACTGTCGACGCCGAGAGGGCGTGGGAGTGGCTGGACGGGGAGATGCCCATCGAGCGCATCGAGCCGGGAGACCCGTCGGGTGCGCTTCTTCAGTTCCAGGTCTACGCCCGGCCGCCGGGCCGGCGCATGCAGTTGTCCCCGGGTGAGGTGGATTGATGGCCCGAGTCTGGATCGAGGATCGCGCGAACCACGCGGACTACCAGGCCGCCTACGAGAAGTGGCAGGCCGACAAGAAGGCGGGCAGCAAGCGGCAGCCGCCGGGCCGCTGGCGGGTGCGCTGGTACGGCCCGGACAACAAGCCGAAGGCCAAGACGTTCGTGAAGCTGCCGCAGGCTGAGGCCGAGGTGCACGCCATCACAGCCCGCCTGGACAAGGGCTCGTACCGGGACCCGAAGTCCGGGAAGACGGCCGTGCGGATCGTCGCCGAGGAGTGGCTGGCCTCGAAGCGGAAGATCGGCCGGTTGACGAAGCGGGACTACCGGGACCTGCTGGACAACTACGTGCTGCCGAAGTGGGGTGACTGGCAGGTCGCTGCGGTCCAGTGGGAGGACGTCAACGCGTGGCTGACCGAGCTGGAGACGAAGCCGGGGAAGTCCGGCCGGCTGCTTGGCGCCACCCGCATCATCAAGGCGTACCGGGTGCTGAGCATGACGATGAAGCATGCGGTGTTCTCGAAGCGGATCGCCGTGAGCCCGTGTCACGACCACGAGTTGCCCCGGCCGGACGACGAGGACGAGCACGTCTATCTCACCTACGAGCAGCTGGAGCGGCTGGCCGTGGAGGCCGACGAGTACCGGCTGCTGATCCTCACCCTGGGGTATTGCGGCATCCGGTGGGCGGAGGCCTCCGCGGTGAAGGTGGGCCGGCTGCAGGTGCCGCAGCGGCGCATGCGGATCGTGCAGAACTTCACGGACGTCAGCGGCGTGCTGGCCCTGGGGCCGGTGAAGAACCACGAGAAGCGCTCGGTGCCGCTCCCCCGGTCGTTCGCGAACGAGCTGGGCGACCTGGCCAAGGGGCGGAAGGCTGACGATCTGCTGTTCACCGCTCCGGAGGGCGGGCCGCTGCGGTACGCGAACTTCCGCTCGAGGGTGTTCGACCCAGCGGTGAGGGCGGCCGGCCTCGAGGGCCTGGGCATCACCCCGCACAAGCTGCGGCACACGGCCGCCTCGCTGGCGATCGCCGCCGGGGCTGACGTGAAGGTGGTCCAGCTGATGCTGGGGCACAAGGACGCCAGCATGACGCTGAACATCTACGGCCACCTGTTCCCGGACCGGTTGGACGAAGTGGCGGACGCCCTGGACGCGGGCCGAGCTGTCGCACTAGCGATGGCGGATGCGTCGCTCACCTAGATCACCCGCCCGCAGCAGGGTGTACTAAATGTGTATGAGCCCCGGTCGGTGATCTTGACCGGGGCTCATCTCGTACCGCCGTTGACCAGCGGGTTTATCCCTGAGCCGCTTTCGGGATTCGAACCCGAGACCTACGCATTACGAGTGCGTTGCTCTGGCCATCTGAGCTAAAGCGGCGCGCTGTCCGCACTATGGTGCGATCAGCAACGTCGGTAAGTCTACACAGTTTCGTGGGGTGCTTCGTACCCGCCTCGGAGCGGGGGGCTCCGGGGCGGGTGCGAGGGCTATGAGCAGCGTTTTCCGGGGGGCGGCGGGGTGCCGTTGAGGAGGTAGGCGTTGATCGCCGAGTCGATGCAGGAGCTGCCGCGACCGTAGGCGGTGTGGCCGTCGCCGACGTAGGTGAGGAGGCGGCCCGAGGAGAGCTGGGCGGCCAGGGACCGGGCCCAGCGGTAGGGGGTCGCCGGGTCACGGGTGGTGCCGACGACCACGATGGGGGCGGCGCCCTTCGCCTCGATCCGGTGCGGCTCGCCGGTGGCCTTCACCGGCCAGTACGCGCAGTTCAGCGAGGCCCAGGACAGGCCCGCGCCGAAGACCGGGGACGCCTTCTCGAACGCGGGCAGCGCCTCCTCCACCTGCTCGGGGCCGGTGAAGGCGGGCGGCAGGTCGAGGCAGTTCACGGCGGCGTTGGCCATCATCAGGTTGCTGTACTGGCCCTTCGCGTCGCGTTCGTAATAGCTGTCGGAGAGGGCGAGCAGGCCGGAGCCGTCGTTCTTCCGCATCGCCGAGGTCAGCGCCTCGCGGAGCCGCTCCCAGGCCGCCTGGTCGTACATCGCCGCGATCACTCCGGTGGTGGCCAGCGACTCGACGAGCTTGCGGCCGCCGGCCGGGACGGGATGGGCGTCCAGCTTGCGGAAGAAGGCCTTGAGATGGTCGCCGACCTGCGCGGGAGTGGTGCCCTTGGCGCCGAGCGGGCAGTCGGAGCGGGTCACGCAGTCCTTCGCGAACGCCTGGAACGCCGTCTCGAAGCCGGCCGTCTGGTCCAGGTTGATCCTGCGGGAGTCGAGAGAGGGGTCGACCGCGCCGTCCAGGACGAGCCGGCCCACCCGGTCCGGGAACAGGCCGGCGTACGTCGCGCCGAGGAAGGTGCCGTACGACGCCCCCACGTAGTTCAGCTTCGGATCGCCGAGCACCGCCCGCAGGATGTCCATGTCCCGTGCCGCGTCGACGGTGGACACGTGCCGCAGCAGCCGCGCCGAGCGCGCACCGCAGCCCTCCGCGAACTTGCGGAACTGCCCGACCAGCGCGTTCGTCTCCTGCCGGTCGTCGGGGGTCACGTCGGTCTGGGTGAAGGTGTCCATCCGGGGGCCGTCGAGGCACTCGACCGGCTCGCTGCGCGCGACGCCCCGCGGATCCATCGCGACCATGTCGTAGAGCGCGCGGACCTCGGCGGGGTAGCCGATCCCCGCGTACTGCTCCAGGTAGCCGATGGCCGAGCCGCCCGGGCCGCCCGGGTTGACCAGCAGCGAGCCGAGCTTGTCCTTGCTGGTGGCGTTCTTGCGCGCGACGGCCAGCTTGATGTCCCCCGCTCCGGGGTCGGCGTAGTCCAGGGGCGCCTTCATCGTGGCGCACTGGAAGCCGGGGACACCGCAGGCCCGCCAGCGCAGGTGCTGGCCGTAGTACGGGGCCAGCGCCGCGGGCGTGGCCCGTGGCAGCGCGGCCAGCGCCGCCTCCGCCGCGCCGGTGGTCGCCGTGGTGGAACTCCCGGCGGAGCAGGCGGACACGAGGAGTGCGGCGGCCGCGATCAGGGCGCCCGTGACACGGGCCGTCGCCCGGGATCGGGTTCGGGCGCGCGGTGCGGTGCGGGTCCGGCCGGTCCGTTGGGGACGGCGGAGGGAGGGCCAGGTGTGCATCAGGCGATCGTAACGCTGAGCGACGTGATGAGTACGCGACGTACAGAGTGTGGCCCCGTACGGGGGACGGAGTCCGTCAACCACCGTACGTCCGGCTCACCCGGCCCGCAGTGCCATCGTCATCGCCTCCACCGCGAGCAGCGGGGCCACATTGCGGTCCAGGGCCTCACGGCAGGCGGCGATCGCCTCGATGCGGCGCAGTGTGGACTCCGGGCTGCTGCCACGGGCCAGCCGGTCCAGGGCGTCCTCGGTGTCGCCGTTGGCGATCGCGCCCCGGGAGCCGAGCTGGAGGGCGAGGACGTCGCGGTAGAAGCCGGTGAGATCACCGAGGGCGACGTCGAGGCTGTCCCGCTGGGTACGGGCTTTGCGGCGCTTCTGCATGGCCTCCAGATCCTTCATCACGCCGGCCGTACCGCGCGGCAGCCGACCGCCCTGGGCCGCGCCCAGCGCCGCCTTCAGCTCCTCGGTCTCCTTGTCGTCCATCTCGTCGGCGAGCTGCTTGGCGTCCTCGGCGGCCGCGTCGACCAGTTCCTGGGCCGCTCTGAGGCAGGACCCGACCTCGTCCAGCCGCAGCGGGAGCCTGAGCACGGCGGCCCGCCGCTCGCGAGCGGCGGGGTCGGTGGCCAGGCGGCGGGCCCGGTCCACATGGCCCTGGGTGGCGCGCGCGGCGGCCTCGGCCGCCGCGGGTTCGATGCCGTCGCGGCGTACGAGCATGTCGGCGACGGCTTCGACCGAGGGCGTGCGCAGGTTCAGGTGGCGGCAGCGGGAGCGGATGGTCGGCAGGACGTCCTCGATCGAGGGGGCGCACAGCAGCCACACCGTGCGGGGCGCGGGCTCCTCCACCGCCTTGAGGACGGCGTTGGCCGACCTCTCGTTCAGCCGCTCGGCGTCCTCGACCAGGATGATCTGCCAGCGGCCGTTGGCCGGGGCGGTGTACGACTTGCGGACCGTGTCCCGCATGTCCTTCACCAGGATCTCGGCGCCCACGGCGGCGACCGTGCTGACGTCAGCGTGGGTGCCGAGCAGCGCGGTGTGGCAGCCGTCGCAGAAACCGCAGCCGGGGGTGCCGCCGAGGGCCCGGTCGGGGCTCACGCACTGCAGGGCCGCGGCGAAGGCCCGTGCCGCCTGGTTCCGGCCGGCGCCGGGCGGGCCGGTGAACAGCCACGCGTGCGTCATCCTCGACGCCTCCGGCGGCGGCTGATCCGCGGCCGCGGCCGTGACGAGGGCGTCGGCGTCCCGCGCGGCGGCGTCGAGCACCGCGCTCACCTTGTCCTGTCCGACGAGGTCGTCCCACACGGTCATGGGTCACGCCGTCCTTCCGTCACACTCCGCGTTCCGCCCTCCATTGTGCGGGCGGGCACTGACAACGACGGCGGCGCCCGCCGGTACCCCGTGGGGTCCGGCGGGCGCCGCCCGGTGTTCCTCGCTCGGCGTGCCCGTTCGGCAGGCCCGTGCGATGTGGTCCGCGGCGTCGGCGGTCAGCCGCGCCGGCCACCGCGGCCACGCCGCCTACGGGGCTCGTCGTCGCCGGACTCGTCCCGCTCCGGCTGCCGGTCGTCGTAGGACCCGAGCAGTTCGTCCGCCAGGGAGGGCAGGTCGTCCAGCGGGGTCTCCTCGGCCCAGTCGGGCCGGGGGCGGCTGCGAGGTGTGCCGTCGGCGTCGATCCGGGGCATCTCCCGCGTGCGGTCCTCGCCGCCGTCGGGACGGGCGGCGCTCCGCTCGTCCCGGGAGTCGTCCCGGAAGTAGCCGGGCGGCACCCGGTGCGCGGGGTCGTCGTCCCGCACCGGCGGCAGCACGGCGGTCTCGTCGGCGGCACCGGACGGGACGGGCGGCAGTACGGCGGTCTCGTCGGCGGACACGGGCGGCAGCACCGCCGTCTCGTCCGCGGCGCCGGAGGGGGCCGGCGGCTGCGGCAGCTCGGCCGTCACCTCGGAGTCGGTCGTGCGGCCCGCCGAGCGCGCGTCCTCGGCCCGCTCCTCACGCACCGGCCGCAGCACCGCCGTGTCGTCGTTGCCCGGCGAGACCACGGGAGTGGGCACCGTCTCCGCCGCGCCCGGCGAGACCACCGGCGTCGCCACGGTCGCCTCGTCGGGCGTCATGCCCGGGACCTTCGGCTGCGGCGTGCCGGGCCGGCGCGCCGCGCTGTCGGCCGCCTTGGCCGCCTCGGCCGCCTGCCGGCGCGCCTCTTCGGCGCGCAGCAGCGCCTCCTCGGCCTTCCGCTGCTTGTCCAGGCGCCGTGCCTCTTCCTCGGCGCGCAGCCGGGCCTGTCGCGCTTCCTCGTCGGCGCGCAGCCGGGCCTCCTCCTCGGCCTGCCGGCGCCGGCGTTCCTCCGCGGCGCGGCGGCGGGCCTCCTCCTCGGCGCGGGCCTTCTCCTCGGCGAGCAGCCGCTGCCGCTCCTCCTCGGCCCGGCGGGCGGCCTCCTCGGCCCGCTGCCGGGCTTCCTCCGCCTGCCGTTCGGCCTCGCGGCGCTGCGCCTCCTCCAGCTCGCGGCGCTTGCGCTCCTCCTCCTCGGCGCGCAGCTTGGCGAGCTGTTCCTGGCGCTCGCGCTCCAGGCGCTCCTCCTCGGCCTTGCGCGCCGCCTCCTCCTCGGCCTTGCGGCGCGCTTCCTCCTCGGCCTTCTTCCGCGCCTCCTCCTGAGCCTTGATCTCGGCCTCGGACAGCGGCAGCACGGTGTCGAGCCGGTGCCGGATCACGGTGGTGACGGCCTCGGGCTCCTGCCCGGCGTCCACGACCAGGTAGCGGCCGGGGTCGGAGGCGGCGAGGGTGAGGAAACCGGCCCGTACGCGCGCGTGGAACTCGGCCGGCTCCGACTCGAGGCGGTCGGGGGCCTCGGTGAACCGCTCGCGGGCGGCCTCCGGCGAGACGTCCAGCAGGACGGTGAGGTGCGGGACGAGTCCGTTGGTGGCCCACCGGTTGATGCGGGCGACCTCGGTCGGGGACAGGTCGCGGCCCGCGCCCTGGTAGGCGACGGACGAGTCGATGTACCGGTCCGAGATGACGACAGCGCCCCGCTCGAGGGCGGGCCGTACGACGGTGTCGACGTGCTCGGCGCGGTCGGCCGCGTACAGCAGCGCCTCCGCGCGGTGCGACAGGCCGGCCGAGGACACGTCCAGCAGGATCGAGCGCAGCCGCTTGCCGACGGGGGTGGCGCCCGGCTCGCGGGTCAGCACGACCTCGTGGCCCTTGGCCCGGATCCACTCGGCGAGGGCCTCGGCCTGGGTGGACTTGCCGGCGCCGTCGCCGCCCTCCAGGGCGATGAAGAAACCACCCGCCGCCTGGGCGGTGACCGGGTCGTCGCCGCCGAGCAGCGCGTCCTTGAGGTCGTGCCGCAGCGGGACGCCGGAGCGGTCGTCGGCCTTGGCCAGGACGATCACGGCAACCGGCAGCAGCAGCGCGCCGACCAGCATCAGCGTGAACGAGGCCCCGCCGTGCGCGAAGACGAACTTGCCGTTCTCCAGCCGGTGCGGGCCGATGAGCCCCGCGACCACGGGAGCGATCAGGGCGCCCAGCGCTATGAAGACCCGTACGACCGCGTGCAGGTGCTCGGTGGTGCGTGCCCTGCGGTACTCCTCGGTCTCCTGGTCGAGCAGGGCGTGCCCGATGTTGGCGGCGATGCCCGCGCCGACGCCGGCCAGCGTGACGATCAGCAGCACGGTGGTGACGTCCGGGACCAGCCCGGCGGCCAGCAGGGCGACGCCGGTGAAGGCGATGGCGAGCGCGAGGAGGCGGCGGCGCGAGAGCGACGGCAGCACCGAGGGCGCGGTGCGGATGCCGACGGCGACTCCGCCGGTCAGGCCGAGGACCAGCAGGCCGTAGAGAACCGGGCCGCCGCCCAGGTCCCTGGCGTGCAGCACGCACACCGCGACGGCGGCGGCGATGGCTCCGGCGACGGCGGCGCAGGCCGGGACGAGCAGCGGGATGGCGCCGGTGCGGCCCTTGTCGACGCCGGTGCCGGTGCGCGGGCGGCGCAGCCCCTCCAGCGGGGACCGCGCGCGCGGGGTGCGCGTGTCCGGCAGCTCCAGGGAGGTCAGCACGGACAGCGACGCGGCGAACAGGCCGGCCGCGACATAGGAGGCGAGGGCCGCCTGGTGCTGGTCGAACCAGGCCACGCCGGTGCCGAGCAGGTTGTTCAGCAGGGCGGCGGCGACCAGGACGGCGGCGGCCAGCGGGACGGCAAGGAAGGCGGTGCGCAGCGCGAGCCGGCGCAGGGCGTCCAGGTGGTCCGGCAGCGGGCGTACCGTCGCGCCCTCCGGGGGCGGGGCGGGCAGCAGGGCGGGCGCCGCGCTCTCCCGGCACACCGTCCACAGCCGCTCGGCGACGCCGGTGACGAAGACGGTCACCAGCAGGACGGCGAGCGCGTTGTCCGGGATCCAGTCGATCCACAGGGGCGCGACGATCAGCAGCGCGACCCGCAGGCCGTCGGTGCCGACCATGGTCCAGCGACGGTCGAGCGGGCCCTCCTGGGCGGTGAGCGCGGTCAGCGGGCCGAGGAGGACGGCGCCGAAGAGCAGGGTGGCGAGAATGCGCGCCGCGAAGACGGTCGCCACTGCGAACGCCGCGCCCCGGTACCCCCCGCCGAAGGAGCCCTCGGCGACGGCCGCCTGGAGGACCAGGACGATCAGCACGAGGAGGGCGAGACAGTCACCGACACCGCTCACGAGCTGCGCGCTCCACAGGCGCTTCACCTGCGGTCGGCGCAGCAGTGAGCGGACGGCGCGCTCGCGGGAGTCCGCGACCAGGGCGTCGTCCGGTGCTGGCGTGGGGGCCGTTGGCTGCTCGGCTCGCGTCATGCGTTCAGCCTATCCGCAGGCGCCGACACCACACCTACCACTCCTGACGTGTGCACGCCCCGACATCAAAGTGATGCCGGGGCGTTCGTTTCGCGAAGCCGGATCCGGAGCCGGGCCGGCCGGAGTGACGGTCCGGCCGGCGGCCCGGCGGGGTGTCAGTCCTCCGTGCCCGAGGCCGTCGCCTTCGAGGCCGTCGCCTTCTTCGCGGTCGTCTTCTTGGCCGTGGTCTTCTTCGCGGCCGCCGTCGTCTTCTTCGCCGCCGTCTTCTTGGCGGTGGCCTTCTTCGCGGGAGCGGCCTTCTTCGCGGTGGCCTTCTTCGCCGTCTTCTTCGCGGGGCCCTTCGCCCGCTTCTCGGCGAGCAGCTCGAAGCCGCGCTCCGGGGTGATCGTCTCGACGCTGTCGCCGGAGCGCAGGGTCGCGTTGGTCTCCCCGTCGGTGACGTACGGCCCGAAGCGGCCGTCCTTGACCACGACCGGCTTGGCGGAGACCGGGTCCTCACCCAGCTCCTTCAGCGGGGGCTTGGCGGCGGCCCGGCCACGCTGCTTCGGCTGGGCGTAGATCGCCAGCGCCTCTTCCAGCGTGATCGTGAAGAGCTGCTCCTCGGCCTGCAGCGAGCGCGAGTCCGTGCCCTTCTTCAGGTAGGGGCCGTAGCGGCCGTTCTGCGCGGTGATCTCCACGCCCTCCGCGTCGGCGCCGACGACCCGCGGCAGCGACATCAGCCGCAGCGCGTCGTCGAGGGTCACCGTGTCCAGCGACATCGACTTGAAGAGGGAGGCCGTCCGCGGCTTGACCGCGTTCTTGCCGGTCTTCGGGGTGCCCTCGGGGAGCACCTCGGTGACGTAGGGGCCGTAGCGGCCGTCCTTGGCGACGATCTGGTGGCCGCTCACCGGGTCGGTGCCCAGCTCGAAGTCGCCGCTCGGCTTGGCCAGCAGTTCCTCGGCCAGGTCGACGGTCAGCTCGTCGGGCGCCAGGTCGGCCGGGATGTCGGCGCGCTGGTGCTGCTCGGTGTCCTTCTCGCCGCGCTCGATGTAGGGGCCGTAGCGGCCCACCCGCAGCACGATGTCGTTGCCCACCGGGAAGGAGGACACCTCGCGCGCGTCGATCGCGCCCAGGTCGGTCACCAGCTCCTTGAGGCCGCCGAGGTGGTCCCCGTCGCCGTTGCCCGCGTCGGCCGCGCCGCCCGTGGCACCCGCGGTGAAGCCGCTGTCCGGCACGGTCTCACCGAAGTAGAACCGCTTCAGCCACGGCACGGCACGCGCCTCGCCGCGGGCGATGCGGTCGAGGTCGTCCTCCATGCGGGCGGTGAAGTCGTAGTCGACGAGCCGGCCGAAGTGCTTCTCCAGCAGGTTGACCACGGCGAAGGACAGGAAGGACGGCACCAGGGCCGTGCCCTTCTTGAACACGTAGCCGCGGTCGAGGATCGTGCCGATGATCGACGCGTACGTCGACGGGCGGCCGATCTCCCGCTCCTCGAGCTCCTTGACCAGGCTGGCCTCGGTGTAGCGGGCCGGGGGCTTGGTGGCGTGGCCGTCGACCGTGATCTCCTCGGCGGACAGCGCGTCGCCCTCGGCGACCTGCGGCAGCCGGCGCTCGCGGTCGTCCAGCTCGGCGTTCGGGTCGTCGGCACCCTCGACATAGGCCTTGAGGAAGCCGTGGAAGGTGATCGTCTTGCCGGACGCGCTGAACTCGACGTTCCGGCCGTCGGCGGCGGTGCCACCGATCTTCACCGTCACGCTGTTCCCGGTCGCGTCCTTCATCTGGGAGGCGACGGTCCGCTTCCAGATCAGCTCGTAGAGCTTGAACTGGTCGCCGGTGAGGCCGGTCTCGGCCGGGGTACGGAAACGATCACCCGAGGGCCTGATCGCCTCGTGCGCCTCCTGCGCGTTCTTGACCTTGCCGGCGTACGTACGCGGCCGGTCCGGCAGGTAGTCGGCGCCGTAGAGCTGCGTGACCTGGGCGCGGGCGGCCGCGACGGCCGTGTCGCTCAGCGTCGTGGAGTCCGTACGCATGTACGTGATGTAGCCGTTCTCGTACAGCTTCTGGGCGACCTGCATCGTCGCCTTGGCGCCGAAGCCGAGCTTGCGGCTGGCCTCCTGCTGCAGCGTCGTCGTACGGAACGGGGCGTACGGCGAGCGGCGGTAGGGCTTGGACTCGACGGAGCGCACGGAGAAGCGGGTGTTCTCCAGCGCGGCGGCGAGGGCGCGGGCGTTCGCCTCGTCGAGGTGCAGGGTGTTCGCGCTCTTCAGCCGGCCCAGGGAGTCGAAGTCGCGGCCCTGCGCGACCCGCCTGCCGTCGACGGTCTGCAGACGCGCGACCAGCGACGACGGGTCCGACGGGTCTCCGGCGCGGCCGGTCGCGAAGGTGCCCGTCAGGTCCCAGTACTCGGCGGAACGGAAAGCGATGCGCTCGCGTTCGCGCTCGACGACGAGCCGGGTCGCGACGGACTGGACGCGGCCCGCCGACAGACGCGGCATGACCTTCTTCCACAGGACCGGCGAGACCTCGTAGCCGTAGAGGCGGTCGAGGATGCGGCGGGTCTCCTGGGCGTCGACCATGCGCTGGTTGAGGTCGCGCGGGTTGGCGACGGCCTCGCGGATCGCGTCCTTGGTGATCTCGTGGAAGACCATCCGCTTGACCGGGACCTTGGGCTTGAGGACCTCGAGGAGGTGCCACGCGATGGCCTCGCCCTCGCGGTCCTCATCGGTGGCGAGGAAGAGCTCGTCCGAGTCCTTCAGCAGGTCCTTGAGCTTCCTGACCTGGGCCTTCTTGTCCGCGTTGACGACATAGATCGGCTCGAAGTCGTGCTCGACGTCCACGCCGAGCCGGCGCACCTCACCGGTGTACTTCTCGGGTACCTCCGCGGCACCGTTCGGGAGGTCGCGGATGTGCCCGACGCTCGCTTCGACTACGTAGCCGGGGCCCAGGTAGCCCTTGATCGTCTTCGCCTTGGCAGGCGACTCGACGATGACGAGTCGGCGGCCGCCTTGTGCGGTCTCGCTGGTCGGGGACAACTTCGCTCTTCTCTCCGGTCGACGCCGGCCACTCCCCCGGCCTTCGTCCCGGGGTCGCGGCGTGCTTCTGGCTCGTGTGACGCTGCGGAGTGTGACGGTACATCCCGCCCCCGTGTCAAACGGGAAAAGCCCACAACGGCCACTCGAACGGTAACCCGACTACCGGCATTCCTGCCGCCCGGACTCCTCGGCCGCCCCCGCTCCCCTGTCCGGAGCGTGACGCTCCTATTACCGGAGCGGTACCACGGCCGCCGACGTCAGAGGCGGGTCAGGCAGTACCCGGCGAGGCCCAGCGCGACGACCGCGACGGCACCGGCGAGGGCCGCCGATGCGACCGGGCTCACACCCTGGGCGACCGGCTGACGGTGCCGTACCCGGGTGCCGGTCCACACCAGCAGGGCACCCCCGAACAGGGCGAACACCACTCCGGCGAAGATCGCCGGTCCGCTCTCCATGACCCCGCCCGCCCCTTCCGCGCCGTCCGCCGTACCCAGCGCGGGGAGGGTGGCACGCGCGGGAGACGGGCGGGCGACATCGGGGTGAACGGAAGGCCCCCGAGCATTCGAACGCGGGCACGAACGCGCCCCGGCCGAACCGCACCCGTATTTTTCCGGCCGTTTTACCGGCACCGGCACGTTCCGGCCTGTGCCACCGGCATACGACGACGGTCCGGACGCGGCTACGACGGCCCGGGGAGCGGTGGTACGGCAGCGTGGCGCGGGGACGTCACCGCGCTCCCGTCACCGCGACCCGTCGCGCCCCGTGTCCGGCCGGCGCGCCGGTTCCAGGAAGCCCTGCTCGACCAGCAGCCGGATCTGCGCGGGGGTGCGGTCGCGCAGCAGGACCGGGTCCTCGCCGACGAGCCGGGCGATCGCGTCGAGGATGCGGCCGGCGCTCAGCGTGCCGTCGCACACGCCGGCGAAGCCCGCGCCGACCGTGTCCACCTTCGTGGCACGACGCATACCGCGGTGCTGACGCAGCACCACGTGCTCGGGGTCCTCCGCGCCGGGCAGCCCGACCTGCTCCTGGACCACCTCGGCGGTCAGCACGAAGTGGCCTTCGAGCAGGGCGGCGTCGTCGTGGTCCCGGAGGTAGTCGAGGCGG
The DNA here is from genome assembly GCF_040704065.1 of Streptomyces sp. NPDC047869. Taxonomy (NCBI): domain Bacteria; kingdom Bacillati; phylum Actinomycetota; class Actinomycetes; order Kitasatosporales; family Streptomycetaceae; genus Streptomyces; species Streptomyces sp. NPDC047869. The sequence goes on from NZ_JBEYRK010000001.1 coordinate 114,010, forward strand.
TCGAAGTGCGCCCGGATCGCCTCCCCGAGCGGCTGTTCGATCGAGTGCGGCCACTCCTCCACGGTGATCGAGGGCTCCGCCGCCCCGGTCCTGCGCAGGGTGATCCAGCCGAAGCCGACCGACTTGACCTTGCGCGCCTCGAACTCGTCGAGCCAGGCGTCGTAGCGCGCCTGGTACTCCGCCGGGTCGCCGCGGTGGTCCCCGGCGTCCCGGAGCCACAGCTCGGCGTACTGCGTGACGTCCTGCACCTCGCGCTGCACGATCCAGGCATCGCACCCGCGCGGCACCCACGACCTGAGTCTGTCCTGCCAGTCCTCCCCCGCGACGTGCTGCCAGTTGGCGAGGAACTGCGCGAACCCGCCCTCGCTGAGTCGTTCCCCCGCCTGCTGAACGAGCGAGCGGCACAGATCGTCCCCGCCCATGCCTCCGTCGCGGTACGTCAACCGGGCGCCCGGCGAGATCACGAACGGAGGGTTGGACACGATCAGGTCGAACGTCTCGTCGTCCCGGACCGGCTCGAACAGCGACCCCTCGCGCAGGTCGGCGGCCGACGCGCCGGAGAGCGCCAGGGTGAGGGCGGTGATGTGCAGCGCGCGCGGGTTGACGTCGGTCGCCGTCACGCGCGTGGCGTGCGAGGAGGCGTGCAGTGCCTGGATGCCGGAACCGGTGCCGAGGTCGAGCGCGGAGGCGACGGGCGTGCGCACGGTGATGCCGGCCAGGGTCATGGAGGCGCCGCCGACGCCCAGGACCACTCCCTCGTCCCGCCGGCCGATGCCGCCCGCGCCGCCGACCGCGCAGCCCAGGTCGGACACGATGAACCAGTCCTCGCCGTCGGGGCCGCCGTAGGGCCGTACGTCCACGGTCGCGGCGACCTCGTCACCGGCCACGGACCTGAGCCAGCCGCCCTCCAGCGCCTCCGCGACGGGCAGAACGGACGCCACGCGCGCGTGCGGCACCGGTTGCTGGAGCAGGAAGAGGCGTACGAGCGTCTCCAGCGGCGTGTCGCCGCGGGTGGCCCGGAGCGCGGGCACGGTCTCGCTGCGGGCCAGCGCCGCGTAGGCGGGGGCGCCGAGCAGATCGAGCAGCCCGTCGGCGGTGAAGGAGGCGGCGAGCAGGGCGTCGCGCAGGCGTGCGGCGACGTCGGGCCGGTCGGTTGCGGGCAGGGGGGCGAGGCCGGAGTCAGTCACGTCCCCATTGTGGCCCGGCGCGGCCGGCCGGGGCCGCCTCAGCGCGGCGGGCGGGCCGACCGTGTCCGCCGGCCCCGGATGCCTGTCGGGCACCCGGGGCCGGCCGGCCACGGATGCCGTCCGGCCGCCCGCGACGTCTGTCTCCCGGGCGGTCGGTCGGCCGCCGGGGTCAGCCGGTCGTGGCCGACGCGGTGGCGGAGCCCGATGCGGCGACCTTGCAGCTCGGCTGCTTGGCGATCGCCTCCTTCACATCGCCCTGCTCCAGCCGCTTCAGCGCCTCCGTGCCGCTGTTGCTCTGCTCGCCGATCTGCTTCGTCTGGTCGGCGACCTCGTGCAGGCCCTTGGCGAACTTGCCCTGGTCCTTGGTGTCCAGCCCGTCGACCTTCTTCTTCAGGTCGCCATAGGCCGTGGCGAGGCCGGCGAGGTTCTTGGCGGCGTCCTTCTGCCGCTTGGCACCGCCCTCGACCCCGGGAGGCGCTCCGGCGCTGTTGATGGCGGCGGCCAGCCCCTTGTAGCCGTCGGCCATGTCCTGGAAGGCCGACGCGTACGTGCTCTTGGCCGTCTTGGGCGGCAGGTTGCTGTCCGTGGCTATCTTGGCGATGGAGGCGTTCGCCTCCCTGATCTTGGCGTCCTGCCCGGGCACCGCGTCGCACACCGTCTTGGCCCAGGCGACCAGCTTGGGGTCGGGCCCGCTGTCCTTGCTGCCGCTGCATCCCGACAACGCCACTACCAGTACCGCACCGCCGGACAGTGCGGCCGTGAGCTTCTTGTTCACCGGATCGGTCCCTTCCATGGCTCTCGGCCCCCGGAATCTACACGGCATACCGACACCCCCCACATGCCGAAGGCCCCGGAAGTCTGCTTTTGTGATTCTTTGCACCATGGGAGAGAAGGCTCACGGCCGGGGCGGCACCGCACACGCGACGGGCGGGCGGCACGTCAACACGTGCCGCCCGCCCGCCCGTTGCTCAGACCCGGTGAAAGGGGGCTACGAAACGACCGCCGCGTCGGGCGAGTTGGAGACCCGCTCGGCGCTCTCGTCGTCGCCGACGGCGATCCCGCGCCGCTTGGAGACGTACACCGAGACGACGATGACCAGCAGCGCGAGGATCGCGATCCCGATCCGCACGCCGAGGTTCTTGTCGTCGCCGTAGGAGAACTTGATCACCGCGGGCGCGATGAGCAGCGAGACCAGGTTCATGACCTTCAGCAACGGGTTGATCGCCGGCCCCGCGGTGTCCTTGAAGGGGTCGCCGACCGTGTCGCCGATCACCGTGGCGGCGTGGGCCTCGCTGCCCTTGCCGCCGTGGTGGCCGTCCTCCACCAGCTTCTTGGCGTTGTCCCAGGCGCCGCCGGAGTTGGCGAGGAACACCGCCATCAGCGTGCCGGCGCCGATCGCGCCCGCGAGGTAGGAGCCGAGCGCGCCGACGCCGAGCGTGAAGCCGATGAAGATCGGCGCCATGACCGCGAGCAGACCGGGTGTGGCCAGCTCGCGCAGGGCGTCCTTGGTGCAGATGTCGACGACCTTGCCGTACTCGGGCTTCTCGGTGAAGTCCATGATCCCGGGCTTCTCACGGAACTGCCGCCGCACCTCGAACACCACCGAACCGGCCGAACGCGACACGGCGTTGATGGCCAGTCCGGAGAAGAGGAAGACGACCGCGGCGCCCGCGATGAGACCGACGAGGTTGTTGGGCTGCGAGATGTCCAGCGACAGGCTCATCGGTGAGCCGGGGCCGGTGAGCTTCGCGCCGACGTCCTGCACGTTGGTGGTGATGGCGTCCCGGTACGAGCCGAAGAGCGCCGATGCCGCGAGGACGGCGGTGGCGATGGCGATGCCCTTGGTGATGGCCTTGGTGGTGTTGCCGACCGCGTCCAGATTGGTGAGCACCTGGGCGCCCGCGCCCTCGACGTCACCGGACATCTCGGCGATGCCCTGCGCGTTGTCCGAGACCGGCCCGAAGGTGTCCATGGCGACGATCACACCGACCGTGGTGAGCAGGCCGGTGCCGGCCAGGGCCACCGCGAACAGCGCGAGCATGATCGAGGTGCCGCCGAGCAGGAACGCGCCGTACACGCCGAGCCCGATGAGCAGGGCGGTGTAGACGGCCGATTCCAGACCCACCGAGATGCCGGAGAGGACGACGGTGGCCGGGCCCGTGAGGGAGGTCTTGCCGATGTCCCTGACCGGGCGGCGGTTGGTCTCGGTGAAGTAGCCGGTGAGCTGCTGGATCACGGCGGCGAGCAGGATGCCGATCGCCACCGCCACCAGGGCGAGGATCCGCGGGTCGCCGTCCTTGGCGCGGATCGCCGCGTCGGTGACGCCGCCCAGGTCGGAGTACTTCGCGGGCAGGTAGAGGAAGACCGCGATCGCGACCAGTACGAGGGAGATCACCGCCGAGATGAAGAAGCCGCGGTTGATCGCCGTCATGCCACTGCGGTCGGCCCGGCGCGGCGCGACCGCGAAGATACCGATCATGGCGGTGAGCACACCGATCGCGGGCACCAGCAGCGGGAAGGCGAGCCCTGAGTCGCCGAAGGCGGCCTTGCCGAGGATCAGCGCGGCCACCAGGGTGACCGCGTACGACTCGAACAGGTCCGCCGCCATGCCCGCGCAGTCGCCGACGTTGTCGCCCACGTTGTCGGCGATGGTCGCGGCATTGCGCGGGTCGTCCTCCGGAATGCCCTGCTCGACCTTGCCGACCAGGTCGGCGCCGACGTCGGCGGCCTTGGTGAAGATGCCGCCGCCCACGCGCATGAACATGGCGATCAGGGCGGCGCCGAGGCCGAAGCCCTCCAGCACCTTCGGCGCGTCGGCCGCGTACACCAGCACCACGCAGGAGGCGCCCAGCAGGCCGAGCCCCACCGTGAACATGCCGACGACGCCGCCCGTGCGAAACGCGATCTTCATCGCGGTGTGCGAGACGGTGGTGAGATCTTTTTCGGGTTCGCCTTCGCCCGGGGTCGCTTCCCGGGCCGCGGCGGCGACGCGCACATTGCTGCGCACGGCGAGCCACATGCCGATATAGCCGGTGGTCGCCGAGAACACCGCGCCGATCAGGAAGAACACCGATCGTCCGGCACGCTGATTCCAGTCGTCCGCGGGCAGCAGCAGGAGCAGGAAGAACACGACGACGGCGAATACGCCGAGCGTGCGCAACTGCCGGGCGAGATACGCCTTGGCACCTTCCTGGACCGCTCCGGCGATCTCTTTCATGCTGTCGGTGCCCTCGCCCGCCGCCAGCACCTGGCGCACCAGGACGCCTGCGACCGCGAGCGCGGCCAGGGCGACGGCCGCGATCACCGCCACGATGATCCGGTTGTCTTCCGTGAGTACCGCGGCCGCGAGGGTTGTGGGGTGGCCAAACTGATGAGGGGTAGAAAGCCCCGCCATTCGTCCTCCTTGACGCTTGGGCTGAGCTCAAGATGTGGACGGATTGTAGGTACCCCGGAGTGATCTAAACAGGGGACGGGAAACGGAATTCGCCTTGTTGTGCTCCTCAGCAAATGATCGAGCGCCCGCCATGAACCCGAAAGTGGTAACGCCTCAAAGGCATTGACGGCCACATTGATGCTTGATCAAATTATCAGGGTATTGATCGTGAATTCCTTCACGAATTCCCGGCCGTGCCGGAGACAGCACGAAGGGCCCTGCTCAGCAGGGCCCTTCGATGCGCTGTGCGCGGTGCGCGGACGCGCGATGCGCGGGTTCAGACGAGCGTGACGGCCGGCGGGGCGGTGGGCCAGCTCATGCGGATCAGACCGCCGTCCCGGCCCGTGGTGACCTCCACGTCGTCAACGAGGCCGCTGATGACCGCGAGGCCCATCTCGTCCTCCTCGGCCTCCACGTCCGCGTCCGCGGCGGCTCCGCCGGCCACTCGCTCGGCGGGGACGGCGTGCGGGGCCTCGTCGCCGACCTCGATGGAGAACTGCTTCTCGTCCTCGATCAGCGCCACCTTCACGGGTGCCGTGATGGCGTTGCTCTGGTGGAGTCCGACGGCACGGGAGCAGGCCTCGCCCACGGCGAGGCGCACCTCGTCGAGTACCGCCTCGTCCACTCCGGCCCTGCGCGCCACCGCTGCCGCAACCAGGCGGGCGGTCCGGACGTGCTCGGGCAGCGCGCTGAAGCGGAGTTCGACGGTGGCCATGCATCCCCCTCGCGACTACGGGCGTGCGGTCCGGGGGCGGGGCCGCCGAGAGCCCGCACCCCCTGCTGGTACTACTGGGCCCCGGGCCAACCGGCCCGGGGCGGGGCCGACCGCTGTTCCGGGCCGGCGAGCGGCCCGGAACAGGTGACCGGCCAGGGTCAGTCGGTGGCCGCCACCGCTTCCTCGACCGAGGTGTGGATCGGGAACACCTTGGTGAGGCCGGTGATCCGGAAGATCTTCAGAATGCGCTCCTGGTTGCAGACCAGGCGCAGCGAGCCCTCGTGGGCACGCACCCGCTTCAGGCCGCCGACCAGCACGCCGAGCCCGGTGGAGTCGAGGAAGTCCACGCCCTCCATGTCGACGACGAGGTGGAAATTCCCGTCGTTCACCAGCTCGACCAACTGCTCGCGCAGCTTGGGCGCGGTGTATACATCGATTTCGCCACCGACCTCGACGACCGTACGATCGCCGACGGTACGGGTCGACAGGGACAGGTCCACGGATCCTCCAGCACCTTGCTATCGAGCGGTCGCCCCTCGGTACACCGGCCTGCGGCCCCCGGGGCGCACCGCCAGCCGCGATGGCATTCAATCACTTACCGGCGTGCGTGCACGACGCCTTGGCTCCATTGTCCGTCACGCCGGTGACACACTCGGTGCCGATGGCCAAGAATCACCGATCCGATCGACCCATGGCGGACCCCGGGTCCCGCCCGTCTCCGGGCACCGTCCTGAACCGGCTCGCCTCCGGGCCGAGCCGATCTGCGCGCATCACTCATACGGAGCACTTGCCCCCGCGCGCGGGTCGGCATGCAGTCTGGCCTGACCGGATTCGCTCGGAGGTGATCGCCGCGGTGCAGGCGTGCGGCATCGAGCACCCGTGGGCCCACCAGGCGCTGGCCGCCGAGCACGCCCTGGACGGCGACTCGGTGGTGGTCGCCACCGGCACCGCCTCGGGCAAGTCCCTCGCCTACCTCGTGCCGGTCATGTCGACCCTGCTGGACGGCTCCGAGGCCCCGAACGGCCGCGGGGCCACCGCGCTGTACCTGGCGCCCACCAAGGCGCTCGCGGCGGACCAGTGCCGCTCGGTGAAGGAACTTTCACAACCTTTGGCCGGTGCCGTACGCCCAGCCGTGTACGACGGCGACACCCCGTTCGAGGAACGGGAGTGGATCCGCCAGTACGCGAACTACGTCCTCACCAATCCCGACATGCTGCACCGCGGGATATTGCCCTCCCACCCCCGCTGGTCCTCCTTCCTGAAGGCGCTCAAATACGTCGTCATCGACGAGTGCCACACCTACCGGGGCGTGTTCGGCTCGCACGTCGCCCAGGTGCTGCGCCGCCTGCGCCGCCTGTGCGCGCGCTACGGCGCCTCCCCCGTGTTCCTGCTGGCCTCCGCGACCGCCGCCGAGCCCGCCGTGGCCGCCGGCCGACTCACCGGACTGCCGGTGGTGGAGGTCGCCGACGACGCCTCACCGCGCGGCGAATTGGTCTTCGCCCTGTGGGAACCCCCGCTCACCGAACTGCACGGCGAGAAGGGCGCACCCGTCCGGCGCACGGCCACCGCCGAGACCGCCGACCTGCTGACCGATCTCACCGTGCAGGGCGTGCGCTCGGTCGCCTTCGTGCGCTCCCGGCGCGGCGCCGAACTCATCTCGGTGATCACTCAGGAGCGCCTGGCCGAGGTCGACCGCTCCCTCGCCCGGCGTGTCGCGGCCTACCGGGGCGGCTACCTCCCTGAGGAGCGCCGGGCACTGGAACGCGCCCTGCATTCCGGCGAACTCCTCGGACTCGCCGCCACGACGGCCCTGGAGCTGGGCGTGGACGTCTCGGGCCTGGACGCGGTCCTGATCGCCGGCTACCCCGGCACGCGCGCCTCCCTGTGGCAGCAGGCGGGCCGCGCGGGCCGCTCCGGACAGGGCGCCCTGGCGGTGCTGGTGGCCCGCGACGACCCCCTGGACACCTTTCTCGTCCATCATCCCGAGGCCCTGTTCGACCAACCGGTGGAATCGACCGTCCTCGACCCGGACAACCCGTACGTCCTCGCCCCGCACCTGTGTGCCGCGGCGGCGGAGATCCCGCTGACCGAGGAGGACCTCGGCCTCTTCGGGCCCGCCTGCGCGGAGCTGCTGCCACAGCTGGAGGCCGCGAAGCTGCTGCGCCGCCGTACCCGGGCCTGGCACTGGACACGCCGGGAGCGGGCTGCAGACCTGACCGACATCCGCGGCGCGGGCGGGCGGCCGGTGCAGGTCGTGGAGGCGGGCACGGGCCGGCTGCTCGGCACGGTCGACGCGGGCGCCGCGCACTCCGCGGTGCACGAGGGCGCGGTGCACCTGCACCAGGGCCGCACCTATCTGGTGCGCTCGCTCGACCTGGAGGACTCCGTCGCGCTGGTCGAGCAGGCCGACCCGCCGTACTCGACGGTCGCCCGGGACACCACTTCGATCTCCGTCCTGGAGACTGACGTCGAGGTCCCCTGGGGCTCCGGCCGGCTCTGCTACGGCTCGGTCGAGGTCACCAACCAGGTGGTCTCCTTCCTGCGCCGACGGCTCATCACGGGTGAAGTGCTCGGTGAGACGAAGCTCGACCTCCCTCCTCGTACGCTGCGCACGCGCGCGGTGTGGTGGACGGTCACCGAGGACCAGCTGGACGAGGCGCGGATCGCCCCGGAGATCCTCGGCGGCTCCCTGCACGCCGCCGAGCACGCCTCGATCGGCATGCTCCCCCTGTTCGCCACCTGCGACCGCTGGGACATCGGCGGTGTGTCGGTCCCGCTGCACCCGGACACCCTCCTGCCGACGGTGTTCGTCTACGACGGCCATCCGGGTGGCGCGGGCTTCGCGGAGCGCGCCTTCCACACCGCCCGCGCCTGGCTCGCCGCGACCCGGGAGGCCATCGCCTCCTGCGAGTGCGAGGCGGGCTGCCCCTCCTGCATCCAGTCCCCCAAGTGCGGCAACGGCAACGACCCGCTGCACAAGAGGGGGGCGGTACGGCTCCTCACGGTGCTGCTGCGGGAGGCTCCCGAGGAGAAGCCGCGCGAGGACTCGGCGGCACAGGGCTGAGGTGCCGAGGTGCGCCTCCCGGATCAGGCGGACGGCCTCGGAGCGGGTGTCCCCGCCGCCGGGGGCAGGGTGCCGGGCGGTCCGGCTCTGGCCCTGACCTCCGCCGCGAACGGCCCTCGTCCCGCGGCCGCCGTGACGTCCGAGGTCTCGCCCGCGATCACGCACCGCACCAGCCGGACTCCCTGGGCCGCGGCCACCCGTTCCGCCCTGGCGCAGGCGCCGGCGGTGCCCTCGGCCCAGTGGTCCGCGGCGGCGAGCGCCGCCAGATCCGCGCCGCCGGCCGCCCGGTGTCTGACCACGACCGCCTGCCCGAGGGCGAGCACGGCGCCGAACACCACACACAGCACGGTGATCACCCCGATGCTCCAGACGGTGGCGGAGCCCCGGTCCCGGCTCCGGGCGTCGCGACGGAGTTCACCTCGCGGGCGCCTCATGACCCCGGCTCCCCCGCGGACCCGGCCACCGCGCCTCTGCCCAGGCCGGCTCCGGCACCGGTGTCGGCTCTGGAGCCGGTGCCCGTGCTTGTTCCGGTGTCTGTGCCTGTACCGGCGCCGGTGCCCGTGCCCGGATCGGTGCCCGTGCCGTGGTCCGTGTCGGCGCCAGTACCCGTGCCGACGGTCTCCTCCGCCGCCGCCACCGCCTCCTCCCGTACCTCGAACGGCAGTCCGGACAGCACCGGCGGTCTGGCCACCACCGTCACCCGGACCTGGTCACCCGCACGGCCGACCGTCACCCGCGCCCCGCGCGGTGCCACCTGCCGGGTCACCTCCACCACCGCGTCGGCCGGGTCCTGCCGGGCGGCGGCCCGAGCGCCGGTGCGGGCGGCGTCCACGCACTGGATCTGGGCCGCCACCACGAGCAGCCCCCAGACCAGCGCCATGGTGAACGCCACCAGCACCGACAGCACCACGGCCGACTCCGCGGTCACGAACCCGCGGTCCGACCCCCGCTCACATCCGCGCACTGAGGGCCCGCTTCACGATGGCCTGCAGTTCCGCCTTGACCTGGCCGCTGGTGACGACCTCGTAGAGCAGCAACGCGAATCCGACCGCGGCCACGATCCCCATCGCGTACTCCGAGGTCACCATCCCTCCGTCCGCGCGCCATCGCTCCCGCACCGAAACCCGCAGCTTTCCGGCCTTCTTCCGCACCTCGAACTCCCTTCGCTCCAGCTTTCTCGTCCGTTTCCGAAACCACGCCGTCCGCGTCTCGCGCCGTCACCGGCACCGCGTCGCCCGCGGCCACGCCCTCCGCCGTCGCCGTCAGCCGCCACCTCCTCCCATCACGCCGCCCGCCAGCCCGATCACCACGGGCAGCACACCGATCGCGATGAAGGCGGGCAGGAAGCACAGCCCGACCGGCGCGGAGACCAGCACGCCCGCCCGGCGCGCCCGCGCCGTAGCCGCTCTGGCCCACTCGGCGCGCGCGTCGGAGGCGAGGCGGGCGACGGGAGCGGCGGCGGGCAGACCCGACTCGTCGGCCCGTTCCAGCAGCCGGGCCAGCGCACCGGCGCCGGGCAGACCGGCCAGCCGGCTCCAGGCGTCGCCCGGTTCACCACCGAGCCGCACCACCGCCGCGCCCCGCTCCAGCGCGTCCCCAACGGGCCCGCCGAGGGCCTCCCCCACCGCCTGGGCGGCGATCACCGGACCGGCTCCGGCCGCGATGCAGGCGGCCAGCAGATCCGCGGCAAGGGGGAGCTGGCGGGCCGCGAGCGCTCTGTCGGCCTCCTCCCCCGGGCCCGCCTCCGTCCGCCGGAGCCGCCACCGCCACATCCCCGCGCCGACGGCGAGCGCCACGACCGCGCCGGCCGCGCCGCCGGCCAGCACCCACGCCCCGCACATCGCCCCCGCGACCGGCAGCCACCGCCGTACCGTGTCCCCGACCGCGAAGGGCGGGCCGGAACCGGCCTTCACCAGGGCCAGCAGTTCGGTCACCCTGCGCCGCGCCCGGCGCCGGCGCCGGGCCATGACCAGCCACCGGGCCGCCCAGCCCGCACTCAGCAGGACAACCGCGACTGTCCCCAGCCTGTGGACGACCTCACCGCTCATACCGCCTCAGCTCCCCTCACGATCCGTCCCGCCCACCACACCCCGGCGCCCTCGAACACCGCTCCTGCCACCAGGCAGCCCAGCCCGGCCCCGCTGTGCAGCAGCACCCGCAGCGGGTCGGCGCCCATGGCCGAGCCGAGCAGCAGCCCGAGGGCGGGCAGCGCGGCGAGCAGCAGCGCCGTCGCCCGGGCCCCGGACAGTTGGGCCCGTAGATCCGCCCGTTGGTCCCGTTCGGCACGCAGCGCCCCGTCCAGCCGGTCGAGGCCGTCGGCGAGCCCGGCGCCCTGGTCCACGGCCACCCGCCAGCAGGCGGCGAGACCCAGCAGCCCCTCGGCGCCCGGCTGCCGGGCCGCGACGGCCAGCGCGCCCGGCACATCGCCGCCGAACCGCGCGGCCGCGACCACGCCGTCCCGCGCCTCCCCGAGCCCGCCGGAGTCCCGGGCGGCCCGCAGCAGTGCCTCACCGGGCTGCCGTCCCGCGCGCACCTCCCCGGCCAGCGCCCCGCACAGGCCGATCACCGCGTCCGCGCGCCGCTCCCTGGCCCGCCCTGCCTGCCGGGCCAGCCGCATCCTGCGCAGCACCGGCACCCCGGCCGCCCCCGCGACGACCGGAATCACCGAGGCGCCCAGCAGTGCGAGCAGCAACCCGGCCACGAGCGACCACCATTCCGGCCGCAACCGCTCCCGCACCTGCCGCAGTTCACCGACGGCCCGCTCCCAGGAGGGCGGGCCGGCCGCCACCCCCGCGCCCCCCGCCAGCAGCAGCCTCGCGCGCCGCACCCCGTGATGCCGTCCGCCCAGCAGCCAGGCCGCCGCCCCGACACAGACCGCCGCTGCGCCCATCGACGCCTCAGTGCTCACTTCCCGCGCTCCTCTCGTCCCGCTCGATCCCGGACCCGCCGCTCAGCAGCTCCCGCAGCCGCTCCCAGCCCCGCTCCCGGGTGAAGGCCCGCACACCCCAGCGCAACGCCGGTACCGTCCGCACCAACCCCGAGCCATCCCGTTCCAGCACGTGCACCTCGGCGATCCGGCGCCGCCCGGACCGGTCGCGTACGAGGTGGAGCACCACCGACAACGCGGCCGCCAACTGGCTGTGCAGGGCCGCCCGGTCGAGCCCCGCCGCCGTTCCAAGCGCCTCCAGGCGGGCGGGCACGTCGGCGGCGGCGTTGGCGTGCACGGTCCCGCAGCCTTCGTGGCCGGTGTTGAGCGCGGCCAGCAGGTGCACCACCTCGGGGCCCCGCACCTCGCCGATGGCCAGACGGTCGGGCCGCATCCGCAACGCCTGCCGGACGAGGTCCTCCAGGGTCACGAGGCCCGCACCCTCCTGGTTGGCCGGCCGGGTCTCCAGCCGTACGACGTGCGGGTGGTCCGGTCTCAGCTCCGCCGAGTCCTCGGCGAGCACGATCCGTTCGCCTGGTTCGACCAGGCCGAGCAGCGCGCTCAGCAGGGTCGTCTTGCCGCTGCCGGTGCCGCCGCTGACGAGGAAGGACAGCCGGGCCGCGAGCAGCGCCCGCAGGATCCGGTCCCCGCCGGGCGGCACGGTGCCCGCCTCGACCAGTTCCTTGAGCGTGAACGCCCGGGGTCGCACGACGCGCAGGGACAGGCAGGTGCAGCCGACGGCCACCGGGGGCAGCACCGCGTGCAGCCGGGTCCCGTCGGGCAGCCGGGCATCGGCCCAGGGGCGGGCATCGTCCAGCCGGCGTCCGGCCACGGCGGCCAGCCGCTGCGCGAGACGCCGTACGGCCGTCGCGTCCGGGAAGGCCACCGGGGTCAGCTCCAGACCGCCGCCACGGTCCACCCACACCCGGTCGGGGGCGGACACCAGGACGTCGGTGACGCTCGGATCGGCGAGCAGCGGCTCCAGCGGGCCGGTTCCGACGAGCTCCGACCGCAGCTGCTCGGCCGCGCCGAGCACCTCGGCGTCACCGAGGACACGACCCTGTTCGCGCAGTGCCTGGGCGACGCGCGCCGGGGTCGGCTCGGCGCCGCTCTCCGCGAGCCGGCGGCGGACCCCGTCCAGCAGGGCCGTGACGTCGGCCCGGTCGAGTCCGGGCAGGCTCATCGGGGGCCACCCGCCTCGACCAGCGCCTGTTCCCAGAACGTGGCGCAGAAGCGGGCCAGCGGGCCGCGGCCGGTCGCGGCGGGCGGCCTGGCGGTGCCGTGAGCACGCTGCAGAGCCGGTTCGACGGGCACCTCGCCGGCCAGGGGCAGGCCGAGCAGCCGGGCGACCTCACGGTCGTCGAGGCCGGGCGCGTACGGCCCGCGCACCGCCACCCGCAGGTCCCTCACGACCATGCCGAGTGCCGAGGCGACCCGGCCGGCGGCCGCGACCGCCCGCAGCTCGGCCGGGACGACGAGCAGTGCCAGGTCGAGCTGGGCGAGGGCTTCGGCGACCCCGTCGTCCAGGCGCCGCGGGAGGTCGACGACGACCGTGCCGCCACGCCGCCGGGCGGCGGCGAGCACCGCGCGGACGGCCTGGGCCGGGACGGCCACGCAGTCGCCGCGGTCCCAGCTGAGCACCCGCAGCGAGTGCAACCGGGGCAGCGACTCCTCCAGCGCGCCGCCGCCGACCCGGCCGCGGGAGGCGGCGAAGGCGGGCCAGCGCAGCCCCTCGGCGCTTTCCCCGCCGAGGAGCACGTCGAGTCCGCCGCCCAGCGGATCGGCGTCGACGAGGAGGGTGCGCAGCCCCTCGCGAGCGGACGTGACGGCCAGAGCGCAGGCCAGCGTGGACGCGCCGGCCCCGCCACGGCCGCCGACGACGCCGACGGTCAGGGCCGGGCGGCCGACGCCCTCGGCGACATCGGCGATGCGGTCGACCAGCCACTGCTCCCCGTCGGGCAGCATCAGGACGTGGTCGGCGCCGATCTGTACGGCCCTTCTCCACACGCCGGAGTCGTCCTGGTCCCGTCCGACCAGCACCACCCCGCGCCGGCGCGCCGCTCCGCGCAGACGGCGGGCCGCGTCGTCGCCGACCAGGACGAGCGGGGCCGCTTCCCAGCCACCGCCGTGATCGGGTACACCGTGATGCACCTCGGGCGTGGCGCCCGCGGCCGCGCACAGGCGCAGCAGATCGTCCAGGAGATCCGCGTCCTCGGTGACGATGAGCGGCCGTCCCGGCAGGCCTCCGGCGGCCGGTGACGGATCGTGGGCGATGGTTCCGGTCACGTGTGCTCCCCCTTCCCATGTCTTCCGCGCGGCCTCCGCGGCCCCGCGATTCCCAAAGATGTGAAGAGCCGGCGAGCGGCGCCCTTTGCGGGCGCCAGAAACCGGCCATAGGCACTCCGGCAATCGGAACCGGCCATGAACTCGCAGCCGTCGGAGCGCGTGGGAATCACGGTGCAGCGATCCGGAAAATCATGTGGATCTTGGTCGAAAACCGTGGACAACTCAGTCGTTGTGAATATCGCCATCACCCATACCGGTGACCTCTGCGCCGGCCTCTCCGCACCATCCACAGAGCAACCCTTCGATTACTTTCCGTAATCGATCACGGGCATGGTGAAGTCCGGTCGGCGCTGCGCGCGACCGGTCGCGAGACATGTTGAAAAGGGGAGAAAAACCGTCCGGACATGCGACGACCCCCGCCGGGGGGGAGAGCGGGGGTCGTCCCCACGGCCGACTCGGGGGGGGAGGAGTCGGGCCGGGTTAGCACGGTCGCGAACGATCCGTGACTTCCATGGTGTACCCGAGAGCCCTCTCAGGCAAACCCACGCGCCCCACCTTACGCCGAATGGTGGGCGCCTATGCTCAGGACGTGGAAAACCACTCCTTGCCTCGCGCAGCAGCCTTCTTTGACCTGGACAAGACGGTCATTGCGAAGTCGAGCACACTCACCTTCAGCAAGTCGTTCTACCAGGGTGGACTGATCAATCGCAGGGCCGCGCTGCGTACCGCATATGCCCAGTTCGTCTTCCTGGCCGGCGGCCTCGACCACGACCAGATGGAGCGGATGCGCCAGTATCTGTCCGCGATGTGCCGAGGCTGGAACGTCCAGCAGGTGAAGGAGATCGTCGCCGAGACCCTGCACGACCTGATCGACCCGATCATCTACGACGAGGCCGCCTCCCTCATCGAGGAGCACCACACGGCCGGACGCGACGTGGTGATCGTGTCCACATCGGGCGCCGAGGTGGTCGAGCCGATCGGGGAGTTGCTGGGTGCCGACCGCGTGGTGGCCACACGCATGGTGGTGGGCGACGACGGCTGCTTCACCGGTGAGGTGGAGTACTACGCGTACGGCCCGACCAAGGCCGAGGCCGTCAGGGAGCTGGCCGTGTCCGAGGGGTACGACCTGGACCGCTGCTACGCCTACAGCGACTCGGCGACCGACCTGCCCATGCTTCAGGCGGTCGGGCACCCGCACGCCGTGAACCCGGACCGCGCGCTGCGCCGCGAGGCGGTCGCACGCGGATGGCCGGTCATGGAGTTCGCCAGGCCGGTCCGGCTCAAGCAGCGACTGCCCGGATTCTCCGTACCGCCCCGCCCGGCCCTCGTAGCGGCGGCGGCCATAGGTGCGGCGGCCGCCACCGCGGGCCTCGTCTGGTACGCGAGTCGGCGCCGGTCCGTCGACTCGTGACCGATTCACGGCGTTTGAACCTGAAAGTAAAGATGTGCGGGCAGGGGTTCCACTTGCTCCGGGGGTGCAGTACAAAGGTTTCAGGCCCGCGAGACCACAGGACATCCGTGAGGATTCCCTACTACTACGCACATGGCCCCACGGACCCCGCATGAACACCGGGCACCCACGCGACGTCGACCCGTCGATTACGGGCCAGCCGCACCAGGTGACGGGCAAAGTCCCCGACCTGATGGGCACATATCGAGGACGCTTGGTAACCCGGTGAGCATGCCAGCGGCGGTACGAGAACTCGTACCGCCGCATCCCTGTCCTGGCCCCTTCAGGGGGCCTTTCGCATGCGCCCGCCGGCCACGGCTCAGGCGGCCCCGCGCTGCAGCGCCTCGCAGACCGCGGTGGACTCGCGCACTCCGAGTTCGACCGCACGGCCGCAGTGGGCGATCCAGGCCGCCATGCCCTCGGGAGTGCCGGAGACATACCCGTCGAGCGCGGTCAGGTAGGAGGCGCGGCCCAGCTCTGCGTGGCCCACCTCGGCCGGGCAGACCGCCTTGGGGTCGAGACCGCTGCCGATCAGGACGATCCGCTCGGCCGTACGCGCCACCAGGCCGTTGTGCGAGGTGAAGGGGCGCAGTGCGAGCAGTTCGCCGTGCACCACCGCCGCGGTGACCAGGGCCGGTGCCGAGGAGCCCGCGATGATCAGGTCCGCCAGCCCCTCCAGCCGGCCCGACACCTCCCGGGCGTCCGGCAGCGGCAGCTCGAGCAGCGGCTCGTCGACCGGTTCTCCCGCCTGGCGCGGACGGCCGACCTCCTCACCTTGCGTGGCGGCGGCCACCAGATGCAGCCGGGCCAGTACCCGCAGGGGCGACTGCCGCCAGATGGACAGCAGCTGACCCGCCTCGGCCGTCAGCCTGAGCGCCGCGCCCACGACCATCGCCTCGGCGTCGGCACTGAAGTCGGAGCGCCGCCGCACCTCCTCCAGGGCCCAGTCGGCGCCGGACAGCGCGGCCGAGCCCCGGGCCCCGCGCAGGGCGGCCTCGGAGGTGATCTCGTTGCTGCGGCGACGCATGACCCGGTGGCCGTAGACCCGGTCCACTGCCTTGCGCACGGACTCCACGGACTCGGCCACACCGGGCAGCGAGCCCAGGGCCGCGAGCGGATCGGCGGTCGCGCCTGTCGTACTCATGAGTACGACATTACGCACCCCACGACTCCACCCCACGAAGGAGTGGTCTTCTTCACTGCGCCTGACACTGAGAGCTATCACTTCACTACTGTTCGTGAACATGAAAATTGCTTTCGTCGGGAAGGGGGGCAGCGGCAAGACCACGCTCTCCTCCCTCTTCATCCGCCACCTCGTGGCCAGCGGCGCCCCGGTCCTCGCCATCGACGCCGACATCAACCAGCACCTCGGCCCGGCGCTCGGCCTCGACGAGGCCCAGGCGGCCGCGCTGCCCGCGATGGGCGAGCAACTGCCGCTGATCAAGGACCATCTGCGCGGCTCCAACCCGCGCATCGCCTCCACCGCGACGATGATCAAGACGACCCCGCCCGGCGAGGGCTCGCGACTGGTGCGGGTGCGGGAGCCGAACGCGGTGTACGACGCCTGTGCGCGCCCGGTGGAACTCGACGGCGGCGCGGTCCGTTTGATGGTCACCGGCCCCTTCACGGACGCCGACCTGGGGGTCGCCTGCTACCACTCGAAGACGGGAGCGGTGGAGCTGTTCCTGAACCACCTCGTCGACGGCCCCGACGATTACGTCGTGGTCGACATGACGGCGGGTTCGGACTCCTTCGCCTCCGGCCTGTTCACCCGGTTCGACATGACGTTCCTCGTCGCCGAGCCGACCCGGAAGGGGGTCTCCGTCTACCGCCAGTACAAGGAGTACGCCCGCGACTTCGGCGTGGCCCTGAAGGTCGTCGGCAACAAGATCCAGGGGCAGGACGACATCGACTTCCTCCGCGCGGAGGCCGGTGACGACCTGCTGGTGACGGTCGGGCACTCGGACTGGGTGCGCGCCATGGAGAAGGGCCGCCCGCCCCGGTTCGGTCTCCTGGAGGAGGGCAACGCCCGCTCCCTGCAGACCCTCCGGGCCGCCGCCGATGCCACATACGAACTGCGCGACTGGGAGCGCTACACGCGCCAGATGGTCCACTTCCATCTGCGGAACGCCGAGGCCTGGGGCAACGAGCGCACCGGGGTCGACCTGGCGGCGCAGGTCGACCCCGGGTTCGTGCTCGGTGAGGGTCTGGCGGCTCCGGTGTGACGCCTACTGCTTGACCGCCGGCGCCCCGGGGACGCCCTTGGGCGCCGGGGCCGGGCGCCCGGACAGGAGGGACGCCCAGCCCTGCCGGGGCGCCTCGCCGACCTTCAGGGTGCGCAGCTTGGCCAGTGTCCTCGGGTCCTGCGCGTCCAGCCAGTCGGCGAGCTGGTGGAAGGAGACACAGCGCACCTCGGGCTTGTTGCACACCTCCTTCACCACCTCGTCGATGGCACGCATATAGGTGCCGCCGTTCCATGACTCGAAGTGATTGCCGATGATCATCGGCGCGCGGTTGCCGTCGTAGGCCCGGTAGAAGCCCTTGAGCAACCCGTCACGCATCTGGTCGCCCCAGTAGTCGTACATGTCGGGGTCGCCCTGGGTCTGCGTGCCGGACTGGTTGACCATGAAGTTGTAGTCCATGGTCAACTGCTCGTAGGTGTGCCCGGGGAAGGGGACCAGCTGCATCGACAGGTCCCACAGGCCGTCCTTCTTCTCGGGCCACACCTGGTCGTCGACTCCGCTGGAGTCGTAGCGGAAGCCCAGTTGGCGGGCCGCCTTCCTGAAGTTCTTCTGCCCTTCCAGGCAGGGGGTTCGGGCGCCGATCAGCTCCTTCTCGTAGTCGAAGGGCAGCGGGGCCGCCTTCTTCATGCCGGTGTTGGTCCGCCAGTTCTTCACGAACTGCTTGGCCTGGGCGATCTCGCTCTTCCACTCCTTCACCGACCACTCGCCGACGCCGCCGTCGGGGCCGCAGAAGTGGCCGTTGAAGTGGGTGCCGATCTCGTTGCCCTCGAGCCAGGCCAGCCGCACCTGCTTGAGGGTGTCGTTGATGCCCTGCGCGTCGTTGAAGCCGATCTCCGAGCTGCCCGGGGCGTGTTGCGGCGGTCTGTAGAGGTCGCGTTTCTCCTCCGGCAGCAGATACACGCCGCTGAGGAAGTACGTCATCGTCGCGTTGTTCTCCTTGGAGACCTTGCGGAAGTGGGAGAACAGTTTCTGGCTGTCCTCCCCCGCCCCGTCCCAGGAGAACACCACGAACTGAGGAGGTTTCTGACCGGGCTTGAGCCGCTCGGGGACGGGCAGGTGCGGCTGCCCGCCGGTATACGCGGTGGACCCGTCGCCGATCAGACGGAGCACACTGTTGGGCGCCGGCGCCCCCTGTCGCGGGCCGGGCGCTCCTTCCTTCGGGCCGTTGCCGCCGGACGAGCAACCGGCCAGCGACGCTGTACAGGCCGCGGCGACCATGGCGCCCACGGCGATCCTCTGGGTGGCGGCCATCTTCCGCCCCACCTTCTTCCTTCTCTCAGGCAAACGCTGATGAGGGCGTTTTCAGGTGATGTGCCGGGTTGTACCGACAGCGCCGCCAAGGTCGCACGGGCCCGAGAAGGAATTAGTACGACAAGCCGATGAAATGATCGCTTCGCCCGGAGAGGTGACCGTTTACCCCATTTGCGACTAAAAGCTATGCATGACCTTTACTCTGCATTACGGTTCGTTTACGAAGCGTTGATCCCATCCCGCCACTGCACGCCGTGCCCCCGCGACCGAGCCCCCGCACCGGCGGGGATCCACCCCCGTACGCGACCGCGCCACCCGGAGGAGACGGGACCATGACAGCCTGCGCCCCCACCCACACCCAGCACTCCCACCCGCCGCACAGCCCGCCCCGGGCCCCGCGTCGCCGCCTCGTCCAGGGCGCCGACCTGTCCGCCTCCATCGCGGTCTTCCTGATCGCCCTGCCCCTGTCCCTGGGCATCGCCCTCGCGACCGGCGCCCCGCTCCAGGCCGGACTGGTCGCCGCGGCGGTCGGCGGACTGGTCGCCGGCCGGCTCGGCGGCTGCCCGCTTCAGGTCAGCGGCCCCGCCGCCGGACTCACGGTGGTCACCGCCGACCTCATCCACCGCTACGGCTGGCGGACCACCTGCGGCATCACCGTCCTCGCCGGACTCGCCCAACTGGGCCTGGGCTGCCTGCGTGTGGCCCGCGGCGCGCTCGCGGTCAGCCCCGCCGTGGTGCACGGCATGCTCGCCGGTATCGGCGTCACCATCGCCGTCGCCCAGTTGCACATCGTCCTCGGCGGCAGCCCCGACAGTTCCGTACTCGCCAACCTGCGCGCCCTGCCCGCCCAACTGGCGGACGTGGACCCGGCCGCCCTGTCGATGAGCGCACTCACCCTGACCCTGCTGCTGGCCTGGCCGCGCGTCCCCGGCCGCGCCGGCCGGCTGCTGCGCCGGGTCCCAGCCGCCCTGGTGGCCGTCACCGGAGCCACCGTCACCGCCGCGCTGACCGGACTGGTCCTGCCCCGGGTCGACCTGCCGTCCTGGACCAGTCACGCACTGGCCGGGCTGCCCGAGGGCCCGGGACTCGGCATCGCCGCCGCCGTGCTCACCACCACGCTGGTGTGCAGTGTGCAGTCGCTGCTCGGCGCGGTCGCCGTGGACAAGCTGGTCGCCGCCCGGCCCGGACCGCAGGCCCACGTCGGGCGCTCGGACCTCGACCGCGAGCTGCTCGGCCAGGGCGCCGCCAACATCGTCTCCGGGGCGCTCGGCGGACTGCCCGTGGCAGGGGTGGCCGTGCGGAGCACCGCGAATGTGAACTCGGGTGCCGTGAGCCGGAACTCCACGATGCTGCACGGCGTTTTCGTAGTAGCCGCCGCACTGCTGATGGTCCCGCTCCTGGAGTGGATCCCGCTCGCCTCGCTCGCCTCCCTGGTGATGGCCGTCGGCATCCAGATGGTGTCCCTGAACCACATCCGCACGGTGACCCGCCACCGTGAAGTGCTGGTGTACGCCGCCACCACACTCGGCGTGGTGATCTTCGGCGTCCTGGAGGGCGTGGCCCTCGGGGTCGCCGTGGCGGTGGCCCTCGCCCTGCACCGCCTCGCCCATACCCGCATCACGCACACGGAGAAGGAAGGAGTCCATCACGTACGCGTACGAGGCCAGCTGACGTTCCTCGCCGTGCCCCGGCTCAGCAGAGCCCTGCATCTCGTACCCCAGGGCGTGCACGTCGTCGTGGAGTTGGACGGCTCGTTCATGGACCACGCGGCGTACGAGTCACTGCAGGACTGGCAGAACACGCACCGCGCGCGGGGCGGAACCGCCGAGCTGACCGGCCGGCGCGGCAGAGTCCGCTCGTCGGATCCCGGCCCGTCCGCGGTGTGCCGGTGCCGGCCCTGGACACCCTGGCGCAACCACCGGGCCTGCTTCGCACAGGCTCCCACCACGTCCGTCTCCCACGAACTCGCCCGCGGCATCAGCTCGTTCCAGCGGAACACCGCCCCGCTGGTGCGGGAGGAGCTGGCGCGGCTCGCGCAGGAGGGGCAGCGGCCCTCGCAGCTCTTCCTCACCTGCGCCGACTCCCGGCTGGTCACGTCGATGATCACCTCCAGCGGTCCCGGCGACCTGTTCGTCGTCCGCAACATCGGCAACCTGGTGCCGCCGCCGGGCGAGGAGCACGGCGACCACTCGGTGGCGGCGGCCATCGAGTACGCGGTGGACGTGCTCGGGGTGCGGTCGATCACGGTGTGCGGGCACTCCGGATGCGGGGCCATGCAGGCGCTGCTGGCCGCCGAGCCCGGGGGTGCGGTGACCTCGCTGAAGCGGTGGCTCGGGCATGGGCGGCCGAGCCTCGACCGGATGGCCGGCGACCAGCGTGACCGGCCCCTGCTCGCCGGGCGGCCTCCCGCCGACGCGGTGGAGCGGCTGGGCCTGGCCAACGTGGTCCAGCAGCTGGAGCACCTGCGGGCGCACGACACGGTCGCGCGCGCTCTGGCGGCCGGTGCGCTGGAGCTGCACGGGATGTACTTCCACGTGGGCGAGGCGCAGGCCTATCTGCTCGATGGGAGCGGGGACGGCACCACGGTGTTCGAGCACGTGGCGGGAGCTGCGGGAAAGGAGGCGGAAGAGGAGGCTGAACAGGAGACCGGGACGGCCCCGGAGCTGCGGAGTCCGGTTTGACCGCCCGGCCGGTCGACAGGTCTAAACCAATTTCGCCGTCGACCCTTGTCATCGGACCCCCGCGTCTGATGAGCTGTGGCCCGGGACACAACGGACACCCTGGGAAAGGGAGATGTCGTGAGCAACGAAAGCCTGGCCAACCTCTTGAAGGAGGAGCGACGCTTCGCGCCGCCCGCCGACCTGGCCGCGAACGCCAACGTCGGTGCCGAGGCGTACGAACAGGCCAAGGCTGACAGGCTCGGCTTCTGGGCCGAGCAGGCCCGCCGGCTGACCTGGGCCAAGGAACCGTCCGAGACGCTGGACTGGTCGAACCCGCCGTTCGCGAAGTGGTTCAAGGACGGCGAGCTGAACGTCGCGTACAACTGCGTGGACCGGCACGTCGAGGCCGGACACGGGGACCGGGTCGCCATCCACTTCGAGGGCGAGCCCGGCGACAGCCGCTCGATCACCTACGCGGAGCTGAAGGACGAGGTCTCCAAGGCGGCCAACGCCCTGCTCGAGCTCGGTGTCCGCAAGGGCGACCGGGTCGCCATCTACATGCCGATGATCCCGGAGACCGCGATCGCGATGCTGGCCTCGGCCCGGATCGGCGCGGCGCACTCGGTCGTGTTCGGCGGGTTCTCGGCGGACGCGCTCGCCACCCGGATCCAGGATGCCGACGCCAAGGTCGTCATCACCTCCGACGGCGGCTACCGGCGCGGCAAGCCGTCCGCGCTCAAGCCCGCCGTGGACGAGGCGATCACCAAGGTCGACAACGTCGAGCACGTGCTCGTGGTGCGCCGCACCGGGCAGGACGTCGCGTGGGACGGCGAGCGGGACGTGTGGTGGCACGAGCTGGTGGAACGGCAGTCCGCCGAGCACACCCCGGAGGCGTTCGACGCGGAACACCCGCTGTTCATCCTCTACACCTCGGGCACCACGGGGAAGCCGAAGGGCATCCTGCACACCTCCGGTGGCTACCTGACCCAGACGGCGTACACGCACTGGGCGGTGTTCGACCTCAAGCCGGAGACGGACGTCTACTGGTGCACGGCGGACGTCGGCTGGGTCACCGGGCACTCGTACATCGTGTACGGGCCGCTGGCCAACGGCGCGACCCAGGTCATGTACGAGGGCACCCCGGACACCCCGCACCAGGGCCGCTTCTGGGAGATCGTGGAGAAGTACCGGGTCACGACCCTCTACACCGCGCCGACCGCGATCCGTACGTTCATGAAGTGGGGCGACGACATCCCCGCGCAGTTCGACCTGTCGTCCCTGCGGGTCCTCGGCTCGGTCGGCGAGCCGATCAACCCCGAAGCGTGGATCTGGTACCGGAAGCACATCGGCGCCGACGCCACCCCGGTCGTGGACACCTGGTGGCAGACGGAGACCGGCGCGATGATGATCTCGCCGCTGCCGGGCGTCACCGAGGCCAAGCCCGGCTCGGCGCAGCGCCCGCTGCCCGGCATCAGCGCGACGGTCGTGGACGACGAGGCGAACGAGGTGCCCGACGGAGGCGGCGGCTACCTCGTGCTCACCGAGCCGTGGCCGTCGATGCTGCGCACCATCTGGGGCGACGACCAGCGGTTCATCGACACCTACTGGTCGCGCTTCGAGGGCAAGTACTTCGCCGGTGACGGCGCGAAGAAGGACGACGACGGGGACATCTGGCTGCTGGGCCGGGTGGACGACGTGATGCTGGTGTCCGGCCACAACATCTCCACCACCGAGGTGGAGTCGGCGCTCGTATCGCACCCGTCGGTCGCCGAGGCGGCGGTCGTCGGAGCCGCCGACGAGACCACCGGCCAGGCCATCGTGGCCTTCGTCATCCTGCGCGGTTCGGCGTCCGAGGACGACAAGCTGATCGGCGCGTTGCGCGACCACGTCGGCGCCACGCTCGGCCCGATCGCCAAGCCGAAGCGGATCCTGCCGGTGGCGGAGCTGCCGAAGACCCGCTCCGGCAAGATCATGCGCCGGCTCCTGCGGGACGTCGCAGAGAACCGTCAGCTGGGTGACGTCACCACGCTGACCGACTCCACGGTCATGGACTTCATCCAGGCGAAGCTCCCGGCGGCGCCGAGCGAGGACTAGGGCCGGACTGCGGGCGGCGGCCACGCCGCCCGCACCGCCGCGGGACGGCGGGAAGGGGCCTCCGGCGCAAGCACGCCGGGCGCCCCTTTTGCGCCTAATGTTCAGATCACCGGATGCATCCCGCAGCAACCTTAGGTAATCTAAACAAAGCTCGACGTGAAAGAGCCTCAAGGTGCGCCGGGAAGTCTGGTCGGCATGTGCTCAGCCCTGCCCACCACACCCGGAGGTCTCCACCGTGGCCGCCCCCCGTGACACCGCGTCCCCCACCTCGCGCACCGGCCGCAAGGTCCTCGGGCGCCTGTCCCTGCCCGAGCGGACCGCCGTCGCGGACGCGCTGCGCACCGAGACCGTGGGCGGCGTCCTGCTGCTCGTCGCCGCCGTCACCGCGCTGATCTGGGCGAACATCCCGGCACTGCACCACGGCTACGAATCCGTCAGCGACTTCCACTTCGGCCCCGCCGCCCTCGGTCTGAACCTGTCCGTGGCGCACTGGGCCGCCGACGGGCTGCTCGCCCTCTTCTTCTTCGTCGCCGGGATCGAACTCAAGCGCGAGCTGGTCGCCGGTGACCTGCGTGATCCCAGGGCGGCGGTACTGCCCGTGGTGGCGGCGCTGTGCGGGATGGCCGTACCCGCGCTCGTCTACACCCTGACCAACCTGATCGGGCACGGCTCCACCGACGGCTGGGCGGTGCCCACCGCCACCGACATCGCCTTCGCGCTGGCCGTCCTCGCGGTCATCGGCACCGCGCTGCCCAGCGCCCTGCGCGCCTTCCTGCTGACCCTGGCGGTCGTCGACGACCTCTTCGCGATCCTGATCATCGCCGTCTTCTTCACCGAACGGATCGACTTCGCCGCCCTCGGCGGAGCCGTCGCCGGGCTGGTGGTCTTCTGGCTGCTGCTGCGCGCGGGAGTGCGCGGCTGGTACGTGTACGTGCCGCTGGCGGTCGTCGTCTGGGCGCTGATGTACAACAGCGGTGTGCACGCCACCATCGCCGGCGTGGCGATGGGCCTGATGCTGCGCTGCACCACCCGCGAGGGCGAGGAGCATTCGCCGGGCGAACGCGTCGAGCATCTGGTGCGGCCACTGTCCGCCGGGCTCGCGGTACCGCTGTTCGCGCTGTTCAGCGCCGGGGTGTCGGTGTCCGGCGGGGCGCTGGGGGACGTGTTCACCCGGCCCGAGACGCTCGGCGTGGTGCTCGGACTGGTCGTGGGAAAGGCGCTCGGCATCTTCGGCGGCACCTGGCTGACCGTGCGGTTCACCCGGGCCTCGCTCAGCCAGGACCTCGCCTGGGCCGACGTGTTCGCGGTGTCCTCGCTCGCCGGGATCGGCTTCACCGTCTCGCTCCTCATCGGCGAACTGGCCTTCGAGGGCGACGCGGCGCTCACCGACGAGGTGAAGGCGGCCGTCCTCACCGGATCGCTGATCGCGGCCGTGTGCGCCACGGTGCTGCTGAAGATACGCAACGCCCGGTACCGCAGGCTCTGGGAGGACGAGGAGCGCGACGAGGACCAGGACGGCATCCCGGACGTGTACGAGCAGGACGACCCGGAATACCACCTGCGGATGGCGGAGATCCTCGAGCGCAAGGCCGCCGACCACCGGCGCATCGCCGCCGAGAAGGCCGCCGCGGCGCGCCACGGGCTTCAGGAAGTACCGGGCGGGGCAGGCGATGAGGACGGCCGTCCGGCATGATCTGACGAGACGGTACAAAACAAGACGGCACACAAGACCTCGCACGGCACGCGAGACTTCAAAGGGAGAACGCGATGAGCGCACCCGACGGCAGCCCGGTCGGCGCCGAACGCAGCATCGGCCAGCTGTTCGCCTCGGCGACGACCGAAATGTCGGCGCTGGTGCACGACGAGATCGCGCTGGCCAAGGCCCAGCTGAAGCAGGACGTCAAGCGGGGGGCGACCAGCGGCGGCGCGTTCAGCGCGGCCGGCATGCTGCTCCTGTTCTCCCTGCCGATGCTCAACTTCGCGCTGGCTTACGGCATTCGGACCTGGAGCGGCTGGAACCTCGCGGTCTGCTTCCTGCTGTCCTTCGCGGCCAACGTGCTGGTCGCCGGCCTGCTCGCGCTGATCGGTGTGATGTTCGCCAAGAAGGCGAAGAAGAGCCAGGGCCCGCAGAAGGTCGCCGCGTCCGTGAAGGAGTCGGCGAGCGTGCTGCAGAACGCCAAGCCGCACCCGCGCCCCGAGTTGCCGCAGGACCGTGCGCCCCGGGCCATCGAAGCTGTGGCACGCTCGTCCTCATGACGGAACCCGCCGCGGCAGCGGCCGTACGGATCGACCTTCCCTCCGGGAAGAAGGTGACACACCGGGACGTCGCCGCCAACGGCGCGCGGTTCCACATCGCCGAGCTCGGCGACGGCCCCCTGGTGCTGCTGCTGCACGGTTTCCCCCAGTTCTGGTGGACATGGCGCCATCAGCTCGTCGCGCTCGCCGAGGCGGGCTACCGGGCCGTGGCGATGGACCTGCGGGGGGTCGGCGGCAGCGACCGCACCCCGCGCGGGTACGACCCCGCCAACCTCGCCCTGGACGTCACCGGAGTGATCCGCTCTCTCGGCGAGCCGGACGCCGCGCTGGTCGGCCATGACCTGGGCGGCTACCTGGCGTGGACGGCGGCCGCGATGCGGCCCAAGCTCGTGCGACGCCTCGCCGTCGTCTCGATGCCGCACCCCCGGCGCTGGCGTGCCGCCATGCTCCGGGACGCCCGGCAGACGGCGGCCGGCTCCTACATCTGGGGGTTCCAGCGGCCCTGGATCCCGGAGCGCCAACTGACCGCCGACGGCGGCGCGCTGGTGGGCCGGCTGATCCGGGAGTGGTCCGGGCCGCGGCTGCCGGAGGACGAGGCCGTGGAGACGTACCAGCGGGCCATGTGCATCCCGTCGACCGCGCACTGCTCGATCGAGCCGTACCGCTGGCTGGTGCGCTCTCTGGTCCGCCCGGACGGCATCCAGTTCAACCGCAGGATGAAGCGGCCGGTGCGCGTGCCGACGCTGCACCTGCACGGCTCGCTGGACCCGGTGGCCCGGACGCGCAGCGCGGCCGGCTCGGGCGAGTACGTCGAAGCCCCGTACCGCTGGCGCCTGTTCGACGGTCTCGGGCACTTTCCGCACGAGGAGGACCCGGCGGCCTTCTCCGCGGAACTGGTCAACTGGCTGCGGGATCCCGAGCCGGACAGGTGAGGGGACGGGTGCTTGGGGCACCCGTCACTGAACACCTGTTCCTCGAACGGCCACATGCCTGCCGCATAGGCCAATTGGGGGGCGCGGAAGCGGTTATCGACCTACGAGCGGGGGCAGACGTCGGGGTATGGGCTGGACGCACGACTACAGTGACGCACCCCGCAACCGCCGCTCGGTCTCCGGGCCGAGCTCCCCGCAGCGAGGCACTCCGCAGCTGGCGGAGGCGGACCTCAGGGTGGGAATTCCGCGTATCCTGCGCCGCCGTGCCCGCTGGGTCTCGGTGCGTCTGCGTCACCCGCGCGGCTGATCCGCCGCCCGGGAATCACCGCGGCCGGTCCCCCCGTCTTCGGGATCACAGGGCGCAGCTGTCGGTGCCCACCTGCCGGTTCGCCGTGCGGCCCCGGGTGATGTCCTGCTGGATCTCGTCCGCCGTGAGAGCGTAGCCGGTGTCGGCGTCGTCGAGGGACTTGGCGAACACCACGCCGTAGACCTTGCCGTCGGGCGTGAGCAGCGGGCCGCCGGAGTTGCCCTGGCGGACGGTCGCGTACAGGGAGTAGACGTCCCGGCCGACCGTGCCACGGTGGTAGATGTCCGGGCCGTTGGCGGTGATGCGTCCGCGTACCCGCGCGGCCCGCACGTCGTAGGAGCCGTTCTCCGGGAAGCCCGCGACGATCGCGCCGTCGCCGCCGGACGCGTCCTGGGTGCTGAACTTCAGGGCGTGCGCCGGCAGGTCCGGTACGTCGAGCACGGCGATGTCGCGCTTCCAGTCGTACAGGACGACCTTCGCGTCGTACTTGCGGCCCACTCCGCCTATCTGGACGGTGGGCTCGTCGACGCCTCCGACGACGTGCGCGTTGGTCATGACCCGCCGGTCGGCGAAGACGAAGCCGCTGCCCTCCAGGACCTTGCCGCAGCTCTGCGCGGTGCCGGTGACCTTGACGATGGACCGCTGGGCGTGGGTGGCGACCGTGCTGTTCGCCAGGGCCGGGTCGGGCGGTTCCACGTCCTTGATCGGCTCGTTGGAGAAGGGGCTGAAGACCTGCGGGAAGCCGTTCTGGGCGAGGACCGAGGTGAAGTCCTGGAACCAGGTGTCGGCCTGCGCGGGCAGCGCCTCGGAGACGCCGAGCAGCACCTTGGAGCTGCGAACCTCCTTGCCCAGGGTCGGCAGGGTGGTCTGGGCGAGGGCGGAGCCGATCAGCCAGGCGACGAGCAGCATCGCGACGACGTTGACGAGGGCGCCGCCGGTGGCGTCCAGGGCGCGGGCCGGGGACCAGGTGATGTAGCGGCGCAGCTTGTTGCCGAGGTGGGTGGTCAGGGCCTGGCCGACGGAGGCGCAGACGATGACGACGACCACGGCGACGACGGCGGCGGTGGTGCTCACCTGGGCGTTGTCGGAGACGGCGTCCCAGATGACGGGCAGCGTGTACACGGCGACGAGACCGCCGCCGAGGAACCCGATCACCGACAGGATGCCCACGACGAAGCCCTGGCGGTAGCCCACGACCGCGAACCACACGGCCGCGGCCAGCAACAGGATGTCCAGCACGTTCACTGCTTCAGGCCTCGCCTACTCCACTCCGGTCCCAGCAGCCTCGGCCGGGGGTCCGAGGGCCCGCGGCGCAGCCGCCGGCGTCACTGCCCTCGGGCGAACACAGCACGGGGGTCACCCTGTCATGACCGCCAGTCGAGCGGGACCTGCTTGTCCCGGTCCCAGGGGCGCTCCCAGCCCGCGTAGTGCAGCAGCCGGTCGATCACGCCGGCGGTGAAACCCCAGACCAGGGCCGATTCGACCAGGAATGCCGGGCCTCGGTGGCCGCTGGGGTGGACGGCGGTGGCCCGGTGGGCGGGGTCCGTGAGATCCGCCACGGGGACGGTGAAGACGCGGGCGGTCTCGTTGGGATCGACGACGCCGACCGGGCTGGGTTCGCGCCACCAGCCGAGCACGGGGGTGACGACGAAGCCGCTGACCGGGATGTAGAGCGCGGGCAGCACGCCGAAGAGCTGCACGCCGGACGGGTCGAGGCCGGTCTCCTCCTCGGCCTCGCGCAGCGCGGCCCTGAGCGGCCCGTCGCCCTCCGGGTCGCCGTCCTCCGGGTCGAGGGCGCCGCCCGGGAAGGACGGCTGGCCGGCGTGGGAGCGCAGGGAGCCGGCCCGCTCCATGAGCAGCAGCTCGGGGCCGCGTTCTCCCTCGCCGAAGAGGATCAGCACCGCCGACTGCCGTCCCGAGCCGTTCTCCGGCGGAAGGAAGCGGCTGAGCTGGAGCGGCTGGACCGTCTCCGCCGCCCGCACCACCGGGTCCAGCCAGTCGGGCAGGCCCTCCTCGCTCAGCGTCACCGGCCCCTTGTGCGTGTCGTGCGTGTAGGTCATCGCCACCCCCGTCCTGCCTTGTCCAACGCCCGAGGGCACCGAGATCGTTCCGTCATCCGGCCCCCAGCGGCGGCGCGGGCCTGCCGCCGGCGTCGAGGTAGGCCTGCGGCGGCTTCAGGCGCTGGCCCGGCAGGCCGCCCTTCTCGTACTTCAGGAGCTTCTTCGCCTTCTCCGGGTCGGTCTCGCCCTCGCCGTAGGCCGGGCAGAGCGGGGCGATGGGGCAGGCGCCGCAGGCGGGCTTACGGGCATGGCAGATGCGGCGGCCGTGCCAGATCACGTGGTGGGACAGGTCGGTCCAGTCGCTCTTGGGGAACAACGCGCCCACGGCCGCCTCGATCTTGTCGGGGTCGGTCTCGTCGGTCCACTGCCAGCGCCGGACCAGCCGCTGGAAGTGCGTGTCCACGGTGATCCCGGGCCGTCCGAATGCGTTGCCCAGGACGACGAAGGCGGTCTTGCGGCCGACGCCGGGCAGCTTGACCAGGTCCTCGAGCCTGCCGGGCACCTCGCCGCCGAAGTCCTCGGCCAGGGCCTTCGAGAGCCCTATGACCGACCTGGTCTTGGCCCGGAAGAAGCCGCAGGGGCGCAGGATCTCCTCGACCTCCTCCGGGTTGGCCGCCGCGAGGTCCTCGGGCGTGGGGTACTTGGCGAAGAGCGCCGGGGTGGTCTGGTTGACCCGCAGGTCGGTGGTCTGGGCCGACAGGACCGTGGCGACCAGGAGCTGGAAGGGGTTCTCGAAGTCCAGCTCGGGGTGGGCGTAGGGATAGACCTCGGCGAGTTCGCGGTTGACGCGGCGGGCGCGGCGGACGAGCGCGGTGCGGGACTCACCGGACGG
Organism: Streptomyces sp. NPDC047869; assembly: GCF_040704065.1. Lineage (NCBI taxonomy): Bacteria > Bacillati > Actinomycetota > Actinomycetes > Kitasatosporales > Streptomycetaceae > Streptomyces > Streptomyces sp. NPDC047869. The sequence goes on from NZ_JBEYRK010000001.1 coordinate 143,706, forward strand.
GGGCTTCACGGCGATCTTCTTGACGGGCGCTGCCTTCTTCACCGGCACGGCCTTCCTGGCCGCCACCGCCTTCTTGGCCGGCGTGACCCTTTCGTCCGCTTTGCCGCTTTTACTACTACCGCCCGAGCCCTGTTCGCCCACAGCGGAATCACGACGTACAACCACCCGTGCAGCCCCCTTACCCTGTGCTCTCACCGGCGTTTTGGACACCCGGCCAGCCTAAAGCCCGGCACCGACATCCGCCCCGGACCCGGAGGATCGGCCCCCGATTGGACCCCTGCCGCGTACCCCGGGACATCTGTGCGGCATCCTTGTGACAGATCACACTGTTTGGACCGCCCGGCAAAACGGGGAACACGGTCCCCTGGTACACGGGGGATCATGGTCCCCTGAGCAGGTCGACAAGGGAGAGAACTCGTGGACGACGTTCTGCGGCGCAATCCGCTTTTCGCGGCGCTCGACGACGAGCAGGCCGCGGAGCTCCGCGCCTCCATGAGTGAGGTGACCCTCGCACGCGGTGACTCACTGTTCCACGAGGGCGACCCCGGTGACCGGCTGTACGTCGTCACCGAGGGCAAGGTCAAGCTGCACCGCACTTCTCCGGACGGGCGCGAGAACATGCTCGCCGTCGTCGGCCCCAGCGAGCTGATCGGCGAGCTGTCGCTGTTCGACCCGGGTCCGCGCACCGCGACCGCGACCGCGCTCACCGAGGTCAAGCTGCTCGCCCTCGGCCACGGCGACCTCCAGCCCTGGCTGAACGTGCGTCCGGAGGTGGCCGGCGCCCTGCTGCGCGCCGTCGCCCGGCGGCTGCGCAAGACCAACGACGCCATGTCCGACCTGGTCTTCTCCGACGTCCCCGGCCGTGTCGCACGGGCCCTGCTGGACCTCTCCCGCCGCTTCGGCGTGCAGTCCGAGGAGGGCATCCACGTCGTCCACGACCTCACGCAGGAGGAGCTGGCCCAGCTCGTCGGCGCCTCGCGCGAGACCGTGAACAAGGCGCTGGCGGACTTCGCCGGGCGCGGGTGGCTCCGCCTGGAGGCGCGGGCCGTGATCCTGCTGGACGTGGAGCGCCTGGCCAAGCGGTCCCGCTGACCGCCCGCACACGCGCGTGAGGCCCTGACGTACGGCAGGGCCTTTCGCATGGCCCGCACGGCCGGCCGGTCCACCGGCGCCCGGCCGCAGGTCACCCGCGCCGTAAATCACCTGCCCCGGCGGCCCGGGCCGGGCACAGTGAACGCATGCCCGACACCGTTCGCCGCCCCGGACTCGACGACCGGGGGTTCCTCGTCCGCGAGGGTTCCCTCGCGCGCGTGCCGGACGTGTTCCGTCCGGTCGTGGCCGCCGCGCGCGACCGGCTGCCGGCCCTCCTCGGGGCGCGGCTGCACAGCGCGTACCTCTACGGGTCGGTTCCGCGCGGCACCGCGCGCGCGGGACGCAGCGACCTCGACCTGCTCCTCGCGCTGCGCGAGGAGCCGACGGACGCCGACCATGAGGCCGTCCGCGCCTTCGGCGAGGCCCTCGACGAGAAGTTCCCGCAGATCGACGGGGTCGGCACGCTGCTGTACGGCCGTGCGCGGCTGCTGAGCGACCTGGAGCGGCACGACCTGGGCTGGTTCGTCGCCTGTCTGTGCACTCCGCTGCTCGGGGACGATCTCGCCGCGCACCTGCCCCGGTACCGCCCCGACTCCCTGCTGGCCCGGGAGGCCAACGGCGACCTCGCCCTGCTGCTGCCGCGCTGGCGTGAGCGGATCGAGCGGGCGGCCGGCACCGAGGAGGCCCGGCGGCCGCTCGTCCGCTTCATGTCCCGGCACCTCGTGCGCACCGGCTTCACGCTCGTCATGCCCCGCTGGCGCGGCTGGACCAGCGACCTGCGCGAGATGGCCGGGGCGTTCGGCGCCCACCATCCCGGGCGGGCCGGGCAGATGCGCCGGGCGGCCGAGTACGGCTACGAGCCCGTCGGTGACGCGGAGGTACTGCGGTCGTACGTGGACGACCTCGGTCCCTGGCTCGCCGCGGAGTACGCGCGCGTGCACGGCGTGAAGGCGCCACGGCCCACGAACCCCTGAGAGGACCGGGCGCTAGATGAGCCCGTGCTCGCTCAGGTAGTCCATCTGGGCCCGCACCGACAGCTCCGCCGCCGGCCACAGGGAGCGGTCCACGTCGGCGTACACATGGGCGACGACCTGCTTGGGGGTGCTGTAGCCGTCCTCGACGGCCGTCTCGACCTGGGCGAGGCGGTGGGCGCGGTGGGCGAGGTAGAACTCGACGGCCCCCTGGGCGTCCTCCAGGACCGGGCCGTGGCCCGGCAGGACCGTGTGGACGCCGTCGTCCACGGTGAGGGAGCGCAGCCGGCGCAGGGAGTCCAGGTAGTCGCCGAGGCGGCCGTCCGGATGGGCCACGACGGTCGTGCCGCGCCCGAGGATGGTGTCCCCGGTCAGCACCGCCCGGTCGGCCGCGAGGTGGAAGCACAGAGAGTCCGCGGTGTGCCCCGGGGTCGGTACGACTCTCAGCTCCAGGCCGCCGACCGTGATCACGTCACCGGCGGCCAGGCCCTCGTCGCCGAGCCGCAGCGCCGGATCGAGGGCACGCACGCGCGTGCGGGTCAGCTCGGCGAACCGGGCGGCGCCCTCGGCGTGGTCGGGGTGGCCGTGGGTGAGCAGGGTCAGGGCTATGCGCTTGCCGGCCTTCTCCGCCGTGTCGACGACGGCGCTCAGGTGGCCGTCGTCCAGCGGCCCCGGGTCGATCACCACGGCCAGGTCGGAGTCGGGCTCGGCGACGATCCAGGTGTTGGTGCCGTCCAGGGTCATCGCGGAGGCGTTGGGCGCGAGCACGTTGACGGCGCGTTCGGTCGCCGGCCCCGTGAGGACACCGCCCCGGGGCTGACCGGGCAGGGCTGCTGCGTCCGTCATGCGGGGCCTCCTCCGGTGCTCGGAGCCGTCGTCTCGCGTTCCGTCCCAGGTGCCCCGCCGGGGGCCGCCCCACTCGCCGGGACGTGCTTGGTGAACTCGTCGTGCCCGGGCCAGGACAGGACGATCTCGCCGTCCACCAGGCGGGCTCTGGCCAGCACCGGGGTCATGTCCCGTGCCGGCGCCGCCGCGAGCGCCCCGGCAGCCGTGTCGTACGGGAGGAGCTGACGCAGGGTGGCGATGGTGGGCGGCATCATCAGCAGCTCGCCCTTGTCGTACCCGGCGGCGGCCTCCCCGGGGCGGATCCACACCGTGCGGTCGGCCTCCGTGGAGGCGTTGCGGGTGCGCTGGCCCTCGGGCAGGACGGCCACGAAGAACCAGGTGTCGTAGCGGCGGGACTCGAACTCCGGGGTGATCCAGCGGGTCCAGGCGCCCAGCAGGTCGGAGCGGAGCACCAGGCCTCGGCGGTCCAGGAACTCGGCGAAGGACAGCTCGCGCGCGACCAGGGCGGCACGGTCCGCCTCCCAGTCGTCCTCGGTGGTGTCCCCGACGACCGAGTCGGCGTCGGGGCCGGCGAGCAGGACGCCCGCCTCCTCGTACGTCTCCCGTACGGCGGCGCAGACGACGGCCTGGGCGCCGCTCTCGTCGACGCCCAGCCGTTCGGCCCACCACGCGCGCGTGGGGCCGGCCCAGCGGACCAGGCGGTCGTCGTCACGCGGGTCGACACCACCGCCGGGGTACGCGTACGCGCCTCCGGCGAAGGCCATGGAGGCGCGTCTGCGCAACATGTGGACGGCCGGGCCGGCCGGAGTGTCCTTCAGAAGCAGCACGGTGGCCGCGCGCTTCGGGGACACCGGTGCGAGGGTGCCGTCCGCGAGCGCGCGGATGCGGTCGGGCCACTCCGGGGGGTACCACTGACCGTTCGCCATGGCCGGAGGCTATCCCGTGTAGGGCGAATGTTCGAGAGGCGCCCGAGGTCAGAGAGGTTACTGAACGAGCTCGACCTGGATCTCGACCTCGACCGGGGCGTCCAGCGGCAGCACCGCGACGCCCACCGCGCTGCGGGCGTGCACGCCCTTGTCGCCGAGGACCTCGCCGAGCAGTTCACTGGCGCCGTTGACGACACCGGGCTGCCCGGTGAAGTCGGCGGCCGAGGCGACGAAGCCGACGACCTTCACCACGCGCGCGATGCGGTCCAGGTCGCCGGTGACGGACTTCACGGCGGCCAGCGCGTTCAGCGCGCAGGTACGGGCCAGCTCCTTGGCCTCCTCGGCCGTGACCTCGGCGCCCACCTTGCCGGTGACCGGCAGCTTGCCCTCCACCATCGGCAGCTGGCCGGCCGTGTAGACGTACACACCGGACCGCACGGCCGGCTGGTACGAGGCCAGCGGCGGTACGACCTCCGGCAGGGTCAGGCCCAGTTCGGCCAGCTTCTCCTCGACCGCGCTCACGCCTGCTTCTCCCGCTTCAGGTAGGCCACGAGCTGCTCGGGGTTGTTGGGCCCGGGCACGACCTGGACGAGCTCCCAGCCGTCCTCGCCCCAGGTGTCCAGGATCTGCTTCGTGGCATGGACGAGCAGCGGCACGGTCGCGTATTCCCACTTCTTGGTCATGGGCCGACTGTAGCCGCTGTGGTCACCCTGGCAGGCGGCCGACCACGGGCTTCGCCGGCCACGGCGGACGCCGGGCACGGGGACGCGGGCGCGGGTCCCGGGGCCGCCCGGGAGCGGCGTTGTCCACAGCCTCCCGCGTGACAGTCGGCCGGACTGGTTAGGCTCGAATACGTGAGCAGGCTCCAGGTCGTCAGCGGCAAGGGCGGGACCGGCAAGACGACGGTCGCCGCCGCACTCGCGCTGGCCCTCGCGACCGAGGGGAAGCGGACGCTTCTCGTGGAGGTCGAGGGCCGGCAGGGCATCGCACAACTCTTCGAGACAGATGCGCTGCCCTACGAGGAACGGAAAATCGCGGTCGCACCCGGTGGCGGGGAGGTGTACGCCCTCGCCATCGACCCCGAACTCGCCCTTCTGGACTATCTCCAGATGTTCTACAAGCTCGGCGGCGCGGGCCGGGCGCTGAAGAAGCTCGGCGCGATCGACTTCGCCACCACGGTCGCGCCGGGGCTCAGGGACGTCCTGCTGACCGGCAAGGCGTGCGAGGCGGTCCGCCGCAAGGACAAGGCGGGCCGGTTCACGTACGACTACGTCGTGATGGACGCGCCGCCCACCGGGCGCATCACCCGGTTCCTCAACGTCAACGACGAGGTCGCCGGGCTCGCGAAGATCGGCCCGATACACAATCAGGCCCAGGCGGTGATGCGGGTGCTGAAGTCGCCGGAGACGGCGGTGCACCTGGTGACGCTGCTGGAGGAGATGCCCGTACAGGAGACCGCCGACGGCATCGCCGAACTCCGCGCGGCGCGGCTGCCGGTGGGCCGGGTCATCGTGAACATGGTCCGGCCGCGGGTGTTGGACGCGGCGGACCTGGAACTCGTACGGAACGTGCCGCGTACCTCGGTCGCACGGGCCCTGTCGGTCGCCGGGCTCGGCGGGGCGCGGCGCGGCGGGCACGCCGAGCGGCTGGTGGACCCGTTGCTGGACCAGGCCGCGGAGTACGCCGAGCGGTACGCGCTGGAGCAGGAGCAGCGCGCGGTCCTCGGTGAACTGGAGCTGCCGCTGCACGAACTGCCGCTGCTCGCCGAGGGCATGGACCTCGCGGGCCTGTACGAACTCGCCACCGAGCTGCGGAAGCAGGGGTTGTCATGAGTCCGGACCCGGCCGAGGCGCAGGACGCCGCCCGCCCTCACCTCTCCCCCGCGCGCGTACTCGGCGTCGATCCACTGCTGGACGACCCGGACACCCGGATCGTGGTGTGCTGCGGCTCGGGCGGCGTCGGCAAGACGACGACCGCCGCGGCGCTGGGGCTGCGGGCGGCCGAGCGGGGCCGCAAGGTGGTCGTCCTCACCATCGACCCGGCCCGCAGGCTCGCCCAGTCGATGGGCATCGACTCCCTCGACAACGTGCCCCGGCGGGTCAAGGGCACCGAGGGCGACGGCGAGCTGCACGCGATGATGCTCGACATGAAGCGCACCTTCGACGAGGTCGTGGAGGCGCACGCGGACCGGGAGCGCGCGGCCGCGATCCTGGCGAACCCGTTCTACCAGTCGCTCTCGGCGGGCTTCGCGGGCACGCAGGAGTACATGGCGATGGAGAAGCTGGGGCAGCTCCGGGCGAGGGACGAGTGGGACCTGATCGTGGTCGACACCCCGCCGTCCCGCTCGGCGCTGGACTTCCTGGACGCGCCCAAGCGGCTCGGCTCCTTCCTGGACGGCCGGCTGATCCGTCTGCTGACCGCTCCGGCCAAGCTGGGCGGCCGCGCGGGGATGGCCTTCCTCAACGTCGGCATGTCGATGATGACCGGCACCCTGGGCAAGCTGCTCGGCGGTCAGCTGCTGAAGGACGTGCAGACGTTCGTGGCCGCGATGGACACCACCTTCGGCGGGTTCCGCACGCGCGCGGACGCCACGTACAGGCTGCTCCAGGCGCCCGGCACTGCGTTCCTGGTGGTGGCGGCGCCGGAGCGGGACGCGTTGCGCGAGGCGGCGTACTTCGTGGAACGGCTGGCCGCGGAGGAGATGCCGCTGGTGGGGCTGGTGCTCAACCGGGTGCACGGCAGCGGTGCCGGCCGGCTGTCGGCGGAGCGGGCACTCGACGCCGCGGAAAATCTTGAGGACCCCCGCATTGTGGATCAGGGGGACGGGAAAGCTGGACTTCGTAACTCTCCCGACACGTACGGCAGTTCAGAATCCCCCGCTGCCACACCATCGGCTCCGGACGACGGCTCCCCCGCCGGCACCGACGACGGCTCCCCCGCCGCGGACCCGGAGCGGACTGTGGACCAGCTCACCGCAGGCCTGCTGAGGCTGCACGCCGAGCGCATGCAACTGCTCTCGCGCGAGCAGCGCACGCGTGACCGCTTCCTCGCCCGCCATCCCGAGGTGGCGGTCGTCGAGGTGCCGGCGCTGCCCGGTGACGTGCACGACCTCACGGGTCTGCGTGACATCGGCGACCGGCTGGCGGCGGGGCATACGGAACTGTCGTAGCCCGGAGCGCGCGGGGCCGCCATGCGCACGTGACTGTCGCGCGCGTGGCGCTCGTGGCAGACATGGACGGGCAACGCGCGTGGCGCGCGGAGGTGTCGCGCGCGCCTGGCGCTCGTGACCGGCGTGCGCCAGCGGCCGTCGCACGCCAGGACGACGGGCGCATGTGACTCGCCGGGCGCTTACCGCCCACGCCGCGCCGGGCTGCCCCACCGCTGCGGCGCCCTGTCACGCCGCCACGGGCCCCTGCCACTCCGACGGGTCACCGCCGCTCGTCGGCCCGGTGGCCGCCTGCCGAGTGGGCATCGCCACACCGGCACACACACCTGCTGGCCGGGGCCGGGCCGAGGCCGCTCCTCGAGCGGCCGTCGCCTCGACCGTCCTCGCCTCCACCGCGCTCGCCCCGAGTGGTATCGGGCGACCCCCAGGGGCGTCGCCGTCAGCTGACCGCCGCGTAGTTCTCGTACACCTCGTCGCTGTCGAGGGACACGATGCCCGCGCCGCGCTCGTACTCCGAGCGTGCGGTCTCCAGCAGCCGGCGCCAGGAGGTCACGGTGGGCCGCCTGCGCAGCAGTGCGCGGCGCTCCCGCTCCGTCATGCCTCCCCACACGCCGAACTCGACGCGATTGTCGAGCGCATCGGCCAGGCACTCGGTGCGTACCGGACATCCGGTGCACACCGCCTTGGCCCTGTTCTGCGCTGCTCCCTGCACGAACAGTTCATCCGGATCGGTAGTGCGGCAGGCGGCCTGCGCACTCCAGTCGGTAACCCAGCCCATACCGGCGCCGTCCTCTCCCGAATCGAGGCTCCCCCACGGCGGCAGCGGCATATTCACCGCCGCCAGTTGAGGACGTTACGGAAGGCGGGGACAGCGCAACACCCCCTTCGGGCCCAATCTTGAATGGCCCGAACGGACTATGGGTAAGCGGCAGATCACCCGGGGGAGTGAGCTGACGACATGCGCGACCATCCCGGCATACCGGGACGGCTGTGGTGCGCCACACCGGGCGCCAGGTGACACACAAGGCGGAATCGGACACGCCCCGCCAGAAATTACAGGGGTACTTCCGGAACGATTCGGGTTCGCCGGACGTATTGAAGTGTGGCCGCGCCGCTGTGACAGTTACGAGCAGCTTAGGCCAAGGCCTGTGCGCCTGTCCGGCGAATGAGAACGTAGGCCCCTGCTTTGCCGTGCCGTCTCAGGAGCCGCGACCCGCCGGACCAGGGGCGCGCACGTCACGATCCGGCACCCGAACATCCCGACGGAGGGCCGCTCCCTCGGAACGCTCATAAGTACGGATTAGGCTGCCCCCATGGCAAAGAAGCGCTCGAGCGGTGGCCTGTCGGCAACGCAGCAGGCCGCCAAGTTCCTCGGTGTCAGTGTGCTCGCGGGAGCCGTGATGGCGGGCATCGCGCTGCCCGCGGCCGGCGCGCTGGGCCTCGCGGCCAAGGGCTCGGTCAAGGGCTTCGACGAGATCCCGGCCAACCTCAAGAGCCCCCAGCTCAGCCAGCGCACGACCATACTGGACAGCCGGGGGGACCAGATCGCGACCGTCTACTCCCGTGACCGCACGGTGGTGGACCTCAAGAACATCTCGCCGTACATGCAGAAGGCGATCGTCGCCATCGAGGACTCGCGCTTCTACAAGCACGGCGCGATCGACCTCAAGGGCGTGCTGCGCGCCCTGAACAAGAACGCGCAGAGCGGCGGCGTCTCCCAGGGTGCCTCCACACTCACCCAGCAGCTGGTGAAGAACTACTTCATCGAGGAGGCCGGTGACGACCCGACGAAGGTCGCCGAGGCCACCCAGCAGACCCTCGGCCGCAAGGTCCGGGAGCTGAAGTACGCCATCCAGATCGAGGAGAAGCTCGGCAAGAAGAAGATCCTCGAGAACTACCTGAACATCACCTTCTTCGGCGAGCAGGCCTACGGCGTGGAGGCGGCCGCCCAGCGCTACTTCTCCAAGCACGCCAAGGACCTGAACCTGCAGGAGTCGGCGCTGCTGGCAGGCATCGTGCAGTCCCCGAGCCGCTACGACCCGGTGAACGACGAGGCCGAGGCCACCAAGCGGCGCAACACCGTGCTGCAGCGCATGGCGGAGGTCGGCAACGTCTCCCAGGCGGAGGCCGACCGGGCCAAGGAGAAGCCGCTCGGACTGCATGTCAGCCAGCCGAAGAACGGCTGCATCACCGCCACCAAGGGCGCCGCGTTCTTCTGCAAGTACGTGGAGCACCTCTTCCTGACCGACCAGACCTTCGGCAAGACCCGCGAGGCGCGCGCCAAGCTCTGGAACCGCGGCGGCCTGACCATCCGGACGACGCTCGACCCGCAGGCACAGGACTCCGTCCAGTCCTCGCTGAAGGAGCACGTCTACAAGTCCGACAAGGTCGCCGCGGCCGCCACTCTGGTCGAGCCCGGCACGGGCAAGGTCCTGGCCATGGGTCAGTCGAAGCCGTTCGGCTACGGCAACAACGAGACGGAGTACAACTTCTCGGTCAACCGGGACCTGGGCGGCTCGAACTACGGCTTCCCGACCGGGTCGACGTTCAAGCCGTTCGTGGCGGCGGCCGCGATCGAGGGCGGCAAGCCGGCGACGCAGGAGTACTCGGCGCCGTACAAGATGAACTATCCGAGCCCCGTCCAGCGGTGCAGCAGCAACCCGTACGTCAACAACAAGAACGAGACGGTCGAGAACGAGAACGAGTCGGAGAAGGGCCCGTACCGCATGAAGGAGGCGATGGCGAAGTCCATCAACACCTACTTCGTGCAGCTCATCTCCGACATCGGCCTGTGCCCGGTGGTGAAGATGACCGACGCGCTGCACGTGGTGCAGGGTGACGGCTCGAAGCTCCCGGAGACCCCGTCGATCGCCCTCGGCTCGATCGGTCTCTCCCCGCTGACCATGGCCGGCGCCTACGCCACCTTCGCGTCCCGCGGGATGTACTGCACGCCGGTCGCCATGGAGTCGATCGTCCAGAAGGTGGGCACCGAGCAGAAGTCGCTCGAGGTGCCCAAGTCCACCTGTTCGCGCGCGATGAGCGAGAAGACCGCCGACACGGTCAACACCCTGCTGCGCGGTGTGGTCGACTCGGGTACCGGCCAGGAGGCGGGCCTGAACGACCGGGAGAGCGCGGGCAAGACGGGTACGACCGACGAGCGCAAGAACGCCTGGTTCGTCGGCTACACACCCAACATGTCCGGCGCGGTCTGGGTGGGCAGCGCCAAGCAGAACGTGAAGATGACCGGGATCACCATCGGCGGTGTCTACCGCGACCTCGTCTTCGGCGGTCAGGTCCCCGGTCCGATCTGGCGGGACGCCATGGCCGGCGCCCTCTCCGGCAAGGACGCCCCGGACTTCCAGTTGGTCGACATTCCCGACGACCAGGGGGACGGTGGTGACCAGGGAAAAGGCGATCGGGGGGGACGCGACAGGAACGGGGACAACACGGGGGGACTGATCGGCGGACTGACAAACGGGGGAACAAGCCAGGGCGGTGACACCGGCGGCACCATCCCCACCCCGGCCTTCTCCCTCCCCGACAACTTCATCGAGGGCCAGACCAACGGTGGCACGCACGGCAACGGCATCGGGGGGCGCCGGGGCTAGCTCCTCCGCGTGACGCGGCGACCGTGAAACGGCGGGGCCGCACCCTCGGTGAGAGGGTGCGGCCCCGCCGTCGTGCACGTATCAGCTGAGGCGGCTGGGCGGCTCAGCCCTGCAGCAGCTTCTTCACCACGGCGGCGACGCGGCCGCCCTCGGCCTGGCCGGCCACCTTCGGGTTCACGATCTTCATCACGGCGCCCATGGCCCGCGGCCCCTCGGCGCCGCCCGCCTTCGCCTCCTCGACGGCCTGGGCGACGATCGCGTTCAGTTCGTCGTCGCTGAGCTGCTTCGGCAGGTACGCGGCGAGGACCACGCCCTCCGCCTTCTCCCGCTCGGCCTGCTCGGCGCGGCCGCCCTGCGCGAAGGCCTCGGCCGCCTCACGGCGCTTCTTCGCCTCGCGGGTGATCACCTTCTGCACCTCGTCGTCGGAGAGCTCGCGCTTCTCCTTGCCCGCGACCTCCTCCTTGGTGATCGCGGTGAGCGTCAGCCGGAGCGTCGAGGAGCGGAGCTCGTCGCGCTCCTTGATCGCGGCGTTGAGGTCGTCCTGCAGCTTCGACTTGAGCGTGGTGGTCATGGAGCCGATTGTCTCAGGTACCGGGGCGCGGGCGCCCACTGATTTTGCGGGCGGCCGGTCCTGGGCCCATCGCCGGTCTGACACGATGGTCGTATGCGCGCGCGATACGGAGTACCCCTGGGAATCATGGCGGCAGGCGCCGCCGGAGTGGCCTACGCGGCGGGCTTCGAGGCCCGCTCCTTCCGCCTCCGGCGAGTGACGGTCCCGGTCCTCCCACCGGGCATGGGCCCCCTGCGCGTGCTCCAGGTCTCCGACATCCACATGGTGCGCGGCCAGCGCAAGAAGCAGCGCTGGCTCCAGTCGCTGGCGGGGCTGCGCCCGGACTTCGTGATCAACACGGGCGACAACCTCTCCGACCCCGAGGGCGTCCCCGAGGTGCTCGACGCGCTCGGCCCGCTGATGGAGTTCCCGGGCGCGTACGTCTTCGGCTCCAACGACTACTACGGCCCGAGGCCCCGTAACCCCGCCCGCTACCTGCTGGAGAAGGCGAGCGGCCGGCACGGCCTGAACGGCAACCCGCCGGCCGTGGGTGTGATCCACAACCCCTGGGAGGACATCAGGGACGGCTTCGACGCGGCGGGCTGGCTGAACCTGACGAACACCAGGGGCGCCCTGAAGGTCGAGGGCGTGTCGATCGAGCTGACCGGCCTGGACGACCCGCACATCAAGCGCGACCGCTACGCACAGGTGGCGGGCGGACCCTCCGGCTCGTACGACTTCTCCATGGGCGTCGTCCACGCCCCCTACCTGCGCGTCCTCGACTCCTTCACGGCGGACGACTACCCCCTGGTCCTGGCCGGCCACACCCACGGCGGCCAGCTCTGCATCCCGTTCTACGGCGCCCTGGTCACCAACTGCGACCTGGACACGGACCGCGTGAAGGGCCTGTCCCGGCACACGGCGGAGGGCCGCACATCGTTCCTGCACGTCTCGGCGGGCTGCGGCACCAACCGCTACACCCCCATCCGCTTCGCCTGCCCGCCGGAGGCGACGCTGCTGACGCTCGTGGGGCGGGAGTAGGACGGAGTCGGGGGCGCTCCGGGCGGGCGCCCCCTGACGATGCCGCAACGGCCGTCGCCGGCCGGACCGGCCGGCGCTGAACCGGTGGATCACCGCCTGAGCGGGGGCCCCTACGAACTCGAATCACCGGCCACCTACTACGAACACAAACCCATTCGGACTGCCCCGTATGGCCCCATTCATCCCCTCTGCCTAGCGTGAGGGCATGACCGCCCCGATACCCAGGGACATCCCTGACCTGCCCGCGGTGCCCCGCTCGCCCCTCCTGCTGCCCGCCCCGGTCCCGGCCACCGCGGTGGTGGGCCCGACGCACCGCCCCCTGGCAGCGCTGTTCCGGTTTCTGATCGCCCTCGCGGCGGCCGCCGGCGTCGTCCTGGAGCTCCTCCTCGGCACCCCGGCCCGGACCCTGAGCTACTTCAGCGTCCAGGCCGACATCCTGCTGGCCGTCGTCATGCTCTCGTCGGCCTCCAGGGCCTGGCGCACCCGCCGCCCCCTGCCCGCGTCCGTGACCGGCGCCGCCCTCCTCTACGCCGTGATCACCGCGCTGACGTACCAGGTCCTGCTGGCCCACGCCACACCCGCGTTCACCATGACGGAAGCGGCCCCGCCCCCCGTCCGCTGGCACGCCCAGTGGACAGCGCTCCAGCTCCTCCACACGGTGGCTCCGCTGGCGGCCCTCCTGGACTGGCTGCTGCTCACCCCCGCGGCCCGCCTGCGCCTGCGCCACGCCGCGACCTGGCTCCTCTACCCCCTGGCCTACCTGGCCTTCTACCTCACCCAGGCGGCGCTCCGGTCTCCGTCCACCCCGGCCCGCTACCTCTACCCCTTCCTCGACGCCCAGACCCACGGCTACCGCGACACCCTGGCGAACGCCCTCCTCATCGGCCTCGCCATCTACGCCCTGGCAGTCCTCCTGGTCGCCCTGGACCACGCGCGCCCGACCCCGGTCCGCCACCGCGGCTAAACCGGATTTCGTCTCCGGCCACCAGTGGGCTAAAGTAAACGACGTCGCCGCGAGAAGCAGCGACATCGGGGTGTAGCGCAGCTTGGCAGCGCGCTTCGTTCGGGACGAAGAGGTCGTGGGTTCAAATCCCGCCACCCCGACAGTGAAGTACCAGGTCAGGGGCCTGATCCGCAGTGCGGGTCGGGCCCCTGAGTGGTTCCGGGGGCCATTTTGGGAGCCATTTGGGAGCCGAGTTCGGAATCTGGCTCCCGGGCGGCTCCCGCGCTTGTGGGTAGACCGGAGCTTCGGAACTCGCCTCAGAGCGGCATGGCACGGGGAGGGGACACGAGTGGAAGCCGGAGACTTGAGTTCATGGGTCGGCGCCGGGGTCGCTGTGGGAGCAGCCGCCGTCGCGATCTGGCAGGGCTGGTCCGCGCGCGAGCAGTCGCGTGTCGCGCAGGAGGCCCTCAACGACGCCCGACAGGCCCGGGACGAAGCAGCCACTCCGGTCTTCAGACCGGCGCACTCGAGCCTGTACGCGGCCTGTTCTGGCACCCCGCTCCCGGGACCAGCCTCTCCGACGACATCTGGGTCCACTACGGCTTCACCGGCACCGGCGTGTGGATCTCACCCCGGCAGCGCCGATGGGCGGTACTGCTGACCAACAAGCTCTACTACACCCGCGACCGCCAGCCTCTGGCCGACGTCCGCAACGCCTTCCGCGGCATGGCATTTCACTGACGCCCATGGACATCTGGGAACAGGCGACAGCCAGGTCCGATGTCACTGTCAGTGGCGGCCCTTAACTTAGGGAGCGTGGAACCCGTGCTCGGCCAGGTGATGGGGGTGGACGTGACATCGTCAACTGTTGCTGGCAATACGGCGGTTGAGGCCCTATTTCCACATTCCCCCTCCACCTCTATCCTCGCGATCAAGCGTCGAGGAGGGGTGCGCGTGGCGGGTGGGGCGACAAGCTGGCAGAAGGAACAGATCAGCCGTGCATACGTTCATGCCATCGCTTCCCAAGGCGGCTACACCGTAGGCGATTGGAACGTCGACAAGGACGGAGTGGACGTCACACTCCGGGATCGCGGTCTGATGGTCGACATCCAACTTAAGTGCACCGAGAGCCCCCGCACTGTCCGGGGTGGGTACAGGTTCGACCTGGACATCGAGACGTACAACAAGCTGCGCAGCACGGAGCGCTCGGCACCCGGCCATCTGGTCCTCCTGGTAGTCCCACCCAATCTGGAGTTATGGGTCACCCAGCATCAGGATTCGGTCGTACTGGCCTGCCATGGGTACTGGGCATGCCTGCACGGTCGGGAGGCGGCGAACAGCAGCGCCACTACAGCGATCAGCCTGCCGCAAGAACAGCAGCTGACGGCGAAGTCCATGCGCTCCATGTTCGACATGGCGCGGAGCATTCTCCTGTCCGGCATGACGGCGGTGAATTGACATGGCCACCGACGAACTCCCCTTCGGGCCTGACGAGATCCGGAGTTACCTCAAGGTCACTGGCTGGTCCACGGTCTCCGGCAGCGACGTGGCGGAGCTCTGGCGCCTGCCGGGACCGACTGAGGAAGTCGTGCTCGTACCCATGAAGCCGGGCGCTCCGGACTTCACCAAACGAGCGCGCATCCTCGTGGCAGACCTCGCGCGCATCAGCTCCGAGGACACACGGACGGTTCAGGACTCCATCGCGTCCGTGTTCCACGATGTCACGGACCTCAGGGCCTCCCACCCGTCCCTTCGAGATGGCTCCATCCCACTGGACGCCGGATTCGAACTGTTCCAGTCCGCCAAGCGACTCCGAGTGGCCTCAGCCGCATCCACGATCCGCCGCCAAGGCCACTTCCGTAACTTCCCCACCCGAGCCCGGGAACAGGCCCGCGATGTACGGCTCGGACAGACCCGTAAGGGCTCATACATCGTGCCCATCATCAGCCAGGCCCGCTCACCTCTGGACGTCTACGAGCGAGGACAGAACCAGATCGACATCGAGGTCGAGGAAACACTCTTCGATCGACGGGTCACCGCCACCATGTCGCGAGCGCTAGGCGTACTGGAGGAGATGGCGGGCACCGACAGGGTCCCCACCCCCAGTGAGATCACCGACTCCATTGGGGAGGGCGTCTCCTACGAGTTGTGCCAAGCGCTGTCGAAGGTCGTGAACAGCGAGGCAGTCGACAGCCTGGACATCACGTTCAACTGGTCTCGGGTGGCGGCGGCACCGGCCGGCACTCCACTCGAGGTCGAATTCAACCGCGAGGCCATCGCCATCGTGGAAAGAGTGTCCGACCAGCTCAAGACAAGCGTCTACAGCCGCGAGCATGTGATCTACGGTCTGGTGACAGACCTCAGGCGGCACCCAGACGACGAAACGGGGAAGGTAGGCGTCCAGGCCCTCCTCCAACGACGCAGCCGCACCATCTGGATGGATCTTCCAGACGCCGACTACCACACAGCAGTCCATTGCCATGACACCGGCACCGCAGTCCGCGTGCGCGGCGTGCTGACGAGCCCGCCCGGAGGCACCGCCACAATGATGGTCGTCGATTTCGGTCCTGATCCGTCCCTCGGCCAGTGAGCACTCGATGCGACGCTCAACTCAGGACAGGCCGGCGACTCCATCAGCCCCGGAGCGGTTCACTGCCACGTGCCGGATGCGACCTGCACACGCTGCCTGAATGCGGGCTTGCCAGGCTGCCCTCAAGGGAGCATAGATTAGCTCCAGTTGATCGTCAGGGGGAGCGGTGGCAGGGCGGGACCTTCGAACGCTGTTCAGCTCGAACGACCGGAGCATCGCCGCCAGTGAGGCGTTCACGAACCGGCAGGCACAGTGGCAAGCGGTGACCGCCGGCCTCGCTGAGCACATACGGCACATGACCCGTGCGGACTTCGACGTGGAGGACCTGGAGGCTCCCCGCCGCAACATCCTGGTGTTCCACGGTGTGGGAGGTATCGGCAAGTCCACGCTCTCCCGCAAGATCGAGGCGTCGCTCGCCAGCAGCGAGCACCGTCCCGCGCAATGGGAATCGCCGTCCCACCCCGAGGAGCGGACGCTGCCGGTCCGCATCGACCTCGCGCGCGCTGCGGGCATGGACTTCGAACGCGTCATCCTCACCATCCGACTTGCCGTCGCCGCGCTCGGCCGGCCGATGCCCGCCTTCGACCTCGCCCTGCGCCGCTACTGGGAGCACAACCACCCGGGCGAACCGATCGAGGACTACCTGCGCCGGGGCGGGCTGCTGAGCCGCTTCAGCGCCGCTGCCGCCCTGCCGCAGCAGATGCAGTCAGCCCTCAGCGACGTGGCCCAGGCGCTGCTCCTGCCCGGCACCGTCGGGGGCGCACTCGGCCATGGGGCCGGCGCGCTCATCAAGGCGTTACGCGAGCGGCGCCAGTCCGTACGCGCCCTCGCCGGCTGCTCCCGTCTGGCCGACCTCCTGGAAGCCGAGCCCGACCTGGAAGCCCTCAGCTTCTACCCGCACCTGCTTGCCTGGGACCTGGCCCAACTCCCGGCCGACAAGAGCGCGCTACCGGTGATCCTGCTGGACACCTTCGAGGACACCGGCGACCGCACCCACCGCGACTTCGAGCGCCTGCTCCAGCGCATCGTGTGGCTGATGCCCAACGTGTTCTTCGTCGTCACCGGACGCAACCGCCTTCAGTGGGCGGAGACGAGCCTGGAAGGGCAACTCGACTGGACCGGGCCGAACACTTGGCCCAGCCTCGTCTCCGACGCAGCAAATAGCGGGTCAGGTGTATCCGGCCGCCAGATCCTGATCGGCGACTTCTCCCCTGAAGACTGCCAGGACTATCTGGCCCGCAGGCTCAGCCGCGACGGGCAGCCGCTGATCGACGAACCGGTCCGCCGGATCATCGCCGAGCGCTCCCACGGGCTGCCCCTGTACCTGGACCTGTCGGTCATGCGTTACCTGGAACTTCGACGCGGCGGCACGCAGCCACAGGTCACCGACTTCGACCACGACTTCCCCGCACTGATCGCCCGTACCCTCAGCGACCTGACCGCCGAGGAACGCGACGTACTCCGCTCGGTCAGCCTGCTCGACGCGTTCTCTGTTCCTCTGGCCACCCAGGTCGCCGGCATGAACCACGACGCGCCCGCCCTACGCTTGACCGAGCGCCCCTTCATCCGGGAGTCCCCCTCCGGTGTGTGGCCCTTCCATGTCCACGACCTGATCCGCGCCGCTATTCGCAACGCGGACGACGGCAGTGACGACCGCTGGTCTGAGCAGGACTGGCAGCGCGCGGCCCAGCGCGCCTTCGGTGCCCTGGAATCGCAGTGGCGCCAGGACCTGCGACGTGACCGCGCCGTGCTGGTCGGCTGTCTCCAGCAAGGGCTGCTCCTTGCACGGGACTTCCGTCTCGATCTCGGCTGGCTCGCCGATGCCGCATTCCAGTACGTAGGGGACTCCGTCTGGGAACCGCTGGCACTTCCCGCAGCCGATGCCAGGTCGTCGGACGGCCTGCAGACCGCGGCGGACGCCCTGGTGGAAACACTCAGCGCCATCGCCAGGCGCCAGCACGAACACCGTGAACGCACAGCCGGTCGACTCTCCGCCGTCCTTGCATCGCAACTGCTCCCGGATGACCTGGTCGAACTGGCCACGTACTACCTGGCGAAGGCCCAGCGGGACCTCGGCCTGACCCATGATTCGCGGCGCGGCATGCAGCGTGTCGCCTCCGCCGACGGTCGGCTCGCTTCCGCCGCTCGACGGGGCCTGGCACACCTGAGCCGACTGTCCGGAGATTTCCCTGCGGCGGTGGAAGCCGCTGGGAGGCTGGGCTGGGAAGGACGGCACCATCGGGTCCTGGGAGACGTGTGGTGGGTGCAGGGAGACATGGAGCGGGCGACCGCCGCCTACCTGGCAGCCAGGAGCGAGGCCGAAGAACACGGTGCGGCCGGCGAGACCGCCATGGTCCAGGCGCATCTCGCCTTCGCCGTCTCCTTCGCCGACCCGCTCCGCGCCGACGATGAACTCGACCTGGCGGACCGGCTGCTGTCGCGCCTCAGCCTGCGCTCCAGCGAGATGACCGCTCGCATCGCCGCACTCGTACGCGACGCCGGGTTCGACGCAGACCTGCCCGACCGGGCGGCCGTCCTGCTCGCCGAAATCGGCGTCTCCGGCATTTCCTACGCCGCGGCGAAACTGCAACTGGCCCTGTGCTTCCACCACGCCGTCCTCGACAACCAGGACGACCTCACCACCGCGACCACCCGTCTGCGCGAACTCACGCAGAGCGGCGACTACGCCTACTACGTCGAGATCGCGCACTTCATGGCCGGCCTTCCGTTCCCCGAGCACACCGCGCGAGCACGGTGGATCGACGGAGAACGACAGACTCGCGAACGATGGCGGCGCCTGGTTGAGAACCGTCGCAGTCGCCTCGGCACGACTCGTTAGGCCGCAACGGGCAACCGTCGCACGAAGCCAGTGACCCCACGATGTCCGGGCGCCATCTGGGAGTCGACCCGCTCCCCATGCCCCCTCGAAACCACCGCACCCCAACGCCACTACGATCGCCGGTCATGGACTGGCTGGAGCGTGCCGCGAAGCTGAGGCAGTGGAGCAGAAGCGGGACCCGCGCTCCGCACAAGCCGCTGCTGTTCCTGTACGCGCTCGGGCGTTTCCAGCGGGACGCCGACGGTGAACTGCGGTACAGCGCGGTGGAGGACGACCTCAGACGGCTACTGGCCGAGTACGGTCCGCCCAACAGAACGACGCCCGCCTACCCGTTCCACCATCTAGTGAGCGATGGCGTGTGGGAGGTGCGCACCGATCGCGGACCGGGCAGCCCCGGCAGTGGCGTGCGGGAGCTGCGGGAGATCGGAGCCGCAGGGCGGCTGACGCCGGAACTACGGACGGCGCTGCGGCGCGAGCCGTCGTTGCTCGGCCGGATGGCACGGGTCCTGCTCGACCTGAACTTCCCTCCCTCGCTCCACGGCGATCTCTGCGAAGCCGTCGGCCTGGAACTGGAGCCGACGGAGAGCGAACAGTTCTCGGCCGTGCGCGGGCGGCGGGATCCCCGGATGCGGGAGCAGGTCCTGACGGCATACGAGTACCAGTGCGCCTTCTGCGGCTACGACGGCAGGATCGGCGCGGTGCCGGTCGGGCTGGAGGCCGCGCATGTGCGCTGGTGGGCGTTCGACGGCCCTGACGACGTCGACAACGGCCTGTGCCTGTGCTCGCTGCACCACAAGCTCTTCGACAAGGGCGTCCTCGGCATCGGTGACAGTCACCGCATCCTGGTCTCGCAGCGCTTCGTCGGCCACAGCCCCGCCGCCCGCGAGCACGTCATAGCGCTCGCCGGCCGCCCGCTCATCGGACCTCAACCGGGTGCCAGTCCCGTCGCGGCGGTCCACCGCTCCTGGCACACCAGCCAGGTCTTCCACGGCAGACCACGCCCCGCCCCGGCCGCCTGATCGCCGAGCGCCTATCACGTGACCCGCTGGTAAGGAGTGCGATACCGGGAGTATGGTCTCTTGTATGGCGACGAAGAAGGTAACCGTGACGATTCCCGAGGATCTCCTGGACGAGATCCGCGCGGACGCGGCAGAGCGGGGCCTGTCGGCGTATGTCGCCGAAGCGCTGCGCTTCAAGCGTGACCGGGACCGGCTCCTGGAACTGGTCGACTGGCTGCAGGAAGAGCACGGCCCCATCACCGAGGACGAGCATGCGGCAGCGCTCGTCGAGCTGGACGAACTCGACGCCGAACACGAGCGGCGTCGAACCGCCGGAAAGCACAACGCCGGAGAGGCTGCGTGAAGAAGCGAGCCGCCGAGCACGGACAGCGATCCCTCCGCGTCTTCGTACTGGACTGTGAAGCCCTGTCCCTTGCGGTACGCGGCGACCGGAAGATGATCGCCTGGCTCGACCTCGCGGCACGCGGGGAGGCCGAAGTGGTGACGTCCCCGATGACACTGGTCGAGGCGTACGACGGCAGAACGACCGAGCAGCGCTGGGACTGGGTACTGTCCCGGCTCCAGGTCGTCGACATCGGGAAGGACGAGGCCCGCCAGGCGCGTCGCCTCCTGGCCGACGCCAAGTTGCACGGCCACAAGTACGCGATCGACGCCGTGCTCGCCGTCATCGCGCGACAGCAGAGGGGACAGGTCACCGTCTTCACCTCGGACGTCGACGACCTGGAGAAGCTGGTCCCGGACACGATCGTCGTCAAGAAGGTCTGACCCGGCCCGCGCCCCTCCAGCGCCCGCACCCACGCTGGTGAGCACCCGCGATGCCATCGCGTACTTCGTCCGGACCACATCGGCAGTCTCCGACGCCAGGCAGCGGACGGCGAATGGAGTGGCCGACTCGACTTCCTGGCACTGGTGGGCCGGTGGATTGCCTTCGGATCGCAGGGCTGACTCTCCAGCACCATCCAGGCAGCAGCACCCTTGGGAGCCATCTGGGAGCCGCCCTGCTCCCGATACCCCCTCCACACCACCCGAGACCAACCGGGACCACCCGCCTGACCTGCGCAAACGCAATCCAGGCAGGAAAGATCATTAACCGATCCTCATTCGGGACGAAGAGGTCGTGGGTTCAAATCCCGCCACCCCGACACAGGTCAGAGGCCCATTCACGTGATCGTGAATGGGCCTCTGAGCGTTTGTACAGCAGCGGAGTACAGCAACCTCTATGGCGCTTGCCGGCCGTCCTCGTCCGGCCGCGCTTCCTGCTTGCGCTTGCCCTTCTTCTTACCGTCCTTCTGCTTGCTGCCGCCCAGCGCCTTCCCGAGCTTCCGGAGCGCCCGCCGGATCTCCGACGAGGGCGAGCTTGTTCAGCCAGCCCCGCATGTCCTGGACGGTCAGCCGGTCGAGCCGCTTGGAGCCGAGGAAGGGCACAACGTAGAGACGTACGGTCGTCTCGCGGACCACGTCTGTGGAAGCAGATGGTGCGGGTTCTCTGACTGCCGGCTCTCTGGCCTGGATCCCAGCAGGTTGACCTGGTCACATCAAGTGCTCTCTGATTCGTCATGTGGCCGCCGGCGCAGCGTGAGTGGGTGTGCCGCGGCGAGGTATTGGCGATCCGGCGCGTTCGACGCGGCGGTATTGGGCCGCGTACCCGCTGCCCGGCGGTGGCCCTCACGTCCCGCCGAGCCGCAGGCAGGCAGGCAGGCAGGCAGGCAGGGGACGCTGGATGGCCGCCGGTGTCATCGAAGCCAGCCGCTGCTGTAGTGGCGGGGCAATTGGTGACGGCAGCGCATTGTCATCCGGTGAGTGGACTCATCGTCAGCGGGGGCCAACGCGTTGACGAGATCGGCGGAACGGCGAAGAGGGCCTGGGGCGTTGACGCGCGGAGCATGACTCCGCAACCCTCCAGTCACTGTGACTCGTTGCGGTTGCCCTTCGGATCGCAGACGGTTCGTGTCACAGCCGCACCTCACCAATCCTCTGACGACCTCTGGACCGCACATGAGTATGTACCAGTCCCCGCAGCAGCAGCCCTACGGATACTGGCAGCCGATGTACCCTCCGCCCTCCGCGCCCCCTGTGGTGGGCCCGCCTCCCGGGGCCCTCGGCAACCAAGGCGCACGGCTCGCCGGCCGGTTTCTGGACGCGGTGTTCATGGTGCTGGCGCTGCTACTCGTGGCCGGCCTAATCGTCTTGATCCAAAACCTGACGGTGGACAACGACGTCATCGGGATGGTTGCAGGGGTGATCGGGTATGTCGGGATCGGCCTGGTCCTGCTCTGCTACGAACCGGTCATGAACTGGAAGTCCGGTGCCACCTACGGGAAGCGAATCTGCGGATTGCGTGTCGTCCGGCTCGATAACGGTCAGAACCTCTCCTTCGGACGCGCGTGGTTGCGCTGGTTCACCAGCTTCGTGATGGGATTCGTGCCGTTCCTGGGGCTGATCAACGTGCTGTGGTGCCTCTGGGACAAGCCGTTCCAGCAGTGTCTGCACGACAAGGCGGCCAACAGCGTCGTCGTGAGCACCAGACCCTGACGTAACGGGGCCACGGCACGCCGCGTGCTCCCGCTCCAGCCCCGCGGGCCGACGGCCTGCGTGAACTGCGGGGCACAGCGGTTTCCGCGACGTCCGGTCGGCGCCTCTGACTGCCTGCGCCCGCAACCCTCCCGAGCCACGGCAGGCGGCGGGCGCGGTGAAGCGGCACAGACGCGAGCAAGCCATCGAGCGGCTCGGTCTGGTGTCCTACGACATCGGCTTCGATGACGTCTCGCTCGATCTGCGCGAGTACACGCGAGCAGTACTTCAGCGTCTCTGCGCAGATACGCGATCAGCAGCCTGGGCAGCTTTCGAGGGGGCGTTCCACTACGACGAACTCCTCACCGACCAGGTGGCCCACCAGGTCTACGGCTACTGCATGACTGGCGCCGAAGCGGTGGTCGAGTGGGACACCGCTGCCCTGCGAGGCGAGGAGTGGCGCCTCCGCATCGCCGAGGCCCGAGCGGCTTTGGACGCCTTGCTGTCCGCTACGAAGCAGGAAGAGCGGCACCAACTGAGTGTCTAACTGCGTGACAACGCTGACGGACATCGGCGGACGGGCGCGAACGTCCGTGGACCATCGGCACAGGTGAGACGGGCAGCAGCCCAAGACAGCACACCCGTCCCAGTTGCTTCGGGACGAAGAGGTCGCCGTTGAAGGAGGCCCCCTCCAGGCGGCCCCGTTCGACGCGTGCATCCTGGCAGCATGACGAATCCCGACGGCCCGTGCGTGAAGGTGCACTTCCGGCTTGAGATGGCCCCGTGAAGCTACCAGCCGAACTCGGGGGGCCCGATGACCTGGGCGTCGACCTGTGCCGCGAGCCACGCGGCCCGCTCGTCATGGCCGGGCCGTGCATGGATGAAAACGGTGTGGTCGGCCGTCCACTCGTCACAGTGGATGTCGTGGCTGTTGCACGCGACCTGCAACTCGGCGTACTTGTACTCCTCCGCCAGTCCCAGCTCCGGCACCGCCGGCCACTTCAGGTCGTGCCACAGGACGTAGCACCTGGCTATGCCGGCCCAGGTCTTCAGGGCCTCACCTGCCTGTTCGGCGTCCGACACGTTCAGGCACACACTCGCGGGCAAGGTGGTGCGGCCCTCCCCGTACCACTCGACCTTCGCTCCAGGGCGAGCCTCGGTCAGACGCCGCAACACGTCGTCATCGCGCGCCCAGGCGTCCAGATAGCAGCCGCTCGGCCTGTACCAGGACGCGAGCGACAGCAGCTTCTCCGCGAGTCCCAACGCCTTGTACAGGTCCGTGGTTCGCAGCACGGGCCACGCGCGTGTGTTCCCCATGCCGGCATCCTGCCAGAGCGATCTTCCTGTCAGACGCGCAGCCAAGCCGAAGCAAGCACCTTCTCCACTGGTTCAAGCACCCGTCGTCGCTTCGCTCCTCCGGGCAGGCGCACAGAGCACGAGGTCAGAACACGTCGTGGCCGGGGCGGTCGGCTGTACCGTCTCCGTAGACGATCACGGGAGGGAATCAGATGCCGAGTGATCTCCAGTTCAGTTGGGAACTGAGCGGAGCCGGTTGGGCAACGTGCCGCATCGCGGACGGATCTTCAGAGCGAAAGCATCACGTCAGCTACTGCACGGACGCTCTCGCTGACCTACTGCACGGCGTGGCAGGCCTATACGGACCCAGCTCGCCCCAACGGTTCTCCTTCGACCTGGAACCGTCCGAGGTGCGATGGGTTCTTCGCAACCAAGGCCCGGACGTCGAGATCCTGATCTATCGGTTCCCTGACATGTTCACGAGCTTCGATCTGCCCGACGACGAGGGCGAGCACTGTTGGAGCTCCACCCAGCCTCGCAGCGCGCTTGGGCATGCAGTGATGGAAGCGGCACAGGCCATCTGGCTACAGCACGGGGAGGAGGGGTACCGGAAGAAGTGGATGCAGCACCCATTTCCCGTCTCCGCCCTACAAGACCTCGGCCGCTTGCATCTGCGAGACGACAAGTGCCCGTTGGAACATGACCCGCTGCCGCAGGGCCGCCGAGCTGGCAGCCAGCCGTAGACCTGGGAAAACAACGGCTTCCGGGCCGTCCGTGGGCCGTCCGAGACGATCCCGCGCGTGACGGGCTCGCGCGTGACGGGCTCGGCTCATCCACCGTCTCCCGAAACGCTAGGTGAGGTACCTACCAGTGTCGGTAGGTACCTCACCTGTCGCTGCTTCACAGCAGCGCGCCATCATGCTTGGAGATCGCGGGCGAGAGCCCTCGTCACTTCACGTCGACGAAGTCGCCCGCAGCCTTGGCGGCGGGTGTGGTGCTCGTGCCCGGGAAGTAGTAGCGCCAGTAGCCGTCGGCGGAGGCCGTGACCGTGGTCCTCGCGTTGCCGCTGCCGTCCGTGTTCACCGTCTTGACGGTGCCGTACGTGCTGCTGCCGGCCTTGCGGAACTGCAGCTTCACCGGCTGTCCGGCGTAGCCGTGATACAGGTGGTCCTCCCAGTTCGCCCTGCTCAGCTTGCCCGTGACGGTGATCGTCCGGCCCTTGGTGACCGGCTCCGGCGAGGCGTTGACCGTGAGCTTGGAGTAGCGCTGCACGTGGAAGGTGCCGAGATTCGTCCGCTTCGCCGAGTCGCCGTCCTTGGCCTTCGCGTACGCGCCGAAGTGCCAGGTTCCCGCGAAGGCGTTGTAGTGGAGGTCGTACTCGGGGACGATTGTGTACCTCGACGTGCAGGTGACCGTCGTCCCCGTCGTGCACGTGGTTTCGCTGGGCGAGTCCTGGGTCCAGAAGGCGTCGGGGTCGCTCCATGTGCCGTGGTAGAGGTACGTCTGCCCGGAGGTTATGCCGGCCGGGTCGGAGGCCGTGAACGTGACGTTGAAGGTCACCTTGTTCGTGGTGCCGACGGCGACGTCCTTGCCACCGTTCACCACCTCGTTCGAAACCTGGGTGTCCCCCACCACCGTGTCCGCGTGAGCGATCGGAACGGTGAGGGCCATGAGTGCCAGCGCGCCGGACGAAGCGGCACCGATGGCGAGTTTGCGCATGAGTTCTCTCAAAGGAGGAGGCCTGTCGCCGAGGTAGGCGTTTGGCGAGTGAGCGAACTGTAAGGGATGGCCTCGCCCCACCGGACGCCTGCTCCCGGGCACCCCCGGCATCGGGCAGCAGGTCAGCCGGCTCGCACAGGCAGCGTTCGTAGATCACTCACCCTCCCGAGCTGACGGGCCAGCCGGTAACCTGCATCTCCTCGTTGATGTGAGAAGGCGTTTTGGCAAGCTCGATACCTCCCGCGTTGAAGTCAGCTCTCAACGAGCTGCGCCGGGTACGGTCGTTGAGGCCGGACGAAGAGGACTGGGCGGCGTACGCCGACTGGCGCGATCAGATGGCGGCGGTGCTGGACAGCCTCGCTGGCAACCTGTTGCACGAGGCCGATCGGCGGCAGGCACGCGCCGAGGCCGAAGCAGCGAGGGAACAGGCCAGGGCGATCCGAACGCAGGTGAGCGGCCCCGTTCCTGGACTCAACGTGGATCTCAAGTAGTCCTGCGCCGAACATGCAGATGCCCCTCGCGGGGAAACGCGGGCGGCGCCGGGGGCAGGACTGTGTCGAGGTGGTATCGGCTCTTGTGTGCCACGCGGCAGGAGGCCGGGTTGTCCACTTGGTGCAGGAGTTCCAGATGTTCCAGCTCGTCGGCTCCCCGGGTGTGGAAGGCCCAGCCGGTGAGAGCCTCCAGGGCGCGGGGCGCCACACCCCGTCCGCGGGCATGTCCCGCGGTCCAGTAGCCCACCTCGGCCGAGGGTCTACCGGGGACCCCTTCCTTGAGGACTACGTGGCCCGCCAACTGCTGCTGGGCTGAGTCGGGCTGTATTTCGAGTACCGCGAAGCCGAAGCGGTTCCCCGCTGCCCAGCCCCGCTCCTGGTTCTGCACCCACCGCATCGCATCGGCCTCGTTCTCCACGGCCGAACTGGTCCAGCGGCGCAGTGTCTGGTCCCGGAACACTTCGACGAGTGCGGCGACGTCCCCTGCGCACCAGGGGCGAAGGACGAGGGCGGGAGCGGATGGCGTCGCGCCCGCGTGCAGGGTGACGATGTCGTTCACCGGTCGGTCGTGTGGCGGCAAGTCGTTCACCGATCGGTCGTGTGGCGGCAAGTCGTTCACCGGTCGGTCGGATGGCGGCGGGGCTCCGCGCCCGCGTCGGTGATGCTGGCCCACTACGGCTCCATTCGGGCACGGACGGCTTGGGCGGACCAGGCGAACGCCGGTGTCAGGTTCTGCGGGGTGGGCCAGCCGTTGATCACTGCGAGCAGCTGGAAGTACCGGTCCCTGCGCGGGTCGCTCCCGCTCTCCAGACGCGCCAGCAGCAAGCGGCGCAGCTCGGTGTCGTCGGGGCGGCCGAGGATGTGGGCGTAGTGGGCCGCGAGCGTCGCGACGATCGGATCGGCCTGGTGCGAGGCCGGCTCGATGCCCGCTGCGAGGGCGGCGCCGACCTGGTCACGGACGGCCGCGGCGAAGTCGCGGCGCGGGACCGTGATGCCGCCGTGTGCCTGCTCGGCCGCGTGGTCCTCGGCCGTCCGCCGCATGCCGGCGCGGAAGTCCGGGTCCAGGGCGAGTTCGGCCCACTCCACCCATGCCCGGACCTGCTCGGTATCGGCGTTGCCGGGTGTTTCGGGTGTCATGGAGCGCCTGATCCCCGCGAACGCGGAGCCGGCGCCGAGGCCGCCGAAGGCGGAGTCGAGGAAGTCCTCGATCAGACGTCGGCGTTCGTCCTCGGAGAGCTGGGCCAGCTTGTGCATGAGATCCGTCTCCTCTGCGGTGAGTCCGCGTTCGGCCACCGCCGTCAGCACCGCATGCCGCAGGCGCAGGACGCCGATCTGCACGGCCAGGGCTTCGGCGTGCGTGGCAGCGACCTCGGGAAGGGTGAGCTCCCGGTCCACGACCCTGCGGATCGTGGGCAGGTCCAGCCCCAGGTTCCGCAGGGTCCGCACCAGGTCCAGGCGCGCGACGGCGTCGATGTCGTAGCGGCGGTAGCCGGCCGGGCTGCGGTCCGTCGGCGCCACGATCCCGCGATCGGAGTAGAACCTGATGGCCTTGACCGTCAGACCGGTCCGCCGAGCCAGTTCACCGATCGAGTAGAGCGTGTCGCCGTCCATGCCCCCACCTTCGCGTCTCCCCCTACGGGAGACTCAAGGCCGGCACGGCATGCGCGCGGGCGAGTGGCGGTCGCCGTCCGCTCGCGCATGGGCGGGCCGGTACTGACCGGCGGTTCCGCCGCGGACTCAGCCGGACGGCGTGACCGGGGGCCGCATGCCGAGCCATTGCTCGCTGCCCCAGGCCTCGAACCGCTCCACCTCGGTGAACCCCAGCTTCGCCGCCAGACGCATCGAGCCGACGTTGGCGCTCTGGGTGGTGAGCACCACCGGCTCGCCGGGGAGCGTGCCGCCGAGCCAGTCGAGTGCCGCCGCACACGCCTCGGCGGCGTAACCGAATCCCCACGCCCGCGGCAGGAAGAGGTAGCCGAGATCGGCCTTCCCCGCGGCAGCCGGGCGACGGTGTCCCGTTGCCCTCCTGAGCAGGATCTGGCCGATCATCGACCCGTCGAGATCGACGACGAAACTCCCGGGCCACCGCTCGGGCACCTCGGGCGTCTCGCGCTCGAGCACGTCACGTTGACGGGGACCGCCGAGATAGGTGTTCACCTGCGGCGAGGCGAGCAGTTCGATGAACGCCGCACGGTCGCGGGCCTCGGGCTCACGGAGCACGAGCCTCTCGGTCCTGATCGGCTCGGGCGGCCAGGCTATCGGTCCCAGATCTTCCATTTCGCGCACGCTAACAGGTGGTCAGATCGGTCGGCCATAGATCAGGGAAGCCGCGTGCCGGCGGTTCGCCGCGTCTTTTCCGGTTGCTTCACCGGCCTGCGGCCGACTGCTTTCGGCCCGGGTGGCGGCCGGTGGGTTCCGGGGTCGCTGGTGGGTTCCGGGGTCGCTGGTGGTCCCCTGTCTTCCCAGCTGTCGTGGCCTGCCACTAATGTTTCGCCGCTGCCGTCGGATGACGATCAAGATGCCGTCCGTTCGCCCCGAGGGAGGGGTCCGGTAGCCATCCATTCACTGTGGGGGCACTTTGAACGCGCGTACGCGTCGCAGATCCGCGGCGCTCACGACCGTCGCCGCACTCGCGGCCGGTCTCGTCGGCGGGCTTCCGGGCCCGGCGACCGCGGCCACCGGCAGCTGGCCCGCTGCCGACGGCAAACTGCTGTACACCGACGGCGGCGGTCACATGGGCTTCGTCAACCCCAACGGGACCTCGTGGTCCCAGTTCTCCCCGTCCGGCAACCAGGGCGCCTGGTCCGCCGACGGCAGCCAGGTCGCCTTCGTGAACTCCGACCACATCCGCACGGCGTGGGCCGACTCGGAGGACACCGGCGTCGACATCCCCATGCCGGCGGGCAGCGGCTGGCGTCCGGCCGACCCGACGTTCTGGTACGGCGGCGGCGACATCGTCTTCAAGGCCGAAGGCCGGCTGCGGGTGACCGCGGCCGACGGCACGCGCACACCCCGGGCGCTGTTCGGCACCGACGTCGACGGCTGCGACTCCAAGCCGAGCGGCTCGGCCGACGGCATGCTGGCCTTCGTACGCACCGGCACCAGTTGCACCACCACCGGTACGCCGGCGGTGTGGGTCTACAACGGCCGTACCGGCAAGTTCCTCAAGCTGGCCGACGACGCCAGGGAGCCGAGCATCTCCCCGGACGGCCGGTCGGTGGCCTTCACCCGGTCGGCCGGCGGGCACAAGCAGGTGTTCACGGTCGGGACCGACGGCACCGGGCTGACCCAGGTCACCACGGACGCCACCGACCACAACCGGCCCGCCTGGTCCCCGCAGGGCGACCGGATCGCGTACGACATCTACGTCTCCGGCAACCCGGACGTCCCCCAGGGCCCGCAGGTGTGGATCCACGACCTCGGCACGGGCACGCAGACGCAGGTCCCCCGGGGCGACGGCACCGACGTGGCCTGGCAGCCGCTCCGGGACAACGCGATCTCCCGGGTCTACGGCTCCGACACCTACGACACCAACATCGCCTCGTCCAAGTGGACCTGGAACACGGTCGGCAAGAGCACGCCCGGCCTGGCGAACGCGGGCGCGGCCGTCCTCATCAGCAAGTCGGACGCGGCGTACGCCACCACCGCGGCCTCGCTGGCCGGCAAGAAGCGCGGGCCGGTGCTGATGACCTCGGGCTCGGCTCTGGACTCCACGGTGCAGACCGAGCTGAAGCGCATGCTGCCCAAGGGCAAGACCGTGTACCTCGTCGGCGGCACCAAGGTCCTCAGCAGTTCGGTGGCGTCGAAGGTGACATCGCTCGGCTACGTCGCCAAGCGGCTGTCCGACGTCTCGCGCTTCTCCACCTCGGTGGCCGTGGCCAAGACGATCACCAGCACGCCGAAGTACGTCTTCCTGGCCACCGGCACCGACTACCACAACGCCCTCGCGGCCAGTTCCGCCGCGGGCTCCATGGGCGGTTCGGGCAGCGCGGTCGTGCTGCTGACCGAGGGCTCGACCATGACGGCGTCCGTCTACGGCTACCTCGACAAGTACAGCCCCGGCACCACGAAGATCATCACGGTGGGGACCGACGCGGAGTCGGCGCTGACCAAGGCGTACAACGCCGGCAGGATGCCGCACTGGCCCAGCAAGTACAGCTACTACCGGGTCGCCGGCGGCAGCCCGCAGTCGAACGCCATGCAGCTCGCCGACCTGTGGTGGTCGCTGCCCCCGAACGCCGCGGTGGCCTCCGTGAGCAGTTGGCGTGGCGGTGTCTCCGCGACGTCGGCGATGACCACGTTCGGTCCGCTGCTGTGGACCGACGTCACGTCGCTGTCGTACGACACCAAGCGGTACCTGATGCGGATGTCGTCGAGCGTGAACCACGTGGCCGTCTTCGGCGGCACCGGCTCCGTCGACACGGCCGTCATCCCGAAGATCGGCGCGGCCATCGGCGTGGGCGGCCACTACGCCTACACCGCGTACTACAAGGGAGCGGCCCCGCAGGCTCCGGCCGCCCAGGCGCAGTCCGCCGGCGCCGGGAAGCCCGCCGTTCAGCCGGACCTGGCGCCTCTGCGGGTGACGGCCCAGCGCTGACCGCCCGGACCGGACCGCCACCGTGCGGTCCGGGCCGAGCCGCCCGGTGTACCGGCCGGCGTACCGGCCGGGGGCTCGCGGGCGGTGGCGGCCGCGGGGACGGCGACCGGGAGCGTGGCTAGCGGACGTCCACGAAGTCGCCTGCCGCGCTGACGGCCGGCGTCGTCGCCGTGCCCGCGAAGCTGTAGCGGAAGTAGCCGTCGGTGGAGGCGGTGACCGTTGTCCTGAGGTTGCCCGTCGAGTTGGACTTGAGGGTCTTCAGGGTGGTGTACGTGTTGCTGTCCTTCTTACGGAACTGCAGCTTCACCGGCTGGTTCGTGTAGCCGTGGTACTCGTTGTCCTCCCAGTTGGCGCGGGAGAGCTTGCCGGTGACCGTGATGGTCCGGCCCTTCTTCACCGGTTCCGGCGAGGCGTTGACCGTCAGCTTCGAGTAGCGCTGCACCTTGAACGTGGTGGCCGCGTCCCGGTAGATGTAGTCGTGGTCGTTGGCGGAGACGAGCGTGCCGAGGTTCCAGGTGGCCGCCGCGTTGTTGTCGACGAAGCCGGTCGACGCCTGCGGGTCGAACGTCAGCGTGCCCGTGCAGGTCGACGTGGTGGCGCTCGCCTTGACGCACGTGATCTCGTCGTCCCAGACCTGGGCGAAGTTCGGCTTCGGGCCCGAGGCGCTGATGTACGTGGTCTCGGCGATGCCCGAGTCGTCCGACGCGGTCACGGTGACCTTGGCGGACACCACCTTGGTGGTACCGACGACGACCGGCTTGCCGCCGTTGACGACGACCTTGTCGATCGTGATGTCGCCCGCGCCACCGTCGTCCGCCTGGGCGGTGGTGGCGCAGATCGCGGTGGTGACCAGCGCGACGCTGGTGCCGAGCAGAGCGAAGCGCGTGGCTTTACGCATGGATGTCCCCCCACGGGATGGTGATCGATCAAGGGGAGCGTATTGCGTCGGCCGGTGGCTCACCACGTCGTTCCGGCGTTTCGGCGCCCGCACCCGGCAGGCAGGTCTCAGGCCGTCAGGCCGTCGGGGAGACGGCAAGTTCGGCGAGGAGGGCGCGGACCCGACGCTCCGTCTCGTCGCGGATCGGGCGGACGGCCTCGACGCCCTGGCCCGCGGGATCGGGGAGCCGCCAGTCCAGGTAGCGCTTGCCGGGGAAGACCGGGCAGGTGTCGCCGCAGCCCATGGTGATCACCACGTCGGAGGAGCGTACGGCGTCCGTGGTGAGGATCTTCGGAGTCTCGGCGGAGATGTCGATCCCCACCTCCTTCATGGCCTCGACGACGGCCGGGTTCACGGTGCCGGCGGGTGCGGAGCCGGCCGAACGGACCTCGACCCGGTCACCGGCGAGGTGGCTGAGGAAGGCCGCGCCCATCTGGGAGCGGCCGGCGTTGTGGACGCAGACGAACAGCACCGAGGGGCGCGGGGTGGGGGTGCTCATGGCCGGGGTCCTTCTCGGAGGCGGGGCGGGGACGGGTGTGATGGGAGTGGCCCGGCTCAGGGGGAGGCCGGTTCGGGCTCACCGTGCGCGAGGGGGCCCGGTTCCGCGACCGGGGCCAGACGGTCGCGGAGCACGCCCGTGTCCGCCGGTGGGCCGGGACGGCCGCGACGGCGCCCAGGCCGACCACCGTTCCCAGGAGCTGGGCGGCGATGAACGGCGGTACGGAGGCGGGTGCGATGCCGGCGAAGGTATCGGTGAAGGCGCGGCCGATGGTGACCGCCGGGTTCGCGAAGGAGGTGGAGGAGGTGAACCAGTAGGCCGCCCCGATGTACGAGGCCACCGCGACCGGCGCCAGAGCGGCGCGGGCGATGCGGTCGAGGCCGAGGATCAGGGCGATCAGTCCGGCGGTCGCCACGACCTCGCCGAGCAGCAGGTGACCGGCGGAGCGGTCGTGGGTGGAGAAGCGCACCAGCGGCTCGGCGAACATCGCGTCGGCCAGGGCCGCGCCGCAGACCGCACCCGCGATCTGCGCCGGAACGTACGCGGCGACGTCCCGCGCGGCGAGGCCGTCCGGGGCTCGGCGGCCGGTGAACCAGACGGCCAGGGTCACCGCGGGATTGAAGTGCGCGCCGGACACCGGGCAAGGTTGAATAGACAGGTACCGATACAGGCCGTTCCGAAGCCATGGGGAAAGTCATGGGGGAAGTCATGGAGGAAGCCATGCGAGAGCAGCCCACGGACCTGCGGGAAACCGTCCGCCGGCGATACGCGGCCGCGGCCGCGGAGGTCACCGGCGGCGGGACCGGCTGTTGCGGGCCGCAGCCGGTCGAGGTCGACGAGAACTTCGGCTCGGCCCTCTACGCCGCCGACGAGCGCGACGCCCTTCCCGCCGAGGCCGTCGCCGCCTCCCTCGGCTGCGGCAACCCGACCGCGGTCGCCGAACTCCGCGACGGCGAGCGCGTCCTCGACCTCGGCTCCGGCGGCGGCATCGACGTCCTGCTCTCCGCGCGCCGCGTCGGCCCGGCCGGCAAGGCGTACGGGCTGGACATGACCGAGGAGATGCTGGCCCTGGCCCTGGCCAACGCCGAGAAGGCGGGCGCCACCAACGTGGAGTTCCTCAAGGGCGCCATCGAGGCCGTCCCGCTGCCCGCGGGCACCATCGACGTGGTCATCTCCAACTGCGTGATCAACCTGTCCGTCGACAAGCCCGCCGTCTTCGCCGAGACCTTCCGCGTGCTGCGGCCCGGCGGCCGGCTCGGCATCTCCGACGTCGTCGCCGACGACTCCCTCACCCCGGCCCAGCGGGCCGAGCGTGGCGACTACGTCGGCTGCATCGCGGGCGCGCTCTCCTTCGCCGAGTACCGGACGGGCCTGGAGGCCGCCGGCTTCGCGGACATCGAGATCACCCCGGCCCACGCGGTCGCCGACGGCATGCACTCCGCCATCGTCCGCGCCCGCAAGCCGGTGGCCTCCGAGGCGGCCGCGGGTGCCGTCACGCCGGCCGGCACCTGTTGCGGCGTCACCTCCTGCTGCACGGAGACCGAAACGGCGGCCGACCCGGCTCTCGGCGTGGCCGAGGCCAAGTCGGCGTCGGGATGCGGCTGCCGGGGCTGACGCCGAGCCAACCGGCCGGTGAACGCGGCCGGTTCTGCCGTACCTGTGGCACGATCGCCGATGTGGAGTGGGGGAGTCTGGTGGGGACCGGGTTGGGGGCCGTGCTCGGCGTAGGGGCCACGCTGGCCGGCGAGCACGTGCGGTGGCGGCGCGCCAGCAGGGAGACGAGGCTGCGGGACCGGCAGACCGCGTACGTGGACTGCCTCGTGGCCTTCCGCCGGGCGCACGAGGCCATGCGGCTGGCCGCGGACGAGGATCACGCGAGCCCGCAGGTCAGGGGTACCAGGATCAGGCAGGCGTTCCAGGCGTCCGGGTGCGACGAGGCCCGGGAGCGGCTGATACTGACGGCGACCGAGGACGTGGCCACGGCGATCGACGCGTCGTACCACTCGCTGCGCGAGGTCCGTGAGGTACTCGCCTCGGGCCGCGACATCACTTCGGCGGACTATCACGCCGCCCGGCAGGCACACGGTGACGCGACCCGCGCGGCCCGTGTCGTCCTGCGGCGCGACCTGAGCAGCCAGGAAGCCTGACCCGCCGCTCCCCCGGGAACCCCGCCGCGGGTTTCTACGTTGCTGTAGAAGATGCGGTCGCGCTTTCCAGTGGCCGCAACGCCTTCTATCGCATGTGGAGTTGGTTGGCATGGCCCTGTGGGACCGCGTCAAGGAGTCCGCGTCTCAGATGCAGACCCAGTTGGCGGCGAAGAAGAACGACCTCAAGAGCGGTGCCTTCCGCGACGCGAGCATGGCCATGTGCGCGCTGGTGGCGGCTGCCGACGGGACCGTCGATCCCTCCGAGCGGCAGCGCGTGGCCCAGCTCATCGGCACCAACGAGGTGCTGCAGAACTTCCCCGCCGACGATCTGCGCCGGCGCTTCGAGGACAACCTGAACAAGCTCACCGCCGACTTCGCCTTCGGCAAGGTGAGCGTCATGCAGGAGATCGCCAAGGCGAAGAAGAAGCCCGCCGAGGCCCGTGCGGTGATCCAGATCGGCATCGTCATCGGCGGTGCCGACGGCGACTTCGACAAGGACGAGCAGGCCGTCGTCCGTGAGGCGTGCTACGCGCTCGATCTGCCGCCGCACGAGTTCGACCTCTGACGGAAGGGACCTGAAGGCGGCGGCGCCCGGCCCATCGGAGGGGCGCCGCCGCCCTCAGGACGAGGTACGTCGTCACGGCCGGGTTCGCCGACGACATGGCGGACACGGCCGTGCCCACCGCCGCGCCCGAGGCCGCCAGGCCCACCGAGGTGAACACCGGCGACCAGTGGCGGCCCCGCCGGGGCGGGTGCGAGCAGCGCCGCCAGACTCCCATCGGAAGACCCCCTCAGAAGACCCCCATCAGGCCTCAGTCGTCCTCCGGCGCGTCTTCTCCCAGCAGTGCGCGCAGCAGCCGCTCGTCCTCCGGTGCGAGGCCGGTGACGAAGCTGGCCAGTACGGCCTGCCGGTCACCGCCGGCGTCCAGCACCTTGCGCATCTTCCGCGCGGCCAGGTCCGCCTCGTCCGACACCGGCGTCCAGGCGAAGGACCGGCCCGCCCGCTCCCTGTTGACCGCGCCCTTGGCCAGCAGCCGGGTGAGTATCGTGACCACCGTCGTATAGGCGAGGTCCCCGCCCAGGCGCTCCTGCACCCAGCCGGCCGTCGCGGGCCCGCGCGCCTCCCGCAGCGCCGACAGGACCTGCGCCTCCAGCTCGCCCTGCCCGCGCCTGGAACGCCGCCGGTCAGCCGTCACACCCTGTCTCCCTTCCGCTGCCCCACATGTCATGGGCGGTACATCGTAGGGACACGGACTACGCCGGCACCTCCGCCCAGACCGTCTTGCCCACGGAGTGACGGGGCGTCCAGCCCCAGCGTGCGGCCAGGACGTCCACGAGGAGCAGACCGCGGCCCGACTCGCCCTCCGGGTACGAGAAGGGCGGGGCGGAGGGCGGTCGTTTCGCGGTGGCGGCGTCGGACACGCCGGGGCTGAGTGCGCCGGATTCCGGTCGGAGGCCGTTCTCCGGGGTCGCCGGGGCCTCGTTCGCGAGGGTCCGGCGGGCCGCCGTTCTCCGGAAAGAACCGGGGGAAAGAACCACCCGCCCACCCACCCTCCCCGCCATGTCACCCGTCCGAGTGACCAGCTTGCAGGGGTGGGATACGGACGGTTACGTTCACGGCAACAACCGCAAACAGATACGGCCCCCGGCCGGGACTGGCATCCCGATCGAGGGCCTGACCGATCAGGAAGTAGACCCCTTCCCGATGGCTGACTCGCAGTCTAACGCGCGCCTGCGCGCCGACGCCGGAGCTCCGACCTCCGGCGTGATTCACGTACGCACCCGGCTCACCGCCGACTTCACCGTGCTCTCCAACGCCCTCGCACAGCGGCGCGGCAGCGCGGTCACGATCGGCGTCGCGGCCTACATCCTCTCGCTGCCCGACGGCTCCCCCGTGAGCATCGCCGCCCTGTGCGAGCACTTCACCGAGGGCGAGATCCTGATCTCGCGGGCACTGAGGGAGCTCGAAGCGGCCGGCTATCTGGAGCGGCGGCGCGAGCGGCTGTCCTCCGGGCAGATCCGCACCCGGACGTATCTGTACGACGTTCCCGGCGGTGCTCCGGGCCCCGACGGGCCACCCGAGCCGCCCGCAGCGCCGCCCCGGCCCCCGAAGCCGCGCCGTCAGCCGATCCGGCCGCGCCCCGCGCAATCACGGGCCGAGTTCACAGCCGCCTCGGCCGGGCACCCGTCACCGGCGCCGCAGGTGCCACCGGCCGGAACCAAAACCGAGACCGAGGTGCAGGCTCCGGCCCCGGCTCTGCGGGCCGACACCCAGCACCAGACCGAGGCTCCGGCCCCGCTCGCGGACGCCGAGCCGCGGGCCGTCGCCGTGCTCGCCGCGCTGCGCCGGGTCGATCCCCGGCTGGTGCTCTCGGGGCGGGAGGCCGCGCGGCTCGCCCCGGCCGTCGCCGAGTGGCTGGCGGCGGGGCTGGACTCCGCCCAGATCACCGGGCTGCTCACGGCAGGGCTCCCCGGCAGTCTGCGGGCCCGGCCGGCCCACATCCTCGCCTTCCGCCTCCGTGAGACACCCCTGCCCGCCCCGCCCGAGCCGCCACGTCCCGTGGTCCGCCCATCCGCCCAGCCGCTCCAGAACTGCGACGGCTGCGACCGCGCCTTCCGCGCCCCGGCCCCCGGCCACTGCCGCGACTGCCGGCCCGGGGACCTGTTGAGCAGGGCGTGCTGAGCCCGTCGGCCGGGTGGGCGCATGGGCGCAGCCGGCGCACTCCTCAGCCGAACATCCCCGGCTCGTAGTCGCCGGCCGGCTGCTGGACGATGACGTTCATGCGGTTGTACGTGTTGATCAGGGCGATCAGGCAGACCAGGGCGCCGAGCTGGTCCTCGTCGTAGTGCTTGGCCGCGTCGGCCCAGGCCTCGTCGCTGACGCCGCCGGCCGCGTCGGCGATACGGGTGCCCTGCTCGACCAGCTCCAGCGCGGCGCGCTCGGCGTCGGTGAAGACCTTCGCCTCCCTCCAGGCGGCGACCAGGTTGAGGCGGATCGCGGTCTCCCCCGCGTGCGCGGCGTCCTTGCTGTGCATGTCGGTGCAGAAGCCGCAGCCGTTGATCTGGCTGGCACGCAGCTTCACCAGTTCCTGCGTGGCGAGCGGCAGCGTCGAGTCCGACAGGACCTTCCCGGCCGAGTTGATGTAGCGGAAGAACTTGCCGGCGACCGGGTTGGCGAAGAGGTTCAAGCGAGCGTCCATGACGTCCTCCTGTGCGGTTGCTGTTGGCTACACCTCATTGACGGAGTGGGCCGGAGAGATGTGACAGCAACAGTTGTGACCTGGCTCACTTCAGGTGGGCGAGGTGCGGAAACCGGCGATCCCGAGTCGGTCATGGATCCGCAGGAAATGTGTGCAGGAGCGCCACACAGACCGCACACAGTCTGCGGAACGCCTCGTTACCGTTGCCGCTCGATCTCCCGTACGAACGTGAACTGGCCCCGGCCGTGGCCGCAGGCGCCGCCGACTCAGGAAGACCGTAAATGGACTACTGCTCCTCGTGCCGTCGGCATCTGAACGGCGCCCTGGTGTGTCCCGGGTGCGGCGCCTACGCCCCTGACATCGCTCCGCCGGTGGCGGTGGGCACGCCGCGTGCGACGCCGGGCATACCGACGGCGGGGGCGGAGACGCACCCGTTCGACGCGTTCGGCACCGGTGACTGGTACGACGACTCCCTCGACGCCGCCGACGCCGCCGAAGAGCCCGTGCCGGCCGGTGCGGGCGGAGCGCCCCGGTTCCAGCCATCCGGCGAGGTGGCGGTTCGTCCTGCCGCTTCGCAGGGTCGGGCGGCCCGGCGGCGGCAGCTCGTGCGCTGGAAGAAGAACAAGCGCCGGGCGGCGGTCGCCACCGCCTTCGCGATCGTCGGCGGCGGGCTCACGCTGGCCTCCATGGACCGGCAGTCCGGCGACCGGGCCCAGGCGGCCTCGGCGTCCGACAACCACAGCATGGGCGTAGCGGAGCGGCAGACCTCCGCCGAGTCCCGGCCCGACGTGGCACCGCCCACCGGCCGTCACCGGGCTCCGCGCCCTGCGCACACCCCGGCGGCACCCGCACACGCCGACTCCCATCGCTCCGCGTCCGGGGAGCAGGGCCGACGCACGATGGCCGCCTCGACGGGGACCACCGCGCCGAGCCGACCGGACGCAGCCGCCTCGCCGCTTCCGGCCGTCACCCGGGCCGTGACACGGACCGTCGGATCGGTGTCCGGGTCCGCCTCCGGGTCCGGGTCCGGATCCGGGTCCGGATCCGGTGCTCAGACGGGGTCGGGGTCCGCTTCCGGGAGCACCGGTTCGACGGCGCAGACGCCGGCCACTTCGGCGCCCGCGAACGGCGGGGGCACCGGCTCGGGGACGTCCGCGACGAGTCCCTCGCCGGCGGCAACCTCGCCCTCCCAGCTCTGCCTGCTCGTGGTGTGCCTCGGCTGACCTGAGTTCATCCGGTTGCTGGAACCACCTATCGGCATGAGGCAGTCTTCTTCCTCGTGGCGAGCGTTCCGAACCAAGGTGGGCCCGGCGCCGGGACGGCGACGATGGTGGTGTGCGGTGACGACGCTCTCGCACACCGGCTGACCGCCGAGTTGCGCACCTTCCACGGCGAGCAGGTCACCCTCGTCGTGCCGCCGAACGAGCGCCTGGCCCGGCCCCCGGTGGTCGGGCGGGCTCGTGCCGCCTCGGTCGCGCTGCTCGACCGGATGGTCAGCGCCGCCGTCGGACGGGCCGGCGGCGGCATCGGCGGGTTCGCCGGGGCCGGCGGGAACGCGCAAGGCGCCGACGGCCTACGGGTGTTGGAGGCCGTCGACGTCACCGAGGCCGTGCTGGCCGAGGCCGGGGTGGAGCAGGCCTCGGCGCTGGCGCTCGTGTACGACGACGACGAGACCAACATCCGGGCCGCGCTGACCGCCCGCCGGCTCAACCCCCGCCTCCGGCTCGTGCTGCGGCTGTACAACCGCAGGCTGGGCCAGCACATCGAGGAACTCCTCGACCAGGCGGCCACGTTGGCCTCCGGCGAGGGACCCGACGGCGGCCCGGACGCCTCCACGACCGTGCTGTCCGACGCCGACACCGCCGCACCCGCGCTGGCCGCGGCCGCCGTCGCCGGCACCACCAAGGTCGTCCAGGCCGGCGGACTGCTGCTGCGGTCCGTCGAACGGCCGCCGGCCCGGGACGGACAGCTCCCGGACCAGGGGCTGTGCACACTGGCGCTGCTCTCCGCGAACGGCGGCGGGCCCGGTGGGACGGCGCGGGCCGACGGAAACGGGCACGGCGGGGAGCAGGAGCCCCGGCTGCTGCCGGACGACGACGAGGTGCGGCTCGCCCGCGGACGGTCCGCCCTGGTGCTGGAGCAGGTGTCGGCCGTCGGCGGGGCCGCGCCGGACGCGGCGGGACGTGGTGTCGGGGTGGGGGGCGGGGTCGTACCGCCGCTCGCCTCCCTCTTCTCGCGGCGGCTGCGCTGGTCGCTGGCCGGGCTGGTGGCGTGCGTGGTCGCGCTCGCCGTCGCGCTGTGGGTGGTCACCGACATCGGCGCCTTGCCGGCCTTCTATCTGACGCTGCTGGACCTGTTCGCCATCGACGATCCCGCGATCGGGGAGTCCCTCGGGCGCCAGGTGCTGCAACTCCTCTCGGGGCTCGTCGGGTTGCTGCTTCTGCCGGTGTTGCTGGCGGCCGTGCTCGAAGCGCTGGGCACCTTCCGGAGCGCCTCCGCGCTGCGGAAGCCGCCGCGCGGGCTCGGCGGGCATGTGGTGCTGCTGGGGCTGGGGAAGATCGGTACGCGGGTGCTGACCCGGCTGCGGGAACTGAACGTCCCGGTGGTGTGCGTCGAGGCCGACCCGGAGGCGCGTGGGCTGGCGACGGCCCGGCGGCTGCGGGTGCCGGTGGTGCTGGGGGACGTGACGCAGGAAGGGGTGCTGGAGGCGGCCAAGATCCACCGCGCGTACGCGCTGCTCGCGGTGACCAGCGCGGACACGACCAATCTGGAGGCCGCGCTGTACGCCCGGTCGGTGCGGCCGGATGTCCGGGTGGTGCTGCGGCTGTACGACGACGACTTCGCGACGGCGGTGTACCGGACGCTGCGGGCCGCGCATCCCGGTGCGCCGACGCGGAGCCGGAGTGTGTCGCACCTGTCGGCGCCGGCGTTCGCCGGGGCGATGCTGGGGCGGCAGGTGCTGGGGGCTCTGCCGGTGGAGCGGAGGGTGCTGCTGTTCGCCTCGGTGTCGGTGGCCGGGCATGCGGAGTTGGAGGGGCGGACGGTGGGAGCGGCGTTCCGGGGCGGGGCTTGGCGGGTGCTCGCGGTGGAGGGGCAGGTGGATGTGGGCCCGGAGTATGTGTTGCGGGCTGGTGACCGGGTCGTCGTTGCCGCTACACGCCGGGGGCTGGCGGAGTTGGGGTGAGCGCCAGGGGGCTCCGCCCCCTGGACCCCCGGTCCTCGCCCACCACACCCACCCGTCTCGGCCAGCTGTGAAGGGCCCGGACCCTGCCGGAGGGGACAAGGACCCTCGGTTCAGCCGAGGTGGGTGGGTGGGTGGGTGGTGGTCGGTCGGTTGTGAAGGGCCCGGACCCTGCCGGAGGGGACAAGGACCCTCGGCTCAGCCAAGGTGGGTGGGTGGTGGTCGGTCGGTTGAGCTGGGTCCGGGCCCGGACCGAGTGGAGAAGGCTCCTCGGGCCGGCTGAGGCGAGTGGGTCAGGCGTCGTTCAGGTGTTTGTCGGCGTAGGCCAGTTCCAGGGTCACCTGCTTGATTCGTTCGTCGACCACCAGGGAGCCGTGGCCCGCGTCGTAGCGGTAGACCTCGTGCGGCGCTTCGCGGGCCTGGAGGCGCTGGACGTAGTTGTCGATCTGGCGGATGGGGCAGCGGGGGTCGTTGACGCCCGCCGAGATGTACACCGGGGCCTTGACCTGGTCGACGTAGGTCAGCGGGGAGGACGCCTCGAAGCGGTCCGGGACCTCCTCCGGGGTGCCGCCCAGCAGGGTGCGGTCCATCGCCTTCAGGGCTTCCATCTCGTCGTGGTACGCCGTGACGTAGTCCGCGACCGGCACCACCGCGATGCCCACCGCCCACGCCTCCGGCTGGGTGCCGAGGCCGAGGAGGGTGAGGTAGCCGCCCCAGGAGCCGCCGGTGAGGACCAGGCGGTCCGGGTCGGCGAGGCCGGAGGAGACCGCCCAGTCGCGCACGGCGGCCACGTCCTCCAGCTCGATCAGGCCGACCCGGTGCTTCAGGGCGTCCGTCCAGGCGCGGCCGTAGCCGGTGGAGCCTCGGTAGTTGACACGGATCACCGCGTACCCCTGGTCCACCCAGGCGGCCGGGCCGGCGGCGAAGGCGTCGCTGTCGTGCCAGGTCGGGCCGCCGTGCAGGTCGAAGACCGTGGGGAGCGGGCCCGTCGCGCCCGCCGGCTTCTGGATCAGGGCGTGGATGCGGCCGCCGGGTCCCTCCACCCAGGCGTCCTCCACCGGCACCGACGGCGGGCACTTCATGCCGGGCGGGTCCAGGACGACGCGGCCGGAGGTTGAGCGCACCGCGGGCGGCTCGGCGGCCGACGACCACAGGAACTCCACGCTGCCGTCGGGCCGGGCCGTGGCCCCGGAGACCGTGCCGGGCGGGGTGGGGATGCGGGTCAGCTCGCCGGCGGCCAGGTCGTAGCGGAACAGCTCGCTGCGGGCCTCGTAGCCGTGGACGACGAGCAGGGCGGTGCCGTCCGGGTACCACTCGGCGCTCACGTCGCCGGGCAGGTCGAGGGAGAGGTCCGTCTCCGTTCCCGCCGCCACGTCCCACACCAGGGGCTCCCAGCGGCCCCGGCGCTGGTGGCCGATGAGCAGCCGGGTGTCGCCGTCCACGGGGGCGAAGCCCAGCACCTCCAGGCCCAGCTCCTCGGTGCCGCCCTTGGTGTCGTCCAGCTCGGCGACCGTCGTGCCGTCCGGGCGCAGCACGCGCAGTGCCGCGTGCATCGCGTCGCCGTGCTCGGTGTGCTCGATGGCGATCAGGGTGCCGTCGTGGGAGAGGTCGCCGACGCCGGCCGACTCGCGGTGGCGGTAGATCTCCACCGTGGCCTCACCCTCGCGGGCGAGATGGATGGTCGTGCCCTCGTCGTCCGTGGAGCGGCCGACCACCGCCGTACGGCCGTCCCGGGCGAGGGCCAGACCG
The DNA here is from genome assembly GCF_040704065.1 of Streptomyces sp. NPDC047869. Lineage (NCBI taxonomy): Bacteria > Bacillati > Actinomycetota > Actinomycetes > Kitasatosporales > Streptomycetaceae > Streptomyces > Streptomyces sp. NPDC047869. The sequence goes on from NZ_JBEYRK010000001.1 coordinate 185,624, forward strand.
GCCGGGTAGGAGGGGTCGAGGCCGGGGACGGCCGTCTCGTCCGCGCCGCCCTCGAACGGCTGGCGGCGCCAGACGCCGAACTCGTCGCCGTCCTTGTCGTCGAACCACCAGATCCACGCGCCGTCCGGGGCGAGCACGCCGTCCGTCGTGCCGTTCGGCCGGTCCGTGGCCTGCCGCTGTTCGCCCGTCGACCGGTCCCAGGCGTACAGCTCGTACGTGCCCGTCGCGTTCGACACGAACAGGGAGCGGTCCGGCGCGTCCTCGGCCCAGTCGGGCAGCGAGACCCGCGGCGCCCGGAAGCGCTTCTCCCAGTCCGGCATGTCCGGTGTGTCCGGCGTCCTGCTCTCACTCATGGCCCCAGTCATGCGCCCATAGTGCCTGGCCCGACCGACAATCCGCTGCCGGTGCCCCCAGCCTGTGGACAACTTCCCGATCATGCCCACGTGGTCCGCACACACATACGTACACAAGTGCGTACACAGGTCGGCCACACGCGCGTGGCCGACCCCGGGACGGGACGGTCGCACGGGCGCCGTACCGTTGTGGGCGTGTACCGGTTTCTGCTGACTCCCCGCTGGTGGGGCATCAACGTCTTCGTGCTGCTCGCCATCCCGTTCTGCGTCTTCATGGGGTCCTGGCAGCTGAGCCGGTTCGAGGGGCGGGTGCAGGACCACCGCGCCGCGACCGGACGGGCCGCGTCGGACCGGCACGAGACGGCCAGGCCCCTGGACTCGATGTTGCCGGTCGACAAGAGCACCTCGGGACGGCGGGTCACCGCGAGCGGCCGGTACGGCGAGCAGCTCCTGGTGCCCGGCCGGGAGCTGGGCGACCGGAGCGGCTTCTACGTGCTGACGCTGCTGCGCACCGACTCCGGCCGGTCCCTGCCCGTGGTGCGCGGCTGGCTGCCCGGCACGGCGGACGCGGCCAAGGCACCCGCCGCACCGGGCGGCGAGGTCACCGTGACCGGAGCGCTGCAGGCCTCCGAGACACCGGGGGACAACGGCGCCGGCGCCCAGGGCGGGCTGCCCGCCGGGCAGACGGCGGCGATCAGCTCGGCCACGCTGGTGAACCTGGTGCCCGACCGGCTGTACGACGCCTGGGTCACCCTCGACCGGGCCGACGCGGGGATGAAGGCCGTGCCCGCGACCGCGCCCGACGGCACCGGTCTCGACCTGAAGGCCTTCCAGAACCTCGGCTACACCGGCGAGTGGTTCGTCTTCGCCGGATTCGTGGTCTTCATGTGGTTCCGGCTGCTGCGCCGCGAGCTGGAGTTCCAGCGCGACGCGGCGCTCGGTCTGGTGCCGGAGCAGGATCAGGAACGGGAGGGCGAGGAGCAGGGGAACCCCTCCGCTCCCACCGCCGTCTGAGGGCGCCGCGGCCGCGGGCGGCTTCCCTTCCGGCCGCCGCCCGCCGTCCTGGGGCCGTCCGCCCCCCGAGGGCTACGACGCCGCCAGTACCCCGGTGTAGTACACCGTGCCCGCGCACGCGTTGGGCACCGGCGCGGACGTCGACGGGGAACCCGTCTCGCCGGTGTAGCCGACGAGGACGCTGCCGTCGGCCGTGCCCTCCTCGGTGACGAGCTGGGTGGTGGTGCCCGAGGTGCCGCCGGTCTCCGTGCCGCCGCCGGCGCTCGCGTCCTGCGAGGGCGACGGGTCGGGCGACGGCTCGCCGCCGCCGTCGGAGCCGCCGGTGGAGGGGGAGCCGCCACTGGCGGGGCAGGTCTCGGAGGGAACGAAGGCGAACCGTTCCTCGTAGGCGGCGCCGGGCTGCAGGACCAGCTTGGCGACCTCGAGCGAGGGGTCGGGCAGCGCGGCCGCCGCGTCCCCGGCCACATGCCGGACGACGCCGATCTTGGCCTGGTCCGCCGCACCCTGCGCCGTCGCGCTGACCACGACCCCGCCGGTCACGGTGCAGGCGGCGCCCGAGGTGTTGGTGACGCGGAAGGTGCCGTAGACGACGCCCGTCGAGTCCGGGGCGTCGGCGCTGCCGGTGACGGAGCTCAGCTGGGCCGCCGTGCACAGCCCGGCGCCCGAGGCCGTGGGGGCGGACGGATCGGCGGCGCCCGCGGAGCCGTTGCCGCTGCCGGTCGTCCCCCGGTCACCGGTCCTGCCGTCGTCCTTGTCCTTCCCGGGGGTGCTGCCGCGGGAGCCGCCGGTGCCGCCGGTGCCGGCCTGCGGGTCCTTTCCCTGGGTGGCGCCGCCCTGCGCCTCGGAGGACTGGCCCGCCATGGCGGTGTTGGGGTCGGTGCCGCCGGAGTTCGAGACGTGGACGAGGGCGGGGATGGCGGTGCCGATGAACAGGGCCGCGGCGGCCATGCCGACGGCGGCCTGGCGCTTGCGGGCCCGGCGGGCCGGTACCGCCCGGCGCAGGTGGTCGAGGGTGCCGGTGCGCGGTTCGATGTCGCCGACCGCCGAGTGCAGCAGACCGCGCAGGGCCAGCTCGTCCGAGCCGAGCCCGTCGAGCGCGTCGAGGCCCGTGCCGGGCTCCTGGGAGCCCTTTTCGTCGGGGCCGTGGTTCACAGTTCCGTTCCCAGCGTGCGATTGCGGGTGCTCTTGCTCGTGGCCCTGCGTCGGCTCGTGCCAGGCGTAGGGCTCGTGGCGCTCGTGCGAGAGGTTCTCGGGCGAGAGATCCTCGGGCGGGACGCCCTCGTCGCCGTGCTCCGTGTGCTCGCTCATGCCAGCGCCTCCATGGACACCCGCAGCGCGGCGATGCCCCGGGAGCCGTACGCCTTCACCGAGCCCAGCGATATGCCGAGCGTCTCGGCGACCTGGGCCTCGGTCATGTCCGCGAAGTAGCGCAGCACCAGGACCTCGCGCTGACGGCGCTGCAGGCCCTTCATCGCCTTGATGAGGTCGCGGCGCTCGAGCTGGTCGTAGGCGCCCTCCTCCGCGCTCGCCATGTCCGGCATCGGCTTGGAGAGCAGCTTCAGGCCGAGGATGCGGCGGCGCAGGGCGGAACGGGACAGGTTGACGACCGTCTGCCGCAGGTAGGCGAGGGTCTTCTCGGGGTCGCGGACGCGTTTGCGGGCCGAGTGGACGCGGATGAAAGCCTCCTGGACGACGTCCTCGCAGGAGGCGGTGTCGTCGAGGAGCAGCGCGGCGAGACCGAGCAGCGAGCGGTAGTGCGCCCGGTAGGTCTCGGTGAGGTGGTCGACGGTGGTGCCGGCGGCCGCGGTCTCCGCGGCCGGCGCGGCGGCCGCGGTCTCGTCGGAGCCGTCACGCTGACTGGGGATGCGGGTGGGCCGCGCTGCGGGCATGGGCGCAATCACCGGCATGCCGCCGGGCATGCGCGGCCGGAGCGCCGCACGGGGCGGCCGGAGGGCCGCGGTGCCGCGGGCCGCACTGAGTTCGAGTACCTCTGCCACGTCAGTTGGACACGCTTCCCCCCAAGAGGGTTGTACGTGCCGGACGTCACATGTGCGACAACCGACGGTTCCTCAACAGCCGTCATGCGCCCCGCTCTTCCTTTATGTCCCATTCGAACAGGCGTCCCCCGCCCGGATCCCGACGTCCCCACGCCGGATCCTCACGCCCACGCCTCGCAAGGGTCACTGCAAAGACGCTCCCCGCCCTCCGCGCGGTTGCGGGGGACGGGGAGGAAAATCCTCTGTCGCCGGGGAGCGTGGATCAAGCGGTTCGGGCCATGCTCCCGGCCACATTTCTTATGTGGATGCTACAAGCGTTCTAGCCGCGGGCGACAGTCTCTCCCGTGATCTCCGCCGCCAGCAGCTCGGCGATCTGCGCGGTGTTCAGCGCGGCGCCCTTGCGCAGGTTGTCCCCGCACACGAAGAGTTCCAGCGCGGTCGGGTCGTCCAGCGCGCGCCGGACCCGCCCCACCCAGGTGGGATCGGTGCCCACCACGTCGGCGGGCGTGGGGAACTCGCCGGCGGCGGGGTCGTCGCACAGGACCACACCGGGCGCGGTGGCGAGGATCTCGCGGGCGCCGTCGACGGTCACCTCGCCCTGGAAGCGGGCGTGGACCGTGAGGGAGTGCGTGGTGATCACCGGCACCCGGACGCAGGTGACGGCGACCGGCAGCGCGGGCAGTCCGAGAATCTTGCGGGACTCGTCCCGCACCTTCATCTCCTCCGAGGACCAGCCGTCCTCCCGCAGCGACCCGGCCCACGGGACCACGTTGAGCGCGACCGGCTCCGGGAACGGCCCGGTGTCGTCCCCGACGGCCCGCCGTACGTCACCGGGCTTGGTGCCCAGCTCGGTCCCGGCGACCAGGGACAGCTGCGCCCGCAGGGCGTCCACACCGGCCCGCCCGGCGCCGCTCACCGCCTGGTACGAGGACACCACCAGCTCGCGCAGCCCGAACTCGGCGTTCAGCGCGCCCAGGGCGACGATCATCGACAGGGTGGTGCAGTTGGGGTTGGCGACGATCCCGCGCGGCCTGCTGCGCACCGCGTGCGCGTTGACCTCGGGCACGACGAGCGGGACGTCGGGGTCCATCCGGAAGGCACCGGAGTTGTCGACGACGACGGCGCCGCGCGCGGCGGCGATCGGCGCCCACTCGGCGGCGACCTCGTCGGGCACGTCGAACATCGCGACGTCGACCCCGGCGAAGGCGTCCTCCGTCAGGGCCGTCACCTCGATCTCCTCGCCGCGCACGGCCAGCTTGCGGCCGGCCGAGCGCGGGGAGGCGATCAGACGGATCTCGCCCCAGACGTCCGCGCGCTGGGACAGGATCTGGAGCATGACCGCGCCGACGGCTCCGGTCGCTCCCACGACCGCGAGCGTCGGCTTGCCGGTCATCGGCCGGTGCCTCCGTAGACGACGGCCTCGTCGGTGTCGGAGTCGAGCCCGAAGGCGGTGTGGACGGCGCGGACGGCCTCCGGCACGTCGTCCTTGCGGGTGACGACCGAGATACGGATCTCGGAGGTCGAGATCAGCTCGATGTTCACGCCCGCGTCGCTCAGCGCCTCGAAGAACGAGGCCGTGACGCCCGGGTTGGTCTTCATGCCGGCGCCGACGAGGGAGATCTTGCCGATCTGGTCGTCGTAGCGCAGGGAGTCGAAGCCGATGCCGCCCTTGTTGCGCTCCAGGGCGTCGATGGCCTTGCGGCCCTCGGTCTTCGGCAGGGTGAAGGAGATGTCCGTGAGCCCGGTGGAGGCCGCGGACACGTTCTGCACAACCATGTCGATGTTGATCTGGGCGTCCGCGATGGTGCGGAAGATCGCGGCGGCCTCGCCCGGCTTGTCCGGGACACCGACGACGGTGATCTTGGCCTCGGAGGTGTCGTGCGCGACGCCCGAGATGATGGCCTGTTCCACCTTCTTCTCCCCTTGCTGCTGTGTCTTCTGCGCGACCGGCTCGCTGCTGACCCACGTGCCCTGCAGCCCGCTGAACGAGGAGCGGACGTGGATCGGGATGTTGTAGCGGCGGGCGTACTCCACACAGCGGTGGAGCAGCACCTTGGAACCGGAGGCCGCGAGTTCCAGCATGTCCTCGAAGGAGATCCAGTCGATCTTCTTCGCCTTCTTCACCACGCGCGGGTCGGCGGTGAAAACGCCGTCGACGTCGGTGTAGATCTCGCACACCTCGGCGTCGAGGGCGGCCGCCAGGGCCACCGCCGTGGTGTCGGACCCACCGCGGCCGAGCGTGGTGATGTCCTTCTTGTCCTGGCTGACGCCCTGGAACCCGGCGACGATGGCGATGTTGCCCTCGTCCAGCGCGGTGCGGATACGCCCCGGCGTGACGTCGATGATCCGGGCTTTGTTGTGGACCGAGTCGGTGATGACGCCTGCCTGGCTGCCGGTGAACGACTGGGCCTCGTGCCCCAGGTTCTTGATCGCCATGGCCAGCAGCGCCATGGAGATGCGCTCACCGGCGGTCAGCAGCATGTCGAACTCCCGGCCGGCAGGCATGGGTGAAACCTGCTCGGCGAGATCGATCAGCTCGTCCGTCGTGTCGCCCATCGCGGAAACGACGACAACCACCTGGTTGCCGTTCTTCTTCGCTTCCACGATCCGCTTGGCGACGCGCTTGATGCCCTCGGCATCGGCTACGGAGGAGCCTCCGTACTTCTGCACGACAAGGCCCACGTGCGCTCCTCGCTCGGTTCGTTTGTGTCGGCTCAGTTTACCGAGCGCCCGTTTTCCGCCCCCCTGCTCCCGCATGGTGAGACACCGGACGCCCGCAACCGGCACCTGCCCAGCCGTAAGCGGGGCACGCGCAAAGTGCCCCGCGTCACAGTGCGACGGCTACTGGGCCGGGCGGCCCATGCCGAGCGGGCCGCCGATCTCCTCGGCCATGACACGCCCCGCTTCGAACTCGAGGGTCTCGTCACCCATGCCCTGGTCGGTGTCGAGACCGTCGAGCTCATCGAGGGGCTGGTCGAGGCGGACGTGGATGAGGACGGACTGGAGGGCGCGCAGCACGGCGGAGGCGGTGGGACCCCAGTTGGAGAAGTAGGAGAACTGCCACCACCACAGGGCCTCCGTGGTGCGGCCCGAGCGGTAGTGGGCCATACCGTGGCGGAGGTCGGTGATGATGTCGGCGATGTCGTCGGAGATCCGGGCGGGCACGGAGGCCTTGCGCGGCTCGTAGGGGTCGAAGACCTCGGAGTAGACGTCGACGGGCTCCAGCAGACGGGCCAGGTTCTCGCGGAGTTCGTCCACGTCCGCCTCGGGGCCGAGGTCGGGCTCGTAGCGCTCCTCGGGGACGATGTCCTCGTGCGCGCCGAGCCGGCCGCCGGCCAGCAGGAGCTGGGAGATCTCCAGGAGGAGGAAGGGGACGGTCGAGCCGGGCTCGTCCCCCCTCGCCACCTCCGTGACGGCGACCAGGAAGCTCTCGACCTGGTCCGCGATCTGGACCGAGAAGTCGTCCGGGTTCCGCGTCGAGTCGTGCAGCGTGGCGTCAGACATCTAGGAGTCGTCTCCCCTCGAAGGCGCGGCCGAGAGTGACCTCGTCCGCGTATTCCAGGTCGCCGCCCACCGGGAGGCCGCTGGCCAGGCGGGTGACCTTCAGGCCCATGGGTTTGATCATGCGGGCGAGGTACGTGGCCGTCGCCTCGCCTTCGAGATTGGGGTCGGTGGCGAGGATCAGCTCGGTGACCGTGCCGTCCGCCAGCCGGGCCAGGAGTTCCCTGATGCGCAGGTCGTCGGGGCCCACACCCTCGATCGGGCTGATCGCGCCGCCCAGGACGTGGTAGCGGCCGCGGAACTCACGGGTGCGCTCGATCGCGACGACGTCCTTCGGCTCCTCGACCACGCAGATGACGGACGGGTCGCGGCGCGGGTCGCGGCAGATGTTGCACAGCTCCTCCTGCGCCACGTTGCCGCAGGCCGCGCAGAAGCGGACCTTCGCCTTGACCTCCAGGAGCGCCTGCGCGAGCCGCTTCACGTCGGCCGGCTCCGCCTGCAGGATGTGGAAGGCGATCCGCTGCGCGCTCTTGGGACCGACGCCGGGCAGCCGCCCCAGCTCGTCGATGAGGTCCTGGACCACGCCTTCGTACAACGGACTGCCCTTCCTGGAGACCTTTCGGTACGTACGGTAGTCGGCTGCCGCCCGTCCTCGGAAGGCGGCGGGGGTTTCGCTCAGGTGGCAGGCACCGGAACGGCCGGCGGATCAGAAGGGCAGACCCGGGATGCCGCTGCCGCCGCCGAGGCCCTGGGCCAGCGGGCCCAGCTTCTGCTGCTGCAGCGTCTGCGCGTTCTCGTTGGCCGCCTGCACGGCCGCCACGATCAGGTCCGCGAGCGTGTCGGTGTCCTCGGGGTCCACCGCCTGCGGGTCGATCTTCAGCGCCCGCAGCTCGCCGGAGCCGGTGACGGTGGCCCGCACCAGGCCGCCGCCCGCCTGCCCGTCGACCTCCGTGTTCGCCAGTTCCTCCTGCGCCCGCTGGAGGTCCTGCTGCATCTTCTGGGCCTGCTGGAGCAGCTGCTGCATGTTGGGCTGGCCACCACCGGGAATCACGATGAGCTCCTGGTTCCTCGTCCACTGCGTCGTCGTTCGCTGTGCACGAGCCTACGTGGTCCGCCCGGCCATCGCCGCGCCACTCTTTCGAGTGATAACAACGTCGGCCCTATACCTGATCAAGGCCCCCTTCCGGGCGGAAAAGGCGGCAAAGCCACGTCCCTGCCACCCATTGGGCGGTAGGAAGGGGGCCGCACGTCGGCAGCCGCTGTCACACGGTGTGACGAGGGTGCGCAGTGCCGTGTTCGGTGTCGCGTTCAGTAGGGAGTGCCGGGTGGGTCAGCCGGAGATGCAGCCCGAGGGTCCGCCTCAGGACGGCCGGGGCGAAGGTCCGGCCGGACCGCGGCCGGGCGATCTGACCGGGCGGACCTTCCCGCTCGGGGACTGGGGGGAGCCCGCCGAACGCCTCGACGAGCTGTACCGGTGGGTGGAGCGGGGGGCGCTGCACACGGCTGCCTGGTACCTCGAGGACCGGGTGTGGAAGCGGCGGGGCGCGCGGGCGCTGCGGGCCGGCGCGGCGGCCGGGGCGGTCCTCGGGGCCGCGCTGCCCCTGCTGGACATGACCGGGGTGGTCGGCGGGGTCGCGCCCTGGGGGTACCTGGCGCTGTTGCTCGCGGTGGCCTGCGTCGGCGCCGACCGGTTCTTCGGGGTCACCTCCGGGTGGATAAGGGACGTGGCCACCGCGCAGGCCGTACAGCGGCGGTTGCAGGTGCTCCAGTTCGACTGGGCCTCGGAGAGCGTCCGGGAGATGCTGGGCCCCGCGGAGGGCACGGCGAGCGAGGCGGCGGAGCGGTGCCTGGGGGTGCTGCGGCGCTTCTCGGAGGACGTGCAGGACCTGGTGCGCACGGAGACGGCCGACTGGATGGTGGCGTTCCGCACCGGGTCGGCGCCGCTCGGCATCCAGACGGCGGTGGTGTCCGGCATGCGGGCGGAGTCGGCGGCACCGGCGGGCCGGCATCCCCTGCCGCCCGCGAACGGCGCCCGCCCGAACATGCCCCGCCAGCGGCCGCCGGAGCCCCGGTAGGCCGCACGGGCCGCGCGTTCACCGGCACAGCATCACGTCCTGCCCGTTGCCCCTGGTCAGATAGGTCAGGAAGCTCGACGCCAGGGAGTCCGCCGGGGGCTGCCCGTAGGTGTACGCGTACTCGATCTCGCGGTACGGGTAGCTGCTGTGGCCGTGCTCGATCGCGTCCACGGAAGGGGCGCCGGAGTCGAGGGCCAGGACGTGCAGGCCCTTGGCCCGGGTGGCCAGGTTGAGTTCGCTGTAGCCGACGGCGCCGGGCAGCCCGGCCACCTCGGCCAGCACCTGGTCGGTGGAGTCGAGCTCGCAGCGGGTCACCGGGGCCGTCGCGTCGTCCTTGTGGACGCAGTCGACGGAGGAGTTCGCGATCTCGCCGCGGCCCAGCACCCGGCGCTGGAAGACCTGCCGGGTGCCGGAGCCCGCGTCCCGGCTGACCAGCCGCACCGGCACCGGCCGGCCGCCCAGTTGGCTCCAGTCGGTGATGTCGCCCCGGTACAGGCGTCGTACGTCCGCCGTCGACAGGTTCTTCAGGCCCACGTCGTCGTTCACGACCAGCGCGAAGACCGACAGCGCGACGCGGTTCTCCCGCAGCCGCGGCATGTCGGCGCTCTTGGGCCCGTCGGAGAGCGCCACCAGCGGCGGCGAGCCCTTCTTCGCCGCCGCGCCGGCCGCCTCCAGTTCCCGCAGGCCGGCCGTCGAGCCGTGCACGTCCACGGTGACGGCCGCGCCCGCGCAGTCCGCCTCGTACTTCCGCGCCACCTCCCGCAGGACCGGCGCGAACGCCGTCGACCCCGTGACGGTCAGCGTGCCCTGCGCGCAGCCGATCGGCGGGGGTGTGTCGTCGCGGGCCACGACGATGGCCGCCAGCGTCACCACGGACACCGTGAGCATGATGGTGATGAACCGGGAGGCGCGGCTGAACAGCGGCGGTTTGTCGTCGGGTGTCGCGCTGCGGTTGGGATGGACCTCGCCGTCCCTGATCCCGCCGACGACCCGGATCTCCCGGCCGACGTCCCCGCCGGACAGCAGCACGAGCAGCTTGAAGTGGTCGCCCCGGTTCAGCGGGACGCGCGGGACGCGCAGGGTGTTGCCCTCGTAGCCGAATCCGCGCTCGGCGGTGAAGTGGTCCATCAGGTGGTCGGTGCCGGTCGGCTGGGTGACCGACACCCCCCGGACGGTGCGGTCGGTGAACACCGCGGTCAAGCCGTGCCGTTCGGGACTCGTGTAGTCGTCGCGGTCGATGCCCTGTGAGCCGTCGTTCTCCACGCGGAGCAGCACGAGGGTCGCGTCGGCCATGTCCGGCGCCTCGTCGAAGAGGCCGAGCCGGCGGTTGGCACGGCCCGAACGGACGTCGTCGCCTATGGGGTTGTCCATCTGCACCCGGTAGCCGATCCTCTTGCGACGCGGCACCCGGCGCTCGTACCAGACCATGCCGGCGGACGCGACGATGCCCAGCACCGCCGTGCCGACGGCCACGACGTTCTCCGCGCTCAGCCACTCCATATGGGCGCCCCCGCCACTCACCGGAGTCGGATGGTGGGGTCACGGTACGCATGGAGAGGGGCGGAAACCGGACACGCCCGCCGAAGTTCGCCGAACGTTCAACTGCTCCGCGCCGACGGTGATTTCAGGTCACTGCTTGGTGTAGGTCAGGCTCTCGCCGCCGCTCGCCTTCGCGCGCTTCAGCCGTCCGTCCGGGAGCAGGGTGACCTCGCTGGCCTCGCCCGGCGAGCAGGAGGACATCGGCTCGCCGCTGGTGACCGTGGACGGGCCGATCTCCAACGGGTCGCCGTCGCCCGGCTGTTCGGTGAGGGTCGCCTCGAAGACGCAGTGGTACGTGCCGCCGCCCTCGACGGGGCCGTCCGCGACCAGGGCGAGGACCGTGTCGCCGACCTCGCCCTGTCCGATGGTCAGCCGGCGGGTGTTGGTGCCGTTCGCGTTGTCGATGGTGGTCTCCCAGGTGCCGAGGTAGGCGGCGGGGACGGCGCCGTCCGCCGCGGCGGAGGAGGCGGAGGCGGAGGCCGACGGTGCGGGGGCCGGGGAGGTGACGGGCGGGGCGCTCGTGGTTCCGGTCGGCGCGGGGCCGACCGTGCCGTCGGCCGTGTCGTCGCCGCCGTGCTTCATCAGCGCGTACACCGAGCCGCCCGCGCCCAGAGCCACCACCAGCGCGATCACGACGAGCAGCGCGGTGGACCGGCCGCCCGGGCGCTCCGGCTCCGGCCGCCCGGTGAACGGCGGCGGGCCGTAGGGCGGGGTGGAACCGAGCCCGCCGTACGGGGTGTACGGCTGCTGCGGGTAGCCGTAGCCGGCGGACGGGGGCTGCGGATGCTGCTGGGCCTGCTGCGGATAGCCGTAGCCGTACGGAGCGGGCGAGCCGTAGGCGGACCGGGCCGGGGGCGCTCCGGGCGGCGGGGTCTGCCCGGCCACCACGGTCGGCAGATGACCGACCGCCGCACCGCCACCGCCGGGCCGGCCCGGGGGCGGAGGCGTCGGCGCGTCGTCGGCCACGGGCGAGTGCTCGGCCGAGCCGCCGGCCACCGGCGCCTGCGCGCCGTGGGAACCTCCGGGGCCCGGCTGGGCGCCGGGGCTCGACTGGGCACCGGGGCTTGCGGGGGCGCCGGGGCCTGCCTGGGCACTCGGACCCGCCCAGGCGCCCGCGCCCGCCGCCGGAGCCTGTGCCCCGCCGGGGCCACTTGCGCCCGGGGCACCCTGACCCGGTTGGGCACCCCAACCCGCCGAGGCCGCCGGGGCAGCCGGCCCTTCCGCGCCAGCGCCCGCTGGGGCACCCGCGCCCGCCACCGGGCCCGGCGCCCCACCAGAACCACCCACGCCCGGGGCATCCGAGCCCACTTGAGCGCCCCAACCCGCGGGGGCACCCGAGCCCGCGGGAGCACCCGCTTCCGGCACCGGGCCCGGCGCCCCACCAGGGCCGGACGTACCCGGGGCAACCGGCCCCACTTGGGCACTCCCGCCGGCCGGGGCATCCGAGCCCGCTTGTCCACCCACACCTGCCGATTTGGCCAGGCCGACCGGGCCACCCGGGCCCGCCGGGGCACCCGCGCCCGCCACCGGGCCCGGCGCCCCACCAGAGCCGTCCGCGCCCGGCGCACCGCCGAACGCGGCCGCACCCGAACCGACCGGCGCACCGCCGCCCGCCTCAGCACCGGCACCCACCGGGGCGGCCGGACCCACCGGGCCACCGGCACCCGGCGCACCCGAACCCGCAGACGCACCCGCACCCGCACCCGCACCCGCCGACGCGGCCGGCCCCACCGGGGCAGCCGGGACCACCGGCCCGCCCGGCCCCGAGAGCATCCCCGCGCCCGCCACCGGACCCGGCGCCCCACCGGGGCCGCCCACGCCACGGGCGTCCGTGTCGCCCGACCGGGGGTCCTCCACCTCCAGGAGGCGTACCGCGTGGCGGCCGAGCTGGGCCACCAGGGCGCCGGGGAGCCAGGGGTCGCGGGAGCGGCCGCCGGAGACCGTGTCCTCCGCGCCCGTCCGCTCCAGGATCCGGTCCAGCGAGGGGCGGGCGGCGGGGTCCTTGCGCAGACATTCGCGGACCAGGTCGGCGATGCCCTCCGGCATGCCGTCCAGGTCGGGCTCCTCCTGGGCGATGCGGAACATCAGGGCGTGCACCCCGCTGTTCGCGCCGCCGAAGGGCAGCACACCGGTCGCCGCGTACGCCAGCACCGAGCCGAGGCAGAAGACGTCGCAGGCGGGGGTGACCCGGTCCCCGCGCACCTGCTCCGGCGCCATGAACCCGGGCGATCCCACCAGCGAACCGGTCCGGGTAAGGCCGTCCCCGGCCAGCGTCTCCAGCGCCCGCGCGATGCCGAAGTCGATCACGCGCGGCCCGTCGATCGTCACCAGCACGTTCGACGGCTTGAGGTCGCGGTGGACGATCCCGGCGGCGTGGATGTCCTTCAGCGCGTGCGCGAGCCCGGCCGCGAGGATGCGCACCGACCGCTCGGGCAGCGCCCCGTGATCGTGTCCGACGACCTGCTGAAGGCTCGGCCCGGCGACGTACCCGGTGGCCACCCAGGGCACCGGCGCCTCGGTGTCGGCGTCCAGCACGGGCGCGGTCCAGTACCCGCCGACCCGGCGCGCGGACCCCACCTCCTGCCGGAACCGGGCCCGGAACTCCTCCTGGGCGGCCAGTTCCCGGCGGATCAGTTTCACGGCGACGGTACGGCCCCGGTCCGACCGCGCCAGGAACACCTGCCCCATGCCGCCCGCGCCCAGCCGCGCCAGCAGCCGGTACGCCCCGATCTGCCGCGGGTCCCCCGGTCCCAGCTTGTCCATCCCCGCGCCGCCTTCCCCCCATAGGTCTGCAACGGACCGAGAATAGTGCGGGCGCACCGGGAGCCGCGCCGCCGTGTGTCCACGGTTCGGTAACAGCCCGCCCGGGCGCCCCCGGCCGCGCGGGCGCCCGCCCGGCGCACGTCGACAACCTGTCGTGAAATGCACCCGGCCAGGGAACAGGACGCCGATGTCGCGACCGCGGCAGGGCCCTCTACCCTCGGCCGCATGACGCCTCAGCCCAATCCCGAAGCCGGTGCCGCAGTGAAGGCCGCGGACCGCGCGCACGTCTTCCACTCCTGGTCCGCGCAGGACCTCATCGACCCGCTCGCCGTGGCCGGCGCCGAGGGGTCGTACTTCTGGGACTACGACGGCAAGCGGTACCTGGACTTCACCAGCGGGCTCGTCTACACCAACATCGGCTATCAGCACCCCAAGGTCGTCGCCGCGATACAGGAGCAGGCGGCGAGGATGACGACGTTCGCGCCCGCCTTCGCGATCGAGGCCCGCTCGGAGGCGGCCCGGCTGATCGCCGAGCGGACCCCCGGCGACCTGGACAAGATCTTCTTCACCAACGGCGGCGCGGACGCCGTCGAGCACGCGGTGCGCATGGCCCGGCTGCACACGGGCCGCCCGAAGGTGCTCTCGGCGTACCGCTCGTACCACGGCGGCACCCAGCAGGCGGTGAACATCACCGGCGACCCGCGCCGCTGGCCCTCCGACAGCGGCAGCGCCGGTGTCGTCCACTTCTGGGCGCCGTTCCTGTACCGCTCCCGCTTCTACGCCGAGACCGAGGAGCAGGAGACCGAGCGGGCCCTGGAGCACCTGGAGACGACGATCGCCTTCGAGGGGCCGGGGACGATCGCCGCGATCGTCCTGGAGACCATCCCCGGCACCGCCGGGATCATGCTGCCGCCGCCCGGCTATCTGGCCGGCGTCCGCGAGCTGTGCGACAAGTACGGGATCGTCTTCGTCCTGGACGAGGTCATGGCCGGGTTCGGACGCACCGGCGAGTGGTTCGCGGCCGACCTGTTCGGTGTGGTGCCGGACCTGATTACCTTCGCCAAGGGCGTGAACTCCGGTTACGTGCCGCTCGGCGGTGTCGCGATCTCCGCGGAGATCGCCGAGACCTTCGCCAAGCGGCCCTACCCGGGCGGCCTCACCTACTCCGGGCACCCGCTGGCCTGCGCCGCCGCCGTCGCCACGATCGGCGTGATGGCGGAGGAGGGCGTCGTCGAGAACGCCAGGCGGCTCGGCGAGAGCGTGGTCGGACCGGCCCTGGCCGAGCTGGCCGCCCGGCATCCGAGCGTGGGCGAGGTCCGCGGCACCGGCATGTTCTGGGCGCTGGACCTGGTGAAGAACCGGGAGACCCGCGAGCCGCTGGTGCCGTACAACGCGGCCGGTGAGGCGAACGCCCCCATGGCCGCCTTCGCGGCCGCCGCCAAGCGGAACGGCCTGTGGCCCTTCGTGAACATGAACCGCACCCATGTGGTGCCGCCGTGCAACGTGACCGAGGCCGAGCTGAAGGAGGGCCTCGCGGCCCTGGACACGGCGCTGAGCACGGCCGACGAGTACACCGAGTAGCCGCTCCACGGCTGCCGCCGGGGCGATCCGAACGCGTAAGGTGACGTGCTCGTAAAGAATGGCGAGTACGTGCGAGTACGTCACCCGTACGCGTGAAGAGAGGCCCCGACGATGCCCGGCAACGGCTCCGTGACGCGCAGCACCCTGCGCCAGCAGATCGCGGACGCGCTGCGCGACGAGGTGCTGGCGGGCCGCCTCACGCCGGGCCGGGCGTTCACCGTCAAGGAGATCGCCGAACAGTACGGCGTCTCGGCGACGCCGGTCCGCGAGGCACTGGTCGACCTGTCCGCGCAGGGCATCCTGGAGGCCGACCAGCACCGGGGCTTCCGGGTCCCCGAGTACTCCCTCGGCGACTACCGCAGCATGCTCGAGGCCCGCGGCCTGGTCACCGACGGGATGTTCCAGGCGCTCACCGACGACCACCCTGCCTTCGCCGACATGGACAGCCCGCGGACGGTGGCGGCCCTCGCCGCCGTGCGCCGGCGCGGCGAAGAGGCGCAGCGGGCCGCCGCGGCCGGCGACCTCGGCGTGCTGATCGGCTACGACCTGCGCTTCTGGCGCGAGCTGAGCGGGCTGTTCGGCAACCCCTACCTCGCCGACTTCCTGCACCGGCTGCGCGTGCAGTCCTGGGTGTGCGCGGTGCAGCACCTGCGCCGGCTGCCGGACATCCGCGGCCGGCTGTGGGCCGGGCACACCGAACTCGTCGACGCGCTGGCCCGCCGCGAGGCCGGCGCCGCCCAGGAGATCGTCGCCGCCGCCAACGCCCACTCGCTGGCCCTGCTGGAACGGCTGCCGCCGGAATGAGGCGGACGTGGAGACTCCAGGGTGCGCTCTGGGTATGGGACCCGCACGACAGGGGATGTGCCCGCCCCGTACCGACTACCCTTCCCTGACCACCCGCTGCCGTGCGCGGGACGCGCACCTGCCGATGCGAGGAGCTCTCTTTGGCCTGTGACCTGTGGCTGGTACCGCTCGTGGACGTGTTGTGCCACACCCCGGACAACCCGTTCGCCGAGGAACTCGCGCACTACAACGACGCGCTGGCCGCGGCCGGGCTCCCGCCGGTGCCGGTGTACCAGTACATGCCGGGCCTGTCCGGCGAGGTCGCCCCGGTGGCCGGCTTCGACTACGACGCGCTGCACTTCCTGCGCCGGGCCTACCTGCTCCAGGTCTGCGGCCTTCCGGTGACCCCGGTGGACGAACTCGGCGGCGACTACGAGCAGTTGCTGGAGATGTTCGAGTCGACGGCCCAGCAGTCCCACCTGGTCTGGCACTACGACCACGCGGGCGCGTACGTCCCCGTCGACTTCCCGCAGCCGCTGTCCAACGACGAACTCCTCGCCGGCGGCGGCCCGCTGGGCTCCTCGCAGAGTCTGCTGCGCGAGCTGGAGCACGTCGCCCCGTCGATCGGCATCGACCCGGCCAACCCCCCGGCGGCGCCGGAGCCCCCCGCCGCCCCCACGGAGCTGGAGGAACCGGCCGTCCCCGCGCCGTACGACCCCAGCCCCTTCGCCCGCGAACGGCACGTGTGGCTCGGCCTGCACGCGGCGGCGACCCGGTCCCTGGCCCAGGGCTCGATGATCGTGTTCAGCTGAGCCGGAGCACCCGGAGGCCGGCCCCCGGCACACGAAGAGGGAGGGAGCACGAGGCTCCCTCCCTCCGCGCGGATCTCCGCGTCCCTCCGGTCAGAAGGGGCCGGCGGTCAGCGCCTGCTGGAGGTGCCGGGTGGTGTCCGGCCCCCAGTCGCCGTCGGCACCGGAGCCGACCTTCTCCCCCATGACGGTGTTGATTGAAAGCGGACCGCCCGCCGGGCCGCACCCCGGAGGGTGCCGCCGGCGGGCGGTCGCAGCGGTTCCACGGGCGGTGCCGCCCGCGGCCTACAGGAACGAGTTGATCTCGATCGTCTCGGTCCGGCCCGGGCCCACGCCGATCGCGGAGATCGGGGCGCCGGACATCTCCTCCAGCGCCTTGACGTAGTTCTGGGCGTTCTTCGGCAGGTCGGAGAAGGACTTCGCCTTGGTGATGTCCTCGGACCAGCCGGGCAGGTTCTCGTAGACCGGCTTCGCGTGGTGGAAGTCGGTCTGCGAGTAGGGCAGTTCCTCGACGCGCTTGCCGTCGATCTCGTAGGCCACGCAGACCGGGATCTGCTCCCAGCCGGTGAGGACGTCGAGCTTGGTCAGGAAGAAGTCGGTCAGGCCGTTGACCCGGGTCGCGTAGCGGGCGATGACCGCGTCGAACCAGCCGCAGCGGCGGTCACGGCCGGTGGTCACGCCCCGCTCGCCGCCGATGCGGCGCAGCGCCTCGCCGTCCTCGTCGAACAGCTCCGTCGGGAACGGGCCCGCGCCGACGCGGGTCGTGTAGGCCTTGAGGATGCCGATCACACGGCTGATCTTCGTCGGGCCGACGCCGGCACCCGTGCAGGCACCGCCCGCGGTCGGGTTCGAGGACGTGACGAACGGATACGTGCCGTGGTCGATGTCCAGCAGCGTGCCCTGGCCGCCCTCGAAGAGGACCACCTTGTCGTCCTCCAGCGCCTGGTTGAGGACCAGGACGGTGTCGGCGACGTACGGCTTGATCTGCTCGGCGTAGCCCAGCAGTTCCTCGACCACCTGGCCCGCGGCGATCGCGCGGCGGTTGTAGAGCTTGGTGAGGATCTGGTTCTTGGCGTCGAGGGCCGCCTCGACCTTCTGGGTCAGGATCGACTCGTCGTACAGGTCCTGGACCCGGATGCCGACGCGGTTGATCTTGTCGGCGTAGGTCGGTCCGATGCCGCGGCCGGTCGTGCCGATCTTGCGCTTGCCGAGGAAGCGTTCCGTCACCTTGTCGACGGTCACGTTGTACGGCGTGATGACGTGCGCGTTACCGCTGATCAGGAGCTTTGACGTGTCGACGCCACGCTCGTTCAGACCGCTCAGCTCGGAGAGCAGGACCGACGGGTCGACAACGACACCGTTACCGATGACCGGCGTACAGCCGGGCGAGAGGATTCCGGAAGGGAGGAGGTGGAGTGCATACTTCTGGTCACCCACGACGACCGTGTGGCCGGCGTTGTTGCCGCCCTGGTATCGCACTACATAGTCCACCGAGCCACCGAGCAGGTCGGTCGCCTTCCCCTTGCCTTCGTCACCCCACTGAGCACCGAGCAGCACAAGTGCGGGCACGCGCGTACACCCCTTCCGGGCGGGGCATGTCCATGGTCGGGGGCGTGGGCGTAAGGTGCATCGCCGCATACCACCGCGACCGCCTTTGGTCGCACGACCGTCGGACCGGATGCCCCGGAATAGACGAAGCCCCTGGCGCAATAGCGCAAGGGGCTCTTGCACAAAGATGCTACCCGAGGAAGCGAGGCAGGACCGAGGTGGCGACCTTCGCGACGTCCGATCAGCTGCTGGTGATCATCGATCCGGCGGCACGGCAGGGGGACGGGGAGTCCGTACGGATCGCGAAAGACGTGCTCAGCGCGGGTGCGACCACGAAAGTGTGTCTGCCGGAGGGACCGGAGGAATTCGCCCGGGCACTCGGCCGACGGGGTTCCCGGCGGCCGGTCGTGATCGGTGACGACCGGGCACTCGTGCGCGCGGTGACCGTGCTGCACCGGCACCGGGAGCTGACCGGGTGCGCGCTGGCGGTGGTGCCGGTCGGGGAGGCTGCGCTGGCGGAGTCCCTGGGCGTGCCGGCCGGCCCGGTGGCGGCGGCGCGGGCCGTGCTGGAGGGGGCCGAGCGGCGGCTGGACCTGCTGGTCGACGACAGCGACGGGGTGGTGCTGGGCACGCTGGGCATCCCGCCGTCGCGGGCGGCCGCCGCGCGGCCGGTGAGCGTCCCCGAGGGCCACCCCTGGCTGCGTACGCGGTACCGCTCGCTGGTCCGCACGCTGGCCCCGCGTCCCACCCGGCTCGACGCGGTGCCGGCGCCCGGTCCCGCCCGGCTGCGGGTGGAGGTCGACGGGGAGACGGTCGTGGACCTGGACCAGCCCGTGGAGGCGGTGTCGGTCACGCCGGGCGACGGCGGGACGGCCGCGGTCGAGGTGCGCCCGCTGCCGGGCCCCGGCGCGGAGCCGTCGCCGCTGCTGGCCGCGGGGCGCACGGTGACGGTCGTGGGGGCGGACTTCCGCTACCGGGCGGACGCGGTGGTGTCGGGTCCGGTGCGCAGGCGGACGTGGACGGTACGGGAGGGTGCCTGGGGGCTGACCCTGCCGGTGCCCGGGTAGTCCGGGGCCCGAGGCGTCACGGGGCGCACGGCACAGCCCGGACCCTGGGGGGCACGCGGAGCCCGGCACAGCCCGGACCCTGGGCGTCATGGGGCGCCCAGCTTGGCGGGCGGTGGGCAGCGACCGGTCGGGATCACTCGGTGATCACCGAACGGGTGATCACCCCACCTCCACGCTCAGCCCCTCCAACCCCCGGATCACGAAGTTCGGCTTTCGGCGTGGCTCTTCCGCCAGGGTGAGGGTGGGGGCCTGCTCCAGCAGGGCCGTCATCGACGCGGCCAGCTCGATGCGGGCCAGGGGGGCGCCGATGCAGTAGTGGATGCCCGCGCTGAAGGAGATGTGCGGGTTGTCCCGGCGGGTGAGGTCGAGGCGGGCGGGGTCGGTGAAGACGGCCGGGTCGTGGTTGGCGGAGCCGAAGAGCATGGCGATCTCCGAGCCCCTGGGGATCACCGTCCCGGCGATCTCGATGTCGTCCAGCACCCAGCGTTCGAAGAGCTGGAGCGGGGTGTCGTAGCGCATCAGCTCCTCGATCGCGGACGGGACCAGGCAGTGGTCGGCGCGCAGGGCGGCCAGCTGTCCGGGGTTGCGGAACAGGGCCCACCAGCCGTTCACCGTGGCGTTGACCGTGGCCTCGTGGCCGGCGTTGAGCAGCAGCACCGCCGTGGAGATCATCTCCTGCTCGGTCAGCCGGTCGCCCTCGTCGTGCGCCGCGATCAGGCCCGAGATCAGGTCGTCGCCGGGCCGCTCGCGGCGGGCCGCGATCAACTCCGAGAGATACGCGGAGAACTCCACCGAGGCCCGGACCGCGCTCGCCGCCGTCTCCTCGGACGGGTTCAGCTCGTACATCCCGCAGATGGCCGCCGACCAAGGCCGCAAGCACGCCCGGTCCGCCTCCGGGACGCCCAGCATCTCGGCGATCACCGCCACCGGCAGCGGTTCCGCGACGTCGGTGAGCAGATCGCCGCCGCCCGCCTCGACCAGCCCCGCCACCAGGTCGTTCGCCAGGCCGTGCACATACGGCTTCAGCCGCTCCACCGTGCGCGGGGTGAACGCCTTGGACACCAGGCGCCGGATCCGGGTGTGGTCCGGCGGCTCCAGGTCGAGCATGCCGTGGTCGTTGAGGACGTGGAACGGCTCGTGCTCCGGCGGGGGCGCGGTCCGGCCGAACTCCTCGTGCGTGAAGCGGTGCTGGTAGGTGCGGCCCAGGCGGCGGTCGCGCAGCAGCGCCGAGACGTCCGCGTGGTGCGGGACGAGCCACTGGTCGGTCGGCTCGTACCGGACCACCCGGCCGCGCTCCCGCAGCTCGGCGTAGGCCGGGTACGGGTCGGCGACGAACCCGGGGTCCCAGGGGTCGAAAGCGAGGTCCGCGGCAGTTGCCATGGAGGGACGCTAGCCCGGCTCAGCCCGGTGTGACCAGCCTCGCCTCGTACGCGAACACCGCCGCCTGGGTACGGTCCCGCAGGCCCAGCTTCACCAGGATCCGGCTCACATGGGTCTTGATCGTCGACTCGGCCACCACCAGCCGCCCGGCGATCTCCGCGTTCGACAGACCCTGCGCGATCAGGACCAGCACCTCCGTCTCCCGTTCCGTCAGCTCGCCGTACGCCGCCTGCGCCGACGGCATCAGGCGCGGGGAGTCCGCGAGCCGGGAGAACTCGGTGATCAGCCGCCGGGTCACCGAGGGGGCGAGCAGCGCCTCCCCGGAGGCCACCACCCGCACGCCGTCCGCCAGTTGGCGGGCCGAGGCGTCCTTCAGCAGGAAGCCGGAGGCCCCCGCGCGCAGCGCCTGGTACACGTACTCGTCCAGGTCGAACGTGGTCAGCACCAGCACCTTCGCCGCGCCGTCGGCGGCGACGATCTCGCGGGTGGCCTCGATGCCGTTCAGCTCGGGCATGCGGATGTCCATCAGCACCACGTCCGGGGCGAGTTCACGCACCCGCTCGACCGCCTCCCGGCCGTTGACGGCCTCGCCGACGACCTCGATGTCCGGCATCGCGTTCAGCAGGACCGAGAAGCCCTCGCGCACCATCATCTGGTCGTCCGCGATCAGTACGCGGATCGTCATGCCTCACCCTCGCTCGCGATGTCCGCCGGCACCGGCAGGAACACCGTCACCTCGTACCCCCCGCCGGCCGCCGGGCCCGCCGTCATCTCGCCGTTCAGCATGGTGACACGCTCCCGCATGCCGGTGATGCCGTGACCGGCGCCCATCGAAGGGTGCGGGCGAAGCCCTCGCTCAGGGGTGGTGGCCGGGTGACGGGCGGGCTTCACCAGGTGCGGAGCGGGCGGCGGGCCGTTGACCACGCGCAGACCCAGGCCGCCGAGCACGTACCCGATCTCCACCCGGGCACCCGCGCCCGGCGCGTGCCGCAGGGAGTTGCTCAGCGCCTCCTGCACGATCCGGTACGCCGACAGCTCCACGCCCTGCGGCAGTTCGCGCACCGCGCCGGTCACCGCCTTCTCCACGTCCAGACCGGTCTCCCGCACATTGGCCAGCAGCCGGTCCAGGTCGGCGAGGGTGGGCTGCGGG
The DNA here is from genome assembly GCF_040704065.1 of Streptomyces sp. NPDC047869. NCBI lineage: Bacteria > Bacillati > Actinomycetota > Actinomycetes > Kitasatosporales > Streptomycetaceae > Streptomyces > Streptomyces sp. NPDC047869. The sequence goes on from NZ_JBEYRK010000001.1 coordinate 207,184, forward strand.
GCGTCCGGCGCCTCGTAGTCCTCCGCGCGGACCACCCCGAGGACCCGGCGCAGCTCGGTCAGCGCGGCCACCGCGTTCTCCCGGATGGTGGCGAACGCCTTCTCCAGCTCCTCCGGCGGGTTCTCCACCCGGTACGGCGCGGCCTCGGCCTGGATGGCGACCACCGACATGTGGTGGGCGACCACGTCGTGCAGCTCGCGGGCGATGGTCGTGCGCTCCTCCAGCAGGGTGCGCCGGGAGCGCTCCGCCTCGGTCACCGTCTGCTGCGCGGTCACCTCGCGCTGGGCCTGCCGGCGGATGTGCCGGACGGTGACGGCCAGCAGGATCAGCGCCGACAGGAGCAGCATCGGGGCCACGTCCGTGTCGTAGCGGTTCCAGCCGAGCAGGGTGTCGGTCACGAAGCCGTAGACCGCGGTGAGGACCCACATCCAGGCCGCCGTGCGCGGGCGGGTGCGTATCGCCACCACGGTGAGCACCGTCAGGTGCGAGACGAAGCTGCCCGGCCCCCACGGCCAGTCCATGCCGGTCGCCCCGCCGACGACGGAGACGACCGTGGTCGCGGCGAGCGAGAACCAGAACGCGCCCACCGGACGCACCAGGGTCAGCAGCACCGGGCCCAGCGCCAGCAGCGCGCACAGCAGCGACGGCAGTCCGGAGCCGCTCGTGCTCGCCAGCGCGACCAGCGCCGCCAGCCCGCCGAGCGCGATGACGACGGCGTGCGGTGTCCAGCCCGTGTACCGCGTCGTACGGCCGTTGCGGCCGACGGCCCGGGTCCGGGGCAGCGGGCGGTAGGCGAAGGCGTCGTCGAACAGGTCCTGCCGCAGTCCGCGCAGGGCGTCCGCGGCGAGCCGCCACTCGGGGCTGCGCGGCCGCCCGGCTCCGCCCGCCGGGGTCGTCTGCGTGTGCGTCGTCTCGGTCACGTGGGCAACGGTAGGCCGACCCGGGGCCGCGGTCGTCACCTCGGAGACGGGTCCTCGGCCGTCCTCCTGAAGTACTACGGCTCCGCCGGGCGTCAGTGTCCGGGCGTCAGTAACCGGACGGCCGCACCAGGCCGGACTCGTAGGCGAAGACGGCCGCCTGGGTACGGTCGCGCAGCCCCAGCTTCACCAGGATCCGGCCCACGTGCGTCTTCACCGTCTGCTCGGCCACCACGAGCCGTCCGGCGATCTCCGCGTTCGACAGGCCCTGCGCGATCAGCGTCAGCACCTCCGTCTCCCGTTCGGTCAGGTCGCCGACCCGCCGCATGAGCGGGGGCCGGGGTGTGCCGTCCAGCCGGGAGAACTCGGCGATCAGCCGGCGGGTGATGCCCGGGGCGAGCAGCGCGTCCCCGGCGGCCACCACCCGGACCGCCTCGGCGAGCTGGTCGGCCGAGGCGTCCTTGAGCAGGAACCCGGAGGCCCCCGCGCGCAGCGCCTGGTACACGTACTCGTCCAGGTCGAACGTGGTCAGCACCAGGACCCTGGTGTCCGGGTGGTCGGTGGTGATGCGGCGGGTCGCCTCGATGCCGCCCAGCTCGGGCATCCGGATGTCCATCAGCACCACGTCGGGGGCGAGTTCGCGGACCTTGGCGATCGCGTCCAGGCCGTGCACCGCCTGCCCGACCACCTGGATGCCGGGCTTGGTGTCGAGCAGCACGGTGAAGCCCTGCCGGACCATCTGCTGGTCGTCGGCTATGAGTACGCGGATGGCGTCGGCGCCGCTCGTCATGGCGTCTGTTCTCCTGTCGTGGACGGGTGGGGCGGGTCGGGCCGATCGGGCACGTCGGCCGGGAAGGCGGGCGGGGTGCCGTCCCGGGGGAGGAAGGCCGCGACCGAGAAGCCGCCGTCCGGGGCCGCGGCGGCGGTGACGTGGCCGCCGAGCATCGCCGCGCGCTCCCGCATGCCGAGCAGCCCGTGCCCGGCGCCCCCGGACGGCGGTACGGGGCGGCTCGGGCGGGAGTTGGTCACCGCGATGCGCAGCCCGTCCGGGCCGTGCGCGACCTCGACGCGCACCGTCGAACCCGGCGCGTGCCGCAGCGCGTTGCTCAGCGCCTCCTGCACGATCCGGTACGCCGACAGCTCCACCCCCGGGGCGCAGGGCCGCACCACACCGCCGACCTCGGCGGTCACGTCCAGTCCGGCCGCCCGGGTGTTCTCGATCAGCGCGTCGAGCCGGTCCAGCGTGGGCTGGGGGGCGTCCGGTGCCGTACCGGTGCCGGGGGCGCCCAGGCCGTAGGGGTCCTCGGGGTTCTCGGAACGCAGCACGCCGAGCACCCGGCGCAGTTCGGTGAGCGCCTCCAGCGCGTTCTGCCGGATGCCCGCGAGGTTCTCGACCAGCTCCGGCGACGGCTGCTCGACGAGATGCGGGGCCACCTGTGCCTGGATGGAGATGACCGACATGTGGTGTGCGACCACGTCGTGCAGTTCCCGCGCGATACGGCTGCGCTCCTCCAGCAGGGTGCGGCGGGCCCGCTCCTCGGTGGTGAGGGTGGTCTGCTCGACGAGTTCGGCGCGGGCCACCCGGCGGCCGCGCAGGGCGGCGCCGAGCACCACGACGACCGTGGACAGGACGACGGCGACGACGCCGGTGGGCTGGTACCGAGAGCCGCCCCACACGCCCTGCAGGAACCAGGTGACCAGCGCGGTCAGAGCCAGGGCCTCGGCCGACACCCGGGTGCGCACGCGCAGCGCGAGCAGCAGCAGGACGAGCAGGTGGGCGATGATGCCGGCCGCGGTCCACGGCCAGGTGAACGTCACGCCGGGCACCAGGGCGAGCCTGCCGTGCACCACGACGGCGCCCACCACGGTCCCGGCCATCGACAGCCACCAGCCCGCGACGGGCCGCCACAGCCCCAGCACGATCGCACCACCCTGCGCGAGGGCGATCACGAAGGCCGCTCCGGGCCGCAGATACCCGTTGTCCCCGAGCTGTGCCGTACCGCCGACGGTGACCCCGAACGCGACCAGGCACAGCAGGCCGTGCGGCAGCCAGCGCAGCCACAAGGAGACGGGCAGCGGATCAGGCCGGAAGTCCCACAGGTCGCCGCGCAGCACCCGCATCCGCCGCCCCCACCAGCCCGCGAGCGGCACCGGTGCCCGGCGGCCCCCCGTCTCCGTCACGCGGTCCACCCTAGGGCCTGTCGGGGGAGTGCTGGACCCCATGGTCGGCGCCCGCGGTGCCCCGGTGCACATGGACCACCCGGGACCGGCCGGAGGCGCCGCCGCTCGCGGGACGGCGGTGGCGGGTGCCCTGCTCGCAGGAGCGGAACACCCCCCAGTACAGGGCGAGTACGGCGGTGAACACCGGCAGCCAGAGGAGCCGCGCCGCCACCCAGCCCAGGCCGTCCGGGCCGGTGTGCAGGCCGGGCAGGCGGCCGGTGGGGAGGGCGGCGGCCGTGGTGGTCATCAGGGCCGTCTGGTGCCACAGGAAGACGGTCATCGCGGAGAGGTTGACCAGAGCCACGGCCGCCCAGGCGAGCGGGCGGCCCATCGCCCGGCGCAGCCGGTCCCGCAGCAGGAGGGCCAGCCCGCACTGGGCCAGGCCGAACGTCACGGCCGCCAGCGTCGGCGGGTTCAGGTTGGAGACGGGGGCGCCCGGCACCCCGACCATGGAGGCGGGGTAGCCGGCGCAGGTCACCAGCAGGGCCGTGGCCGCCGTACCGCCGAGGAGCAGCGCCCGGGCCGCGCGGCGGGACTCCAGCTCACCACGGGTCCAGGCAGCGCCCAGGGTGTACGGCACCAGCCAGCCGGCCGCCACGTTCACCCAGCCCAGCCAGGAGGGTCCGGTGTGCAGGCCGAAGCGGAGGATGTCCACGTGCAGGACCACCGCCAGCGGCCAGAGCGGGCTGAGCCGGACGAGCAGCGGGGTCGCCGCCGTGAGGGCGGCGAAGACCAGCAGGAACCACAGCGGGGACAGGGCCAGTTTGAGGAGCGTGTGCAGCGTCCCGAAGGGGGTGCCGGACAGCAGCAGGGCGGCGGCCGCCACCGTCCACAGGGTGAGGAGCGCGGGTACCGGCCGGAGCAGACGGGTCAGGCGGGTGCGCAGCCACACCCCGTACGACAGTCCCCCGGCCCGCGCCGAGGCGAGTGAGCGCGTCGCCACATGACCGCCGACCAGGAAGAACACCGCGAGGGTCTGGAAGGCCCAGGAGACCGGGGCCAGCCACGGCAGCTGCCGCAGCGGGCTCGCCGTGCGCAGCGCGCCGTCCTGCGGGACCAGGGCGGTGACCAGCCAGTGGCCGAGGACGACACCGAGGATCGCGAGAGCGCGCAGCGCGTCGACCGCGCGGTCCCGGGAGGCGGGGGTGGCGGCGTCCACGCGGTGGGCGCCCCGGCGTATCGCGTGCGGCAGGCGCGGTGCGCGGCGGGGCCGCGTCGTCGCGGGGCGGGCGGGAGTCCGGCGACGGGGACCGGGAGCGGGCTCAGGCACGGGTCACCTCCGAGGTCTCGCCGAGGGTGATCCGGGCCAGGTTGGCGAGAGCGGCCGAGCCCGGGGTGAAGTAGCCGCTGTGATCGGCGTCCGCGGCGTCGAAGACCCGGGCGCCGAAGGCCCGGGAGACCGGGTCGGTGCCGAAGCCGACGGTGGTGACCAGCAGGCCGGCCCGTACGTGCGGCACATGGGCGACCCAGTCGCCGCCGCCGCGCGCCGCCCACACCCGGGCGTGGGTGCGCAGCCCGGCGACGGTGCCGGCGCCCGTGCCGGGGCTGCCGACCAGGACGATGTCTCCGACGTCCAGGCCGTGCGCGGCCCGGCCGCAGACGACGGAGCCGTAGGAGTGGCAGAGCAGGGAGATGCGGGTACGGGCGGGGGCCAGGGCGCGCAACCGCCCGGTGAGGGCGCGCAGCCGGGGCGCCGCTTCGTCGGCCCTGGCCGTGGTGGTCACCGTGGTGCTGACCGTGCCGGGAGTCCGGTAGCCGAGCCAGGCGACCACGGCCACGCGGGTGCCGGCGGGAGCGCGGTGCGTGAGGTCGTCGTACAAGGCGGCCGCCGCCCGGTGGAAGCGGGCGTAGGTGTCGATCGAGGTGTCGGAGCCGGGTACCAGGACGGCGATGCGGTCGGCCCGGCGCAGCTCACCGAGGACCTCGGTGGCCTGGCCCGGGCCCCGGCCGTCGAAGGCGAGGAGGTCCCGGGTGGCGAGGGCCCGGTCGGCGGCGGCCCGGCGCACGTCGCCGTGGGCCGCGGCCATGGCGGCGGCCTCGGCGGCGTTGGCGCGGTTCGCCGCGTAGGCCGATCGCAGGGTGGCAGCGGTGGGCGGGGCCTGGCCGGCCGGGGGCGGGGCGGGGATCGTGGAGTGCGCTGCGGCGGTCAGGGCGACGGCCGTGACGGCGGTGAGCAGCGCCTGGCGCCAGTTCCGGAACCGCCCCGGCCGCCGCCGGCCCCGGCGGGGCGACGGCGGGTGCGGACCGGTGGCGGGTGGCGACGCTTGCCCCATGGTGGCTTCCCTTCGCGGAGCCCGGACATCGGGCTTGCCGAAATGGGAAGTTAGAAGTCGGAGGGCGTCGCCGGCGTCCCACCGGGGAGCTGTCCCGCGGGGTAGCCCTCAGGTACTACGGGTATGACCGGGGCGGTTCACCAGGCGAGTTGGGCGATCTCCTCGGCCACCACCGCGCAGGCGTCCGTCGCCGGGTCGATCAGCGGGAAGTGCCCGACGTCCGCCAGCAGGGTCAGGCCCACCATCTCGCCCGCCTTCTCGGCGGCGTCCGCGTACGACTCGGCCACCGGCTGCGGCACCACCAGGTCGGCACGGCCCTGGACCAGCGTCGTGGCGATGCCGTTCGGGAGCAGCAGCACGGGATCGGCGTACGGCCGGCGCTCGGCGAAGTGGTCGTGCCCGCCCAGGAGTTGCAGGGAGGCGTTGCCGCAGACGTCCAGCTTCTCCGCCACGTCGAAGTCGGCGATCGGGGCGAGGGCCACCACGCCGCGCAGCGGGGCGGGACCGTCGGTGCGCCAGGGGGCGTCGGCGGGCAGGACGTGCCGGGCCGCGGCCCACAGGGCGAGGTGGCCGCCCGCCGAGTGCCCGGTGAGGACGGTGCGGCGCGGGTCGGCCTGCGGGAGCGCCTCGCGGACCAGGCCGGGCAGGGCGTCCAGGGCGGCGGCCACGTCGTCGAAGGTGTCGGGCCAGCGGCCGGCCGGCGGGGTCGCGGCCTCGGGGCCGGGCGTGGCGCCCTGGTTCCGCGCCGGGATCAGGGGCTCGCCGCCGCGCCGGTACTCGACGTTGGCCACGGCGAAGCCGGCGCGGGCCAGGTGATCCGCGAACGGGGTGACATGGCGGCGGTCGTAGCGGGCGCGCCAGGCTCCGCCGTGCAGGACGACGACCAGGGGGGCGCCGGGGGTGCCGGTCCGCGGGGCGTAGAAGTCGATCACCTGGTCGGGGTGGTCGCCGTAGGCGGCGGTCACGTCGGGTTCGACCTCGGGGTGCGAGAAGGCCGACTCCTCTTCGGCGGCGGCGCGGGCTGCTGCGGCGTCGTCCGGCATGCTCCAACCTCTCGGCGGTGGGATGGGATTGGCGGACTCTGCGGGTACCAGGAGGAACGGACGGGTACTCTTCGTCGGCCGTTGGCCGGGACGGTATCAGGCGGGTGACGTGGGCGGACACGGGGTCGGCACGCGGCGGCGGGGGGCGCGGGGCACCCCCCGCCGCCGCGTCACGTCACCCGGTCAGCAGCTCTCCCAGGAGCCGGGCCGCGCGTTCCGTGTCCGCGAAGCCCACGTACAGCGGGGTGAAGCCGAAGCGGAGGACGTCGGGGTGCCGGAAGTCGCCCACCACGCCCCGCTCGATCAGCCGCTTCATCACCTCGCCCGCGTCGGAGCAGCGCAAGGCGATCTGGCTGCCCCGCTCCGCGTGCGGCCCGGGGGTCACGCACTCGACCCGGCCGGGCTCGGTGTACGCGGTGACGCACTCCAGGAAGAAGTCCGTCAGCGCCAGGGACTTGGCGCGGACCGCGTCGACGGACACCCCGTCCCACACCTCCAGGGCGGCCTCCAGGGCCAGCATGGAGAGGATGTCCGGGGTGCCGGTGCGGCCGCGCACCGCGCCCGGTGCCGGTGCGTAGGCCGAGCTCATGGCGAACGGCTCGGCATGGGAGGTCCAGCCGGGCAGGGGCGAGTCGAAGCGGTCCTGCAGCTCCCGGCGCACATACAGGTACGCGGGCGAACCGGGGCCGCCGTTCAGGTACTTGTAGGTGCAGCCGACGGCCAGGTCGACCCCGTGCTCGTCCAGGCCGACCGGCAGCGCGCCCGCGCTGTGGCACAGGTCCCAGACCGCGAGGGCGCCGGACGCGTGGATCGCGGCGGTGAGACCGGGCAGGTCGTGCAGCCGGCCGGAGCGGTAGTCGACGTGGTTGAGCAGTACCGCCGCCGTACGGTCGCTCAGCGCGCCGGGCAGCTCCGCCGGGGTCACCGGGCGCAGGGTGCGGCCGGTCATCCGGGCGGCCGACTCGGCGATGTAGCCGTCCGTGGGGAACGTCGTCGCGTCGACGAGGAGCTCGTCACGGCCGGCGTCCGCCATCCGTACCGCCGCCACGAGCGCCTTGAAGACGTTGACGCTCGTGGAGTCGCCCACCACGATCTGGCCCGGTGCCGCGCCGACCAGCGGGGCGATCCGATCGCCGATCCGCTCCGGCGCCGTCCACCAGCCGCTCTCCTCCCAGGAGCGGATGCGCAGTTCGCCCCACTGCCTGCGGACCACGTCCGCCACCCGGTCCGGGACGTTCACGGGCAGGGCGCCGAGCGAGTTGCCGTCCAGGTAGACCACGTCGTCGAGGACGAAGCGCTCACGCAGCGGGGCCAGCTCGTCCGCCGCGTCCAGTTCCTTGGCGCGCAGCGCGAGTCCGGGACGCTCAGACATGGGACCTCGCCGTCCACAGCTCGGGGAAGACGTTCTTGCGGGCGCGCTTCTCCAGCCAGGCCACGCCCGCGGAGCCGCCCGTGCCGGCCTTCGCGCCCATCGCGCGGCGGGTGGCGACCAGGTGGTCGTTGCGCCAGCGCCAGACCAGCTCGGCCACGTCGGACAGGGCCTCGCCGAGACGCACGAGCTCGCCGTCCTGGTCGCCGGAGTAGACCGCGGCCCAGGCGGACTCGACGGCGTCCGAGTGCTCGTAGCGCCGGGAGACGTCCCGGTTCAGGACCGAGGCGGGGATCGCGTGGCCGCGGCGGGCGAGCAGCCGCAGCACCTCGTCGTACAGGCTGGGCTCGTGCAGGGCCTTCTCCAGTTCCGCGTGGGCGCGGGGGGCACCGCGGTGCGGGACCAGCATCGAGGCGGACTTCTCGCCGAGCAGGAACTCCAGCCTGCGGTACATCGCCGACTGGAATCCGGAGCCCTCGCCGAGGGCGCCGCGGTACGAGTTGAACTGCGCCGGGGTGAGCTGGCCGAGCGGCTTCCAGGAGGCGTTCAGCGCCTCCAGCTCGCGTACGGAACGCTTCAGCGCGGCGATCGCGGTCGGCACGTCGTCCTGGCGGAGGGCCTTCGCGGCGGTCTCCCACTCGTGCACGACGACGGTGAACCACAGCTCCATGACCTGGGTCGTCACCAGGAAGACCATCTCTCCGGGGTCGTCGGAGAGGGTGTGCTGGAGGTGGGTGAGCACGTCCGCCCGGACGTAGTCCTCGTAGGGCGTCGTACCCGCGAAGTCGAGATGCGGGGTCTCGGGCTCAGCGGCCTCGTGAGGGGGGCGAGCCGGTTGCGACATCGCTGTCTCCTGTTGTTGCTCCGGGTGGCGGTCCGCCCCTGCCGATGCCGGCACGGGGGCCCCGGTCCCCACCCCGAATCCTCCGCAATCACTCCTGTCACGGCAAGGCCCGCCTGCTGCCAGACGGGCCACACAGGTGACGCCGCGGGGGCCGGCCGGCCGGTCAGCCGAGGGTCTGGGCCGCCGCGGGCGAGGAGTCCTTCAGGAACTGGGAGCAGCGCTCGTACTCCTCCTGCTCGCCGATCGCCTGGGCGGCGCGGGCGAGGCCGTGCAGGGCGCGGAGGAAGCCGCGGTTGGGCTCGTGCTCCCAGGGCACCGGGCCGTGGCCCTTCCACCCGTTGCGGCGCAGGGCGTCCAGGCCGCGGTGGTAGCCCGTGCGGGCGTAGGCGTACGACTCCACGACCGCGCCCCGCTCGAACGCCTCGTCGGCGAGCTGGGCCCAGGCGAGGGAGGAGGTGGGGTATTTGGCGGCGACGTCCGCGGGGGCGGTGCCGGTCGCGAGGAGTTCGCGGGGCTCCGGGTCGTCGGGGAGGTGGGTGGGGGGCGGGCCGCCGAGGAGGTTCTCGTGAATCGTCATGACTCCAGTCTGGCGCACGTACCGCTCCGCGGCGGAGGCGTACCGGGTGCCGGCAAACGCCGGGTGCCTGAGAAGGGGCGCGGGGAACCGCTCGACCAGCCCCCACGCACCCGCGGACGGAGCGCGACCCGCTCTCCCCGTACCCCGCGCCCCCTAAGCCCGGCGCTCGGCCTCCAGCGGCGGAGCAGCGACGCCGCAGAAGGTCCTGCATTCCGGGTGGCGGCAGCCGGCGGGCGGGCGGCGGATCAGGGTGAAGGCCAGCACCGCGCCCAGCACCAGCACCCCCGCGCAGATCGGCATCGCCCGGGAGAACGCCGCGTCGAAGGCCACCGCCGACCGGTACGCCTCCGGCCCCATCCCCGTCAGCAGCGGCAGCGCGGCCACGGCGACCAGTCCCGCCGCCCGGGCCGCCGCGTTGTTGATGCCGCTGGCCAGGCCCGCCCGGGCGGAGTCGACGGAGGCGAGCACCGTGGCGGTCAGCGGGGCGACCAGGGTGACCATGCCGGCGCCCATGACGAGCAGCGCGGGCAGGACGTCGGTGACGTAGTCCGCGTGCACGCCCACCCGCAGCATCAGCAGCATCGCCGCCGCGCACAGCAGCGGCCCCACGGTGAGCGGCAGCCGCGGACCGGTGCGGTCGGCCAGAGCGCCCGAGCGGGCCGAGAACAGCAGCATCAGGACCGTGGTCGGCAGCAGGGCCGTGCCCGCCTGGAGGGGCGAGTAGCCGGACACCACCTGGAGCTGGAGCGCGGTCAGGAAGAAGAAGCCGCCGAAGGCCGCGTACACGCACAGCGTGACCAGGTTGACCGCCGTGAACCGGCGCGAGGCGAAGATGCCGGGCGGGAGCATCGGGTCCGCGCGGTGCTTCTCGACGTACACGAAGCCCACCGCCGCGGCCAGGCCGAGGACCGCGCTCACCGCGACCCCCTGCCCGCCGCCGCCCGCCTCGATCAGGGCGTACGTCAGCAGGGCCAGGGCGAGCGCCCCGAGGCCGGCGCCGAGGACGTCGAAACGGCCCTTGCCGGGGCCGGCGGCGGACTCCGGCACGTGCCGCACGGCGATCGGCGCGCACAGCAGGGCGAGCGGCACGTTGAGCAGGAACACCCAGCGCCAGCCGGGGCCGTCCACCAGCCAGCCGCCCAGGAAGGGGCCGACGGCCGCGCCGACCCCGCCGAAGCCGGACCACAGACCGACCGCCCGGCTGCGGTCGTCCGGGTGGAAGGAGGCCTGGATGAGGGCGAGGGAGCCGGGGGTGAGCAGGGCCCCGCCGACGCCCTGCAGGGCACGGGCGGCGATCAGCACCACCGGGTTCGGGGAGAGGCCGCAGAGCAGGGAGGCGGCCGCGAACCAGACGACGCCCAGTACGAAGATCCTGCGGCGGCCGTAGCGGTCGCCGAGCGACCCGCCCAGCAGGATCAGGCCGGCCAGCGTGACCATGTACGCGTTGACCGTCCACTGCAGGGCGGCGAGGCTCGCGTCGAGGTCGCGGCCGATGGTCGGCAGCGCCACGTTGACCACGGTGGAGTCCAGCATGGCCATGCTGGAGCCGAGCACCGTGGTGAGCAGGATCCACTTGCCCTGGGAGGAGCCCAGCCGGACATCGGGCATGTTCCAGATATACAGCGGGCCCGGTGCCGAGGCACCGGGCCCGCCGAAGCCGCCGTACGCGACTTACTTGATCTTGTTGCCCGCCGAGCGCAGGTTCTGCGCGGCCTCGACGACACGCGCGGCCATGGACTTCTCGGCCAGCTTGCCCCAGGTGCGCGGGTCGTAGGTCTTCTTGTCGCCGACCTCGCCGTCGACCTTCAGGACACCGTCGTAGTTCCTGAACATGTGGTCGGCGACCGGACGGGTGAAGGCGTACTGGGTGTCCGTGTCGAGGTTCATCTTCACGACGCCGTTCTCCAGCGCGGTCAGGATCTCCTGCTCGGTGGAGCCGGAGCCGCCGTGGAAGACGAAGTCGAACGGCGACTGCTTGCCGAACTTGGCGGCGACGCCGTCGTTCAGCTCCTTCAGCAGCTCGGGGCGGAGCACGACGTTGCCCGGCTTGTAGACGCCGTGCACGTTGCCGAAGGAGGCGGCCAGCAGGTAGCGGCCCTTCTCGCCCAGGCCCAGGGCCTCGGCGGTGCGGATCGCGTCCTCGACCGTGGTGTAGAGGGAGTCGTTGATCTCGTGGGAGACGCCGTCCTCCTCGCCGCCGGTCGGGGTGATCTCGACCTCGAGGATGATCTTCGCGGCGCGGGCTTCCTCCAGCAGCTCCTGCGCGATGGCCAGGTTGTCGGCGAGGGTCTCGGCGGAGCCGTCCCACATGTGCGACTGGAACAGCGGGTTGAGGCCGGCCTCGACGCGCTTGCGGGACAGCGCCAGCAGCGGACGCACGTAACCGTCGAGCTTGTCCTTCGGGCAGTGGTCGGTGTGCAGCGCGATGTTGACCGGGTACTTCTCGGCGACGATGTGCGCGAACTCGGCGAGCGCGACGGCGCCGGTCACCATGTCCTTGCGGTACTGGCCGCCCAGGAACTCGGCACCACCCGTGGAGATCTGGACGATGCCGTCGCTCTCCGCCTCCGCGAAGCCGCGCAGGGCGGCGTTCAGGGTCTGGCTCGAGGTGACGTTGATGGCCGGGTAGGCGAACTTGCCTGCCTTCGCCCGGTCGAGCATCTCGTTGTAGACCTCGGGGGTTGCGATGGGCATGGTCCGCTCCTTGGAGTGTGCGGGTTGGCTTCTGCGTACTACGGCCCTGACCTAGACCTTGGGTGTGACGTCATCGTCGTGCCCATCTTTCCAGACATGACCCGGTGCCCGTGGCTCCGGTCAAGCCACGGGCAAGTCCAGGTCAATTCCGGGCGTCAGTCCAGACCCAGTTCATCCTTCGAGAAAACGAAACGGTACGGAACGCCCGCACCGGCCTCGATCTTCTCGGCGGCGCCGGTGGCCCGGTCGACGATGGTCGCGACGGCGACGACCTCGGCACCCGCCTCGCGCACGGCCTCCACGGCCGTGAGCGGCGAGCCGCCGGTGGTGGAGGTGTCCTCCACCACGAGCACGCGCCGGCCCGCGATCTCCGGTCCCTCCACCCGCCGCTGCAGGCCGTGCGCCTTGGCCGCCTTGCGCACGACGAACGCGTCGAGCCGCCTGCCGCGTGCGGCGGCCGCGTGCAGCATGGCCGCCGCGACCGGGTCGGCGCCCATGGTGAGGCCGCCCACCGCGTCGAACTCCAGGTCGGCGGTCAGGTCCAGGAGCGCCTGGCCGACCAGCGGGGCGGCCTCGCCGTCGAGGGTGATGCGGCGCAGGTCGACGTAGTAGTCGGCCTCGAGACCCGAGGAGAGGGTCACCTTGCCGTGCACCACGGCCTTGTCCTTGATCTGCTGCAGCAGCGCGCCGCGTACGTCGTCCGTCATGCCGCCCAGCTTAGAGGCGCCGCCAGGTCCAGGTGGTCGTCGCCTCCAGCGGCTCCAGCGGGGTGACCAGGCGCGGGAGGGTGTTGAGGCCGTTGGGCGGGCCGGTCTGCGGCTCGACACACACCGCCTCGTCCTGCTCGTCGTAGACGACCACCCACTCCTCGCGGCCGGCCACCTTCAGCTCGAGCTGCCCCGGCCAGGTGAGGGTGACGTCGACGCCGCCGGGCATCCCGAAGCAGTCGTCCCAGGGACCGGCCCCGGGGTCGATGCGGTTGCCGGTGGGCAGGTGGTCGGCGCCGCGCTCCTCCTGCCAGGCGGGCTTGAAGTCGAGCCGTACGTCCGAGCCGCCGAGGCTGCGGCGGAACCAGGGGTGCCAGCCGATCTGCGCCGGGAAGGAGTCGTCGTACGCCTCCACGGACATGGTCAGGGTCAGGCTGTCCCCGGTCAGCGTGACCACCTGGGTGACCCGGCCGCGGTGCGGCCAGGGGTCCGTCAGGTCGTACGTGATGACGGCCTCGTCCGCCGACACCCGGGCGGTGCGCCAGGCACCGTCGCGCGCGGTGCCGTGGATGGCGTGCGGCGGGGAGTTGAGGGGCATCTGGCGGACGGTGGCGCCGTCCAGGAAGCGGCCCTCCCGGATCCGGCCGCACCAGGGCACCATCGGGAAGCAGCCGTAGCGCTCGCCCTGGCGCAGCAGCTCCACGCCGCCGATCCGCAGCCCGCCGATACGGCCGCCGTTGCCGGGCCGCACGCTCACTTCCGCGTCGCCCGCGGTCAGCGTGATGTCTTCGTTACTCACATGACGACCCTACTTGGGCGATCAAGAGGGCGTCCGTCGCACGGCTGTGACCGAGGGCGACCTGTCGGGGGGATTCCTCAGCGCCGGCGGCGCATTGCGCGGCCCACCACGATCGCGGAGGCCACGGCCAGGGCGGCCGCGGGGGCCGCCCAGCGCAGCACCTGGTGGCCGGCGCCGGTCTGGGGAGCCGGTACGGGGGCGTAGCGGCCGCGCGGGGGCGCGTGGTCGACCTCCTCCGCGCTGCGGCCGATCATCGTCCGGCGCGCGTGCGCGGCCTCGGCGGGCGGCGCGCCCGTGTCGGCGAAGCCGTCCGCCGGGCGGTCGGCGGCGGTGCCGTCGTCCGCGGCGGCGTCCAGGGAGGGCGGCGGGACCTCGGTGTCGAAGACCGACTCCGGCCCGGGTGCCCGGTCCGGGTTGTCGGGGCTCGCCGCCAGGCTCTCCACGAAGCGGGTCAGCAGCCGGGTCACCGCCGAGCTCACCGCGTCCGCCGGCATCTCGGCGATGCGTCCGTCCGCCTCCGCGGTGCCCTCGACCATGACGGTGGTGCCGTCGGCGGTGCCTTCGAGGCGCAGGGTGAGCGCGACCTTGGCCGTGCCGCTGCCGCGGGCCTCGCCGGCCTCGCCGTCGACGGCGTAGCCGCCGTCCTCGCGGGGCGTGACGCGCAGCGCCCCGCGGTAGGTGACGGAGTGTCCGCCGACCCGCAGCTTCAGCCGTCCCGAGACGGGTTCGGCACCGGCGTCCTGCTGGAGCCCGGGGACCGCCCGGGCGACCCGGGCGGGCTCGGCGAGCGCCTCCCTGAGCAGGTCGGCCGGAACCGGAACGAAGACCTGGTGCTCCATGTCGGCTGAGCCTACCCAGTCCCGGCCGGAACGCACCCTCCCGCGCGCGGAGCGCGTGCAACCCGCTGCCGCGGCCGCCCGCGCGCCCGGGGATGCCCCGAACGGCGGCAGCTTGCCAAGATCGGGTCGGGCCGGTGGGCGGCGCGGGCATGGATGGGGGCGGAGGTGTTGCCGCGATGCCCAGCGAAGACCGGCTCATGCGTCTTGACGAGGCCGGACGGGTGCTCGAATGGCACCGCGCGGCCCAGGAGACGTTCGGCTGGTCCGCCGAGGAGGCCGTCGGGCGGACCGTGGCGGCACTGCTGCGCGGCGGCCCGGCCGGCCTCACCCGGCCGGACGTGATGCGGCCCGTGCTGGTCAGACCCGTGCTGGCGGACGGGACGCTGGTGTGGGACGTGTGCGCGGCGGCGGAGGCCGCGTCCGGCCAGGACCTCGCCATCCTGCGGGCGATGTTCACCCAGTCACCGGTGGGCCTGCACGTGCTGGACGACCGGCTGCGCATCGTCCGCGTCAACACCGCGACCCGCGCGCTGCGCGGCATGGCGGAGGACCGGCTGCTGGGCCGGGTCTTCTCCCGGGCGTACGGCCTGGCCGACCCCGGGCAGGAGGAGGCGGCGGCCCGCCGGGTGCTGGCCAGCGGCCGGGCGGAGCTGAACCGGATCGTGCGGGTGACGCCGGCCGCGTCCGGCGGGGAGCACAGCGTCTACTCCGTGTCCTACGTACGCCTGGAGAACGTGCGCGGCGACGTCCTCGGCCTGGTCGCCTCGGCCATCGACGTGACCGAACGCGAACACGCCCTGTGGCGGCTGTCGGTGGTGGACGAGGTGCGGCGCCGGGTCGGCGAGCGGCTGGACGTGATCGCCGCCTGCCAGGAGTTCGTGGACGCGGTCGTGCCGCGGTTCTCGGGCATCGCCGTGGTCGAGGTGGTCGAGGAGGTGGTGCGGGGGGAGGCGCCGCCCCTCGTCCCGGTCGGCCGCGAGGTGCCGCTGCGCCGGGCCGCGTTCCGGGGCGTGGTGTCGGCGTATCCGGTGGGCGAGGTGCGGCGGCTGCCCTACGGCACGCCGTTCTCGCGGGTGCTCACCGATCTGCGGCCCCGGCTCCTCACGGTCGAGGAGGGCACCCTGTGGCTCGCCGCCGATCCGCCGCGGGCGGACGCCATCAGGGCGTCCGGCGCCCACTCCCTGATCGTCGCCCCGCTGGCGCTGCGCGGCGAGGCGCTCGGAGTGGTCAGCTTCTACCGGCACCGGGAGGAGGACCCCTTCGAGGAGGCGGACGTCGCCCTCGCCGCCGATGTGTGCGCGCACGCCGCGCTGTGCATCGACAACGCCCGGCGCTACGCCCGGGAGCGGACCATCGCCGCGACCGTGCAGCGCAGGCTGCTCCCCCAGCGGCCGGCCCTGCCGGACACGGTGGAGCTGTCCCATCTGCATCTGCCGGCTCCCGAGGGAGGCGGCGCCTGGTTCGACGTGATCGGCATGGCCGGCTCGCGGACCGCGCTGATCGTCGGTGAGGTGGCCGGGCACGGCATGGCCGCCGCGACCACGATGGGACAGCTCCGCACGGTCATCCACTCGCTGGCGTCCCTGGACCTGGCGCCGGACGAACTGATGGCCCGGCTGAGCGACACGGCGGCCCGCCTCGCCGCGGAACGCGCCGCGCTGCCGACGGGTGACCCGCTGCACCGCGAGCCGCTGACCGCGAGCTGCCTGCTCGCCGTCTACGACCCGATCGACCTGACCTGCACCTTCGTACGGGCGGGTCTCTCGGAGCCCGTCGTGGTGCCGCCCGGCGGCGCTCCGGCCGTCGTCTCCGTACCGGCGGGACCACTGCTCGCCGGCCCCGGCAACGCCCCGTTCCCGGCCACCACGGTCGACCTGACGGCCGGGAGCACGCTCGCGATCGGCACCCGCATCCTGGCGCGGGACGTCCTCGCCCCGTCCGCGCCGCTGCGCGCCCTGTTCGACGAGCACGCCCACGAGCCGCTGCCCGAGCTGTGCGACGCCATCGCCTACGCCGTCAGCGACGGGCGGCGATCGGAGGACGCGCTGCTGCTGCTCGCGCGGACCGCGGCGCTGCCCGCCGACCGGGTCTTCGGCTGTGACCTGCCGGCGGGCCCCGAGGCCGCGCCGTTCGCGCGGGAGGCGGCCCGGCGCCGGCTGCGGGCCTGGAGGGTCGACCGGGAGGCCGCGTTCACCACCGAGCTGATCGTCAGCGAACTCGTGGGCAACGCGGTCCGCTACGGCGCCCCGCCGATGCGCCTGCGCCTGATCTGCAACGGCATGCTGACGTGCGAGGTCAGTGACGGCGCGATGTCCGCTCCGCACCTCAAGCACGCCCGCACCACCGATGAGACCGGGCGCGGGCTGTTCATCGTCGCCACCCTGGCCGACAACTGGGGCACCCGGTACCAGGCGGGCGGCAAGACCGTGTGGGCACAGCAGTCCCTCGACCGCTGCCCGTGAGGCGCGCGGACCCCGGTCAGTACCTCGGGTGCACCAGCGTCGACGCCGGCAGCCCCCCGATCCGCGTGGCGGCCGCGGCGCGCGCGTCGGCCGCCAGGCCGTCCCCGGTCAGGGTGCGGGGCGCGGGCCCCTCGGCGTCCAGTCGCAGCCGCGGCGCCGTACCGCCCGGTGCCGCCAGCAGGAACCCCCAGTCGTGCGGGGCCCGGGAGGCGTCGGCCGAGCGGTCGGGACCGGCCGGGAAGCCGGAGTCCTGGCCGGGGACCCGGTAGGGGGCGGTGGCGAAGCCGGCCGCCCGGAGGGTCGACGCCACCGTCCAGAAGGCCCGGGGACGGGCGGTGACCGGACCGGCGTGCACCACGAGCCGCCCGTCGGCGGCGAGGGCGCGGCGGGCCAGGCCGTAGAACTCCTGGGAGTACAGCTTGGTGCTGGCGGTGATGCCGGGGTCGGGCAGGTCCGCGATCACGACGTCGTACGCCCCCGCCGGCGCCCCGCGCAGCCAGGTGAGCGCGTCCGCCGTCGTCAGGCGCAAGCGGGGGTCGTCGTAGGCATGGCCGTTGAGGGCGGACAGGCCGGGGTCGCGGCGGGCCAGGCGGGTGAGGCCGGCGTCGAGTTCGACCAGGTCGACGCGGCGCACGTCGCGGTGGCGCAGGACCTCGCGGGCGGCCAGTCCGTCACCGCCGCCGAGGATGAGCACGCGCGTGTGCGGGCCGCTCAGCGCGGGCTGGACGAGGGCCTCGTGGTAGCGGCGTTCGTCGCGGCCGCCGACCCTGAGCCGGCCGTCCAGGAAGAGGTCGAGGGGCCGGCCGCCGGTGCCGCCGGCGAGGACGACCTCCTGCACGCCGGTCCGCACGGCGACCCGGACGTCCCCGCCGTACACCGCGTGCCGGGCGGCGCGTTCGAAGTCGCCGGCGAGGGCGGCCGCGGCGGCGAGGACGCCGAGCACGGTGAGACCGACCAGCAGCAGGGTCCAGCGGGCGCGGCGGGTCAGGTCGCGGCGGAACAGGCCGAGCACCAGGGCTCCTCCGGCCATCACGTTGACCGCGCCGGTGAGCAGCGCCCCCGTCAACTGGCCGAGGAACGGCAGCAGCAGGAACGGGAAGGCGAGACCGCCGACCAGCGCGCCCACGTAGTCGGCGGCGAACAGGTCGGCGACCGCGCCCCCCGCGTCCTGGCGGCGGATGCGCTGGATCAGCTCCATCAGCAGCGGCACCTCCGCGCCCACGAGCAGGCCGATGGCGAGCGAGAAGGCGACGAGCAGACAGCGCGGGCCGTCGGCCCAGACGCCGCCCCAGCCACCGGTCCAGGCGAAGACCGCGTACAGCGCCATCGCGCTGCAGCCGCCCACCAGGGCGAGCGCTATCTCGATCGCGCCGAACCCGGCGGCCGCGTGCCAGCGCAGCCGCTTGGCCGCGAGGGAGCCGATGCCCATCGCGAACACCATCACGGACAGCACGACGGAGGCCTGGGTGACCGAGTCGCCGATCAGGTACGAGGCGAAGGCGACGAGTTCGAGTTCGTACACCAGCCCGCAGGCCGCGCAGACGAAGACGCACACGAGGACCAGGAACCGCCCGGTGCCGGGCCGGAGGGGCAGCCGTACGGGACCTGTCCAGGGCGGGGCCGCCGGCGGAGCGGGAGCGTGCGGATCGATCACGCTGCGACGTTACGTCACGCACTCGGTACGCTTCGTCACCCACACGTGTGGATCTCCGGGCAGTTGACGCATTTCTGGTTTATGCCGCGCGGAACGCGTGTGACCCCGTCCGGCCGGCCGGGACCCGCGCCCCGACCCGCGTCCGGGTCGCCACCAACTGCCCGTCCTGCGGGTAGGCGTGCCAGGTGCGCCAGTGGACCTGGCCCTCGTGCCACTGGGCCAGCAGCGCGGTGAAGGCGTGCGGGCTGCCGGGGAAGACGCCGGCGAGGCCGTGCGGATGGTCGGAGACGAGGGCCAGCAACTCCTGTGCGCGGCCCTCGAACGAGCCCGGCGTGAGCACCTCGACGCGCGCCGCGAACTCGTACTCCCAGTCGTCGACGCGCTTGGCCACACCCAGCGGAAGCGGGGTGCTGGAACCGGCGATGCACGCGACCGTCTCCGAACATCGCCCCCGCTCCTCCTCGAGCAGCACTTGGTGGGAGGCGCCGAGGAGCCGCAACTGCAGGCGGGATCCGCCCAGTTCGAGGTCGAGGGTGGCCAGTGCGGGCAGCGGTTCGCGGCCGAGGGCCCAGGCGAGGTCGGCGGCACGGGTGTCGGTGTAGGAGGTGTTCAGGGTCGTGAGCATGGGTCGGCTCCGCTAACGAACAAGGAGGGGGGAGTTCGGCCTTGTCAGCCCAGTCAGCCCGGCCGGTGGGGGCGACTGCGGGAGTCCGAGGGCTGTGTCGGTGAGTAGGACGGCCGCGTTGGTGAATTAGAGGGAATCATGAACAGTGGCTCCACCACAGCGTTTTTACCCAAGTTCGTGGGGTTTCCATCCCTCAGAGGGCTCCACAGCTCAACTGTTCAACTACGGCGTGCGCCGGGCGCGCGGCCGGCGAACACCCGGGCGCCCGCCGGATGCGTTCCTCCGGCGGGCGCCCGGGCCCCGGAAGCCGGCCGCCCCGTGCCGGCCGCCTCCCCCGCTCGTGTTCCGTCAGCTTCCTCCCCCGCAGCCACCGCCGCCCCCGCACGAGGACCCCCCGCCGCAGGACGAGCCGCCGCCGCAGGAGGAGCCGCCGCCGCACGACGAGTGCCCTCCGCCCCCGCAGGAGTGGTGACCACCGGAGTGGCCTCCGCCGTGATGGCCGCCGGACGACGATCCGGTGTCCGCCGCACCGGCGACCCACCAGCTGGCGCCGCTGTCGTACGACGACGAGGACGACGAGGACCGCGTGCGGGGCGCGCGGGACCGGCCGGTCGAACGGGTCCTGCCCTTCTTGAGGTCCGGGCCCCTGTTCCCGGCCCGCTTCCTGCGCGCCCGGTCCGCCGCCCCCGCGATGATCAGCAGCGCGAGCAGAGCCAGGCCGAATCCGATCTCCATGGCGCCGCCCTCCTTCCTTTCCCCCGAAGCGGCCCCCCGTGGGCGCCTCGCTGTCACCGCCTCTCGTGCGGTGACCGGGGGATGCCCGGCCGCCGAGCGCGCCAAAGCAGAGTTGAGCAAGTCCAGAGCTTGGGCGCAGGATGGCCGGCATGACCTCCTCCGCGCGCCCGCACCTCAACCGCCGTCTGGCGGAGTTCGGCACGACGATCTTCGCCGAGATGTCCGCCCTCGCCGTGTCGACCGGGGCGATCAACCTGGGACAGGGCTTCCCCGACACCGACGGCCCCGAGGAGATCCGGGAGGCCGCCGTACGCGCGCTGCGCGACGGGCGCGGCAACCAGTACCCGCCGGGCCCGGGCGTCCCCGAACTGCGCACCGCGATCGCCGCGCACCAGCTCCGGCGCTACGGGCTGTCGTACGACCCCGACACCGAGGTACTGGTCACGGCCGGCGCCACGGAGGCCATCGCGGCCTCCCTGCTGGCGCTGCTGGAGCCCGGCGACGAGGTGGTGGCCCTGGAGCCGTACTACGACTCCTACGCGGCGAGCATCGCGATGGCGGGCGGCCGCCGGGTACCGGTGACGCTCCGGCCGCACGACGGCGCCTTCCGCCTGGACCTCGACGAACTGCGCGCGGCCGTCACGGACCGCACCCGCCTGCTGCTGATCAACACCCCGCACAATCCGACCGGCACGGTCCTCACCCGGACGGAACTGGCGGCGGTCGCCGAACTGGCGGTGGAGCGGGATCTGCTGGTGGTGACGGACGAGGTCTACGAGCACCTGGTCTTCGACGACGCCGAGCACACGCCGCTGGCCGCGTTCCCCGGGATGCGCGAGCGGACGGTGACGATCGGCTCGGCCGGCAAGACGTACTCGTTCACCGGCTGGAAGGTCGGCTGGGTGACGGCCGCCCCGGCCCTGGTGACCGCCGTGCGCTCGGCCAAGCAGTTCCTGACCTACGTGTCCGCGGGCCCGTTCCAGTACGCGGTGGCTCAGGCTCTGGCGCTGCCCGACTCGTACTACGAGGACTTCCGCGCGGACATGCGCGACCGCCGGGACATCCTCGCGGAGGGGCTCGCCCAGGCCGGATTCGAGGTCTTCAGGCCGGCCGGCACCTACTTCATCACCACGGACATCCGGCCCCTCGGCGAGAAGGACGGCTTCGCGTTCTGCCGCGCGCTGCCGGAGCGGGCGGGCGTGGTGGCCATCCCCAACGCGGTGTTCTACGACAACCGCGAGGCGGGAGCGCCGTTCGTGCGGTTCGCGTTCTGCAAGCGCCCGGAGGTGCTGCGGGAGGCGGCGGAGCGGCTGCGGCACATGTGAGGGCGGGGTCCGGGGGCCGTGGCCCCCGGACCGGCCGGGGCGGGGTTACTCCCCGTCGTCCTCGGGCTTCTCCGCTTCGTTCACTTCCTCTTCCAGGCCCAGCTGCTCCACCAGCCACTTGTCGAACTCGATCGCGGCCCGCACCCAGCTGACCGTGGAGGAGACGAAGTGGTTGAGGTCGACACCGGTGCCGACCAGCATCTGAGCCTCGCCGATGAGACGGACGGTGCCGTCGTCGTGGGTGTGGGTGTACACCTTGGGCCACAGCGTGCGGCGGTTCCAGTCGTCGACGGACTCCAGCAGCTGCGGCTTCTCGCCGATCTGGTGGGGCCGGTCGTAGAAGGTCCGCACCGAGAAGACCGCCTGCTCATCCTCCCCGCGGAACATGAAGTACGTGCGGAACTGCTCCCACGGCGCCGCGAGGTCTCCCTCCTCGTCGACGACGTACTTCAGCTCCATCTGGTCGAGGAGCTGCTTCACGAGGTCCTGATCCGGGACGACGGGGCCCACCGGTCCCTGGGGCTGCGGTTCGGGCTGGCCCCCGAAGTTCGGAATCGAGGACGGGTCGATGCTCACCGTGTTTTTCCCTTCATTGGATCCCGCCATCCTCCCCCATGCGGGGAGGGGGGTGGCAAGCCCCGACGCGGCCTGTCAGCCCAGGGCTGACATGATCCGGTGAGCCGGGCGGGGGCCGCACGGCACCCGCCCCGCGACCTGGGGGGCGGGGACCCCGCCCCGGGCCTCCCGGCCGTCCGCGTCAGAGCGTCTTGCCCGTCACCGGGCCCACGATCAGACCCTCCTCGAAGCGGTCCACGCGGACCGTGTCGCCGTCCTTGACCTCGCCGGAGAGGATCTCCCTGGCGAGGCGGTCACCGATCGTGGTCTGCACGAGGCGCCGCAGCGGACGGGCGCCGTAGGCCGGGTCCAGGCCCTCCTCGGCGAGCCAGGCCAGCGCCTCGGGCGTGATGTCCAGCGTGAGCCGGCGCTCGGCCAGCCGCCTGGCCAGCCGGTCGATCTGGAGCCCGGCGATCCGCTCCAGTTCGGACTTGGTCAGCGCCGTGAAGACCACCAGGTCGTCGAGCCGGTTGAGGAACTCGGGCTTGAAGGAGGCCCGTACGGCCTCCAGGACCTGCTCCCGCTTCTCCGCCTCGCTGCTCACCGGGTCGACCAGGAACTGGCTGCCCAGGTTGGAGGTGAGCACCAGGATGGTGTTGCGGAAGTCGACCGTGCGGCCCTGACCGTCCGTGAGGCGGCCGTCGTCAAGCACCTGCAGCAGGATGTCGAAGACCTCCGGGTGGGCCTTCTCCACCTCGTCCAGCAGCACCACGCTGTACGGGCGCCGCCGCACCGCCTCGGTGAGCTGGCCGCCCTCCTCGTAGCCGATGTAGCCGGGAGGCGCGCCGACCAGCCGGGCCACGCTGTGCTTCTCGCCGTACTCCGACATGTCGATGCGGACCATGGCCCGCTCGTCGTCGAAGAGGAAGTCGGCGAGCGCCTTTGCCAGCTCGGTCTTGCCGACACCGGTCGGGCCCAGGAAGAGGAAGGAGCCGGTGGGGCGGTCGGGGTCGGCGATCCCGGCCCGGGAGCGCCGTACGGCGTCGCTCACCGCGCGCACGGCCTCGGTCTGGCCGATGAGGCGCCGGCCCAGCTCGTCCTCCATGCGCAGCAGCTTCTGCGTCTCGCCCTCCAGCAGGCGTCCGGCGGGGATGCCGGTCCAGGCGCCGACGACGTCGGCGATGTCGTCGGAGCCGACCTCGTCCTTGACCATGGTGTCCTTGGCGACCTCCTCCTCGGCCTCGGAGGCGGCCTCCAGTTCCTTCTCCAGCTCCGGGATCCGGCCGTAGAGCAGCTTGGCCGCGGTGTCGAAGTCACCGTCGCGCTGGGCGCGTTCGGCCTGGCCGCGCAGGTCGTCCAGGCGCTCCTTCAGCTCGCCGACCCGGTTGAGGGACTGCTTCTCCTTCTCCCAGCGGGCGGTCAGGCCCCGCAGCTCCTCCTCCTTGTCGGCGAGGTCGCGGCGCAGCTTCTCCAGGCGCTCCCGGGAGGCCGGGTCGGTCTCCTTGGCGATCGCCAGCTCCTCCATCTTCAGCCGGTCCACGGAGCGCTGGAGCTCGTCGATCTCCACGGGGGAGGAGTCGATCTCCATACGCAGCCGGGAGGCCGCCTCGTCGACCAGGTCGATGGCCTTGTCGGGCAGGAAGCGGGAGGTGATGTACCGGTCGGACAGGGTGGCGGCGGCCACCAGCGCGCTGTCCGCGATCTGCACCTTGTGGTGGGCCTCGTACCGGCCCTTCAGCCCACGCAGGATGGCGACGGTGTCCTCGACGGTCGGCTCGGCGACCAGCACCTGCTGGAAGCGGCGCTCCAGGGCGGGGTCCTTCTCGATCCGCTCCCGGTACTCGTCCAGGGTCGTGGCGCCGACCATGCGCAGCTCACCGCGGGCCAGCATCGGCTTGAGCATGTTGCCCGCGTCCATGGCGGAGTCGCCGCCGGCACCGGCGCCGACGACGGTGTGCAGCTCGTCGATGAAGGTGATGATCTGCCCGTCGGAGTCCCTGATCTCGGCGAGCACGGACTTCAGCCGCTCCTCGAACTCGCCGCGGTACTTGGCGCCCGCCACCATCGCGCCGAGGTCGAGCGCCACCAGCCGCTTGTCCTTCAGCGACTCGGGCACGTCGCCCTTCACGATCCGCTGGGCGAGCCCCTCGACGACGGCGGTCTTGCCGACGCCGGGCTCACCGATGAGGACGGGGTTGTTCTTGGTACGGCGGCTCAGCACCTGCACGACCCGCCGGATCTCCTGGTCCCGCCCGATGACCGGGTCGAGCCGGCCCTCGCGGGCCGCGGCGGTGAAGTCGGTGCCGAACTTCTCCAGGGCCTTGTACTGGCCCTCGGGATCGGCGGTGGTCACGCGGCGTCCTCCCCTGGCCCTGGTGAAGGCCTCTTCGAGCTTCTTGGCGTCGGCACCCTGCTTCTGGAGCACCTCGCCGGCCGCGCCGCCCTTCGCGGCGATGCCGAGGAGCAGGTGCTCGGTGGACAGGTACTCGTCGCCGAGCGCCTTCGCCCGCTCGGTGGCGTCGGCGATGACCGCGAGCAGCTCGCGGTTGGGCTGCGGGGGCGCGACGGTGGAGCCGGTCACGCTGGGCAGTCCGGCCAGCACGCGCTCGGCGCCGGAGCGTACGGCGGCCTGGTCGGCCTCGACGGCGGCGAGCAGGTCGGTGATGTTCTCGTTGTCCTGGCCCTGGAGCAGAGCCAGCAGCAGGTGAGCGGGGGTGAGGTCCGGGTGCCCCCCGGTGACTGCGCGGTTGCCGGCCGCGTTGATCGCGTCCCGGCTCCTGTTGGTCAGCTCGGCGTCCACGTGTCCGTTCTCCTCCTCGGCGTCGGCTCGGCGGCCGGATCCTTCCCAGTGCTGACTTGACCAGCGTACGCAAAGTTGAGTCTATTCCACTCAAGGCACGGCAGGCCGCGAGACGGGGGCATTTGCGGCTAGGTTTCGGCCATGGCCAAGCACTCCATAGACCCGGCTGCCCCGGACGAGCCGTATCTCGCCTTCTGGCGGGAACGGCATCTGTGCACCCTGACGACCCTGCGCCCCGACGGCAGCCCGCACGTGGTACCGGTCGGGGTCACGTACGACCCCGAGGCGCGGCTGGCCCGGGTGATCACCAACGGGGGCAGCGCGAAGGCGGCCCACGTCCGCGCGGCCGGTGCCGAGGGTGCGCGGGTCGCGGTGTGCCAGGTGGACGGCCGCCGGTGGGCCACGCTGGAGGGCCGGGCGCGGGTGCGCGACGACCGGGAGCGGGTCGCGGAGGCGGAGCGGCGGTACGCCGAGCGCTACCACCGGGTGCCGGCGGAGAACCCGCGGCGGGTGGTGATCGAGATCGAGATCGAGCGGGCGCTTGGGCACGGCTGACAAACGATCGGTTTCAGCCGACGTGGCCGCGCTCCCACACCCGGAAATGTGCCCATAAAACTGCAGCGGCGTCACCGTGTTCAGGTCACGGTGACGCCGCTGCGGGGGGAAGCACCTGAGCGATCTTTTACGACGGGGGAATCGCGTCAGGCACTGCGGGGGGTGGCTGAGATGGTCGTGAGTTCCGGGTCCTCCGGCTCCGCGAGGCGGTGGTCCCTTTGATCCAGGTTCACAAAGATCATGCCGTAGCGGATCGCGCACCGCACCGGCTGTGGCGCCCCGCGCGGCTTGCGCAGGCACCGGTAGGCCCGTACGTCCTCGTCATCGTCCCGGGTGACGACGACCGGCTCTCCGAACACGGTCACCATCAACGAGTCACCACTGTGGGGGATGGCGGTGACCAGGTCGATGAAGTGCCAGCCGGAGCGGTAGGCGGTGGCCATCTCCCGCCGGAAGGATCGGTCGTCGGGTGGAGTGGTCACGTCAACTCCACACGGTGTCGTCCGCGATGGCAGCTGAGGCGCCATTACCGGCAGGGCCGGCGGGAGCAGTTACGGACCAGACGGTGTCCGCTCGAACGTCACCCTTCGCGCCAGAGAGGCCACTCAGCGATCCAAAGGCCACCACGGCGGAGAAGGCAGCGACAAGTACCGAGCGAAGCATTCTCTTACGCATAGTCGGCTTCGTCCTCACTTGAAAGTCCCCTACTTCCCCCGTCGAACAAGACGATGGCTCATTCGGGCACGTCATGGCCACACAATCAGTGCATCATGTTCCTGCACGTTCAGGACCCTGGGGGGTGGAGATTTGGCAACGGATCGGACTAAAGAGACACATTCCCATGCCCTGACGGACCTGTGCGAGGACGGTACCCGCCTCTACGCGAACGCGCTGCGCACGGGACGTATCGCCCGCGCCGACGTGGGCATTGCTCCCTGTCTGATGGAGTTCGCGCTCCTCCATCCCGATCCTGACGATGTCAACTGGCTGCTGCCCGTGCCTCCGTCGGTCGCCCTGGCCCAGCGCCTCAATCCCCTCGAGCGCGAAATCAGCGAGCGCAGGCGGCTGTCAACCGGACTCGCGGAGGCTTTCGAACCGTTCTTGGCCCTCAGCGCCCAGGTGACGGCCTCCACGCACTCCATCACTGTGCTGGAGGGGCTCGACCGGATCAACGCGGCGCTCGACCTGGCGACCGCCCAGTGCCAGAAAGAGGTCCTCACGGTCCAGCCGAGCGCCCGGCACCCCGAGCGCAGACTCATCGAAGGACTGGAACGTGACAAGCCGCTGCTCGACCGCGGAGTACGGATCCGGACCCTGTACCAGCACACCGCCCGGTACAGCCCGGAGAGACTCGCCTACGTCGATCAGCTCGCCGCCGGCAAGGCGGAGTACCGCACCATCGACGAACTCGTCGAGCGCCTCATCATCTGCGACGAGACGGTGGCCTTCATCCCCGTCCGCGACGACCGGCAGGTCGCCCTCGAACTCCGGCATCCCGGACTCGTCGGCTATCTGATCAAGGTCTTCGAGTTCATGTGGGACCGCGCCGTCCCGCTGAGTGCGGGCGCCCCGTACGAGACGGCTCCCGACGGCATCACGGAGATCCAGCACTCCATAGCCAAGCTCCTCGTCGAGGGCCACGTCGACGAGGCGATCGCCCGGCGTCTCGGCATGAACGTGCGCACCTGCCGTGCCCACATCGCCAAGCTCGCCCTGGCCCTCGGCAGCGGCAGCCGCGCCCAGCTCGGCTATCTCATCGCCCGCTCCGGGCTGCTGGACCAGGAACCGGCCCCGGAGCCCGGGATGCCGGCCCCGGGGGAGCACGACTGACGCAAGGGCGTGGCCCGGGCGCCTCAGCGCACGCTCGGCGAGCCCTGGCCGGGCAACCCCAGCGCGGCGGGCGTGGCCGGCGGTCCGCTGTGCGGGGGCCGGTCCAGGCCAACCTGGGCGATCCGCACGCCCAGTTGGGTCCGGCTCGCCGCGCCGAGCGTGTCCGACAGCCGGGCGATGTGCGACCGGCAGGTACGGACGCTGATGCCGAGCCGTTCGGCGATCACCGCGTCCTGGTGGCCCTCGGCGAGCAGCGCGGCGATGGACCGCTCGCGGTGCGAGATGCCCTCGATGCCGGTGTCGGGCAGCGGCGCCGTCAGCGGCAGCGCCAAACGCCAGAGCCGCTCGAAGACGGTCACCAGGTACTCGACCAGCGCCGGGTGCCGCAGTTCCAGGGCGATCGTGCGCTCGGAGTTGGCGGGGATGAACGCGACCGTGCGGTCGAAGAGGATCAGCCGGTCGATGACCTCGTCCAGGGTGCGGGCCTCGACCGCCCCGCCCATCAGCTCCAGGTAGTTGAGCAGCCCCTGCCCGTGCCGGGCCACGTGCGTGTACAGGTCGCGCATGCGCACGCCCCGGCCGCGCAGTGCCAGCGCCCGGTGCAGCCCCTCGGACAGCTCGGCCTCGCGGCGGATGCCGCCCGGCTGCACCGTGAGCACCTCCACGGTGCACGCGGCGGTCGCCTCGTCCATCGCGGCCTGGATGCGGGAGAGCCCGTCCAGCACCCGGATGGCCGTGCCCTCACCGGACGCCGACAGCGCCTGGAGCTGCCGCCCCAGGCCCGCGTACCACTCGAAGGCGGCGACCGCCGAGCCCACCCGTCGCTGGCTCTCCCTGACCTCGTCCTGGACCCCGCGCAGCAGCCGGGTCATGACCTCCTGCGGTGAGGTCGGCACCAGCCAGTCCATGTCGTCCGGATCGGGGTGCAGCAGGGCCAGTTCCAGCAGGCAGGGCACCGGCTCGGCGTCCGTGCGCGGCACCCGCCCCCGGCGTACGGCCCGGGAATACACGCGATCCCCGGCCCCGCACAGCCGGTCGGCACCGTGAGGGTGCTCTTCCGCCCCGTGCCCGGCCATCGCCCATTCCACCCCCGGTTGCTGCCACTTCCGCAGCGCAACTATGCGCGGCCGGGACCGGGTCCGCAACACGGCTCCGGTCGCACCGGGCAGGGAAAAGGGCCGGTATGTGACGTTGTGTACGATCTTCCGCCCGCCGCACCGCAACAAGCTGCGGGGGGGGGTGGGACGCGGGCTACTTCAGGCCGATCGACGCGCAGGCCGCCTTGTACTTGGCCGTGCAGATGTCGCCGACCGAGTAGATGCCGTCGGCGATGACGGTGTCCTTGATCTTGCCCTGGGTCAGGGCGCTCACCTGGACGAGCCGGGACGGGATGTCCTTGTCGGTGGGGCTGTCGACCCGGTCCTGGGTCAGCGCGTCGAACTGGATGTCCTTGCCCTGCACCTTGGTGACGGCCATCTGGGCGGCTGCCTCGGCCTCGTCCGGGTAGGACTTGTAGACGCTCATGTACTGCTCGCCGGCGACGATCCGCTGCACGGCGTCCAGTTCGGCGTCCTGGCCGGTGATCGGGGGCAGCTTGCTGACACCGGCCGCCGTGAGGGCCTTGATGACACCGCCCGCCATGCCGTCGTTGGCCGCGTAGACCGCGGCGATGTTGTCCTTGCCGATCTCGGCGATCACCTTGGTCATGTAGGCCTGGGCGTTCTCCGGCTTCCAGTCGGGGGTGTCGTAGGCCTTCACGATGTCGACCTTGCCGTTCAGCTCGGACAGCGCGCCCTGCTTGAACTGCTTGGCGTTGGGGTCGGTGGGCGAGCCGTTCACCATGACGACCTTGTCGGAGGTGTCCACGCCCGAGCCCAGGGCCTCGAGCAGCGTGCGGCCCTGCACCTCGCCGACCAGCTCGTTGTCGAAGGAGATGTAGGCGTCGATCGGGCCCTCGGCGAGACGGTCGTAGGCGATGACCGGGATACCCGCCTCCTTGGCCTTCTTCACCTCGCCGACGATGCCGTGCGAGTCGACCGCGTCGAGCAGGATGACGTCGACCTTGTCGTCGATCATCGCCTGCATCTGGCCGGCCTGCCGGGCGGCGTCCGCGTCCGCGTTGGCGTACCGGACCGTGCCCTTCTTGCGGGTCAGTTCGGACACCTTGGCCTTGATGATCGGGTAGTCGAACTTGTCGTAGCGGGTGTTCGCCTTCTCCGGCAGCAGCAGCCCGACGGTGACGTCGTCACCCTTCGTCGGGCTCGCGCTCGCACCGTCTCCCGTCGCGTCCAGCACGCCACACCCGGCGAGCGAAAGGATCATCGTGGACGCGGCCACGGATATGGCGATACGACGCATTCGAGGGCTCACTTCAGGTGCGATCCGGACGTGGGTGCTTCTTTACGACCCAGGTGTCTGAAAAGACAACGCGGAGCGGCCACCCGGCGTCAAGCGGAACTACTTAACGAGTGCGCAACAGCACGCTCCGCTGCACCTGTGAAGGAGGAGCGGAATCACCTCCAAGCACTCTTTACGGACCCTCCACGTAAAGGAAGTTCACGGGTGGGCAAAGATCCGGGCAACCGTCGGGGGGCCGCCGCGCACGCGGAAGGGGCCGGAGACGGTCTCCCGTCTCCGGCCCCTTCCGGTGCCGCTTCCCGTGGGCGGTCAGTCCGCCTGCTGCTGCCGCTTCGGCCGCCAGACCACCAGCGCGCTGGTCTGCTGCACCTCCTGATACGGCACCAGGTCGCGCCGGTAGGAGGCGTGGACGGCGGCCTCGCGCTGCTGCATCGCGGCCGCCGCGCCCTCCAGGGCCGCCTGCAGCTCCGCCACGCGGGACTGGAGCGCGACGACCTGGTTCTCCAGTTCGATGATGCGCTTGATACCGGCCAGGTTGATGCCCTCGTCCTGGGACAACGCCTGCACCTGACGGAGCAGTTCGATGTCCCGGGCCGAGTAGCGGCGGCCCCGCCCCGCCGTGCGGTCCGGGGAGACCAGACCGAGCCGGTCGTACTGGCGCAGCGTCTGCGGATGGAGTCCGGAGAGCTGGGCCGCCACCGAGATGACGTAGACCGGGGTCTCCTCGGTCAGTTCATACGGGTTACGCCGACGGCCGGGTGTGTCCATGGGGCTCTCAATCTCCCTTCGCGGCCTCGAACAGCTCCGCCCGCGGGTCCTCCCCCGCGGTCGCCTCGCGATACGCCTCCAGCACCTCACGAGCCTTCCCCGACAGGTCCTTCGGGACACTCACCTCGACGGTGACCAGAAGGTCGCCCCGGGTGCCGTCCTTGCGGACCGCGCCCTTGCCCCGGGCGCGCATGGTGCGGCCGTTCGGGGTGCCGGGCGGCAGTTTCAGGGTGACCGGAGGGCCGCCGAGGGTCGGGACCCGCACCTCGCCGCCGAGGGCCGCCTCCGGGTACGTCACCGGCACGGTGACGGTGAGATTGTCGTCCTTGCGCCCGAACACCGGGTGCTCGCCGACGTGCACGACGACGTAGAGGTCGCCCGCCGGTCCGCCCCGCTCGCCGGGCGCCCCCTTGCCGCGCAGCCGGATCCGCTGCCCGTCCGTCACTCCGGCCGGGATGCGGACCTGCATGGTGCGCGAGGACTTGGCACGGCCGCTGCCCTTGCACTCCAGGCAGGGGTGCTCGGCGATCAGGCCGCGGCCCTTGCAGTCGGGGCAGGGATCGGTGAGCGAGAACCCGCCGCCCGAGCCCCGGGCGACCTGCCCGGTGCCGACGCAGGTCGGGCACACGCGCGGCGTGCCGTTCTTGTCGCCGGTGCCCGAACAGGCCTTGCAGGGTGCCTGGGAGGACATCCGCAGCGGCACCGTGGCGCCCTCGATGGCCTCCGTGAAGCTCAGCGTGACCTCGGTGTCGATGTCCTGGCCGCGCCGCGGCTGGGTACGGGTCGTGCCCGTGCCGCCGCGGTTGAACAGGCCGCCGAAGACGTCGCCGAGCCCGCCGCCGAAGCCGCCCGAACTCTGCGCGTTGCCCCCGAAGAGGTCACCGAGGTCGAAGTTGAAGTTGCCGCCGCCGGCGCCCGGCCCGGGGCGGAAGCCGCCGTTGCCGAACAGGGCGCGCGCCTCGTCGTACTCCTTGCGCTTCTTCGGGTCGCCGAGGACGTCGTTCGCCTCGGAGATCTCCTTGAACCGCTCCTCGGCCTTGACGTTTCCCTTGTTGGCGTCCGGGTGGAACTCGCGCGCGAGCTTCCGGTACGCCTTCTTGATCTCGGCCTCGGTGGCGTCCTTGGGGACGCCGAGGACCTTGTAGTAGTCCTTCTCGATGAAGTCCTTGGTACTCATCCCCGACGTCCCTCCTTCCTGTCCACGGTGATTACGTCAGCCCTCCTCCGGGCCACCGTTCTCCTTGTCGTCCGCCGCGTCCGCCTCGGTGTTCTCCTCGGCGCCCTCGGCCTTGACGGTCTGCGCGCCGGGCTGCGGTTCGGCGACGGCCACCCGCGCGGGGCGGATGGTGCGCTCGCCGATGCGATACCCGGGCTGCAGGATGGCCACGCACGTCGTCTCGGTGACGTCCGGCGCGTAGCTGTGCATCAGGGCCTCGTGGATCGTCGGGTCGAAGGGCTCGCCCTCCTTGCCGAACTGCTGCAGGCCCATCTTGGCCGCGACGGTCTCCAGCGACTCGGCCACCGACTTGAAGCCGCCGACCAGTTCGCCGTGTTCCCGTGCCCGGCCGATGTCGTCGAGCACGGGCAGGAGCTCGGTCAGGAGGTTCGCGACGGCGATCTCCCGGACCGCGACCCGGTCGCGTTCGACGCGGCGGCGGTAGTTCTGGTACTCGGCCTGCAGGCGCTGGAGGTCAAGCGTGCGCTCGTTCAGCGCCGTGCGCACCTGGTCCAGCTGTGCCACCAGGCCGGCGTCTGCGGTTGCGTCCCCGGCCGGGGCCGCCCCCTCCTCGGGGGCGGCCTTCGGCTCGGCGTCGTCGGGGGTGGCGCCGGAGGGGACGTCGGGCTTCTCCTCGAAGCCCGGGGTCTCCTCCGTCACGCGGCACCGTCCTTGCGCTCGTCGTCGACGATCTCGGCGTCCACGACGTCGTCGTCCGCCCTGGCCTCACCCTCGGGCGCGCCACCGGCGGCCTGGGCGGCCTGGGCGTCGGCGTACATGGCCTGACCCAGCTTCTGCGAGACGGCCGCGACCTTCTCGGTGGCCGTGCGGATCTCGGCGGTGTCCTCGCCCTTGAGCTTCTCCTTCAGCTCGGCGACGGCCTCCTCGACCTCGGTCTTGACCTCGCCCGGGACCTTGTCCTCGTTGTCCTTGAGGAACTTCTCGGTCTGGTAGACGAGCTGCTCGCCCTGGTTGCGGGTCTCGGCGGCCTCGCGGCGGGCGTGGTCCTCCTCCGCGTACTTCTCGGCCTCCTGGCGCATGCGGTCGACCTCGTCCTTCGGCAGCGAGGAGCCGCCGGTGACGGTCATCTTCTGCTCCTTGCCCGTGCCGAGGTCCTTCGCGGTCACGTGCATGATGCCGTTGGCGTCGATGTCGAAGGCGACCTCGATCTGCGGGACACCACGCGGGGCCGGCGGCAGACCGGTCAGCTCGAACATCCCGAGCTTCTTGTTGTACGCCGCGATCTCGCGCTCGCCCTGGTAGACCTGGATCTGCACGGAGGGCTGGTTGTCCTCGGCGGTGGTGAAGATCTCGGACCGCTTGGTCGGGATCGTCGTGTTCCGCTCGATGAGCTTCGTCATGATGCCGCCCTTGGTCTCGATGCCGAGGGACAGCGGGGTCACGTCGAGGAGCAGGACGTCCTTGACCTCACCCTTGAGGACACCGGCCTGGAGGGCGGCGCCGATGGCGACGACCTCGTCCGGGTTCACGCCCTTGTTGGCCTCGTTGCCACCGGTCAGCTCCTTGACGAGCTCGGCGACGGCCGGCATACGGGTGGAGCCGCCGACGAGGACGACGTGGTCGATCTCGCCGAGCTGGATGCCCGCGTCCTTGATGACGTTGTGGAACGGCGTCTTGCAGCGCTCCAGCAGGTCCGCGGTCAGCTGCTGGAACTGGGCGCGGGTGAGCTTCTCGTCCAGGTGCAGCGGGCCCTCGGCGGACGCGGTGATGTAGGGCAGGTTGATCGAGGTCTCGGTGGACGAGGACAGCTCGATCTTCGCCTTCTCGGCGGCCTCGCGCAGACGCTGCAGCGCCATCTTGTCCTTGGACAGGTCCACGCCGTGACCGGACTGGAACTGCTTGACCAGGTAGTCGACGACACGCTGGTCCCAGTCGTCACCACCGAGGTGGTTGTCACCGTTGGTGGCCTTCACCTCGACGACGCCGTCGCCGATCTCCAGGAGGGACACGTCGAAGGTGCCGCCACCGAGGTCGAAGACGAGGATCGTCTGGTCGTCCTTGTCGAGGCCGTAGGCGAGCGCCGCGGCGGTGGGCTCGTTGACGATGCGCAGGACGTTCAGGCCGGCGATCTCGCCGGCCTCCTTCGTCGCCTGGCGCTCGGAGTCGTTGAAGTAGGCCGGGACGGTGATGACCGCGTCCGTGACCTTCTCGCCGAGGTAGGACTCGGCGTCCCGCTTCAGCTTCTGCAGGATGAAGGCGGAGATCTGCTGCGGGTTGAAGTCCTTCCCGTCGAGCTGGATCTTCCAGTCGGTGCCCATGTGGCGCTTGACGGACCGGATGGTCCGGTCCACGTTCGTGACCGCCTGGCGCTTGGCCACCTCGCCGACGAGCACTTCACCGTTCTTCGCGAAGGCGACGACGGACGGCGTGGTCCTGGCACCCTCGGCGTTGGTGATGACGGTGGGCTCGCCGCCCTCCAGAACGCTGACGACGGAGTTAGTCGTGCCCAGGTCGATGCCGACCGCACGTGCCATGGTTGATTCCTCCAGCTGACTTGAGTGGAACAGGCTCAAGTGTGCATGAGCGGGCCCGCGCGGTCAACAGACCTGAGTCAACAGGACTCAACTCTTATCCGTTCCTTACACGCAACTGGCCGCTGACCTGCGTCGATACCGTCCGCCGGGGCGGCTGGACAGGGATGCGAAGGAGTACGAGAACGGCGAAGACCACCCCGCCGACCACCCACAGCACCGCCCTGTCCCCGGTCCACCCCGTGTGCACGAGCACCCCCACGAGCACGGAGGAGAAGGACCCGGCACCCAGCAGCACGACCGCCCCCGGCGGGGTCGGCCCGAGCCGCCGCAGCCGGTGCGCCAGATGGTCCGGGCCCCGCCTGAGCAGCGGGCGGCGGGAGGTGAGCCGGGCGAGGACGACCAGCAGGAAGTCCGCGGCGGCCACGGCGCTCAGGCTGAACACCACTCCCGCGCTCTGCTCGAGCTCGTACCCCGCGCGCGTGAAGACAACGGCCGAGGAGAGCAGGAATCCGGTGAAGAGCGACCCGCAGGCCCCGAGCCCCACGCGCGCGGGATGCCAGTTGTGCATCAGGAAGCCGGTCAGCGCGGCGGCGAACACACTGAGCAGCACCGCGAGCCCGTCCATCAGCTCCGCCGCGGCGCAGACCCCCGCGCCGAAGGCGGTGACCACCCCCACGGTCCCGGCCAGCCCGTCGGCGTGGTCGAGCCCCTTGAAGGCGAGGGTGGCGAAGACGATCCAGCCCACGGCCAGGAGGCCGCCCCAGGCGCCCGTCTCGTCGTACGGCACCACACAGGCCGCCGCCACGGCCGCGCCGGTGACCAGCACCCGCGCGCGCAGCCGCCACACGTCGGCGACCAGCCCCAGTAAGGCGATCCCGGCGGCGACGGCCAGGAGCCGGCCGACCCCGTCCCCGAACGGCGCGACCCCGAGCCACTCCCCCGCCCAGGCGACCAGGCAGGTGACGGCCACGACGGCCACTCCGCCGAGCACCGGAAGGGGCCGCTGCCGCCGCCGGTCCACGATTCCCGCGCGCAGCGCGGGCATCCGGAGCAGCGCCGCGAGCACGGCGGTGAGGAGGAGGGCGGCGCAGGCCGCGGCGATCCCGTAGAGCACGGCTCTAAGTTAGGCGCGAAAGTAGCAATTCGGTACGAATAACACGATCAGATTGCCGCTCGGCTGAGGCACACCTCAGCGATCCAGATCACCTCGCGCCTGGCTACAGTGCGAGTAAAGATGCGGGTAGTCTCGAACGGACTGCATAAGTTACCGCTTAGTAATTTCCCTCGCAGGCCCGAGGAGCCCCGAAATGCAACTCGCCGCGATCATCGTGTCGCTGGTTCTGATCGTGGTCGGCGTGGCCCTGTTCGCCCGCGCCCTCCTGCAGATCTACAACTTCATGCGGCTCGGCCAGAACGTGCCCGCGGGCACCCGAACCGACGAGCCCGGCCGGCGCACCGTCACCGTGGTCAGGGAGTTCCTCGGCCACACCCGGATGAACCGCTGGGGCATCGTCGGTGTCGCGCACTGGTTCGTGGCGGTCGGTTTCTTCTCGCTGCTGCTGACGATCGTCAACGCCATCGGCCAGCTGTTCCAGGCCGACTGGATCCTGCCGGTCATCGGCGACTGGGCGCCGTACAACGTCTTCGTCGAGTTCATCGGCACGATGACGGTGCTCGGCATCCTCGCCCTGATCGTCATCCGGCAGCTCACGCACCCGCGCAAGCCGGGCCGCAAGTCCCGCTTCGCCGGCTCCAACTTCGGCCAGGCGTACTTCGTCGAGGCCGTCATCCTCATCGTCGGCGTCTGCATCTTCATGCTGCACGCGCTGGAGGGCGCCCAGCACCACGTGGACGGCTACGAGGCCTCGTTCTTCATCTCGTACCCGGTCGTCCACTGGCTCGAGGGCATGGACGTCTCCACGCTCCAGAACCTCACCTACTTCTTCGCGGGCCTGAAGATCGCGACGTCCTTCATCTGGATGATCACCGTCGCCCTGAAGACCGACATGGGTGTGGCCTGGCACCGCTTCCTCGCCTTCCCGAACATCTGGTTCAAGCGCAACGCCGACGGCGGAACCTCCCTCGGCGCCCTGCTCCCGATGACCTCCGGCGGCGAGCCGATCAACTTCGAGGACCCGGGCGAGGACGACGTCTTCGGCGTGTCCCAGGTCGAGCAGTTCTCCTGGAAGGGCCTGCTGGACTTCTCCACCTGCACCGAGTGCGGCCGCTGCCAGTCGCAGTGCCCCGCCTGGAACACCGGCAAGCCGCTCTCCCCGAAGCTGCTGATCATGTCGCTGCGGGACCACGCGCACGCCAAGGCGCCGTACCTGCTGGCCGGCGGCGGCAAGACCATGGAGGGCGAGGAGAAGGCCTCCGAGGAGCAGCTCAAGGACGTGCCCGCCGCCGCCCTCGCGGAGGCCGAGCGCCCGCTGATCGGCACCGCCGAGGAGAACGGCGTCATCGACCCGGACGTCCTGTGGTCCTGCACCACCTGCGGCGCCTGCGTCGAGCAGTGCCCCGTCGACATCGAGCACGTCGACCACATCGTCGACATGCGCCGCTACCAGGTCATGATCGAGTCCGCGTTCCCGTCCGAGGCGGGCACGATGCTCAAGAACCTGGAGAAGAAGGGCAACCCCTGGGGCCTGGCCAAGAAGCAGCGCCTGGAGTGGCTCAAGGAGCTCGACTTCGAGGTCCCGGTCGTCGGCAAGGACATCGAGGACCTCACCGAGGTCGAGTACCTCTACTGGGTCGGCTGCGCCGGCGCCCTGGAGGACCGCGCCAAGAAGACCACCAAGGCCTTCGCCGAGCTGCTACACATCGCGGGCGTGAAGTTCGCGATCATGGGCGGCGACGAGAAGTGCACCGGTGACTCCGCCCGCCGCCTGGGCAACGAGCCCCTGTTCCAGGAGCTCGGCATGGAGAACGTCATGGCCCTGAACACGGCGTTCGGCGAGGAGCTGGACGACGACGGCAAGGTCACGGCGGAGTCCAGGAAGCCGAAGTCGGCGAAGCGGATCGTCGCCACCTGCCCGCACTGCCTCAACACCCTCGGCAACGAGTACCCGCAGCTCGGCGGCGACTACGAGGTCATCCACCACACCCAGCTGCTCCAGCACCTGGTGGACGAGGGCAAGCTCGTCCCGGTCACCCCGGTCGAGGGCATCATCACCTACCACGACCCGTGCTACCTGGGCCGCCACAACAAGATCTACACGCCCCCGCGCGAGATCATCGGCAAGGTCCCGGGCCTGCGCAACGAGGAGATGCACCGCCACAAGGAGCGCGGCTTCTGCTGCGGCGCCGGCGGCGCCCGGATGTGGATGGAGGAGCGGATCGGCAAGCGCATCAACAACGAGCGCGTCGACGAGGCCCTCTCCCTCAACCCGGACATCGTCTCCACCGCCTGCCCGTTCTGCCTGGTCATGCTGACCGACTCGGTCAACGGCAAGAAGAACGACGGCAAGGCCAAGGAGTCCATCCAGGTCGTGGACGTCGCCCAGCTGCTCCTCGACTCCGTCAGAACGCCGGTCGACCCGGCGGGCGAGGCGGAGACGGAGAGCGAGCCGGAGCCCGAGCCGGTGAAGTGACCACCCGCTGAACAGCCCACGGCGCCCCCCTGACCGCACGGCGGACCGGGGGGCGCCGTGGTGTCCGCGGACCGCCGTGGCCGCACCGCCGTGGCCGATCCGCCACCCCGCCCCTTACCCCGCCTCTCGAACGCGTGCATGATTGCGAGGTTGTCGTCTGAGAGCCGGGAGAGGTGCGCGGTGCGCGTGCGCAGACGTGGGATCGGTACCGCGGCCACCGCCGCCCTCTGCGGCACCCTGCTCCTCGCCGCCTGCGGCCCGGGCGGCGCCGACGGCGGGGCCGGGCCCACACCCGCCCGGATCGCCGACGCCCCCGCCGAACTCCCCGTCCCGCACGGTGAGGGGAGCGACGTCCCCGACGACTTCAACGGCGACGGCCACCGCGACCTCGTCCTCAACGACCTCGTCAAGGAGGACAGCCACGCCGACGACACGGGCATCGGGATCGTCTACGGCGGCCCGCGCGGACTCACGCCCGGCGCACGGCAACTGCTCACCCCGAGGAAGCAGGCAGCCCCCACGAAGGGACAGCCCCCGGCCGTCTTCGACGCGGAGGAGGGCTGCGACCTGGACGGCGACGGCTTCACCGACCTGATCGTCTCCACCGACCCGCCCTACGACGGCCAGGGCCGGCCCCCGGTGCCGCTACAGGTGCTGTTCGGCTCTCCCGCCGGGCTGACCGGCCGCGCCGTCAAGCTCACCGTCCCGGCCCGCGCCCGCTTCGGCAACGACTGGCCGGACCAGCCGGTCTGCGGCGACTTCGACGGGGACGGCAGGAAGGACCTGGTGTTGCACGCGTCCGGCGGCAGGCTGTCGTACCTGCGCGGCCCGTTCAGCCGGACCGGCGCCCCGCACGCGGCCGGCGCGCCGCTCCCCTCCCCCGGCGAGGTGCCCGTCGGACCCGCGGCCGACGTCGACGGCGACGGCTACGACGACCTCGTGGTCCGCGCCACCGAGGGCACCGGCACCGCCGCGGTCGTCCTCGGCGGCCCGGCCGGCCCCGCCCGCACCGGCACCCGCCTGCCCGCCGGCGTCGACGTGGCCCTCGGCCGCTTCGGCCGCGGCAAGGCGCTGGACGCGGCGGTCGGCGGCACGGCGGAAACGTCCCTGCGCTACGACCTCCCGGCTCCCGCGGCCC
The DNA here is from genome assembly GCF_040704065.1 of Streptomyces sp. NPDC047869. Classification (NCBI taxonomy): domain Bacteria; kingdom Bacillati; phylum Actinomycetota; class Actinomycetes; order Kitasatosporales; family Streptomycetaceae; genus Streptomyces; species Streptomyces sp. NPDC047869. Next base: position 245,572 of record NZ_JBEYRK010000001.1, read on the forward strand.
GGGCGGCCCTCGCCGTGCCCGGCTCGATGCTGGACACCGCAGACTTCGACGGCGACGGCCGCGACGAACTCGTCTCCAGCGGCTCCCGGCTGCGTGTCCTGCGCGCGGGGACGGCCGGGCTGTCCGGGAAGGACGCGGTCACCCTCGCGCCGCCCGGGCCCGGCACCACCCGGGTCCTCACGGCCGGCGACTTCGACGGGGACGGACGGGCCGACCTGGTCGTGCGGACGCACCGGGGCGGCACGAAGGACACCGTCGCCGTGTACCGGGGGTCGGCGAAGGACCTGCTCGGCGGCGAACCCGCGGTGACCTTCTCCAGCTCGGAGTTCCTGGCGATGTGATCCGGGCCGGTCCGGTTCCCGGCGGCCCCGGAAAGTGACAGGGCTCACGCACAACCCTTGTGCCCCGAGGCAGGTCTCCTCTGCGCCGAACGCTCCGTGAACCGCGGGACAACTCGCGGCGAACCCGGACGGTCCGCACCCCATCGACTGCGGATGCCCGCCAGGCATCCCCCGCATGCAGCAGGAGAGACCCGCATGCACAAGCCTCTGCGACTCGCCCTCGCGACGGCCACCGCCGCCGCGCTGACGGGCGGGCTGCTCACGTTCGCGGCCGTGACCGCCACGGCCGCGGACTCCACCGTCGTCCCGCAGGCCGACTTCGACAACGACGGGATCGGCGACACGGCCTTCTCCGCGGACGGCGCGTACGTCAGCGGCAAGAAGGGCGCCGGCCAGCTCGTCGTGCTCTACGGCTCCCAAAGCGGCGTATCGTCCGCCAAGCGCTCCACGATCAGCCAGAACACCGCCGGCAACCCCGGCTCCGCCGAGACCGGCGACCACTTCGGCTCCGAGACCGCGTACGCCGACTTCAACAACGACGGCTACGACGACCTCGCCGTCGGCACCCCCGGTGAGGACGTCGGCGGTGACACCGACGGAGGCGGCGTCGCCATCCTGTGGGGCTCCGCCGCCGGCATCACCGGCAAGGGCGTCTCGGTCGCCGACCCGGCGCCCTCCGCACACGACTACTGGGGCAAGAACCTCGCCGCCGGCGACTTCGACGGTGACGGCCGGGCCGACCTGGCCGTCGGCAGCTCCACCGCCACCATCTACGTCCTCAAAGGCGGCTTCAACTCCTCCGGCACCCCCGGCGGCAAGTACACGGTCAAGCCCCCGATCATGGGCACCGACGCGAACGGCCCGCTCAACCTGACCGCCGGCGACATCAACAACAGCGGCCAGACCGACCTGGTGGTCGACGGTTTCGAGACCGACACCGCCGACGGCTGGAACCGCAACTACTACATTCCGGGCGGGGCGAGCGGACTCCACATGTCCGAGGCCATGCCCCTGAAGCCGGGCGTGATCACCGCGATCGGCGACATCAACGGCGACCACTACGGGGACATCGTCAGCGGCGCCTACTGGAACACCACCACGGAGACCGGCACGGCCGTCCCGGACTCCGGCAAGGGCGGCAAGGTCTGGGTGACCTACGGCTCCGACGGCGGCCCCTCCAACGCCACCGGCATCACCCAGGACACGGGCAACGTCCCCGGCACCGCCGAGGGCAACGACTTCTTCGGCTACGAGCTCGACCTCGGCGACGTCAACGGCGACGGCTTCCTCGACCTCGCGATCGGCGTGGCCGGCGAGAACATCGGCAGCGCCGCCAACACGGGTACGGTCACCGTCCTCTACGGCACCCCGGACGGCCTGAACACCGACTCCGGCGCCCAGTCCTTCGCCCAGTCCACGGCGGGCGTGCCCGGCAGCGACGAGGACGACGACTACTTCGGGCAGGACGTCAAGCTCGACGACGTCACCGGCGACGGCAGGGCCGACCTGATCGTGGGCTCCAGGGAGAACGCCGACAACGGCGCGGTGACCTACCTTCCCTCCAACGGCACCAAGATCACCACGACCGGCTCCCGCGCCATCGCCCCGAGCACCTCGGGCGTCTCGACCACGGGCACGCCGTTCTTCGGATCAAACTTCGCCGACTGACCGACCCTGACGGTCCCTTAGGGGATGTCACAGGTCGGCCGCAAAGCCGGGCCCGGACGCCCGGGCCCGGCACGTCGGTCCCCGGGACCAGGTACGTTCGATGACGTGGCTGGATTCAGGAGCGGACGTGGGGGCCGAGACAACCGCACCCCCCAAGGACAGCAGGCGCCGCAGGGACCGTCGTACGGACAGGGGCGGCCCGGCGGGCCCTCGCAGGGACGGCAGGGGCCGCCGCACGGACGGGCCGCGGGCCCCTCGTACGGCTATCCGGCGGCACCGCAGCCGCCGTACCCGCAGCAGGGGCAGCCGTACGGGTACCCGGGGCCGGCCGGCGACGGTCCGGAGTACTTCGGCGACGGCGGCCACCCGGGCGCCGGACACGGAGGATACGACCCGTACGCGGCGAACAACCCGGGCCACACCCAGGCGTTCTCGGTCGACGAGGCCGCCGGCTACACCCAGGGCTCGACCTACCACGCCGGCGCGGCCGCGCCGTCCGGCCCGATCGGCCCGCCCCTGCACTGGAAGGAACTGCTGAAGGGCGTCGTCCTCGCCCCGAACCAGACGTTCCTGCGGATGCGGGACTACACGATGTGGGCCCCGGCCCTGATCGTCACCTTCCTCTACGGCCTGCTCGCCGTCTTCGGCTTCGACGGGGCCCGCGCGGACGCGATCAACGCGACGCTGTCCAACGCGATCCCGATCGTCCTGGTCACCGCCGTGGCGATGGTGCTGAGCGCCTTCGTACTGGGCGTGGTGACCCACACCCTGGCCCGCCAGCTCGGCGGCAACGGCGCCTGGCAGCCCACGGTCGGCCTGTCCATGCTGATCACGTCCCTCACGGACACCCCACGCCTGGTCTTCGCCATGTTCTTCGGCGGTGACGCCGGCTTCGTCCAGTTGCTCGGCTGGGCCACCTGGATCGGCGCGGGCGCCCTGCTCACCCTGATGGTGTCCCGCTCGCACGACCTGCCCTGGCCGAAGGCGCTGGCCGCGTCCGCCATCCAGCTGATCGCGCTGCTGTCGATCGTGAAGCTGGGCACGTTCTAGCCGGCCCGTCCCCTTCCGGAAGGCCCCCGCGCGGTCCCCCGCCGGGGGCCTTTCGCGCGCGCCAGGCGCATTTCCCCGGTGAGGCTGTCCGGGGGAAAAGAAAGGCACCGCAGCGTGCCCGGTGATCGTTCGCCGCCCGCCGTGGCCATTCTGTCCACCGAAGCCAGGAATTCGGCATCAGGGACGACGAAAGGTTGGTCGAGTGAAGTTCGCCAAGCGATGTGCCGCGGTCAGCGCCGCTGTGACGGCAGCGGTTCTCTTCAGCGCCGGCGGCGCCCAGGCACAAGGTGACGGGGACGCCCTTCCGCTGTTGCGCAACGTGACGCTCCTGCAGATCTCCTACCCCGCGATGGACCAGGCCCGGATGGGCGAAGCCGCCACCCGGGCCCTGAAGGCCGCCAAGGACGACGACCCGGGCACGATCACCGTCTACTGCAACCAGCAGCAGCAACAGCAGCAACAGCAGGCCGCCGCGGACCCCGCCGCCGCCAAGGCGCTGAAGACCACCAAGGCCACCAAGGCCACCAAGTCCGCCAAATCCAGCAAGTCCAGCAAGTCCACCAAGGCCAGCAAGTCCACCAAGGCCCTGAAGACGGTCAAGAAGGACGACGGGAACACGGTCACCATCGACTGCATCCAGCAGCAGCAACAGCAGCAGCAGGCGGGGCAGTGACGACGACGCTCTGACGACACGGTCCGGCGCCCGGCGGCACGAGCCCCCGGGCGCCGGACCGTTCACCGGTGTCCTAGCGGGCGTCCTTGGACGGCGTGATCGGCGTACCGGCCTTCCGGACCGGAGGCAGCACGGACCAGGCGTCATTGACTGGATGAGGGTAGTCCCGCAGGCATCATTTGCGCAGGTCAGCGCCGGGCAGACGCACGAGAACGCGAGGCCTGCGGATACTCGGCCTCGCGTTCTGGGTTGGTGATGGGCCACTCAGCTTGGAGTCAGCGCCACACGGGCCCGATCAAGCCCCGGCTGCGCTCCGCTCCGCCGGGCGGGCTTCCCGGCTCCACTCGGGGCGCCGCTCCTGCCTCCGGCCCGCTCAGCCCGCGCTGCGCCGACGCGCGCCCACATGTGGATAGGGCCGGTGGCCAGTCGACCACCGCCCATCGCAGTTACGGTCAGAACAGAGCCTCCGGCGGGGGATCGGCCGGCACCGGGATGGAGGGGGCTCCGTTCCCGACTGCGGGTCCGTATCGGCGTGCGCGGGGTGCTCCCATCCCGTACGCCATCGACCCAGGCAGAGCCGAGCAGGCGTGGTTCATGGCGTACTGGATGTGAGCTGGGGAAAGTGGTGGGTTGAGCAAGACGATCCCGGCACGCAGCCTGACGGTGAAGACACCCGATGACCTGTCGTATCGTTCCTCGTCACCGTACGGACAAGGGGAGGGACCATGAGCAGGGCCATCGGGCGAAGACACCTGGCGGTCATGGCTTTGATGGCCATCGGCATGACGGCTTGCGGCGGCAACCATGACGGAGGCTCCCCGGCAGGGCCCGTCAGCGGAGGCACGGAGCACAGGGCACGTGTGCTCTCTCAGCAGCAGCTCGAAGATGCCGTAGTGGACGCGCATGATCTTCCCGGAGTCCAAGTGGAAGAGATTGGAGCGGGAACGAAAGGCGTGGGCAATGGCGTCATCCATGCCGCACGCCGTGCCAACACCGCCCCGTCGCTGTGCGCGCCGGTCAGCGCCGCAGTGGATGGAGCCAGCGGCTACACCCCCGTCGGCAGCGTGCAGCGCATCGCAGGCACGAAGGGGCACTCTGCGACCCTCACCCTGGTGTCGTACCGCTCAGCGGATGCCTCACAAGTCATAAAAGAGCTTCGTACGAGCTTGAAGTCCTGCAAGGGATACGAGGCGGGCGCGGGTGCCATGAAGGTGACGTACGACGACGTCGAGGCCACCAACGCTCCCCCGCAAGGCGATGAAGGGGTCGCCTTCCGCCTCAAGTGGGTTGTTGAGCCCGGTGAGGACGGCCTGAAGTCCCCCGTCAGTGTGGCCGTCATCCGCCACGGGTCCACACTGGCGATCTACAAGGCCGTTTCCTACACGCCCAGGGCATCGGCGAACATCCCAGGCGATCTCGTCAACGCCCAGTCGAATGTGCTGGACGCCGCCCTTCACACCCCTTCGTAGTCGTGCCCCCGAGTGCCGTTGCCATTGCCGGTCAGTCGCTGCAGCTCCTCGCGTGCCACCTGAACTCCCCTTCGGCTGGCCCCTCTTGGGACGTCTGCCATGACCGTACGAGGGGCCGGTGAGCTGCGTCTATGCGACCGCCCGGATATTCGCGTTGTCGGGTAAGGGCGTGCCGACACGCCCGGACTCACTGGAAGGTAGGGATACGCAGAAGCCCCTGCCGGACGGCAGGGGCCAGCACTGCGACCTGGGGCTTAGGCGTCCAGGACGGTGGTGTGGTGGCGGATCACAGGGGGCTCAACAGACCACGGGAAATTAATCCAGATCGAGTCCTCGGTCCGCTTCCAGACGTACTCGCACTTCACCAGGGAGTGGGACTTCTCATAGATCACCGCGGAGCGCACCTCGGCGACGGTGTCGAGGCAGAAGTCGCGCACCAGCTTGAGCGTCTTTCCGGTGTCCGCGACGTCGTCGGTGATCAGCACCTTCTTGTCGGAGAAGTCGATCACGTTCGGCACGGGCGCGAGCATGACGGGCATCTCCAGCGTGGTGCCGACGCCGGTGTAGAACTCGACGTTGACCAGGTGGATGTTCTTGCAGTCGAGGGCATAGGCCAGCCCGCCCGCCACGAACACCCCGCCCCGCGCGATGCTCAGCACGACGTCGGGCTCGTACCCGTCGTCCGCGATGGTCTGCGCCAGCTCGCGGATCGCGGTGCCGAACCGCTCGTAGGTCAGATTCTCCCGCGCTTCGCTCATGTCGCCGCCGCCCTCACACCTGGGTCCGGTGGAAGTTCAGGAAGGACCGCGAGGCGGTCGGCCCGCGCTGCCCCTGGTACCGGGAGCCGTAGCGCTCGCTGCCGTACGGGTGCTCCGCCGGCGAGGTCAGCCGGAACATGCAGAGCTGGCCGATCTTCATGCCGGGCCAGAGCTTGATCGGCAGGGTGGCGAGGTTGGACAGCTCCAGGGTCACGTGACCGCTGAACCCCGGGTCGATGAACCCGGCGGTGGAGTGCGTGACGAGCCCGAGCCGGCCCAGGGAGCTCTTCCCCTCAAGACGCGAGGCGAGGTCGTCGGGGAGCGTGATCACCTCGTACGTCGACGCGAGCACGAACTCCCCGGGGTGCAGGATGAACGGCTCGTCGCCCTCGGGCTCGACCAGCCGGGTCAGATCGGCCTGCTCGATCGAGGGGTCGATGTGCGGGTACCGGTGGTTCTCGAACACCCGGAAGTACCGGTCCAGCCGGACGTCGATGCTCGACGGCTGCACCATGGTTTCGTCATAGGGATCGATCCGTACCCGCCCGGCATCGATCTCGGCCCGGATGTCCTTGTCTGAGAGAAGCACGCCCCGAGGATACGCAAGGCGCGCGGAGCCCCGACAATCGTGACGACTCCGCGCGCCTGTGTACGTGTGCTGGTGGTCCCGGCTACCGCTTCTCCAGGGCGACCGGCACCACACTGCGGAGCCGGGCACACCGCGGACACCTCACGAGCCGGCCGGGGCCCAGCCGCTCGGCCTTCTGCATCGGGAACGAAGTGGCGCTGAAGACGTGCCCGTCAGCGCAACGAACGACGGTGCGTTCCATCAAATCCCTCAAGTCCCTTCCCCAAGAGCCTCATCGCCCTGCTGCTCTGACGACGAAAGCCACATTACGGGATCAAAGAGACGGCTCTCCAGGCGGCACTCCGGCCTCGCCCGGCCCCTCTCCCACCCCGCCACGGTACGCCCCAACTCCGTTCCCCCGCAGCGGTATCCCATGCCCCGGACGCACGTGGACCCCCGGGTCCGGGCACCGGGGGTCCACGATGGGGTACAGTGAGCGAGCGTTCGGGCATCGACTCCGCGGAGCCGATCCGCCCGAAGTTACGCGGGTGTAGTTTAATGGTAGAACATCAGCTTCCCAAGCTGAGAGCGCGAGTTCGATTCTCGTCACCCGCTCCACGAAGAAGGCCCAAGTCGAAAGACTCGGGCCTTTTTGCCGTTCTAGGAATTCCGCTGTGGCCGCCCCGACTTCACCCTTGCCCCCAGCCTGGTCATGGACATGCTGTTAGGCTCCCACGCGCGTGGGGGAGCGGCCGGGGGGCCGGGGAAATGCCAGTGCATTGCCGTACGTCTCGCCATGCCTTCTTCTTGCTTCCAGGAGGAACAGTGGCCCGATCCGGCCGGCGCAGTCGCAACTCGGTTCCTGTCCACCGCTCGGTACGCCCCGGCCGGCCGGCGGCGCATACCGCGGCCGCCCTGGCGACGGCACTGACCCTGAGCCTCCCGCTCGCCGCCGTGCCGTACCCGGCGGCGGCCGCCCCGCAGTCGGCTGCCGACTTCGTGCTGCCCGCCGCCGCACGTGCCGTGCCCAGGACCACGCAGATCCTCAACGCGGGGACCAGCGGATTCCTCTGGGCCCAGGAGGGCGACGACCGGCTCCTGTGGACCGAGTACGCCACCGGCACCACGACCGCGCTGGAGCAGGGGCTGGACGTCCCGGTGCAGTACGACATCGACAGCGGCTCCTTCAGTGCGGCCGCGTCCTTCCAGCCGGGCTACTACGGGGACGGCTCCGACACGGTCGCCCTCTACTCGGAGGAGGACGCCCAGGTCACCCTGCTCCAGGGCGCGGGCGCCTCGGGCGGCGCCGCCGTGGTGCCGGTGCCCGAGGGCCACACCTACCAGGGCACGTTCGGCGGCACCGTCCTCAGCAGCACCAGCGGCGGCAACGCGAACCCGAGCGCCTACCAGATGTGGCGCGTCCAGGACGGGGGCGAGGTCGTACAGACCCCCGTGACCGGGCTCCCGGACGGTGCCTTCGACGTGGTGGTCGAGGACGGCGACGCCCGGTCCGTCATCCTGCGCTACGAAACCGGCGCCGACGATCGGACCCAGACCCACTGGGGAATCGTCGACCTCTCCCTCGGCGTGTTCGGCGGGCTGCCCGACCGGGTCGGTCCGGACGACACCTGGGAGGTGACCGGGTTCCGGCTGGGCGCCGACTCGGTGCTGCGGCTGCGCAGCGGACGCGGCAAGGCGGACCTGTACGACCGCGACGACCTGTCCGCCGAGCCCCGTACCTTCGACACGGGCTCCCTGACCCACCAGGCCGCGTACGGGATCATCGGTGACAAGCTGCTCGGCGTCGAGCCGATGTCACCCGGCGACAACAAGTACCGGGGCCAGCCGCTGTGGGCGCTCACCACAGACGGCACGGACACCGATCTGACCCAGGTCATGGACCCGGCAGCCCACGGACTCGTCCAGGCGCCGGACGGCTCGGTCCTCGTGGCGGGCGCCGCGCGGCCCGTCGAGCGGGGCGACCTCGACTGGGGCGTGTACCGCGTGTCCCGGGGACCCGGCGGTTCCGTCGTCCGCGACCGTGTGACCGCCGTACAGCCGATGCCCGCGCAGGTCCTCGGGCTGTCCCTCGGCAGCGGCATCCTCACCACGGCTGACAACAGCACGCGCTACGAGCCGGAAACCATCCGCGGCGCCTACCGGAGCACTTGGTTCACCACGGGCGGCACTCCGACCGTGGCCAGGACCACGGTGGACGGGCTGGTCAGCGGACGGGACGGCGACTGCACCGACGGCACCGGCCACTGCATCCGGATGTTCGCCGACGGCACCGGCCACCACGGCCGTCTCGAGCCCACCGAGTCGGATCTGACCATGCTGCGCGCCAACGGCGCCGAGGACTGGGGTCCGACCCTCGACACAGGCGACCCCGGCCCGGAGCTCCAGGATCTCTCCGGACGGTACGCGATCGTCGACGGCGCCTCCTCCGGCCGTCAGTACGTCGGCCGGTTCGCCGACGGCTCGGCGGGCAAGGTGCTGCAGAAACGCGACCGGGTCGCCGCGGCCGTCTGGGGCGACACACTGTGGAGCGGCGCGGCCACCGGAGGGAAGGTCACAGCCACCCGGCTCCCGTCCGGCGCCGCCATGGAGTCCTTCACCACCCGCAACGGCTGCACCCCGTCCGACCTCCAGGCGGTGGGCCGCTGGGTGTACTGGGTCTGCCGGGACGCCTGGGGCGACGTGCTGGGCTCGGGCGTCTACGACCGTGCGTCCAAGCGCACCGCCACCGCCCCGGCGAGCCGGGTCCTCCTCGGTGACGGGTATCTCGTCGAGCGCGTCGGCGGCACCGAGTCGAGGAGCGGTCTCACGCTCATCGACCTGCACAACGGGCTGCCGTCCAGCGGCGATCACACGGAACTGCCGAGCCGCAAGCTGGCCGACTGGACCGACATCGGCCGGGACAGCTTCAGGGTCGGTCTGAACTGGACGGTGGACCGCTTCGGCGGCGGCGTCGCCTACGCCGACCGCGAGCAGCGCGTCCACCTCCTACCGACCGGCGTTCCCGCGTCCGCGCTGTCGGCCATCGACTCCACCGTCGCGGCCGGAGCCGCGAGTTGGTCCGGCACCTGGTGGCTCTCGAAGCCCGCGGCCTCCTGGAAGGTGACCGTCCGCGCCAGGGCGTCCGGCGCCACCGTGCGCACCGTGTCCGGCTCCGACGCCCGCGGCCTGCTGAAGGCCACGTGGGACGGCAAGGACTCGACGGGCCGCCTGGTCACCAACGGCATCTACACCTGGACGCTCACCGCCCGGCCCGCCGACGGCCAGGGCTCCGACCTCAGCCTGTCGGGCAGCGTGGCGGTGACGGCCGGAGCGGCGGCGCCGCGCGACTACGCGGGCAAGGACGGTGTCGGCGACCTGCTCACGCTCAACTCCTCGGGCACCCTCACCATCCGGCGCGGCACCGGCACGGGCACGCTGGGCAGCAAGGTCTCCGGCACCGACTGGCCCACCAGCGCCAGGTTCGTGCCGTTCGGCGACCTGAGCGGCGACCGCTGCAATGACGTCCTGGTGCGGCTGAGCAGCGGCGCCCTGCGCGCCTACCGCCCGGCGTGCGGTGCGGCGGTGACGCCGTCGACGTCGTACACCACCCTCGCGAGCAGCGGCTGGACCCAGTACGACGTGCTGACCTCGCCCGGTGACGTCAGCGGCGACGGACGCCCGGACCTGATCACCCGCAACGCCTCCACCGGCGCCGTCTACCTCCACAAGGGCACCAGCACCGGCAAGCTGTCGTCCCGCGTGAAGCTGTACGACGACTGGAAGGGCTACAAGAAGATCATCGGCGCCGGCGACCTCAACGGCGACGGCATCGGCGACCTGCTCGCGCAGGACAAGGCCAACACCCTCTACCGCTACAACGGCAAGGGCGACGGCACCTTCGCGGCCCGCGCCAAGGTGTTCGGCGACTGGGGCGCCTCCTACAACGCCGTGGTCGGCGTGGGTGACCTCACCGACGACGGCAGGGCGGACCTCGTCTCCCGCGACAGCAGCGGCAACCTCTGGCGCAACAGCGGCGACGGCAAGGGCTCCTTCGGGTCCCGCACGAAGATCGCGACGGGCTGGCAGACGTACAGGGCGATCATGTAGGAGCGTTCCCGCGCCCGGAAAACTGCCACGGCGAGGACACATGTCCCTGCATTGCGGCGCTAGGGTTGCGGTATGAGGCAGAGGAGCTCCAGGTCCGCGGCGCTGGTGCGGCGCGGACCCCGGGCCTCCCCGCCGCACCCCCGAGACGAAGGTGCCATGCCCGCCGATACAGCTCCCGTCGCCGGCAACCTCGACGACGACGACTATCCCGCCTACACCATGGGGCGGGCCGCCGACGCCCTCGGGACCACGCCCGCCTTCCTCCGGGCCGTCGGTGAGACCGGGCTCATCACCCCCCTGCGTTCGGGAGGAGGCCACCGCCGTTACTCCCGCCGCCAGTTGCGCGTCGCCGCCCGGGCTCGCGAACTGGTCGGCCAGGGCACTCCCGTCGAGGCGGCCTGCCGCATCGTCTCCCTCGAGGACCAGCTCGACGACGCTCTCCGCCTGAATCGGGAAATGCGCCGGAAGCTGGACGGACGCGTCACGGATAGCTAGTCCCGCCGGTACAGAATTGACGACGGCGGCCGGCCGAGAATTACCCGACGCTCCGGAAAATGCTCAGGTGCCGCGCCCGGCACCTGTGTTAGCTTGGCTACCGGTTGCAGTTTTGGTTGCCAGAGATTTTTTCTTTGCACAGCTTTCCGGATTTTTCCGGAGGGGTGATCATCGCGGCCACTCGGTTCCGTAAAGTGCGGATCCGGCACTGCCCCTCTAGGGAGATTCAATATGGCATCTGGCACCGTGAAGTGGTTCAACGCGGAAAAGGGCTTCGGCTTCATCGAGCAGGACGGCGGCGGCGCTGACGTGTTCGCCCACTACTCGAACATCGCCACCACCGGCTTCCGCGAGCTTCAGGAAGGCCAGAAGGTGACCTTCGACGTCACGCAGGGCCAGAAGGGCCCGCAGGCGGAGAACATCGTTCCCGCCTGACGCTGACGCGAATCGTCGCGAACCCGTGGTTCGCGCACCACGTGGCCGGGGCCCGCACCCTTGAGGTGCGGGCCCCGGCTCGTTCGCGTGTCACCAGTTCAGGGCGTCGTCCATCGTCGACTGCCAGTACGTGACCTGGACCGAGTCGTCGACGTACACGCCCTTCGCGGGCAGCGCCGGGTGGGCGGCGACCTTCGCGCTCGTGTCGAAGTAGACCTCCAGGGACTTGGTCGTGTAGCCGTGGGAGCCGCTGCCGTCCCCGGCCGAGAGACGGACGCCCGCGTAGCCCGACTCACCGGGTGCCAGCGTGACCACCGCCTGCGGCTTGGAGTCCTCGTAGGCCGCCGGGACGGACTGGGCCTCGCCGAACCGGACCGCCGGGTAGTGGAGAAGGTCGCAGTTCTTCGAGCCGGTGTTGGTGACGGTGAGGAGCAGGTGGTTCAGGGGGCGGGAGACCACCGTGGCGGTCGTCCGGGTGGCGGAGACGGAGCAGCGGGAGATGGCCCCCGAGCCCTTCGAGTCCGGCGAACCCTTCGAGCCCGTGGACCCGGACGAGCCCTTGGAACCGGACGAGGCCTGGGAGCCCGTGGTGCCGCTCGAAGCGGCCGCACCGCCGGCCGAGCCGTCCGCCGAGCCGTCGGAGGTCCCCCCGCCCGCCTTGGCCGAGGACGTGGCGGAGGCAGTGGGCGCCGGCGTGGACGCGGTTCCGGCCGACGCCCCCTCGTCGCGGACATCCTGTCCGTCGTTGCACGCCGTCAGCGTCAGCGCGGTGGCGGCGAGTGCGGAAGCGAACAGCAGACGGGTGCGGCGGGTGCGAGTGGACATGGGATCCCCCTTGTGCGGTACGGGTGTTGACGTGGGCCGCTCGTCCGGGATCCGGGAGCGGCGTGCTTGGATGGCCCAAGCTTGTGCGGTGATCCGTCCCGGTCGCCAGGACTGCCGGGACATCCGGGACGCTGGAACGCTCGCAACAGCTCTGACCTGCTGAAATGACCTCCCCCTGGAACGGGGGCCCGGGACGCCTGGAGGGGACGGAACGGTGACGGGGGACGATTTCCCGGAGCTGCTGGGCCGGTTGAAGGAACGGTCCGGGCTCAGTTACGGGGTGCTCGGGAAGCGGCTGCACACGAGTGCGTCCACGCTTCACCGGTACGTCAACGGGGACGCCGTACCGACGGACTACGCGCCCGTGGAACGGTTCGCACGGCTGTGCAGGGCGACGCCCGAGGAACTGGTGGAACTGCACCGGCGGTGGGTTCTGGCGGACGCCCGGCGCCGGCAGCGGGCGAGCGGGGCAGCGGAGGCCGGGACCGGGGCCGCGGTGGCCGAAGAGCCGTCCGCGACCGGGCCGGAGGGGACGGGGGGCGGGGCGGAAGCGCCGGCCGCGGCCGGGACGGCGGAGGCGGAAGCGCCGGCCGTGTCCGCTGCGGCGGAGCCCGGGGCGCCGCACGCTTCCGGAACCGCGGAGCCCGAGGCGCCGGCCCCGGCCGGGACGGCCGGGGCCCGGGCCGAGGGTGAGGTGCGGGGTTCGGCGGGGGCTCGCGTGGCGCGGCGGCGTGCCGTCGTCCTCGCCGGGGCCGGTGTGGCCGCCGCCGTGGTGTCGGCCGCGCTCGTGGCGAACCTCCTGTCCGGCGAGGGCGGGGGCGAGCTCCGCCGGGCCGGTGACCCGTCCACGGGAACGATGGCCTCTCAGCCCGTCTCCGGGAGTGCCGGCGCCCCGGGGACGGGCGGCGCGAAGAGCGGTTCGCCCGCGCCGTCCGCCTCCCGCGGCGCGGGTCCCCCGGCTTCCGCCTCCGCCTCCGCCACCCGTGGCGGCGGGGCCGGGGCGGCACGGGGCGGCGGTTACGGGGACGGGGCCACCGCGCCCGCCGTCGCCGTCGATCCGTACAAGTGGGAGGACCCGTGCAGCCAGCACTACCTGGTCGACCGGCAGCCCGAGCAGGTGCCTCCGCCGCCGGGTGAGCCGGACGCGCGCGGGTGGGTCACCGCGCTGGGCGGGGTCGCCGGCGGACAGCAGATGCTCGCGCTGACCGTGCAGGGGACCGGCAGCGCCACCGTCGTCCTGGAGGACCTGCATGTGCGGGTGGTGGAGAAGAGCGCGCCGCTCGCCTGGAACGACTTCGCGATGGGCGTCGGGTGCGGTGGTGGTGTGGGAACGGCGGCGTTCGGGACGGACCTCGATGCCGGGCGGCCCGCGCTCACCCCGAAGGCCGGTCAGCGCGACTTCCCCTACAAGGTGAGCGAGTCCGACCCCGAGGTCTTCTACGTCTTCGCGGACGCGCGGGCGCACAACGTGAGCTGGTACCTGGAGCTGGACTGGTCCAGCGGCGCCCGGCACGGCACCGTACGCGTCGACGACAACGGCAAGCCCTTCCGCACCAGCGGGAACGTGGGACGCCCCGCGTACAGCCATCCGCTCGGCTCCTCGGAGTGGGGGCCCTCGCAGCCGGGGTGACGGCGAGCCGACGACGGGGCGTCGGACCGCTCTTTCGGGGTAGGCGCGCTCCTTCACGCCGGGACCAATCCGCCACCGCTCCTGGACCGGATTACGTCCGGAGATGTCGCAACCCGCGGAGGCCCCTTGTGAGAGAAGCCGTGTACATCGGCGCGAATCCCTCGTCGGAACCTGATCTGCAGGAGCTGATGGGCCGCGTCGCCCTGGGCGACGAGGACGCGTTCGCCTCCGTCTACGACGCCGTGGCCGGTCCCGTCCTCGGGGTCGTGCAGGCCGTGCTGCGTGATCCGGCTCAGTCGGAGGAAGTGGCGCAGGAGGTGCTGGTGGAGGTCTGGCGGACCGCGCCCCGCTACCGGGCCGAGATCGGCACGGCCCTCAACTGGGTCCTCACGCTCGCGCACCGCCGCGCGGTGGACCGGGTGCGCTCGGTGGAGGCCGCGGCGGTCAGGGACCACAAGGCCGCCCTGCTGGCGCGGACGCCCGATTTCGACGAGGTGACCGAACAGGTCGAGGCCAGGCTGGAGCGGGAACAGGTGCGACGGTGCCTGCGCACGCTGACCGAGATCCAGCGGCAGGCCGTCACGCTCGCCTACTACCGCGGGCTGACCTACCGCCAGGTCGCGGAGGCGCTCACCCTTCCCCTCGGCACGGCCAAGACCCGGCTCCGGGACGGCCTCATCCGGCTGCGTGACTGCCTGGGGGTGACCGCGTGACCACCACCGCCGACCTGCACCGGATGACCGGCGCCTACGCCGTGCATGCCCTGTCCGACGAGGAACGCGCCGCGTTCGAGCGTCACCTGGCCGACTGCGAGCCCTGTGCGCAGGAGACCGCCGAGCTGTCCGCGACCGCGGCCCGTCTGGGGCTCGCCGCCACCATGACGCCTTCGACGGCCCTGCGCGCGCGGGTCCTGCGTCACATCTCCTCCGTCCGGCAGGTGCCGCCCGGCACGGCCGGGGCCCGTCCGGGCCGGCCCGGAAAGCGGGCGCGGCTGTTGTCCCGGTGGGCCCTGGCCGCCTGTCTCGCGGCGGCCGCCACACTCGGCGGTACGACGGTGTGGCAGCACCAGCGAGCCGAGGACGCCCTGCGCCAGGCGCGCAGCGCCCGGCAGGGCACCGCCGAGATCGCCGCCGTGCTGGCGGCACCGGACGCGCGGACCCGGACCGCCGCCCTGGGCGACGGCGCCACCGGAAGCGTCGTCGTCTCCCGGGGACGGGACAAGGCCGTGTTCGTCGCCTCCGGGATGGCCCGGCCCGCGGGAGGGAAGGTCTACCAGCTCTGGTACGACGACGGCGGCACGATGCGGTCGGCCGGTCTCATGGATCCCGGCCGCACCGACCAGGCCGTGCTGCTGCGCGGCGGTGTGGACGGCGCGTCGGGCATGGGGGTCACGGTGGAGCCGGCGGGTGGCTCCACGAAGCCGACCTCCGCGCCGGTCGCCCTGCTGGGCTTCCCCGCCTGACGGCTGGTCCGGGCCCGAGGGCGGGCCCGGGCAGGAAGGGCCTTTTCTTTTATCCGTAGCGGCGCGGCACGCGGATTGGTGCGGAAAAAAGATTCACTCGATCGGGTGGACGACCAATCCGGAACCCCTGTGGAACCGGATTCCCCACGTGACCGACGACGAGAAGAAACCGCACCGGCCCTCGGGGCCGCTCCGCGTGACGGCGGGCGCGCTCGCCGGTGCCGTGGCGGGCTTCGCCTCGCTCGCCCTGGCCGAGCTGGTGTCGGCGGCGGTCCGTCCGCAGGCGGGGCCCGTCGTCGCGGTGGGAGGGGCGGCGATCGACCGCACCCCGGCCACCGTGAAGGACTGGGCCGTCCGGAATTTCGGAACCGACGACAAGCTGGTTCTGCAACTCGGAATTCTGGCGGTGCTGGCGCTTTTCGCATTCGCCCTCGGAATCGCCGCGCTGCGCTTCCGGAAGGCCGGCGCTGCGGGGGTGCTGCTGTTCGGCGTCGTCGGCGCGCTGGCGGCGACCGGCCGGCCCGACTCGCGCGGCCTGTCCGACGCCCTGCCTTCGCTCGTGGGCGCGGGCGCGGGAGCGGCTGTCCTCCTCGTCCTCGCGGGTCGGCTCGCGCGGCGGGAGCCGGGTTCCGCCGAGGACCCGGCCAACGGCGGGGGATTCGCGCCGGATTCCGCCGAGGACCCGGCCAACGGCGAGGGGTTCGCGCCGGATTCCGCCGAGGACCCGGCCGACGGCGGGGGATTCGCGCCGTGTTCCGCCGAGGACCTGGCCGACGGCGAGGGGGCCGGGCCGGGTTCCGGCGGCGACTGGGACCGGCGTGGGTTCGTGATCGCCGCCACGGCCGCCGCCGTCGCCTCCGCCGGGGCCGGCGCGCTGGGCCGGTCGCTGAACGGTGCGAGCGGCAGGGACGCGGTCGCCTCCCGCGACCGGCTGGTGCTGCCGGCACCCGGCTCGCCCGCGGACGCCGTTCCCCGGGGGGCCGGTCTGCGGATCCCCGGCGTGAGCCCCTTCATCACCCCCAGCGGTGCCTTCTACCGGGTCGACACCGCGCTGGTGGCCCCGAAGGTGGACGCCACGACCTGGCGGCTGCGCGTCCACGGCAAGGGCGTGTCCCGGCCGGTCGTGCTCTCCTTCGGTGATCTCCTCCGCCGCGACCTGGTCGAGCGCGACATCACCCTCACCTGTGTGTCCAACGAGGTCGGTGGCCCCTACGTGGGCACCGCGCGCTGGACCGGTGCCCGGCTGGCCGACCTGCTGGCCGAGTGCGGGGTCCGGCCGCCCTCGCACGGCGGTCCGGCCGACCAGCTGGTGGCCCGCTCGGTGGACGGCATGACCATCGGCAGCCCGGTCGAGGACGTCATGGACGGCCGGGACGCGCTGCTCGCCGTCGGCATGAACGGGGAGCCGCTGCCGTTCGACCATGGCTTCCCCGTACGGATGGTGGTGCCGGGGCTCTACGGGTTCGTCTCCGCCTGCAAGTGGATCACGGACATCGAGCTGACCACCTTCGACGCCTACGACCCCTACTGGGTCAGGCACGGCTGGGCCCGCAGGGCGCCCGTCAGGACGCAGTCCCGGATCGACACCCCCAAGCCCTTCGCCCGGCCGGCGGCCGGTCCGGTCATGGTCGCCGGGGTCGCCTGGGCGCAGCACCGCGGCATCGACAAGGTCGAGGTCCGGGTCGACGACGGGCCCTGGCAGGAGGCCCGGCTGGCCGCCGAGGACAGCCGTGACACGTGGCGCCAGTGGTCCTTTCCCTGGCGGGCCACCAAGGGCGGCCACACGCTCACCGTGCGCGCCACCGACCGCTCCGGCCGGGTGCAGACCGAAAGACGCACCCGGACCGTCCCCGACGGCGCCAGTGGATGGCACTCCGTCGTGGTCACCGTCGAGTGACCTTCCGAACCAACCCTTTTCCCTCAGGACAGGCAGCTCAGGCTGCCGCTACCACCAGGAGAGATCTGATGAACAGCCGTATCCGCCGTACCGCCGTGACCCTGGCCGCCGCGGCCGTCCTGCCGCTCGCGCTCAGCGCCTGTTCCGACGGCGGCAGCGACTCCGCCAAGTCCGACTCCGACGCGAAGGCGTCGGCGTCGGCCGGCGCCTCGGACGACGGCATGGGCGGCTCCGCCTCGGCCATGGACGAGCCCTTCGGGCCCGCCTGCTCCTCGGTGCCGAAGAGCGGAGCCGGTTCCTTCGACGGCATGGCGAAGGACCCGGTGGCCACCGCCGCCTCCAACAACCCGGCCCTGTCCACCCTGGTCTCCGCCGTGAAGAAGGCCGGCCTGGTCGACACGCTCAACAACGCGCAGGACATCACCGTGTTCGCGCCGACCAACGACGCCTTCAAGAAGATCCCCAAGGCCACCCTGGACAAGGTCCTGGCCGACAAGGCCCAGCTGACGAAGATCCTGACCTACCACGTCGTCGGCCGGAAGCTCGCGCCCAAGGACCTGGAGAACGGCTCCTTCCCCACCCTGGAGAAGTCGAAGCTCGCCACGTCCGGCTCCGGTGAGTCCTACACCGTCAACGACTCCTCGAAGGTCGTCTGCGGCAACGTCAAGACCGCCAACGCCAACGTGTACATCGTCGACACGGTGCTGATGCCGTCCTCCTGACGGTGCGCCCGACGGGACCCGGACCGCGCGGTCCGGGTCCCGTCCGCGTTCCGCAGGACTCTTACGCGAACGCCTCGGTGAAAGGACCGCGCGGGTGATCCGGAACGGGCCGGAGGACGGATGGGCCGCGGTGCCGTCCGGTTCACCGCCCGGGCCGGGGGGCGCCTACGCCCGGGCGGTGAACCGCCGGCGCACCAGGACGAGGGCGATCCAGCCGGCCAGCATCACGGCGCCGCCCAGCGCGGGCCACTGGCCGCCCGCCAGGACGCCGAAGGCCGCCAGGGAGGCGCCGGACAGGACGACGGCGGCCACCGCCGACTCGGCGCGCAGCCGGCGGGCCGGGCGCGCGCTCGACAAGGATCTGACGAACCGGCGGCCGAAGAAGGTCTGGGCTGCGTTGATCACGGCCAGCAGGGCCGCCAGGACGCCGAGAGAACCGAAGGCCAGGGACATGGCGTGAAGCTACACCGGCCGCGTGGCACGCCGGGCGGGAAGGGTGCCGGCGGTGCCGTGGGCCAGGAGCAGGGCGCCGTCGCGGGCGTCGTGCCGGCGCCGGTCGACCCGTCAACTGCCGGACGAGCGGGGGGTGGAGCGGGCGTTCCGGGCCTCGGCGGACGGCGTCATCCGGCGGCGGTCCCGGCGGATCAGTACGGCCGTGCAGAGCGCCACGATCAGCGCGGCGGTGGCCGGCGGGATCAGGAACGACGTCATCATCGGGCCTCCCGGGCACGTTCTGACCCGGCCCACCGCTACATGCTGCAGACCGCCACGATCGGCGCCCGCCTGCTGGACTGGCCCGCGACGGAGCTGTGACGCACGGCGTCCGGCGGCGGGCCCGGGCGCCCTCACCGCGAGGACGCCCGTCCCGCGCCGCGGTCAGACGACCGCCTCGGCCACCTGGTCCGGACGGCCCGGCCGGTCCGGCTGCCGCACGACGCGGCGGCGCCGGCTCGGGACGCCGAGCGTCGGGTTGGCGACGCCCCAGGCCGCGCCCGTGCAGACCAGCTCCTTGTAGAAGGCCGCCAGCCGTCCGGTCAGGGCCGCCCGGACGGCCCGGTCGTCGCCGGTGACGTACTGGATCAGACCCTCCCCGCGGCCCAGCGAGACGCACTGGTTGAAGTAGCGCAGCGGCACGTTCGGCAGCTTGCCGCCGGTCAGGCGGGCCGCGATGGCGTCGGCGGCCTGCCACGCCATGGGCACGCCCGAGGCGCAGGACATCCGCAGCGGCCGGCCGGCGACGCCCGTCGCCATGGCCGCGTCGCCGATGGCGTACACGTCCGGGTGGGACACCGAGCGCATGGTGCCGTCGACCACGATCCGGCCGGTGTCGGTGACCTCCAGGGCGGTGGCCCGGGCGATCGGGTGGACGGCGAAGCCGGTGGTCCACACGGTGACCGCGGCCGGGACGGACCCGCCGTCGGCGGTCACGACCCGGTCGGCCTCGACGGCGGTGACGGTGGCGTGCTCGTGCACGGTGATGCCGAGCCGGCCGAAGACCTTCCGCAGGTGACCGCGGCCCTTGGGCGAGAGCCCGTCGCCGAGACCGCCGTTGGCGGCGAGGGAGACGTCGAGGTCCGGGCGTGCCTCGGCGATCTCGGTCGCGGCCTCCACTCCGGTGAGCCCGCCCCCGACCACCACCACGGCCCGGCCGGCCTCCAGCCGGGCGAGCCGCTCGCGCAGCCGGAGCGCGCCCGCCCGGCCGGCGATGTCGTGGGCGTGCTCGGCGGTGCCGGGGACGCCCTGGTCGTTCCAGCCGCTGCCGAGGGCGTACACGAGGGTGTCGTAGGCGAGTTCCCCGGCGCCGTCCGCGGTCTCGACGGCCACCGTGCCGCGGTCGGCGTCGACGCCGGTGACCTTCGCGAGGCGCGGTTCCACGCCGGTGCCCGCGAACATCTCGGCGAGGGGCCGGGGCCGCAGCTCCTGGCCGGCCGCGAGCTGGTGCATCCGGACGCGTTCGACGAAGTCGGGCTCGGCGTTGACGAGGGTGATGGCGACGTCTTCGGGGCGCAGCCGCCTGGCGAGGCGTCCGGCGGCGATGGCCCCGGCGTATCCGGCTCCGAGGACGACGATGCGGTGCTGCATGTCCCTGCTCCTGTCTTCAGCGGATTCGCCCCTTGAACCGGGCGGCCCGCCGTTTCCTGACAGGTGACTGATGTGAAGCGGGTCACATATGCGTCAGAAGGCCCTGAGCTGGGGTTCTCCGTGATCGGTGGCCGCCCAGCGCCTGGTCGCGCGTTCGAGCTTGTCGGGGTTGACCTGGCTGCGGAACGCGGCGATGCCGTCGGCGGTGATCTCCAGGCACAGGACGCCGATGACCCGGCCCTCGACCAGGGCCACGATGGCCGGACCGCCGTTGGCCGTCGCGACGTGGACCTCGAGCGGGCCGCCGACCAGGTTCCGCTGGGCCGTGCCGGGCTTGAACAGGCCGCGCATGAACTTCGCGACCGCGAGCGCGCCCTCGAACGCCTTGGCACGGGCCGGGACCTTGCCGCCGCCGTCGCCGATCGCGACGGCGTCCTGGGTGAGCAGCCGCACGAGAGGCTCGGTCCGGCCGCTGGTGGCGGCCGCGAGGAACTCCTCCACGATCCGCCGGGCGGCCGCCCCGTCGATCTCGGCCCGGGCCCTGCCCTCGGCGAGGTGCTTCCTGGCGCGGTGCAGGATCTGCTGGCTGGCGGCCTCGGTGAGGTCGAGGATCTCGGCGATCTCCCGGTGCGGGTAGTCGAACGCCTCCCGCAGCACGTACACCGCGCGCTCGTTGGGGGACAGCCGTTCCAGCAGGGTGAGGACCGCGTACGAGAGCGACTCGCGCTGCTCGGCGGTGTCGGCGGGTCCGAGCATCGGGTCCCCGGAGAGCAGCGGCTCGGGCAGCCACTGGCCCACGTATGTCTCGCGCCGCGCGCGGGCGGAGGTGAGCTGGGTGAGGCACAGGTTGGTGAGCACCTTCGTCAGCCAGGCCTCGGGCACCACGATGCTGCCGACGTCGGCGGCCTGCCAGCGCAGGAACGTCTCCTGCACGGCGTCCTCCGCCTCGCCCGCCGAGCCGAGCAGGCGGTAGGCGATCGCCTCCAGGCGGGGCCTGGACGCCTCGAACCGGTCCACGTCGTGCACGGTCAGCGCCATGGACCCGGATCCTAGCCCGCGCCGGGCGGGAGCGCCGCTGCGGTGCGGCGCCCGCCGTCCGGCGCGGGCCCTCCTCAGCCCGCGCGCCGCCCGCGCCCGCCGGTCCGGTCCTGGAGTTCGATCGCCACGGGGGCGGCGACGAAGACCGAGGACCAGGTGCCGACGACGAGACCGATGAGCAGGGCGAGAGCGAAGTCCGTGAGGGAGTCGCCGCCGAGCACGGCCAGGGCGGTGAGGATGAGCGCGGCTCCCATGCCGGTGTTCACGGTGCGGGGCAGCGTCTGCAGGATGGCATGGTTCGTGACCTGGGGCAGCGGTGCGGCGCGCGGACGCCGGCGCAGTTCCCGGATGCGGTCGAAGACGACGACGGAGTCGTTCACCGAGTAGCCGATGACGGTGAGCAGGGCGGCGAGGAACACGCCGTCCACCGGCTTGCCCAGCCAGGCGAAGACGCCCAGCAGGACGAGTACGTCATGGGCCAGCGCGGTGACCGCGGCGGTGCCGAGCACCCAGCGGAAGCGGGCCGCCAGATAGAGGAGCTGGGCGCCGAGGGCCAGGGCGAGCGCGATCAGGGCGTTGCGGCGCAGTTCCTCGCCGAGGCTGGGGCCGATCAGTTCGTCGCGGATCCGGTCCGCCCCGCCCCCGACGGCGCCGATCGTCCGGGTGACCTCGGACGACTGCGCGTCGGTCAGCGCTCCGGTGCGGACCGTCAGCCGGTCGTCGCCGGAGGACTGGACGACCGCCCGGGGGAATCCGGCGTCGGCGAGCGCGGCGCGGGCCTTGTCCGGGTCGACCGGGGCACCGGTGGTGTATTCGGCCAGCCGTCCGCCGGTGAACTCGACGCCGAGGTCCAGGCCGCGCAGCGCGATACCGGCTCCGGCGAGCGCCAGGAGCACGGCGGAGGCGGCCAGCCAGCGGCGGGGCCGGCGCATGAGCTGCGGATCGCGGCGCAGCAGACGGTCTCGGACCGGGCCGGTGGTGGCGATGCCGCTGAGGTGCGGACGGGCGCGCAGCCAGGGGCGGGACGCGGCGTGGTCGGCGAGCACCCGGGTGATGAGCAGGGCGCTGACCATGGAGGCGAGGACACCGATGCCGAGGGTGACGCCGAAGCCGCGTACGGGTCCCGAGGCGAGGAAGAACAGCAGGGCCGCCGCGATCAGGGTGGTGATGTTGGAGTCGGCGATCGCGCTGAAGGCGTTGCGGAAGCCGGCGGTCAGCGCCGAGCGCGGGGTGGGGCGTTCCCGGGCGGCGTGCTCCTCGCGGGCGCGTTCGAAGACGAGCACGTTGGCGTCCACGGCCATGCCGATCGCCAGGACGAACCCGGCCAGGCCCGGCAGGGTCAGGGTGGCGCCTAGGGCGGCCAGGGCGGCGTAGGAGATCAGGCCGTAGCAGAGCAGGGCGAGGGCCGCGAGCATGCCCATGAGCCGGTAGACGGCGATGACGAACAGCGAGGTCAGGGCGGTGCCGATGACGGCCGCCCAGGTGCTGGCGGCGATGGCCTCGGCGCCCAGGGTGGGGCCGACCGTGCGCTGCTCCACCGTCTCCACGGCCACCGGCAGGGCACCGCCCTTGATGAGCAGGGCCAGTTCGCGGGCCTCGGCGTCGCCGAAGGAGCCGGTGATCTGCGTGGAGCCGGCGGTGATGCCGGTGCCGCAGGCGACCGAGGGGGAGACCTCCGGCGACGAGATGATCTTGTCGTCGAGGACGATGGCGACACGGCGCGCGGGGTCGCCCACCGGCTCGCAGGCGGCCTCCCCGGTCAGCCGGGCCCACTCGGCGCGGCCGGTGCCGCCGAAGTCGACGGTGATGTGCCATCCGGCGCCGGACTCCTGGTCGAAGCGGGCGGCGGCGTCCTTGACCTGCTGTCCGGTCAGGGCGGCTTCCCGCAGGCGCAGTTGCCCGCCCGAACCGTCGGGCAGGACCCGCTCCCCGGTCCGCTCCCCGCCGGCGGTGGCGGCTCCGGCCACGGGGTGGATGGTGAGCTGCGCGGTGCGGCCCAGTACCTCGGCCGCCTGCTTCGGGTCCCGGACACCGGGGAGTTCGACGATGATCCGGTCGTCACCGGAGCGGACGAGGCTGGGTTCGGCGACGCCGAGCGCGTCGACGCGGCCGCGCAGCACCTCCAGGGTGCGGTCGGTGGCCTCGCGGTCGGCGGTGGCGGTCGGGCTGGAACGCGTCTGGAGCACGATCTGGGTGCCGCCGCGCAGATCGAGTCCGAGACGGATCGGCACGGTGAGGGCGATGTACAGCGACACGGCGATCACGGTGAGGGCGAGCAGCGCCCTCACCCGGGCGGAGCGGATCAACACGGGCCTCCGGCGGGCATGCCACGGCTGCGGCCGTGCGGCCGCGGCGGATCGGCACGGATGAATGGGGGAATGGCTGAACGGGTGAGTGGGCGACGGGCGGCGGCGCCGGTTTCAGGCGCGGGCCGCCGCGGGCGGTGGTGCTCGCCCGCGATCCGCCGCCGTCCGGTCGGGCCGGGAGGGCGCGGCCGGCCGCGGCCCGCCGTCCGGTTCACCGCCGGGTGGGACCACTTCCGCACCGGGCACGGCCACGGCGAGCGGTCCGTGGGGGGCCGAGCGGTCCCTGTGGGCCTCCTGCCGGACGGCCGCCCGGGCGGCACGCACACCGGCGCACGGCTCATCGGCGTGCGGCTCATCGGCGTGCGGGACGGCGGCGTGCGGGACGGCGCGGCTGTCACCGGCCGAGTGGCCGGAGTGCGCCGTCGAGGACCTGGCGCCGCCATCGACGGCCGACGGGTCGGAGGCCGACCCGGAGGCCCCGGCGGGGCCGTCACCGGCCGAGGGGGCGGAGTGCGCCGTGAGAGCGAGGAGGACCGTCGGCGGCGCGGGACGGGCGGTGTCCACGGGGCCGTCGAGCAGGGTGAGGGCGCCCAGCAGGAGGGCCAGCAGAGCCGTGAGGGCGGGCACGCGAAGGGGGGTGCGCGGTGCTGGGCGCATGTGCCTGCCCCCTTTCGTGGCGGTGGCGGTGGCGGTGACATGGGGCCCGGGCCCGGCCGGGGAGTTGGCGGCCGGGGCACCGGGCGGTCGGTGGGCCGGGGTCAGGGTTCGACGAGGCCGGCGCGGATGGCGTAGCGGGTGAGCTCCAGGCGGTCGTGCAGACCGAGCTTCTGCAGCAGGTTGGCGCGGTGCCGCTGCACGGTCTTGACGCTGATGAAGAGGATCTCGGCGATCTCCTTGGAGGAGTGCCCCTCCGCGACCAGCTTGAGGACCTCCTCCTCGCGCGGGGTGAGGATCTGGTCCGGCGTCTCCTCGCCGTGCCGCACCCGGTCCAGGTAGTTGCGGATGAGGGCGGTGACCGCCCCTGGGTAGAGGAAGGGCTCGTCGCGCACCGCGGCCCGGCAGGCGGCGACCAGGTCCCGGTCGGCGACGGACTTCAGCACGTACCCCGAGGCACCGGCCTTCAGGGCCTGGAAGAAGTACTGCTCGTTGTCGTGCATCGTGAGCATCAGGACGCGCAGCCCCGGTCTCAGCGCGATCAGCTCCCGGGTGGCCTGAAGGCCCGTCAGCCGGGGCATGGCGATGTCCAGCACGGCGAGGTCGACGTCGTGCGTG
Organism: Streptomyces sp. NPDC047869; assembly: GCF_040704065.1. Classification (NCBI taxonomy): domain Bacteria; kingdom Bacillati; phylum Actinomycetota; class Actinomycetes; order Kitasatosporales; family Streptomycetaceae; genus Streptomyces; species Streptomyces sp. NPDC047869. The sequence goes on from NZ_JBEYRK010000001.1 coordinate 270,370, forward strand.
CGGGCCATCGCGATCGCCTCCGCGCCGTCGCCCGCCTCGGCGACCACCTCCAGGTCGGGCTCCTGGTCGAGGATGAGCCGCACTCCGCGCCGGACCAGCGCGTGGTCGTCGGCGAGCAGGATGCGGATCGGGGTGGCTGCGGGCATGGTCACGGCTGCTCCCTGGGAACGGGTGCGGTGAGCCGCACCTGGGTGCCCGCACCGGGCGCGGGGGTGATGTCGATGCGGGCCCCGATGAGCAGGGCCCGCTCGCGCATGCCGCGGATGCCGGCGCCCTCGCGGGCGGCTTCGATGCCGCAGCCGTCGTCGGTGACGGCCAGTTCCACCCTGCCCTCGGCCTGCTGCAGGGCCACGACGACGCGGTCGGCCTCGGCGTGCCGGGCGGCGTTGGTCAGGCTCTCCTGGGCCACCCGGTAGAGGACCAGCTCGGTCTCCGGCTCCAGGGCGGGCAGGTCGGCGTCGAAGCGGCGCTGCACCTGCAGCCCGGTGTGCGCGGCGAAGTCCTCGGTGAGCGAGGTCAGCGCGCTGACCAGGCCCAGGTCGTCCAGCACGCCCGGCCGCAGTCGGCGCACCAGGCGGCGGACCTCGTCCAGGCTCTCCCGGGTGATCTCCTGCATCTGGTGCAGCTCTCCGCGCAGCGGCTCACCGGCCTGGTCGGCGGCCCGTTTCAGGGCGAGCAGGATCGCGGTCATGCTCTGCCCCACCTCGTCGTGCAGTTCCTGCGCGATACGGCGGCGTTCGGCCTCCTGCGCGAACAGGGCGCGGGCGCTGCTGGTGGCGCGTTCCTGCTCCAGCCGCTCCAGCATCGCGTTGAAGGCGCGGATCAGCTCGGCGACCTCGGTGCCGCCGTGCGCGGGCAGCCGCTGGCCGGGACGGAGCAGGTCCACGGTGGTCATCAGCTTCGTCAGCCGGTCGAGCGGGGCCAGGCCCCAGCGCAGCAGCCCGGCGTTGGCGACCAGCATCACCGCCAGACCGCCGAGCAGGATCACGGCCTCGGTCAGCACGACCGGGACGGAGACGGTCACCGGAGCCCACAGCAGCAGTGCCGTGGCCGTGCCGAGCACCACGGCGTTGAGTCCGAAGATCCGCCAGAACAGGGACACCGGGACGTACGCCTCCTTCGCGCGATGCGGCCTGCCTCCACTGTCGGGCATCGGGTGCCCCGGACGGGCCGCTGCCCTGGCCGCCCCCAGCCTGCCCGCCTTCGGCGCGCAGGGGCGATGGGGCGCGCGGCCCATTTTCTCCGCCGCCGCCCACCCATTCCCGGCCGGGTCAGGGCTCGTGACGCTCGGTAAATGGGGTCCGCGCCCGATGGGCAGGGGCGACGGGAACGGCGAGGGTCGAGGCAGTGACCGAGGACCGCCCGTCCGAGACCCCGGACCGTCCGGGCCCGAGAGAGGGAAGCACCATGTCGATCGACACCCCCGCCGCCGATGGCCACCTGCGCAGCCTCACCGCCCACGAGGCCCGTCGGCGCCTGGAGCACGCGCGCGGCACCCGGCTGGTCCAGCTCGAGGCGGTGAACGAGAACGGGCACCCGGCGGACGACCAGTTGATGTCCGCGCAGCGGACCGCCATCGAGCGGGTGCTGAGGGAGATCGACGACGCCTTCGCCCGCGTCACGGCGGGGACCTACGGGACCTGCGAGAACTGCGCCAAGCCCGTGCCCGTGGAGCGGCTGGAGATCCTGCCCTACACCCGCTACTGCGTCACCTGCCGGCGCGTCGCTCCCTGAGCCCCGCGCCCTCCCCCGTCCCCCGACCCGCCTTCCGTTCCGCTCTGCCCGAGGGGTGAAGTGGTGACCCACCAGATCATCGGCGACCCGGAGACACACGGCACCGGCCCGCGCGTGCCGGCGAGGCACGCGCCGCACCCGTATCCGCGCCTGTCGCCCGAGGACGTCGCCGCACTGCGCGAGAACCTGCACGAACAGCGCCTGTTCCGCCAGGAGCAGCTGACGCAGATCGCGTCCGCCGTCCCGTCCCGCACCGACGACCTGCTGCGGCAGGGCGCCGCCGGGCAGGTCGAGGTGCACGTCAAGCTCGCCGCCTCCGCCCGCATGGTCCTCACCGACGTCGTCGCGGCACTCGAGCGCATGGACCAGGGCCGCTACGGCGCCTGCCACCTGTGCCGGCGGCCCATCGACCGCGAGCGGCTGCTCATAGTGCCGCAGGCCCGCTACTGCGCGCGCTGCCAGCAGGTCCGGGAGGCCGGCCGATGACCGCTGTCCGGCGCCCCGGCGTCACCGGGCACCGGCCCTGGCCCCGGTGCCCGAAATGCTGCGGCATCGCCCTCGACCTGGGCAGTGCCCGCACCCGCGCCTGGATCGCCGGCCGGGGACTGGTCCTCGACGTGCCCACGGTCACCTTTCCCGGCACCGGCGCGGTCCACCCCGTCCAGCGGGGCACCATCGTCGACACCCCGGCCTGCGCGAGGATGCTGGAGCGCCTGCTCTCGAACCGGCTGCCGCGCCTCACCCGGCCGCTGGTCATCGTCACCGCCCCGGTCCTGGACGGCGTCGCCTACCGGGACGCGGCCCGCACCGCCGTGAACGTGCTGCGCCCGCGCGGTGTGCTGACCGTCCCCGGCGCCCGGGCCGTCGCGCTGGCCGCGGGCGCGGACCAGGCCCGCCCCGTGCTCGTGGTGGACGTCGGCGCCCATCTCACCGAGGTGGTGCTGTTGTCCGACGGCGCCGTCGTGGACGCCCGCCGTACCGCTCTGGGCACCGGCGACCTCGACACCGTGCCGCCCGCGGACCTCTGCGACGCGGTGACCGCCATGGTGGCCGCGATGGTGCGGCAGGACCGCTCCTCCGCCGCCCTCGACGCGCTGCGCCGCGGCCCCCTGCTGGCGGGCGGCGGCGCGCTGCGGCCCGAGATCACCCATCGGCTCACCGGCCGGCTGGACGTGCCGCTCCGCGTCGTCCCGGCGCCGCACACCGCCGCGGTACGCGGTGCCGCGAAACTCCTCGAAGCGGCCCACCGCCACCCCGCCACGACCGGTGCCGGCGCCCTCCTGCCACCCGGCCCGCACCCCTGCTAGCCCGCCCTCCCGTGCGCCGTCCCCGCCACCGGAAGGAGGTCGTCTTGGCCGGCCGCGTACCCCCGCCCGCTCAGCCGCCTCCCGGCGACCTTCCCCGGGTCACGCCGTGGCGGCTGCGCGGCAATCCCCTGCGCCGCCGCTCCGATCTGCTCCAGGCGTGGCTCGGCATCGGCCTGCTGGCGGCCGTGCTCGCGGCCGCCCCCGTCGTCGCCCTGCTGGCCGGCGACGCCGCCCGCCGGCACTACGCCCGTACCGCCCAGCACCAGGCCGAGACCCGGCGGCCCACCACCGCGGTCCTGCTCCGGGACGTGCCGCGCCACCCCGAGCCGGGCTCGGCGGAGGCCGGGCGGACGCGGTACCCGGCGCGGGTGAGCGTCGACGGCCCCGACGGCCGTTCCCGGACGGTGCGGACCGAGGTCGAGCCCGGGCTGCGCGCGGGCAGCACCGTACGCGTCTGGGCCGACCAAAACGGGGAGATCACCGGGGCGCCGCTGACCGCCGAGGAGATCCGCTCCCGCGTCATGGGCTGGGCGATCTGCGCGGTCCTGGCCACCGTCGGCACCGGCGCGGCCGCGTACGGCACCGCGGCCCTCGCCGTGCGGCGGCACAACCTCGCCGCGTGGGACGCGGCCTGGGCCAGGACGGCACCCCGCTGGACACTCTCCCCGTGACGGACGCCGGGTGACGCGCGGTCACCGTGCCCGCCGGCGGCGGCATCGCGGACCGCCCAACGGGTGATCCGGCCGCGCCACGGGAGGCGGGCGGGGCCGGAGCGGGAAGCCCCTTGTGCGTAACCGGTCACCGACGTGCAGGGAGCGTCATGCCGAAGTTCCTCATTCAGGCCAGCTACACGACCGAGGGCACGAAGGGTCTGCTCGACGAGGGCGGGAGCGGTCGCCGCGCCGCCGTCGAGCAGGTCGTCACCGGTCTCGGCGGAAGCGTCGAGGCCATGTACTTCGCCTTCGGTGCGGACGACGTCGTGCTCGTCGTCGACTTCCCCGACCCGGCGGCCATGGCAGCCGTCTCCCTCCACGTGAAGGCCAGCGGCGCCCTGCTCACCCGGGCCACTGCGCTGCTCACCCCGGAGGAGATCGACGAGGCCGCCCGCCGGCAGGTCGCCTTCCGCGCTCCCGGCGGCTGAGCCGGGCCCGCCCCGCGGTCCCTACGCCGCCGGTGTGATCTCCACCAGCTTCTTGCCGGTGATCAGTTCCGGGACGGTCTTCCCCGTCACGTACTGCCGTCCGAGTCCCGGCTGGCCGAACCAGGGCCTGATGGGGCCGGCCTGGACCGTGAAGTCCTCAAGGACGCGGTAGAGGTGGTAGTTGAACGGCGGGGCGGCCGTGTCGTACTCGTCCAGGTTGGTCGGCGGGATGGCCCGCTTGGCGTACGGCGTGCCGGCGGGTGCCAGGAAGTTGCCGCGGCCGCTGCCGAAGAGGTCGACGAGCTGCCCCTTGCGGAGCGTCTCCGTCCGCTGCACCGGGCGGCCGTCCCGCAGCACGAACCCGTTGTTGTCCGGGTACCACCAGCCGGACACGTTCTGCTGGCTGGTCTGCCAGTAGCAGCCCAGGAACCAGTAGGAGGACGTGCTGTCCTGCGGTTTCCAGCCCTTGAGCATCTGCGCGACGGGACCGGTGGTGGGGAGGTGGCTGGGACCCAGCCGCCAGTCGTCGCGGTAGTAGTTCTCCAGCCCCTCGGGCGGCGCCTTGGTCAGGTTCGCCGTCCGGTGGGTGACCGGGCAGGCGCGGCTGTCGTGGCGGAGGTGTGCTCCGGCGGCCTGGGCGGGGGCCGGCGTGACCCCGAACAGCAGGAGCGTCGAGGCGAGCGCGCTCCACAGGAGACGGCGCAGTACGCGCATCCGGGTCCCTTCTCCTCCGGTGCCCGCGGGGCACCGGGTACGCGGGCATGTTCGTGGACGCGCGAAGGGACGGCACGGAGCGGATGCCCCTCACGCGGCACGGTGCATTCAATGCGCGGCCCGGGGACGGAGCGCCGAACTGCGGCGGGAGAGGCACCGGAACGGCGTAACAGAACACCCCGGGCAGCCGAGGGCCGGCCCGCCCGGCGGGGGACGCCTCAGCCCTGGCGCGGGTTCGGCCGCAGGACGGCGAACACAGACTGGTCGGGGGCGCTCAGCCAGGCGATGGTGCCGACGTCCGGGACGTCCACCGCGGGCATGAGCACCGTCGCGCCGTTGTCCCGCGCGGCGGCGACGACGGCCTCCGGGTCGGACACGGCGAAGTACGGCACCCAGCGCGGGTCCCCCTGGCCGCCCTGCAGCGGGGCCACACCGCCGAAGGCGCCCTCCTGCTGGTCGCCCTCGGCGATGCTGAGCACCTGGTACGTCATGCCGGGTGCCGTCATCTCCGCCGAGCGCCAGCCGAACACCCCGGCGTAGAACGGGATCACCGACTCCGGTTCGATGGCGTGCAGTTCGACCCACACCAGCGCGTTGTCCTCGGACGTCCGCTGGAGCCCCATCGGGGACTGCAGCACCGCGAACCGGGCGCCCTGGGGGTCGGTGAACTGGGCCATCGAACCCTCGCCCACGCTCATCGGCTCGACGCGTACCGTCCCGCCGCCCGCGACCACGTCACGAGCGGTGGCCTGGATGTCGTCGCTGTGGAAGTACGTCGTCCAGGCCGGGGCGGCGCCCGGTTCGGTGAGGCGCCCGAGGGCGGCGACGGTCTTGCCGTCCTTCAGGAAGAAGCCGTAGCCGCCCGCTTCCGGGCCGGCGGAGGCGAACTGCCAGCCGAAGACGGCACCGTAGAAGGCGGCGCTCGCGTCGGTGTCCGGGCTTCCGAGGTCGAGCCAGACGGGCGATCCGGTGCGGAAGTCGGTGCCGAGCATGCGTTCTCCTCCTGGGTCCGGTGCCAAGCCGCCCGCCACTATGCCGTAAACATGGCGAAGAGGTGACAGACAGACATGAAAGTGGTCATAGGAAAATAAGCGGTGATTCATCGCTTTGCTGACATAGTGCGGCCATGAAAATCACGAGGACCGGCAGCCGTGCCCGCACAGCTCGCCCGCGCGGCCGCCGTACCGCCCTCGTGCTCGCCGGCACCGCCCTCCTGGCCTGCGCCCTCTCCTGCTCCGGCGGCCACGACGCGCCCCACCCGGGCCGCCGGGCCCCCGGCTCCGGCGCGGGCGCCACCGGCGCGGCCCCCTCCCCGGGCGCCCGGGGCATCGGCGACCCGCTGCTGCCGCTCGACGGCAACGGCGGCTACACCGTGCGCCGTTACGACCTCGCCTTCGACTGGCGGGCGCCGGGCACGCCGTTCGCGGCCGGCGCCACCATCACGGCCACCGCCACCCAGGCCCTGTCCCGCTTCGACCTGGACTTCGCGGGCAACACGCTGCACACGGTCACCGTCGACGGCCGTACCGCGAGGGCGGAACGCGACGGGGACGAACTCGTCGTCACCCCGGCGCGCCCGGTCGAGGACGGCGCCGCCTTCACCGTGCGGGTCACCTACACCGCCGACCCCGCCCAGCGCCGCCACCGCCGCGACGCGATCGGCGAGTACGGCTGGGTGCCCACCCCCGACGGCACCGTGCTGTACCCGCAGCCCGACGGCGCCAAGATGATCTTCCCGGCCGACGACCACCCCAGCCTGCGGGCGCCGTTCACCTTCCGCATCACCACCCCGGCGGGCCTCTCGGCGGTGGCCAACGGCCGGCTGGTCGAGCGGGCGCGGCTGCCCGGCGGACGCGTCCGGTGGACGTACGACTCCGAGGAGCCGATCGCGGCCCAGCTCGTCCAGGTGGCCATCGGAAGGTTCACGTTCACCGACGGCACCGGGCCGCACGGTCTGCCGGTACGGGACGTGGTGCCCGAGGACCTCGTCGCGGACACCGCGGAGCACCGCGCCCTCACCCCGGAACACCTGGCCTGGCTGGAACAGCGGCTCGGCCCCTACCCGTTCCGCCGCTACGGCGTGCTGGTCGCCGACACCGACCTGCCGGTCGCGCTGGAGACCCAGTCGCTGTCCGTCGTGCCGAGGGACAGCCTGCTGGGCGACCGGGTGCACGCCGAACGGGACCTGGTGCACGAGCTGGCCCACCAGTGGACGGGCGACAGCGTCGCCCTGCGGCGGTGGTCGGACCTGTGGCTGAGCGAGGGTCACGCCCGTTTCTACGAACGCCTCTACTCCGATTCGCACGGCGGGGTGTCCCTGGAGGACGCGATGCGGGACGCGTACGAACAGCACGACCAGTGGCGGCACGACGACGGGGCGCCCGCCGAACCCACCGAGCCGTCCCTCTTCCGGAACATCCGCTACGACGGCTCCGCGCTGGTGCTCTACGCGCTGCGGGAGGAGGTCGGCGAGGAGACCTTCGAGCGGATCGAGCGGACGTGGGTGTCCCGGTACCGGGGCCGGGCCGCCGGCACCGCGGACTTCGTCGCGCTCGCCTCCGGGGTCGCCGGCCGGGACCTGAGACCGTTTCTGACGCCGTGGCTGTACGGGCCGCACACCCCGCCGATGCCCGGGCACACCGACTGGCGGGTGGACCCCGTCGAGGACGACGGGGACTGAGCGTTCACGCCGCCGACCGGGTGGCCTGGGCGGGGTCACTGGTCCACGCCGGTGACCCTTGGCGCGACGTGGCGCCGTACGGACGGCAGCGTTGACGGGGTGGCGGTGGAGCATTCGCTCCCCTGGGCAGCACGAGCGCGGTCGGAGGCCCTTGCGTATGTGGAGTCGTGTCATGTCCCGTGTCCCCGGTGCCGTGCGTGGACGCAACGGGCTGATCTGCGCCACCGCATCGGCGGCGCTCCTGCTGCCACTGCTGGCCTGGCCGTCCGACGACGGCGGGACGGAGGACCGGCGGCTCCAGGACGACTTCGCGACCGCCGCGCAGGACTACCACGTGCCGGTGAGCGTCCTCATGGGCGTGTCCTACCTCCAGTCGCGCTGGGACTCCCATCCGGGTGTCCCCAGCACCGGCGGCGGCTACGGGCCGATGCACCTGGTGGACGCCGGCCTCACGGGGGCGGCGGGTCCCTCGCCCCGGCCCGCGGCCCGGCCCGCGCGCGGCCGTCCGGAGCAGCAGGCGGCGGACCTGCGCCGGGCCGCCCGCCTGACCGGGGAGGCGACGGACCGGCTGCGGCTGGACGCCGCCGCCAACGTGCGCGGCGGCGCCGCCCTGCTGGCGGCGACCCAGAAGGCGCTCGGCAAGCCGCTGAGCAAGAACCCGGCGGACTGGTGGGACGCGGTGACCCGGTTCTCCGGCTCCAGCGACAGGGCGGAGGCGGCGACGTACGCGCACGACGTCTTCGAGGTGATCCGGCAGGGCGCCCACCGCACCACCGACGTGGGCCAGCGGGTCAGCCTGGCCGCCCGCCCCGAGGTGCGCTGGAACCCCGCCGGCCGGTCGGGCCCGCAGCGGGCGCAGGACCCCGAGTGCCCGCCGGAGCTGTCCTGTTCCTGGCTGAGCGCGTCCTACGACACCACCGACGACGAGGGCGGGTACGGCAACCACGACCTGGCCGACCGGCCCCGGGACCAGAAGATCGACTACATCGTCATCCACGACACCGAGGCGATCCTGCCGAACATGTTCAAGACCGTGCAGGACCCGACGGAGGCGTCCTGGCACTACTCGATCAGCTCCCGTGACGGCCACGTCACCCAGCACATCAAGACCAAGGACGAGGCCTGGCACTCGGGCAGCCAGTTCGTCAACGCCCGCTCGATCGGCATCGAGCACGAGGGCTTCCTCACCCAGCCGGACGCCTGGTTCTCCGAGACGATGTACCGGACCTCGGCCCGCCTGGTGCGCTACCTGGCGAGGAAGTACGGCGTCCCGCTGGACCGGCAGCACATCTTCGGCCACGACAACGTGCCCGCCCCGACCGCCGGCTCCATTCCCGACATGCACGACGACCCCGGCCCGTTCTGGGACTGGCGGCACTACTTCGACCTGCTCGGCGCCCCGCTGAAGGCGACGGCGGGACCGGACAGCCCCATGGTGACCGTGCTGCCCGACTACGCCACCCACAAGCCGCGGTTCACCGGGTGCACCGGGAAGGGCGACCCGTGCGCGCCGCACGGCTCCAGCGCCGTACGCCTGCACACCGAGCCGTCCGACGGCGCGCCGCTGATCCAGGACATGGGCCGGCACCCGGACGGCGACGACTCCACGGAGGACGTCAACGACCTGGGCTCGCGGGTCTCGGCCGGCCAGACGTTCGCGGTCGCCGAACGCAGCGGCGACTGGACGGCGATCTGGTTCCAGGGCAACAAGGCCTGGTTCAAGAACCCGAAGAAGCACCCGACGGCCGTCGGCGCGGCCGGCCGGATGGTCACGCCCAAGGAGGGCCTGAGCGAGATCCCGGTGTTCGGGCGAGCGCTGCCGGACGAGGACGCCTACCCGGACGGCGTGGACGAGCAGCCCGAGTCGCCGCTGCCGTACGACCTCCGCGCGGGCCAGCGGTACGTGACCCGGTCCAGCGTGCTCGGTACCTGGGCCGGCAAGTCCTACGGCAGCGCACCGAACCCGGTGGTGAAGGGCCGCGAGCGCTACTACGAGATCCAGTTCGGGCACCGGCTCGCCTACGTCCGGGAGCAGGACGTGGACCTGGTGAAGGCGCCGTCCGCGAAGGCCCCGGAATCCGGGGCGGCCGGCCCCCTGAACTGACGCGGCCTTCCCCGCGGGCCCGCCGGGGAGGCGGTGACGGGGTCCTTACGGACTCGTGACGCGCCGTCCGCCGGACGGGGGCCGGGGCCGGACCCGGGCCTAGCGTGGGCGTATGCGCGTACTGGTCACCGGCGGTGCCGGGTTCATCGGGTCCCATGTCGTCGACGCCCTGCGGGCGCGCGGGCACGAGCCGGTCGTGTACGACGTCCGGGACGATCCCGCGGCCGACGTGCGCGACCCGGCGGCGGTCGCCCGCGCGCTCGCCGGGGTGGACGCGGTCTGCCACCAGGCGGCCATGGTGGGCCTCGGCGACGGCGTCGCGGACGCGGCCGAGTACGTCTCCCACAACGACCTGGGCACCGCCGTCCTGCTCGCCGCGATGGCCCGGGCGGGCGTACGGCGGCTGGTGCTGGCCGGCTCGATGGTGGTGTACGGGGAGGGCCGCTACGAGTGCCCCGCGCACGGCGTCGTACGTCCCGGCCCGCGCGCCGAGGCCCGGCTGGCGGCCGGCCGCTTCGAGCCGGACTGCCCCTCCTGCGGCGCCGAACTGGCCCCGGGACCGGTCGCCGAGGACGCCCCGGCCGACCCGCGCAACGTCTACGCCACCACCAAGCTCGCCCAGGAGCACCTGTCCGCCGCCTGGGCGCGCTGCACCGGCGGTACGGCCGTCTCGCTGCGCTACCACAACGTCTACGGCCCCCGGATGCCCCGCGACACCCCGTACGCCGGGGTCGCCTCCTTCTTCCGCTCGGCCCTCGAACGCGGCGAGCCGCCAAGGGTGTTCGAGGACGGGCGGCAGCGCCGGGACTTCGTCCACGTGCGTGACGTGGCCGCCGCCAACGTGACCGCGCTGGAGGCCGGGGCACGCCCCGGAACGCTCACCGCGTACAACACCGGCAGCGGTGAGCCGCGCACGGTCGGCGAGCTGGCCCGCGCCCTGGCCGCCGCCCACGGCGGCCCGGAGCCGCTGGTCACCGGCGAGTACCGGCTGGGGGACGTCCGCCACATCACGGCGGACTCCTCCCGCCTGCGCGCGGAACTCGGCTGGAAGCCGGAGACCGGTTTCGCGGCGGGGATGCGGGAGTTCGCGCGGGTCCGGTGAGCACCGGGCGCCTCCTCGAGTGCCGCCGCCGCGTCCCCGCCTACGTCCCGGCCGCCGGGAGGGTCACCTCGAAGCGGCAGCCGCCCGGGATGTTGCGCACCGAGGCGTGGCCCTGATGCGCCTCCACGATCCCCCGTACGATCGCCAGGCCGAGACCCGCCCCCGCCGGGGGCGTCCGGGCGTCCGTGCCGCGCCAGCCGGTGTCGAAGACGCGGGGCAGGTCCTCCTCGGGGATGCCGCCGCAGCCGTCCGTCACCGACAGCACCACCCCGCCGGGCGCGCGTTCGGCGGCGACGGCGACGGTGCCGTCGGCGGGGGTGCGGCGGATGGCGTTCACCAGCAGGTTGGCCAGCACCCGGCTCATCTCCTTGCCGTCGACCTCCACCGGCACCGGCTCCACCCCGTCCCCGACGAGCCGTACACCGTGCTCGCGGGCGAGCGGTCCGACGCCCGCGAGGGCGTCGCCGACCAGGTCGTACAGGGAGACACGGGCCGGGCTGAGGGGGAGTGTGCCGGCGTGGATGCGGGAGAGCTCGAACAGGTCGCCGACCATGTCGTTGAGGCGTTCCACCTCGGTGCGGATCTGCTTGAGGTAGCGGTCCGGATCGGTGGCCACCCCGTCCTCCAGCGCCTCCGACATGGCACGCAGCCCGGCGAGCGGGGTGCGCAGGTCGTGCGAGATCCAGGCGACCAGCTCGCGCCGGGAGGTCTCCAGCGCCCGCTCGCGGTCCCGGGAGGCGGCCAGCCGGGCGCTGGTCGCGGCCAGCTCGCGGCTCAGCGCGTCCAGTTCGGCGGTGGCCGGGACGGCGGGCGCGGCGAAGGCGCCGCCGTCGCCGAAGTGCCGTGCGGCCTCGGTGAGTTCCCGGCTGCGGGCGACGACCCAGCGGCCCAGCAGCAGTGCGGTGGCCAGGGAAACGACGGCCGCCATCGCGACGACGGCGGTGACGACCCGCAGATCGTGGGAGGACAGGAACATCGCCCGGGCCACGGCCATGGTCCCGGCAAGCATGGCCACCACCCCGACGGCCGCCACCACGGCGAGCGAGGCGGTGAGGGAGCGTCTGCGGATCAGGCGCAGCACGGCCGCGCCGGCGAGGCCGGTGGCTGCGGCGCCGAGGAAGGCGTAGAGGGCGATGAGGAGGTTGTCGCGCACGTCAGACCGCCTCCTTCCCCGTGGCGTCGAAGCGGTATCCGACGCCCCACACGGTCTGGATGAGGCGGGGCCGGGCCGGATCGTCCTCGACCTTGCCGCGCAGCCGGCGGACATGGACGGTGACGGTCGACAGGTCGCCGAAGTCCCAGCCCCACACCTCCCGCATCAGCTCCTCCCGGCCGAACGCCCGGCCCGGATGCCGCAGGAAGAAGGCGAGCAGGTCGAACTCGCGCAGGGTGAGCAGCAGTTCATCGCCGTCCTTGGTGGCGCGGCGGGCCTGCGGGTCCACGGTCAGGCCGGCCGCGCCGAGCCGGCCGCGCGGTGCGGCGGGCCGGGCGCGGCGCAGCACCGACTCCACCCGCAGCACCAGTTCGCGCGGGCTGAACGGCTTGGTGACGTAGTCGTCGGCGCCGACCTCCAGGCCGAGGATGCGGTCGTCCTCGTCGCCGCGCGCGGTGAGCATGACGACCGGCACCGAACCCCGCTCGCGCAGCCGGCGGCACACCTCCAGGCCGTCCATGCCGGGCAGCATCAGATCGAGCACCACCAGGTCCGGCCGGTGCTCGGCGGCCCGGTCGAGGGCGGCGGGCCCGTCACCGGCCCGGTCCACGGCGAACCCGGCACGGTCCAGATAGCCCGCGACGACCTCGGCGACGGTCGGGTCGTCGTCCACGACGAGGATCCGGCCCCGGCTGTCCGGCCGCCGGCCGGTGTCCGGCGATACGTATGGCTGCTGCATGTCTCCCACCCTGGCACCGCGCCGCCGCCCCGGCCCCGTCCCGGCTGCGACGTCCGGGTTTCGTAAGGAGCGGATGTCCGGTTCGTCACGGTTCGGCTTCGTAGGGTGAACGCCGTGACCACCTCACCGTGCCCCACCGGCGTGGATGTCGTCCTGCCCTGTCTGAACGAGGCCGCCGCCCTGCCCTGGGTGCTGGAGCGCATTCCGCCCGGCTGGCGCGCCCTCGTCGTCGACAACGGGTCCACCGACGGCTCCGCCGGTCTCGCCCGCGCCCTCGGCGCCACCGTCGTCACCGAGGAACGGCGGGGCTTCGGCGCCGCCTGCCACGCGGGGCTGCTGGCCGCCACCGCCGACGTGGTGTGCTTCTGCGACTGCGACGCCTCCCTCGACCCCGCGCACCTGGTCCCGTTCGTCCGCGAGGTCCAGGGCGGCGGGGCCGATCTGGTCCTCGGCCGGCGCCGCCCGCAGGCCCGGGGCGCCTGGCCCGCCCACGCCCGGGCCGGCAACCTGGCACTGGCCCGTCTGCTGCGCCGCCGCACCGGGCTGCGCCTGCACGACCTCGGCCCGCTGCGCGCCGCCCGCCGGGAGGCCCTGCTCGCCCTGGACCTCACCGACCGGCGCAGCGGCTATCCCCTGCAGATGGTGGTGAGCGCCGCCGACGCCGGCTGGCGCGTCACCGAGCACGACGTCCCCTATCTCCCGCGCACCGGCACCTCCAAGGTCACCGGCACCTGGCGCGGCACGTGGCACGCCGTGCGGGACATGAGCACGGTCCTGAAGGAGCCGCCCGCCGTCCGCCCCCGGCCGCGGGCCGGCGGTGGCTGACCGCGTGGTCCCCCGCGCCCCCGAGGACTCGCACCACCCCGCGCCGCACAAGGAGACCGAATCATGATCACCCTCCTGGTCATCGCCAAGGAACCCCGCCCCGGCAGGGTCAAGACCCGCCTCACCCCGCCCTTCACCCCCGCCCAGGCCGCCACCCTCGCCGAGGCCTCCCTCACCGACACCCTGCGCGCCGTGGCCGGGACGCCCGCCGCCCGCAGGCTCCTCGTCCTGGACGGCCGGCCCGGTCCCTGGCTCCCGCCCGGCTTCGACGTCGTCCCCCAGTGCGCCGGCGGCCTCGACGACCGCCTCGCCGGCGCCTTCGCCCACTGCCCCGGCCCGGCCCTGCTGATCGGCATGGACACCCCGCAGGTCACCCCCGCCCTGCTCACCGTGGACTTCGCGGACTGCGACGCGTACTTCGGCCCGGCCGAGGACGGCGGCTTCTGGGCGCTGGGCCTGGCCCGCCCCGAGCCCGCGCTGCTGCGCGGAGTGCCCATGTCGACACCGGTGACCGGGGCCGTGCAGCGGGAGCGGCTGGTGGCCGCCGGGCTGCGGGTGCGGGACCTGCCCAGGCTGCGGGACGTCGACACCGCCGCCGACGCGCGCGCCGTCGCCGCCCTGGCCCCGCACGGCGCCTTCGCCGCACGGCTCGCCCGCTGCGCGGCCGGCCGGTGAGCGCGGCCGGCGCCCCGCCCGCCTGGGCGGCCTGCGATCCGTACGCCGCCGCCGTGCTCAGCGGCCGGGGCCCGCTGTTCCTGCGCCACGCCGACGGCCGGCTGCTGCCCCTGGAGGTGGAGCGCTGGTGCGCGGGCGCGGACGCCGTGGACCGGGCGGTGCTGGCCCGCTGCGAGGGCGCCGTCCTGGACGTCGGCTGCGGACCGGGCCGGCTGGTCGCGGAACTCGCCGCCCAGGGCCGCACCGTGCTCGGAGTCGACGTCTCCGGGGCCGCCGTCACCCGCACCATCACCGTGGGCGGCCAGGCGCTGCGCCGCTCCGTCTTCGGCCCGCTGCCCGGCGAGGGCCGCTGGGGGACCGTCCTGCTCATGGACGGCAACGTCGGGATCGGCGGCGACCCGGACGCCCTGCTGCACCGGATGGGACAACTGCTGCGTCCCGAGGGCCTGCTGATGGTCGAGACCGATCCGGCGGACCTCGACGAGCGCGCCGAGGTGCGGGTCGTGCGCCATGGCCGGGAAACGGACGGCGAACCGTTCCCGTGGGCCCGGATCGGCACCCCGGCCCTGCTCCGGATCGCGGACCGGGCCGGGTGGCGGACGGCCGCTCAGTGGACGGGCGGTGAGCGCCGCTTCGTCGCCCTGCGCACGCCGGGCCCCCGCAGCACCAGCAGCAGCGCCGAGCCGCCGAAGAGCACGGCCGTGATCAGCAGCCAGCGGCCGAGGTAGACGTCGGCGGACATGCCGGTGGCCGCGCGGTAGCGCCGGTCCACCAGGTTCAGGATCAGCGGGAACCAGACGAGCAGCAGCAGTCCGGACAGCACGGCCGGCACCCGCACGTACAAGATCCACCCGCGCCGTCCGGCGGCGCCGAGCCCGCGGACCAGCGCCCGGTCCGCCGCCGAGTACAGCGGCAGCAGCACCAGGTCGTGCAGCAGCGCGGCGCCCACGATCCACAGCGCGATCCCGCGCCAGTCACCGGCGAGCAGCCGCACCCCCGCGTACCCGGCGAGCGCGAACGAGCAGCCGAGCAGCAGCAGTTGGAACGGGCTTCCGACCGGGAAACGGCGCCGCATCACAGGTCTCCGAAGGTCAGCCGGGCCACCCACTTGGTGTTGAGCACACCGGGCGCCGCGGGCACGATGATCCGCGCCGGATAGCCGTGGTCCATGGACAGGTCCTCACCGTTGACGGACAGGGCGAGCAGCGAGCGGCCGTCGGCCACCTGGTTGGCGCGCAGGGCCACGCGGCGGAAGGCGCCGTGCCGCTGCAAGGACTCCACGAACACGTCCGGCACCTCGCCGTCGTACCCGGCGAGCGCCGCGAGGTCGCGCAGCCGCACCCCGCGCCACCACTGATCGGCGGTCGACCAGCCCTCCACGCAGGCGATGGGCAACGACGAGCTGTGCTGGGGCAGTCGCAGCAGTTCGGCACGGCTGAGGCGGACCGTGCCGGTCCGCCCGGTGACGACGAGCCGCCACGCCTCCTCGCCGGTCTCCGCCGCGTCGATCCCGGCGTACCCGGCCGTCTTGTTGATCTGGAAGCCGTTCGGGCCGCCGCCCGGGTCGGGCCCGCCGTGCGGCGCGAGCAGCGCGGTGCGGCGGAACGGGCCGCCCAGGCTCTGCCCCACCGTGGTCAGGAACAGCAGCAGTGAACCGCCGCCGACCAGCCACAGCGCCCCGCGCCGGGAGACTGTGGGCGGGTCGGGGCGCGGGGCGACCAGGTCGCTCTCCGGCTCCCCGCGCAGCCGCCGCCGTACGGTGCGCACGGCCGTCGGCGCCTTCAGCACGGCGTGCGCCACGAACGCGGCGAAGAACACCCAGGCCCCGTAGAAGTGCAGCGGGTAGAAGGAGCCCGGGAAGACGTAGGCGAGCTGGACGTTGAGCACCCCGGTGGTGAACTCGAACAGCCCGCCGCCGACGAGCAGCAGCAGGGAGAGCCGCTCCAGCGCGTGCGCGAGGGAACGGGCCGGCGGCAGGGTGAACAGCCGGGGCACCACCGACCACAGCTTGGCAAGCAGGACCGGGACGAGGGTGACGCCGAGGGTGACGTGGACGCCCTGGGTGAACCGGTACAGCCATACCGGGCCGACCGGCCAGGCGAAGAGGTAGAAACCGAGGACGCCCTTGTCCGGCGTGGTGTCGTTCACCGGGGACAGGTTCGGGTTGTAGGCGGCGTACGAGACCAGCCCGGTCACGAACAGCACGGTGATGCCGGCGAGCAGGACGAGGCCGAGCACCGAGGTGAACCAGGGCCCGCGCAGGGGGCTGCGCCAGAAGCCGGGGGCGGTGGGAAGCCGGGGATGGTCACGCATGTGCCGACGGTAGGCCGCGAGGGGTCCGGAAAAGGGCCCGCGACCGGTGACGAAACGCTGACGTCCGCCCTGCGCGACGGTCCCGGCGCGGCCGTGCGGCCTAACGTGCCGACGTGACCCACTCCCTCCGCCGCGACGCCGGCCGCGATCCCCGCCCGGCCGGCGGTGACGCCCGGCGCGGCCTCCGCCATGACCTGTACGCCGCCGGGGCCGCCGCCCTGCTGGTGACGGCCGCCGTGCTGACCGGCCGCCACATCCAGTCCACCCGCCACACCCTGTTCGTGCACTGGCCGCCCCTGCTGGCGAAGTGGGACCCGCACCTGGGCCCCGGCACCCCGGCCGCCGTGCTCCTCGCCGCGGCCGGGGTGGCGTACGGCCCGTCGCTCGCCGGCCGCCTGCCCTGGCGGGCGCTGCTCGCGGCGGCCTGGGCGGCGGCGACGGCCTGGATCCTCTCCCTCGCCCTGGTCGACGGCTGGCACCGGGGCGTCGCGGGCCGTCTCACCACCCGCGAGGAGTACCTCCGGGTCATCGGCCGCTTCCACGACATCCCGGCCGCCCTGCGCGACTTCAGCCACCACATCGTGGCCGGCACCCCCGCTCCCTGGCCGGCCCATGTCGCGGGCCACCCGCCCGGTGCCACGCTCACCTTCGTCCTCCTCGACCGGGCCGGGCTGCGCGGGGGCGGCTGGGCCGGGCTGTGGTGCGTGCTCACCGGCGCCACGGCCTGCGTGGCCGTCCTGGTCGCCGTACGGGCCCTGGCCGGCGAGGCGTTCGCCCGCCGCGCCGCGCCCTTCGTGGTGCTGGCCCCGGCCGCGGTCTGGACCGGCACCTCGGCGGACGGCTGGTTCGCGGCGGTCGCGGCCTGGGCGGTGGCCCTGCTGGCCCTCGCGGTCACCCGGCGCTCCCTGCCGTGGGCGGCCGCCTCCGGCCTGCTGTTCGGCCTGACCTGCTATCTGTCGTACGGGCTCACGCTCATCGCCCTGCCCGGCGCGGCCGTGCTGTGGACGGCCCGGGACGGGGTCCGCCGGCGTCCCGCCCTGCTCCTGGCCCTGCTCGCCGGACTGGCCGTCGTACCCCTGGCGTTCACGCTCGCCGGGTTCGACTGGTGGACGGCGTACCGCCTGCTGGTGACCCGTTACCACCAGGGCGTCGGCGGCACCCGGCCCTACGGCTACTGGGTGTGGGCCAACCTGGCCTGCACCGTGCTGATCACCGGTCTGGCGACGGCGGCGGGCCTGCGCCGGACCGCCGGCGTGCTCGCCCACCGCGCGTCCCCCGCCGCCGTCCGCCTGGCGGTCCTCGTCTGCGCCGCCCTCCTCGCCCTGCTGACCGCCGATCTGTCCGGGATGAGCAAGGCCGAGACCGAGCGGATCTGGCTGCCGTTCGCGATGTGGCTGCTCCCGGCTTGCGCGTACCTGCCGTGCCCCCGGGCCTGGCTCGCCGCGCAGACGGCTCTCGCCCTGCTCCTGAACCACCTGCTGCTTACCGGGTGGTGAGGGGGCGAGGACGGGGAAGCCGGTCCACAGCCTGTGGACGGGCCGGCGCCTAGTAGTCCTCCTCCTTCACGGCCCGGGAGCGGCCCGGCTCGGGCAGTTCGCCCAGCTCGCCGCGCACCACCAGCACATCGCCGATGAACAGGTCGTAGACCAGGATGCCGATCACGGCGCCGATCAGCGGCCCGACGATCGGGATCCACCAGTACGCGCTGAACGAGCCGGCCACACTGCCCGGGAAGGCGAGACTGTCCCAGCCCGCCGCCCAGGTGAACAGCCGTGGCCCGAAGTCGCGGGCCGGGTTGATGGCGTAGCCCGCGTTCGCGCCGTACGACATGCCGATCGCGGCGACGACGAAGCCCACGACCAGTGGTGCGAGGTTGGCCTTCACGGCCTGGTTGCGCAGGTCGAGGACGGCGGCGATCAGCATCAGCAGGAAGGCCGTACCGACGATCTGGTCGATCAGCGGCCCCCAGATCCCGCCGTGGAAGTACGGGGCCGGGAACGTCGCGAAGATCGAGAAGGTGGCATTGGTGTGCCCGTTCACCTTCGGCCCCGGCACGGCCGCGTCGAAGGCGTTGATCGCCTGGTGGTAGACGAGGTAGACCAGCGCCGCTCCGGTGAACGCTCCCACGATCTGCGCGAACCAGTACGGCAGCACCTTGGCCCAGGGGAACCCGCGGCGCACGGCCATGGCCAGCGTCACCGCCGGATTGATGTGCGCGCCGCTGACGCCGCCGGCGACGTAGACGCCGAAGACGACGGCCATCGCCCAGCCCCAGGTGATCAGCAGCCAGTCACCGGCCGCCAGGAAGATCGTCGTGGGGGTGGCGGCACGGCCCGATCCGGGCAGCGCGGCGACCGCCATCGCGACCACACCGCAACCGAAGGAGATGAGGACGAAGGTCCCCAGGAACTCCGCCAGACACTCGCCCAGCAGCCCTCCCCGGCTTCGCAGCCGGGACGGCTTGATGAGCGAAGGGATTTCCACAGCCATTGAGGCCCCCTCGAAGAGAGCGATGCGGCCAACATCACCATATTGGCCCACAAATGCTCTTCACGCAGGGCAACGTCCGGTACCCCGGCCCGCCTGCGGTTTCAGCCGTCGAGGTCGTCGGCGTAGTGCCGGAATCCGCGCCGGTCGCGGTGCATGGCCCACAGGGTGTCCGCCAGCACGGCCGGGTCCTTGCGCACGTGCCCGGGTGTGATCGACCCCGGGATGATCAGCTGGGCGACGTGGATGCCCTCGCCGGCCAGCCGGTCGTGCAGCAGATGCCCGTACGCGCTCTCCGCGGCGAACGCGATCGAGGTGCCGGCCCGCTCGGGATGGGGCACGGCGGCCGTACCGCCGTTGACGAAGAGGATGGTCCCGCGGCCCAGCTCCCGCATGCCCGGCAGCACCTGCTGTACCGCCGCGACCGGTCCGTACACGGAGAACTCGATCGGCCCGAGCAGATCCCGGTACCGGGTGTCCAGCACCGGCCGCATGAAGTCCCGGTGCGGCACCGGGCTGTACTGGAGCACCTCCACGGTCCCGAGGGCGCGGCCGGCGTCCTTCAGCGCGGCCGCCAGTTCCTCCGGCCGGCGCACGTCGGCGGCGAAGCCACGCGCGGTGACCGCGTCGGCGGCCAGTTCACGGACCAGGTCGTCCAGCCGCCCCGGGTCCCGCGCGAGAAGGGCGACGTCGTAGCCCTCCCGCCCGAAACGGCGGGCGACGGCGGCCCCCAGCCCGGGACCGGCCCCGACGACGGCGATGACACTCACGGAAGAAATCCTCCCCGTCCCACGGCCACCTCACCACCCGCACGGCGCACGAGACCGCCGTGCGGGCCGCACGCGGGTTCCCCGTCACCCGCCGACGACGCCCGCGGACTCCTTGTCCACCCCTCGGCCCCGCTGCCGCCGGATCCGCTCCACCTGCGCGGTGGTGACGGCCCGCACGGCGAACGCCCCGGCCACGGCGGCCCCGACCACGGCGGTGTCGGCGACGAGCAGCGGCCACACCTCCTCGTAGGCCCGCGCGATGACCTCGTCCGTCGAGTCGTGCGACACCAGTCCGACCCCGCCGAACATGCCGATCAGCAGGAGCACCCACCACACGTTGACGGAGACGGGCAGCTTCCGTTCCGGGGCGGTGGCCCGGAAGGCGTCCGCGACGATCCCGCGCGGGAACCAGAGGTTCACGACGGGCACGATCCACCCGAGATACACCCAGATCCCGGCGTACTTCGGCGCCCGCCCCGACAGCACCCGCGCGTTGTCCCGCACCCGCCGCAGCCAGGCCAGGAACACCAGCGCGCACACGAGGGCGACGGCACCGCCCAGCGAGGTCACGACGTGGTACGAGTCCTCGAGCCCGTTGAGCGGCCGGTGCACCCCGTCCCCCTGGTCCGGCGGCCCCGAAGCGGGCTCTCCCGCCACGGCCAGCCTGATCTCCCAGACCGCCCGCACCACCCAGGCGGCCCCGGCCGCCAGCAACGCCCCGCCGGCCAGCCACCCGGCCGTCCGGACGGACCGCGCGTCGAGCCGCCCGCGAGCGGCTTCCTCCCCCATGTCTTCGTCCACGGGCCCATCCTGGCGCATCGGCCCGCTCAGTCCGCGAAGTACCCCTCGTCGAGCGCGATCTCCTGCAGCCGGTCCAGGCTCAGTTCGGGTCGAGGGCGGGTCACCGGGGTGCTCTCCGCGTAGGAGTTGACCTCGCGGACCGTCACTCGGCGGCCGTCGGGGCGCAGGGTGTCGACCAGCCAGACCTGAGCGGGGCCGCCCTTCTCCGAACGGGTCCTGACCCTCTTGATCCGGGTGCCGTCGGGCAGGGTCCTGGCTTCGCAGTCGCCGGATTCGCCGGCGCAGCCCATGTGGCCGGCGAGCTGGGCGGTCGCGTCGTACTGGACGTCGACCTCCACCATGTTCCTGCCGTGACCGTCGTCGTGGACCAACTGGACCAGGCCGACACCGCTGTTCAGGTCGGAGACGGTGCCGTGGGGCAGGTGGGACTCGAGAACGCCGGTCAGGCGGGCGCCGGAGGCCCGGTCCGTGCGGCTCGGGGCGGTGGGAGCGGTGTCCGGGGCCGGCAGAGCGTTGATCGCCTCGTTCCAGGCCGGGCTGCGCACGATCGAGGTGAGCTGGGCGGTCGAGAGCAGCGGGTCGGCTCCGCCGGTGGCGCCCTTCTCGCCGCCACCGCCGAACTCCTGGGCCGTCAGCTGCACCCCGTCGGCGGTCGTCAGGACCACGTACCAGCGCTTCTGGCCGGTGTCGCTGCTGGGGTAGGTGAAGGACCTGGTGGTGTTGAGCACGGCCCCGCCGGGGAGCTTGCGGGTGGTGCACTTGTCGTACGGGCGCGCCTCCACCGGCAGGCACCCGCCCGTGCCCTGCTCGTCGGCGGGGAGGCCGGACGCCAGTCGCGCGATGGTGAGCTCGATGCCGGAGGATCCGGCATCGGTGGAGTACGTGAGCCTGGCACTCGGCCAGACGCCGGAGCCGTCCGGCCGGGAACCCCGGCCCGAGGCGTCGGAGACCGTACCGCCGGGCGGCAACAGGCTCTTCAGTGTGCGGAGCATGTCGTCACCGCTGACCGACGCGTGGCCGCGGGAGGGGGACCGGCCAAAGGACGCCGGGGTGCTCGCCGAGGCGTCGGCACCGAGCCGGCCGCCCGTCCCGCTTCTGGTGCCGAAGGCGTCCGTGGCCATCAGGGTGCCGCCCACGGCGATCACCGTGACGGCCGCCGCGGCGACGCGGGCGGCGCCGAACAGACGCATCCTGCGGCCCCGGGCGACGGAGCGGGTCACCAGGTCGGCCGAATGGGGCGGGAACTCGTCGGCCGCGCCGCTCAGGGCGCGGGTCACCCGTTCCGCGAAGTCGTCGGGGCGGTGCTCGTCGCGTGGCATGGGGTGGGCTCTCCGTTCGTCTGGGGAGGGTGGTCGGGTGGCGGCGCCCGGCCGTCAGGCGGCCAGATCGGCCAACTGGCCGCCGAGGAGGGTGCGCAGCCGCTGCAGGGCGCGTTTGCTCTGCGCCCGGACGGCCCCGGGGGACATCCGCAGGACCTGTGCGGTGTCCTCCACCGAGCGGTCCTCCCAGTAGCGGAGCACCAGCACGGCACGGTCCCTGGCCGTCATCCGCGCGAGGCCGTCCAGCAGCGCCATCCGGAGTTCCGCGTCCCGTGCCGGACCGGCGGCGTCCGGCAGCCGGTCGCTGGGACGCTCGGTGGAGCTGCGACGCCGGCGCTGGGAGAGGAAGGTCCGCACCAGCACGGTGTCGGCATAGGCCACCGGTGAGCCGGCCCGGCTCACCCGCCGCCAGGACCGGAACATCTTGGCGAGGGTCTCCTGCACCAGGTCCTCGGCGAGGTGCCAGTCGCCCGTGAGCAGGCATGCGGTCCGGAACAGCGGTCCGCTGCGGGCGATTGCGAACTCCAGGTAGTCCGCGGGTGCTTCCCTCACCGTGTGTCCCTCCGTGGTCGGACGTCACCCTTTACACGCGATGGGGGCACGGCCGCGTTACGCCCCGGCGCCGGCCGCCGGAAAAGGAGTGCGGCCCGGACACCGTCGTGCGGGGTCCGGGCCGGCGAGAGTTTTTACCCGCTCCACAGAGACGATCGGCCCTCGCATCCGTACTGCTGTGCGTACGAACTGCCCGCGTGTCGTCGGGGGCGGGATCCACGACCGGGCAGGAGGCACGGTGCGCTTTTCGCGGAACGCGACGGGAACTCTCTTCGTGGGCGGTGCGATGGCCCTGACACTCGGCGCGCTCGCCTACCCGAGCATGCTCGGGCTGAGCACGGTCTCCACCTCGCAGACCCGGATCATCGCCCAGACGCAGTGGGGGCCGCTCACCGAGGGCGACCGGGACTTTGTGGTCAAGGTGCGGGCCGCCGGCCTCTGGGAGTACCCGCTCGGCCAGATCGGGCTGCAGAAGGGCTCCTCGAAGGGCGTCCTGGAGGCGAGCAAGCACCTGGTCGACGGGCACGCCGCGCTGGACGCGAGCTGCCGCAAGATCGCGCCCATGCTGAACATCACCCTGCCCAACATCGCGAGCCCCCAGCAGGAGGGCTTCGTCACCCAGCTCAAGGCGGAGAGCGGCAAGTCGTTCGACACCGACTTCGCCAACATCCTGCGGATGACCCACGGCTCGATCTTCAACACGATCGCCAAGATCCGCTCCACCACCAAGAACTCGCTGGTGCGTGCCCTGGCCGACCAGGCCAACAACACCGTGCTGGACCACATCACGGTGATGGAGAAGACCGGTCTGGTCGACTTCGAGCAGACCATCTTCCAGCAGACCACCCCGCCGAAGCTGCCCTCCGACAACCTCACCCCGCCCCCGCCGCCGGCGGGCCAGCCGGAGGTGGTGCTCACCCCGCCGCCGAACGCCACCTCCACCCCGCTGAACCTCGGCGGCCTCACCGGCGACGGCGGCGGCTCCGTCGGGAACGCCCCGGCCCCCACCCCGACTCCGACCGTGGGCTAGCCGAGCCACACCGTGGTGTCCGGCGGGAGCGATCCTGCCTCCGCGAGCGGGGTGCTGGCGAGCAGCACCTCGCCCGGCGGCAGCGGTACGGGCCGCTCGGTGAGGTTGGTGACGCAGCGCCAGTTATCGGTGCGGGCGAAGTCGAGGACACCGGCCGGGGGGCCGGGCGTCCAGGTCAGCGTCTCGCCCTCCAGCAGCTTCCGGCGCAGCCGCAGGGCGGTGCGGTACAGCTCCAGGGTGGAGCCCTCGGCACCGGCCTGCGCCGCGACCGCGTACGAGGCGAAGGACTCCGGCTGCGGCAGCCAGGCGGCCCCCGGCCCGAACCCGTACGAGGGCCCGTCCGAGGTCCACGGCAGCGGCACCCGGCAGCCGTCGCGGCCCTTGCGGACATGGCCGGTCTGCTCCCAGATCGGGTCCCGCAGCACCTGGGTGGGCAGGTCGGCGACCTCGGGCAGGCCGAGTTCCTCGCCCTGGTAGACGTAAGCGGAGCCGGGCAGCGCCAGCATCAGCAGGGTCGCGGCCCGGGCCCGGCGCAGACCGGCCGCCGGGTCGACGGCCGGGGCCCTGCCGCCGGACAGCAGCCAGGCGTTCTCGTCGGTGCCGGGCGGCAGCAGCAGGCGGGACGCGTGCCGTACGACGTCGTGGTTGGAGAGCACCCAGGTGGCCGAGGCCCCGACGGTGCGGGCGGTGGCGAGCGAGCCGGTGATGACCTCGCGCAGCTCGTCCGCGTCCCAGGAGGCCTGCAGATACTCGAAGTTGAAGGCCTGGCCCAGTTCGTCCGGGCGGGCGTACAGGGCGCGGCGGGCGTCCGGGACCCAGGCCTCGGCGACCGCGGTGCGGGGCGGGGTGTAGGCGTCGAAGATCTTGCGCCAGTCGCGGTAGATCTCGTGCACCTCGTCGCGGTCCCAGTACGGGTGGCTGCCGGGCGCGACGCGCAGCAGAGCCTCCTCGCCCGTGGCGCCGATGCCGCCGATGTCCCGCAGCGGCTCGGCGAGGTCCTTGGCGAGGCCGTGCGCGACGTCGACGCGGAAGCCGTCGACGCCCCGGTCGGACCAGAAGCGCAGGGTGGTGCGGAAGTCGGCGCGGACCTCCTCGTTCTCCCAGTTCAGGTCGGGCTGCTCGGGCGCGAAGAGGTGCAGGTACCACTCGCCGTCCGCGGCCCGCCGCCAGGCGCTGCCGCCGAACACCGACTGCCAGTCGGTGGGCGGAAGTTCACCGTGCGTGCCGCGGCCGGACCGGAAGACGTAGCGGTCCCGGGCGGCGGAGCCGGGACCGGCCCGCAGCGCCTCCTGGAACCAGGGGTGCTGGTGCGAGGTGTGGTTGGGGACGATGTCGACGACGACCTTCAGACCGAGCCGGTGCGCCTCGGCCGCCATGGCGTCGAAGTCGTCCAGGGTGCCGAGGCGGGGGTCGACGTCCCGGGGGTCGGCGACGTCGTAGCCGCCGTCGGCCAGTTCCGAGGGGTAGAAGGGGCTCAGCCACAGCGCGTCGACGCCGAGCGTGGCGAGGTGGTTCAGGCGCTGGGTGACTCCCCTGAGGTCACCGAGCCCGTCGCCGTCGGCGTCGGCGAAGCTGCGCGGATACACCTGGTAGACGACGGCCTGGCGCCACCAGTCGGGGTTCCGGGACGAGAGGTCTGCCATACGGGCTCCCTTCGGGGAAGGACGACAGTACAGAGACTGTCCACATTGCCCGGAAAGGGAACCTTCGGACGATGAGGAGTGGATCATTCCTCGTGTGATGGAGTTGTGACGGCCCCATGAACGACCCCTGTATTCACGCAGGTTGACAGGTTTCAGCAGGGCCGATCACCATGGCCTCACACTGTGGCGCATATGACCGATGGGCCGCGTGTCTCTTCTGACTTCTTCGCTCACTCGAGCTTCTGCGATGGGATATCCATGTCCATAGCCAGACGTGTCACCGCGCGCCGCCTGCTGGGGACGGGCGCCGCGTCGATCGCCCTCTGCGCCGCCTCGATCGCCGCCGCCTCCGGCGCCTGGGCCCACGGCACGCACGGCGGTGACGGCTGGAAGGCCGGCGGCCACTACACGCCCGGCACCGGCGCGGGCACCGAGACCGGCACCGACCGCTGCCAGTTCTCGCTGGACGGCGTGAACTTCTTCGACTCGGTGAAGGTCGACGACCAGAACCTCAGGCCGAGCGAGGACGGCAAGGTCCACGTCAAGGTCCGTGCCGCCGGGGACGCCGCCGGCTGCACCGCCTCGCTCGCCTCCTACCTGGCCCACGGCGCGAGCTTCGCCACCTCCGGTGAGCAGGTCTTCGTCGACTTCGACACGGTGGCCGTCAAGCCGGGCGAGACCGACTCCCTCGACATCTCGGTACCGGACGCGGGCTGCTTCGCGCAGATCGACCTCTACCGGGGCGCGGTCAGGTTCGACGGCAAGTCCGGCGCGGACGACGGCTTCGAGCACGGGGCCCTGCCCGAGGGCCCGGACCACCCGGTCATCAAGGACAAGCTGATCGCGGCCTGGAACGGCGGCACGAAGGACTGCACCAGCGTCCCGGAGGAGCCGCAGTCCCCGTCGCCGAGCGCCCCCGCGGAGGAGTCCGCACCGCCCGCGCCGAGCGCCTCGGAGTCGCCCGCGGCGCCGTCCCCGGCCTCCTCGGAGTCCGCGCCGGCCCCGTCGGCCTCCGAGTCGCGGGCCGGCTCGGCGCCCACGCCGGACGGTGGCGGTGACGACGGCGGCGACCTCGCGGAGACCGGTGGCGGCGGCAACTCGGGCCTGATCGCGGGCGGAGCCGCCGTGCTGGTCGCGGGCGGCGCCGCGTTCGTGGTCCTCGCGCGCCGCAGGCGGGGCGCCCAGGGCTGACCGCCCGCCTCCTCACGCACACCACGACCCCCGCCGCTCGCGGCAGCCGCGAGGCCTGCGAGACGGCGGGGGTCGTTCCGTATGTGATCTTGAGTACCCGCGCCGATGTGCGGCTGTACGGACGGGCGTTCACCTGCCTACGGTGGGCGGGCCGTGGTGCTCGGGAAGTCGGTGACGGCCCCTCAGGGGTCCATGCCGACGCGGCCCTCGCCACTGTGATCGGGGAGTTCCCGTCCCGTCCGGCGTCCGCCGGGCCACTGGCCGTGTCCACGGCTGGGAAGGCAGGGACGGCGAACGCACCACCCCGTAAGCCAGGAGACCGGCCACGGCAGCTCACGAGATGATCCACGAGGTGCTGGAGCGTGAATCCGATGGCCGATGCCGCTGCCTTCCGATGGCGACGCGAGGACACGATCAGAACGGCGGGGCTGCTGGCGGTGATCGCCGCCCTGCACGTCGTCGCCTTCGGGGTGCTGTTCCTGCTCGTCGCCCCCGGGCACTACAAGGTCGGGCAGGACGTCTTCGGCGTCGGCCTCGGCGTCACCGCCTACACCCTCGGCATGCGGCACGCCTTCGACGCCGACCACATCGCCGCGATCGACAACACCACCCGCAAGCTGATGGCCGACGGCAGACGGCCGGTGTCGGTGGGCTTCTGGTTCGCGCTGGGGCACTCCAGCGTGGTGGTGCTGCTGGCCCTGCTGATCGCGGGCGGCACCCGGCTCGCCGGCCGGGTCATGGACGAGCACTCGCGCACCCACCAGGTGCTCGGCTTCATGGGCACGACGATCTCCGGCACCTTCCTCTACCTCATCGCCGCCCTCAACCTGGTCGCGCTGGCCGGCATCCTGAGGGTGTTCCGGGCGATGCGGTCCGGTACCTACGACGAGCGGGAGCTGGAACAGCACCTGGACTCGCGGGGCTTCATGAACCGCGTGCTGGGGCGGCTGACCAGGTCGGTGTCCCGGCCGGGGCAGATGTTCCCGCTGGGCTTCCTGTTCGGGCTCGGCTTCGACACGGCCACCGAGGTCACGCTGATGGTGATGGCCGGTTCGGGCGCGGCGGCCGGACTGCCCTGGTACGCGGTGCTGTGCCTGCCGCTGCTCTTCGCCGCCGGGATGAGCCTGTTCGACACCCTCGACGGCACGTTCATGAACTTCGCCTACCAGTGGGCGTTCTCCAACCCGGTCCGCAAGGTGTTCTACAACCTCACGATCACCGGTCTGTCCATCGCCGTCGCCTTCTTCATCGGCACCATCGAGCTGGTCGGGGTCCTGCACGAGAAGTTCGACCTGGGCGACGCCGTGACCGGCTGGATCGCCGGGCTGGACCTGGACAGCGTCGGCTACGTCATCGTCGGGCTGTTCGTGGTGGTGTGGGCGGCGGCGCTGGCGTACTGGCGGCTGGCGCGGGTTGAGGAACGCTGGGCGGCACGGGTCCCGGCGACGTCCGACTGACCCCGGACCCGCGGCCTGCCCTTCCGGTTCCTCACCCCGTCTGTCCCTGAGGCCCCCCGACGGTCTCCAGGTACAGCTTCACGAAGCGGTCCACGTCCACCTGCAACGCCACGTCCACCAGGGCCTGTTCGCGGGCTCCCTCGTGGATCTCGGACTCGCCGGGGCGGGGGCGGCGGTCGACGAGCGTCTGGCCGCGGGCCGGACCGGGCGCGAGGCAGACCTCGACCGGCAGGCGCCGGGTGGTGATGCCCGCCGGATCGGCGACCGCGCACACCGCGCCCGCGTCACCGAGTCCGCCCGCCTCCTCGGCCTCCGGCTCGCCGCCCTGCGCGGTGGGCCGGTGGGCGAGGAGCTCCCCGGCCAGCCGGGTGCCCGGATCGGCGCTGCCGCGCAGCCGGTGCACATCGGTGCCGGGCACGACGACCCGCATGAAGACGTCCAGTCCGTACATCGTGATCGGCACTCCGGCGGTGAGCAGCACCGCCGCCGCCTCGGGGTCGTGCCAGACGTTGAACTCGGCGACCGGCGTGGCGTTTCCGGTCGCGACCGCGCCGCCCATGAACACGATCCGCTCGATGTTGCGGGTCACCTCCGGGTGGGTGCGCAGCAGCAGGGCGATGTTGGTGAGCGGGGCCGTGGGCACGAGGGTGACCGGGCGGGGGGAGGCCAGGATCTCCCGGCGGAGCAGGGTCACGGCGTCCACGTCGGCCGGGGTGCGGGTGGGCGCGGGCAGGCCCAGGTCGCCCATGCCGTCCGAGCCGTGCACGTGCCGGGCCGAGCGGGCGGGTTCGATCAGCGGGCGCTCGGCGCCGCGTGCCACGGGGATGTCGGGGGCACCGGCCCGCTCCAGCACCGTCAGGGTGTTGCGGACCACCCCGTCCACGTCCGTGTTCCCGGCCACGCAGGTGACGGCCCGCAGATCGATCCCCGGGTGGCGTACGGCGAACAGCAGGGCCAGGGCGTCGTCGACGCCGGTGTCACAGTCGATGATCACAGGAATACCGGACTGCCCGGCCACGACGGACTCCTTCCGCCACCGCGGCCCGAGGACTCGCCACGAAGGCCCCCTCAGCCTACGGCCGCCCGGCATTCCCGGCCGCACGGCGATCGCGGGCACCCCGGAGGCGGACATCCGGGCGATCCCCGTCCAGCCCCGTCCGGACAGCCGGGAACGGGCCCCGGGGGCGGGCCTGGGAGCCGAGGCGCGTTCACACAGCGCTCGCACCGAACCGGTGCCGAGGCGGCGGTGCCGAGGCGGTGGTGCCGAGCCGGTGCCGAGCCGGGTGCCGAGGCGGCGGTGCCGAGGCGGCGGTGCCGAGGCGGCCGGACAGCCGCGGGACGCTCGCCGACGCGCCCGATGCCGCCGGACCCGCGTTCTCACCCGGACGGCCCGGAGCGCTGGTGGGCCGGTGAGGGCGGTGGTGCCGTGAGAGGTGGCACCACCACCGGCCGCACAGGAGGCCCACCGATGACCGCCGCGATACGCCCCCGTGCCCTCCCGCTCGCCGCTCTCGCGGCCGGCCTCCTCGCCCTCACCGGCTGCGCGGCCCTGGGCCTGGAGCACCCGCCGACCGCCGAGCAGCCGCTGCCCACCATCGACACGGCCTCGCCCACGCCGAAGGCGTCCGGCCGGGGCGACGGCGCCCTGCTCACCGACGATCAGGCCCGGGCCGCGCTCCTCACCCAGAACGACCTCGGCGCCCCCTGGTCGGCGACGCGCGGGGCGGCCACCTGGCGCGACGCCCTGCTGAAGGCGAGTTCGCGGACGGCGGAGTGCCAGCGCCTGCTCGACGCGCTCTACGCCGACGAACTGCTCGGCGCCCCCGGCCGGGTCGCCGTCGGCCTGGACGACGCCGACACCGACGCCCAGCTCCGCTACCAGATCGGCGCGCGCCGCCCGGCCGACGTCGACGCCGCCCTGGCCTGGCTGCGGACGATGCCGGCGAAGTGCGCCCGGTTCACCGCCACCACGGAGACCGGCCTGGTGGAGGACGTCCAGGTGCAGGAGGCTCCGCTGCCGGAGGTCGGTGACGCGCGCCAGGGCCTGCGGCTCACCCTCTACACCACCACGTCCGGCGGCCAGGACGTCGTCCTCACGATGGACGTGGCCGCCGTCCGCGTCGGAGAGGACTCCTTCGCGCTCACCAACGGGGGCCTGGGCGACGTGCCGAACGAGGCGACCCAGGCGGCCGTCCAGATCGGCGCACTGCGCCTGGCGGACGTCCGCAAGCAGGGCCGCGCCGAGGTCTGACAGGCCCGGAGAGCCCGGGCCAGCGCATCAGGGGGCGCCCGGCCGGCGTCCGGGAACACGGACCACGACCGGAACCGCGCCGAGCCCCGGCCCGGAAGCCGTCACAGCGGGGGCTGGGCCGGAGCCGGGCCGAGGGTGGTGGTGCCCGGGGCGGTGCGGTGCCCCAGGCCGGTGCGGTAGGCGTCGAGGGCGGCTTCCACCCGGCCGGTGCGGCGCAGCAGGTCGCCCAGCAGACGGCACAGGTCGGCGAGGTCGCCGGCCGCCCCGGCCCGTTCCAGCAGGCTGAGGGCGCGGACGTAGTGCTCCTCGGCCGCCTCGGTGTCCCGGGCGTCCTCGGCGATGATGCCAAGGAGGCGGTGCGCGGCGGCCGCGTGGACGGCGCCGCGCTCGGAGGAGAAGTCCCCGAGGACCCCGTTCAGCAGCTCGGCCGCCTCGGCGGACCTGCCGCGCCGGTGCAGGACGTCGGCCAGCTCGACGGCGGCCTGGCTGCCGTAGAGGGCCGCCCGGGTCTGGGAGAACATCGCGAGGGCCTGCCGCAGCTCGGCCTCGGCGCGGTCCAGTTCGCCGTTCTGGGCGCAGACGTAGCCGCGCATCCAGTGGCAGTTGGCGAGTTCGGTGCGGAGCTGGAGCTGCCGGTTCAGCTCGGCGGCCTTGGCCAGGGAGGCGTCGGCCTCGGCGAGGCGGCCCTCGGCGAGCAGGGTACGGGCGACCGTGCGGTGCATCCGCGCGATCAGCGCCGGGTCGGCGACCTGCGGGGCGAGCGCGAGGGCGAACTCGGCGGCCTGGGCGGCACGCGCGTGGGCGCCCATGTCCATGTAGGGGCCGATGACGCCGGCGTAGAGGAGCAGCAGGGCGTCCGGGTCGTGCAGGCCGCCGCGGTTCAGCTCGTCGAGAGCGGTCTCCAGCAGGTAGACGGCGTAACGGAGTTCACCGGCGAGGTAGTGGGAGACCGCCCGGCCGCGGACGGCCGGCACCCGGGCGGGCAGCGACTCCCCGGCCAGCCGCTCCTCGGCCCGTTCGAAGTGCTCGCGGGCCCGGCCCAGCTCGCCCGACTGCAGTGCGGTCTCGCCGAGTCCGAGCAGCGCCGTGGCCTGCTCGGCGAGCAGCCCGTGCGCCTCCGCCTCGGCGAGCAGCCCGTTGTACTGGGCCGCCGCCTCCTCGCAGTCGCCGTCGGCCAGAACGCGCTGGGCCTCGGCCAGCCGCAGCCGGAGGCCGGTGGCCAGGTGGGCGGGCCGGCCGACGGCCAGCTCCTCGAAGGCGACCCCGAGCCGGCCGGCGATGTGCCGCAGCGCCTCGTCGGAGGCCCGGACCCGGCCGGCCTCCAGGGTGGAGATGTAGGCGGGTGTGTAGGCCGGTTCGGCCAACTGCCGCTGTGTCAGGCCCTGTTCGGTGCGCAGTTGCTGTACGCGCCGCCCCACGACCTGCGGATCGTCCCGTTCCGGCATCTCCCCGTCACCCCCAACTCCTCTGGTGGGCCTTGCCGTTGGCGCCCGTCAGCCTCTAGGTTAAACGGCGGATTAAGCATGTTTAACAGGCTACTGTCGTTGTGAGGTCGCCGTGCCCGGTCGTACATCGGAACCCCGCGGACGCCCCGGCGCACCGGCTCCAGCCCGACCCCGTCCGGGCGGCCTGACGCCCACCACGAGGGGCGTGGCCGCGGCCGTGCTCGCCGTAGCGGCACTGGTCACGGCGGCCAACGCGGGACCGGCCCGGGCGGCGGACACCTCGCCGGCCCCGCCGGCCGTGGGCCGGACCCTGCCCTGACCCCCTCCCCGCCCGAACTACTGACGGGTCAGGCCGGGTTGGTCAACCCCTTCGAAGGTTGTACGGCAGTGGCATATCTCACCACTCACCCCTTCTCGTCGCGTCACGCCGATAATGTGTGCGATCCGGTGCAGCCGGAGACGCGGCAGGCGCCGTCGTCGGGGTGGGAAGGCAGAGAATGACGCTGGACGCACAGCCGCGGCCAGTCGGCCGCGGCCGGCACGACGACGGCCACGGGGACGACGACACATCCGGCAGACCGCGCCGCGGGCGCCGGATACTGCGCTGGTCGGCCCTCACCCTGGCGGCCCTCATGTTCGGCGGCGCGGCCGCCGGATACCTCTACTACGAGCACCTCAACGCCAACCTCACCAAGGCCAGGCTGAACCTCGGCGACTCCACGCCGCCCAGGGCGGCCCCGAACGCCTCGGGCCAGACCCCGCTGAACATCCTGCTGCTCGGCTCGGACAGCCGGAACACCGCGGCGGACCTGAAGCTCGGCGGCTCCCGGGCCGACGTGGGCCGCCCGCCGCTCGCGGACGTGCAGATGCTGCTGCACGTCTCCGCCGACCGCGGCAACATGTCCGTGATCAGCCTGCCGCGCGACACGATGATCCCGATCCCCAAGTGCACCGACCCCGACGGCGGCAAGGTGTACGGCGCGCTCACCCTGGCCATGGCCAACGAGTCGCTGGGCCGCGGCGGTCCGGGCTGCACCGTCGCCACCTGGGAGAAGCTCACCGGCATCCACATCGACCACTTCATGATGGTCGACTTCGCCGGGGTGGTCTCGATGGCGGACGCCATCGGCGGGGTCCCGGTCTGCGTCGAGCAGAACGTCTGGTCGCGCACCCCCGAGGGCCACGGCTCGGGACTCAAGCTGAAGGCGGGCACCACGTACGTCAAGGGCGAGCAGGCTCTGCAGTGGCTGCGCACCCGCTACGGCTTCGAGGACGGCACCGACATCGGCCGCACCCACGCCCAGCACATGTACATGAACGCCATGGTCCGCCAGCTCCGCGAGAACGCGACCCTGGGCAACCCCACCGACATGCGCCGGCTCGCGGAGACCGCGACGAAGGCGCTCACGGTCGACGAGGACCTCGGCACGGTCAAGAAGCTGTACGACCTCTCCACGGAACTGCAGAAGGTCCCCACCGGTCGGATCACGATGACGACGCTGCCCACCGTGCAGTGGTCCCAGGACCGCAACCGGCTGGTGCCCGCCACCGAGGACGCCGACCAGCTCGTCTCCATGGTCCGCACCGACACCCCGCTCGACGGCAAGGGCGCGCGACAGCTCACCGAGCAGGTGTCGGACGACCCCGCGGCCCCCGCCGGCACCCTCGCCGTGCGGGTCCGCAACGGCACCGGCAGCACCGCCAAGGCCCCCGTGCTCCACCGGGCCGACGCCGTCGTCCGGGCGCTGCAGGACAAGGGGTTCGCCAAGGCGGCCGTGGACACCACGGCCGCGGCGGGGGCCACCACCGTCGTCCTGTACCCGAACCACCGCCTGGAGGGTGACGCGCAGGCCGTGGCCAAGGCCCTCGGCATCCCGGCGCCCCAGGTGCGCGCGTCCACGGACGTCACGGGAGTCACCCTGACCGTGGGCGCCGACTGGCGCACCGGCGCCACCTACCCGAAGTCCGCGGCCCCGACCGAGGCTCCCGAGTCCGCGGCGGTGCTGAACGGCGGCAAGACCGACGCCTGCATGCCGGTGCAGCCGGGTTTCACCTGGTAGAGCCGGTTCCCTCGCCGAGCGGGGCCAGCGGGGCCTGGAGCTGCCGCAGCTGCCGCTGGACGTTCTCCAGCGCGCCCCGCCTGCGACCCGGCACCCGCAGCCTCAGCTCCGCGAGCGCGGGCCCGAGTTCACGGGCCCGCGCCGGGTCCTCGATGATCCCCCACTGGTGATGGGCCCGGTCCACGGCCGCCTCCACGACGGGCGTGTCGGGCGCCTGACCCGCGGCCAGCCGCACCCCGGCCACCGCCAGCCAGGCCCGGCAGCTGCGCGCCGCGTCGCCCGCGAACATGGCGAGGTCCGCCCGGACCTCGGCCCAGTGCAGGGCCTCCCCGGAAGCCGGGCCGAAGGCACGCACGGCGGCCTCCTCCTGCCCGGCGGCGAGTGCGTCGGCCTCGGCGTGCCGGCCGGCCCGGACGGCGTCGCTGATGGCCGTGTGCGGATCGCCCCGACCCGACGGCGTGGTCACCGGGGCGTCCGGCGTGTACGGCCGGGGCACCACCGGCACAGGGGTGGGCCGGTGGGCGAAGCCCCCGGGGCCGGCCAGCACCAGGTCCCGCCCCGCGCCCGGCTCGGTGGCCCGGGCCAGGGCGTGCTCGTGCAGCTCGGCGAGCGGCGGCCGGTGCCCGCTGCGCAGCAGGGTCGCCACCGCCTTCATGTACGCCGGTTCGGCCGGGCCCCGTCCCCTGGCCGGGGGCGTGACACGGCCGTAGACCGCGGTCGCGCGTCCGGAGTCCAGCGGGCGCTCGGCCAGCTGCCGCCAGGTCTCCGCGTCCGCGTGCAGATCGACCACGAGCGCGGTGTCGGCCGGGGAGCGCAGCCGCAGCTCCTCCCGGATCCACGCCCAGGGCAGGGCCGTGTAGCGGACGGTCGCCGGGGTGGTGCGGGCGAGCGCGAGATGGGGTTGGCGCTGGCGCCGGTCCAGGTGGAGCTGGCCGGTGAGGTACACGGTGAGCGGTCCGGGCGCGGCCGCGGCGGCGCGCAGCCGGGTGAGGACGGCCTGCGGCTCGAGCGGATCGGCGAGTTCGACCACGTTCGCGGTGTCGGTGCCGGACAGCACCGCGGGGGCGACCGCGGCGAGGACGGGCAGTACACCGGCCGCGTCCACCAGACGCCCCCGGCCCAGCGGCGCGGCCGCGAGCAGCAGCACGGTTCCGGGCATCATCGTCCCTCCCCTGTGGATCGCCCTACAGCCAGCACCGTAGCCGCTGCCGCCGCGGAGGGTCGGCTCAGGACCGCAAACGTCCCTGTTCGGGGTCTTCGCGCATCCGCCGAATGGCGAACACCGTGGTGTCGTCGTCCAGGTGACCGCCGGTGTAGCGGAGCACACCGTCGCGGACCCGGCGCACCAGCCGGTGCGGCTCGGCGCGGCGCGGGTC
The DNA here is from genome assembly GCF_040704065.1 of Streptomyces sp. NPDC047869. Taxonomy (NCBI): domain Bacteria; kingdom Bacillati; phylum Actinomycetota; class Actinomycetes; order Kitasatosporales; family Streptomycetaceae; genus Streptomyces; species Streptomyces sp. NPDC047869. The sequence goes on from NZ_JBEYRK010000001.1 coordinate 305,239, forward strand.
TGCCGTGACCGCCCGGGTCACCTCCGGGACGAGCGGGTAGAACTCCCCGGTCTTGTCCCGCGCCTCGGTCACCCCGTCGGTCACCAGCAGCAGGGTCTCCTCGCGGCCCAGCGGCACCCGGTGCAGCGGCGGGCAGCCGGCCGCCAGGTCGCCGAGCCCGAGCGGCAGGCCGTCACCGGCCGGAAGGGCGCGCACCCCGTGCGGGCCGACGGCGAGCGGCGGCTCGTGGCCGAAGTTGATCAGCTCGACCGTGTCCGGGTCGTCGTCGGGGAAGCCGAGCAGCACGGCGGTGGAGAAGCGGTCGCCGTCGTCCCGGCCCAGCGCGATGCGGTGGACGCGGTGCCGGGTCATACGGGCCTCCAGCCGCTCGGCGACGACCGTCAGCTCCGCCTCGTGATAGGCGGCCTCCCGGAAGGTGCCGAGCAGCGCGGCCGCCGTCTCCACCGCGCCGAGACCCTTGCCCTGGACGTCCCCGACGAGGACCCGGGTGCCGTGCGGGCCGGGCTGGATGTCGTAGTAGTCGCCGCCGACCCGGGCCTCCACGTCGGCGGCGAGATAGGCGCCCGCGTGCTCCAGTCCTCCCCAGTCCGGCGGCAGCCTGCGCAGCACGGTGCGGCGGGTGGTGTCGGCGATGTCCCGCATGCGCAGCATCTGCCGCTCCCTGCGAACCCGCGCGGCGGAGGCCAGCGTGGCGAGGACGCCGCCGAGGGCGACCAGCAGGAAGTCGGCCAGACCGGCCCGGTGCTCGCTGGGCCAGACGCGGTCCACGGCGACGTACGTGAACAGCGACAGCACCGCGTACCCGGCGGTCGTCCACACCCCGCAGAGGGCGGCGGCCGTGCCGGGGACCAGAACGATCCAGGACACGATCCGGAACCATTCACCGGTCCTGAGGTCCAGCAGCGTGATGGCGGCGAGCAGCAGCAGGGGCAGCGCCTGCAGCGCGATTCGCCCGCGGGTCCACAGCGGATGCCGCCGGCGCCGGGACTCCACTTGTGTCACGGCGGGCAGCGCTCCATGCCCCTCAGCGAAACACGGCATCGAAACAGCCGCATCCGGGCACCCGGCCCGTCCGACCGACTTGCCAGGCCGTCCCCCCAGGTGTGCCCTGGAGACCGGGGGCGAGGAGCGAGAGGAGTGCTCTCATGGCTCAAGCGGCACCCGCGCCCGGTGGAATGCCCCGGCGCACGACAGCGCCCGAACTCGGCGGCCGGGACGCGGCCGCCCGCCACCGGCCGCCCGATGTCTTCGGCGAGCGGACCCACGCGATCGCGCGGTGGGTGCTGCCCATCGTGCTCGGCCTGATCTACGGCTACTGGGCCGCCGCCAACACCCGCTACGGCGGTCCCATCACCGGCTGGAACGTGCTGTTCGGCGTGGTGACGGGCATCGTCTTCTTCGCCGTCTTCCGGGCCCTGCAGTTCTTCGCCGCGCGCTGCCGGCGCGAGGTCCACGCGGTGCTGTGGTCGGCCTTCACGGGCATCGCGGTCGGCTTCCTGTACAGCCTGAGCGGCCGCGGCCACGGCGTGTGGGAGTCCACGGTCCTGGCCCTGGCGATCGCCGTGCCCACGTTCGCGGTGCTGTTCTACCGCTACTACACGCACGAGGACGCGGCCGGCCACCGCATCCGCTGAGCACTTCGGACCGCCTCCGCCGAGCGCGCGTGGGCCCCGGCCGGACGAACCGGCCGGGGCCCACGCACTCCCCTGTGATTCACGTCCTCACCGGTCGCCGGGCCCGCTTCCCGCGGCCCGGCGGCGTCCGGGACACCGTCCCGGCGTCTCCCCAGCACCAGGAAACACCCGTTCGGGTGACCCCTCCACCGGAGGCCGGATTCCCCGGTCCGGCGGCGAAAGGCACGAGGGACGAGGCCTCGGGGGGGGGGCGGTTCGGCCCCGCTCCCTCCCCCGAATGCACGCGCCCCGCTCGCGCACCCGGGCGCGCGGCTCTTGCCTTGAAGGGTGCCCCCACGCCTCAGGAGCGCCCTGTCGGCCGCCCTGATCGCCGTGTCCTGCCTCCTCGTGCCGTTCGGCGCGCTGGCGGCCTGGGCGGCGTACGGACTCGCCGACACGGGCCGGTACGTCACCGCGATGGCCCCGCTCGCCGCCGACCCCGACGTGCGGGAAGCCGTCGCGGAGACCGTCGGGGACGGCATCCTGCGCGAGGTGGACCAGCGCATGCACGTCCGCCCGCTGCAGGGCTCGGTCGCCCCGTTCGTGCACGAGGCGGTGCGCTCCTTCACCCAGACCCGGGCCTTCCGGATGGCCTGGGACACCGGCAACCGGGTCACCCACGACGCCGTCCTGCGCGCCCTGCGCGGGGACGCCGCCGCCGGCGACGCGGGCGACGGCCCGGTCACCGTCGACCTCGCCCCCGTCACCGCCCAGGTCAAGCAGCAGCTCACCGACGACCACATCGCGCTGGCCGCGCGCATCCCGGTGGAGCACACCGCGGTGCCCGTGCTCGAGGCGCGCGAGGTGGCCCCGCTGCGGAAGGGATTCCACGTGCTCGAAGTCGCCGGTTTCTGGTGCCCGGTCGCGGCCGTCGTCTTCGCGGCCTCCGGTATCGCCCTTGCCGTCCATCGCCGGCGCGCGATCGTGGCGACCGCGCTCGGCACGGCCCTGGGCGGCGGTGTGCTCAACCTCGCCCTCGTCATCGGCCGCGGCCTCACCCTCGACGGCCTGGCCGAGGGCGTGTCCCACCCGGCCGCGGGAGCGGTCTACGACGCCCTGACCGGCACCCTGCGCACGGTCTCCTGGCTGCTCATCGGCCTGGGTCTCGGGGTGGCCCTCACCGCCCTGCTCACCCGCCGGCTGCGGCCGCCCCGTCCCGCGCGACGCGGGCGAGGGTCCGCAGAGCCCCCGCAAGCTCCGGCTCCGGAACCGACCCGAGCCCGAGTCTGACCGCGTCCGGCGTGCTGCTCCGGTCCACCCGGAAGGCCGTGCCCGGGGTCACCGCGATCCCGTGCGCCCGCGCGGCCGCGGTGAAGGTGTCCGCACGCCAGGGCGCGGGCAGCCGCCACCAGGCGAAACAGGCGGCCGGGTCGGACCGTACGTCGAAGCCCGCCAGCTCGTCGGCGACCAGCCGCTGCCGGCGCGCGGCGTCCCGCCGCTTGGCGGCCACCAGCCGCGCCACGGTCCCGTCGCCGATCCACCGCACCGCCGCCTCCAGCGCGAAGGAGCCCGCGCTCCAGCCGCCGGACCTGATGGCGCGCGCCACCGCCTCGGCCCGCTCGGCCGGTACGGAGGCGAACCCCACGGTGAGCCCCGGCGCGACCCGCTTGGACAGCCCGTCGACCAGGTGTACGAGCCCCGGGACGAGGGCGGCCAGCGGCGGCGGGCCGGCCGGCCGCAGGAAGGACCAGATCCGGTCCTCCACGACCGGTATCCCCAGGCTGTGGACGACATCGGCCACCCGCGCCCGGCGCTCGGCGTCCATGGTCAGCGAGGTCGGGTTGTGCAGGGTCGGCTGGAGGTAGAGGGCGGAGAGCGGAGCGGCGCGGTGGGCCGCGGCGACCGACTCCGCGAGCAGCCCCCGGTCGTCGGCCGCGAGCGGGACGAGGACGCAGCCGAGCCGGGCCGCTATCTCCTTGACCAGCGGATACGTCAGCGGCTCCACCCCGACCCGGCCGCCCGGCCGGACCAGGGAGGCGAGGGTGGCGGCGATGGCCTGGCGGGTGTTACCGGTGAAGAGCAGCCCCGCCGGGTCGGGCCGCGGGCCGTCCGTGGCCAGCAGTCCGCCGATCGCCTCCCGCGCCGCCTCCGTTCCGGCCGCCGCCGCGGGCCGCAGCGCCCCGGTCAGCGCGTCCGGCCGCAGCAGCGTCGCGAGCGCGGGGGCGAGCAGCTCCGACTGGCCGGGCGCGGACGGGTAGTTCAGCTCCAGGTTCACGGGCGTGGCGGCGGCCGCCTCGGTCAGCGCCCGCCCCGGCTGCCCGTCCGGTTCGGTGGCCCGCACGAACGTGCCGCGCCCGACCTCGCCCATCACCAGCCCCCGGCGCACGAGTTCGGCGTACACCCGGCCCGCCGTGGAGGCGGCGATCCCGTGCCGCCGGGCGAACGCCCGCTGCGGCGGCAGCCGTTGCCCCGGCCGGAGCCGCCCGGATCCGATGTCACCGGCGATCCGGTCGGCGATACGCCGGTAGTCCCCCACAAGTCCCCCTGTCGCGGCATCCGTTGGATTGCACCGAGGGCAAAGATTTTATTGCACCGAGAAGAGGCGGAACCCTAGGGTCGATCACATGCCCCCCTTCCTCGCATACGACGACAAAAGCCCCGGAACCTCCGGCCGCACCCCGCTCGTCCTCGTCCACGGCCACCCCTTCGACCGCACGATGTGGGCTCCGCAGCTCGCCGCGTTCTGCGCCGGGCGCCGGGTGGTCGCCCCCGACCTGCGCGGCTACGGCGCCTCCCCGGTGACCCCCGGCACCGTCCCGCTCTCCCGCCACGCCCGCGACATCGAGGAACTGCTCGACTTCCTGGAGGTGGACACCTTCGTCCTGGCCGGACTGTCGATGGGCGGCCAGATCGCCATGGAGTGCTACGACCGCCTCGGCGACCGCGTCCGCGGCCTGGTCCTCGCGGACACCTCCCCCGACCCCGAGACACCCGAGGGCGGACGGGGCCGGACCGCGCTCGCCGCCCGGCTGCTCACCGAGGGCATGCGCGGCTACGCCGACGAGGTCCTGGAGCGGATGGTCGCCCCGTACGCCGATCCCGCGGTCAAGGCCCACGTGCACCGCATGATGACGGCCACCTCGCCCGAGGGCGCCGCGGCCGCACTGCGCGGCCGCGCCGAACGTACCGACTACCGCCCGCTGCTGACCCGGGTCGCGGTGCCGGCGCTGGTCGTGGTGGGCGCCGACGACACCTTCACACCGGTCGCCGACGCGCAGGCCATGCACGCGCTGCTGCCCGACTCCGCCCTGCACGTGGCCGAGGGCGCGGCCCACATGCCGAACCTGGAGCGGCCGGAGGAGTTCAACGAGGTGCTGGGGAGGTTCCTGGCCCGGGTGGACGCCACGCCCGTAGGCTCGGCCGGGTGACCGAACGACCCGGACGCGGACCGGGCACCCGGTGCGCGGTACTGCTCCTCACCGGGGTCAGCCTGGTCCTCGGCTGCCGGATGGCCGGCACCGACGGCGTCACGCCCGCACCGCAGCTCCTCGCCTTCCTGCCCTGGCTGCTCGCACCGGCCGGACTCGGCCTGCTGTGCGCGCTGCTCGCCCGCTGGTGGCCGGGGCTGGTCTGGGCAGTGGCCGTCCTCGGCCTGCTGGCCTGGTACCTCGACCCCTACGGGAAGATCCACGAGCCCGCCGGCCGGCCGCTCGCCTCCCTGCGCGTCCTGACCGCGAACGTCGAGTTCGGGCGCGGCACCCCCGCCCTGGTCCCGCAGCTCCGCCGACTCCACCCCGACCTCGTCTTCGTCGAGGAGTGCGAGCGCACCTGCCGGGCCACCCTGGAGGAGGAACTCGCCGGCGCCTACCCCCACCGTCGGGCCGTGGCGGCGGACGGCTCCCGGGGCTCCCTGATCCTGAGCCGCTTCCCACTGCGGCCCGCCGCGGGCGTCCCCGGCACGATGGGCATGCCCGGCGCCGTGGCCGACGTCCGCGGCCACGCCGTACGGGTCCAGCTCGCGCACCCCGCGCCACCGCTCCCCGGCCAGGTCGGCCTGTGGAAACGCGAACTGGGCCGGCTCCGCGACTTCGCCGCCGGGGACACCCGCACGCCGACCGTCCTCGCGGGCGACTTCAACGCCTCACAGGACCACGAGGCCTTCCGCCGCATCCTCGACACCGGCCTGACCGACGCGGCCCGCCTCGCCGGCCACGACCGCACCCCGAGCTGGCCCTCCCGCACGGCCTCCGTCATCGGCACGCAGATCGACCACGTCCTGCTCACCCCGGACTTCTCCGCCTACGGCGCCCGGTTCCTGCGCCTGACGGGCACCGACCACCGCGCCCTCGTCGCCGACGTCACACTCCACGGCTCCGCCGGAGACCGAAATGCAACCCGGGGCCGCTAACCTTACGTGTCCGTCCTGGCCAGGGATTAACGGGTACCAACTCACGCAAAGGGTTGCGCACATGGGCATTCTCACTCTCCTGCGGAACGCATTCGGCCGGGGGCGCAAGGCGCGCACCGCCGAAGCAGAGGGTGCGGACCGACGTCCGTCGCAGGAACCGGAGCCGACGACCACCGACCCGGCCCCCACCGCCCAGGTCCCCGAGCCCCGCACGTCGTCCCCCGAAGAACACGACCTGGTCTCGGCAGCCTTCGACAGCATCACGGTCCCCAGGCAGCCCGACCGCTCCGCGGAACCCGAACTCGTCCTCGACCTGACCCCGGAGCCGGAGCCGGAGCCGGAGCCGGAAATCAAGGCCGAGCCGACACAGGAGGCGCAGCAGACGGCAACGCCCGAGGAGACGGCGAAGGCCGCGCCGAGCGAAGCGGAGGCGGAGCAGGAGCCGGAGACGACCGAAGCCAAGGCTGAGCCGAAGGCGGAGACTGAGGCGAGCGCCGAGCCGCAGGCGAAGGCAGAGCCGGAGGCCGAGCCGCAGGCAAAGGCTGATGCGGAGGCTGAGACGAAGCCCGAGCCGGCGCCGGAGGCGGCCGAGACCTCGATCACACCGGAGCCGACCAAGGCCGAGGCCGAGACGGAGCCGCAGGCCCCCACCGCCGAGCCGCCGGCCGCCGACGGCGAGGACACCCCACAGGGGCCACCCGCACCCGACTCTGAAAGCCGCACGGGTGGTGCGGGTGGGAACAATCCCGCCGAAGGCGAAGCCGAGGCGTCCCCCGAGCCGCAGGCACCCCCCGCCGAGGCGTCCCCCGAGCCGCAGGCACCGTCAGCCAAGGCAAGCCCGGAGCCCGAGGCAACGCCCGAGCCCCAGGCACCCGACGCCAAACCCGCCACCCCCCTCACCAAGATCAAGTCCCACGCCCCCAGCCTCGTCACCGCCTACAAGGCAGCCACCACCACCCTCAAAAAGACCAACCTCACCGGCACCCGAGCGAAGCTCTACCTCGTCCTCGACCGCTCCGCGAGCATGCGCCCGTACTACAAGGACGGCTCCGCCCAGGCCCTCGCCGACCAGACCCTCGCCCTCGCCGCCCACCTCGACCCCGAGGCCACGGTCCACGTCGTCCTCTTCTCCACGGAGATCGACGGCACCACCGACCTGACCCTCGCCGAGGACCACGAGACGAAGATCGACGACGTCCACGCGAGCCTCGGCCGCATGGGCCGCACCAGCTACCACGCCGCCGTCGAGGCCGTACTCGCCCACCACGAGAAGAACAACGCACCCGGCACCCCCGTCCTGGTGGTCTTCCAGACGGACGGCGCCCCCGACGCCAAGACCCCCGCGACCCAGTCCCTCACCGAGGCCGCGAAGAACCACCCCGGCGTCTTCTTCTCCTTCGTCGCGTTCGGCGAGCACGACAACAAGGCCTTCGACTACCTGCGCAAACTGAAGACCGACAACACGTCCTTCTTCCACGCCGGCCCCACCCCCCGAGAGCTCACGGACACCGAGCTCTACGAGGGCGTACTCGCGACCTGGCGCCCGTAACACCCCGTAACGGCGCACAACGCACCGGCACAATGGATGCCGCCCGCTTCTCACCCCGTAAAACGGGAAGCGGGCGGCATACACATGTCGGCTACGCTTTCAAGGTTCGCAAAACAACCCGACCTGGGAGCAGCCCCCGATGGCTCGACACCTCATCACCAGCGCCCTTCCGTACATCAACGGGATCAAGCACCTGGGCAACATGGTGGGGTCCATGCTCCCGGCGGACGTGTACTCCCGGTACCTCCGCCAGCGCGGCCACGACGTCCTGTACATCTGCGCCACGGACGAGCACGGCACCCCCGCCGAGCTGGCCGCCAAGGAGCAGGGCCTCGCGGTGGACGAGTTCTGCGCCCTGGCGCACGACGCGCAGAAGGCGGTCTACGACGGCTTCGCTCTGGCCTTCGACTACTTCGGTCGCAGTTCCTCGGCCGAGAACCGGGACATCACCCAGCACTTCGCCCGCAAGCTCAACGAGAACGGCTTCATCGAAGAGCGTGCCATCCGCCAGGTGTACAGCCCCGCCGACGGCCGCTTCCTCCCGGACCGCTACGTCGAGGGCACCTGCCCCCACTGCGGTTACGACAGGGCCCGCGGCGACCAGTGCGAGAACTGCACCCGCGTGCTGGACCCGACCGACCTGATCAACCCGCGCTCGGCGATCTCCGGCTCCACGGACCTTGAGGTCCGTGAGACCAAGCACCTCTTCCTGCTGCAGTCGAAGCTGCAGCACGAGGTCGAGGCGTGGGTGGCCCGGCACGAGGAGGACTGGCCGCAGCTCGCCTCCTCCATCGCCCGCAAGTGGCTGAACGAGGGCCTGCACGACCGTGCGATCACCCGCGACCTCGACTGGGGCGTCCCGGTCCCCGCGGACACCTGGCCGGAGCTGGCGGCCGAGGGCAAGGTCTTCTACGTCTGGTTCGACGCCCCGATCGAATACATCGGCGCGACGAAGGAGTGGGCGGACCAGGACCCGGAGAACCGCGACTGGAAGTCGTGGTGGTACGACGTGGACACCGAGGTCCGCTACACGGAGTTCATGGCCAAGGACAACGTCCCCTTCCACACCGTGATGTTCCCGGCCACCGAACTGGGCGTGCGCGAGCCGTGGAAGAAGGTCGACTACGTCAAGGCCTTCAACTGGCTGACGTACTACGGCGGCAAGTTCTCCACCTCGCAGAAGCGAGGCGTATTCACCGACCAGGCGCTGGACATCCTTCCCGCCGACTACTGGCGCTACTTCCTGATCGCCAACGCGCCCGAGTCGGACGACTCGTCCTTCACCTGGGAGCACTTCACCGCCACGGTCAACAAGGACCTCGCCGACACCCTCGGCAACTTCGTCAACCGGGTTCTGTCCTTCTCCCGCAAGCGCTTCGGCGACGATGTGCCCGCCGGTGGTGAGCCGGGCGAGGCCGAGGCGAAGCTCGGCGAGGAGATCGCGCGCCTCCTGGCCGAGTACGAGGCGCAGATGGAGGCTCTCCAGTTCCGCAAGGCGGCCGCCGCCCTGCGCGCCCTGTGGTCGGCCGGCAACTCCTACCTGGAGGAGAAGGCCCCCTGGCTGGAGATCAAGACGGACAAGGACGGCGCGGCCCTCACCCTGCGCACGGCGATGAACCTGATCCACCTGTACGCGGTGGTCTCCGAGCCCTTCATCCCGGAGACGGCGAAGACGATGCGCGAGGCGTTCTCTCTCGAGAACGACACGGCGACGTGGGTCACGGCGGCCGAGGCGATGTCCCTCTCCGCCGTCCCCGCCGGCACCCCCTTCACGGTTCCGCCGGTCCTCTTCGCCAAGCTCACGGACGAGGACCTGGAGAACTACAAGGAGCGCTTCGGCGGCGAAGCGGGCTGACGGTGACGGTCGCCAGGAAAGCGACTCTCATTGAGCGCCTGGCTGCGAAGTTGACCGCGTAAGCCACTTCCACATAGACGCAGGCCCGGGAACACCTCGTTCCCGGGCCTCCGCGTTTCCCGGACGCTGAACAAGGAGGCGTGAACGTTTCCTCCCTACCCGAACGGGTGAACCATTCTCATCACACAGCATCCGGGCACCTTGATCCACCTACGTTGACCGCATGGTCACATCCACCCACGAGGCGTCTCACCGGATCTTCCAGGACCGGCCGGAACTCCTCACCCCCGTCTTCGACCTCCTCGGAGTCCCGATGTCCGCCAAGGCGTCGGTGTCGGTGCTCAGCGCAGACGTGACGGAGATCCAGCCTCTGGAGAGACGCGTGGACACCGTCCTGCGCGTCGAACCATCCGATGGGGATGCCTTCCTGCTCGCCATCGAGACGCAGGGCCGGCGCGACAACCGCAAGGCGACGAGCTGGTCGTACTACGTGGCATACCTCCACGAGAAGTTCCGCCTCCCGGTGCTGCTCCTCGTCACCTGCACCGACCGGCGTACGGCGCGGTGGGCGAGCGGCCCGTTCACCTGCGAGGTGCGGGGATGGACCACTCAAAGCACCCATCCCCTGGTCCTGAGCCCGGACAACGTACCGGTGATCACCGACCGGCGTACGGCCGCACGGAACCTGGCGATGGCGGCGTTCTCCGCCATCACGCATAGCAAGAACCCGAAGGCCACAGCCATACTGGAGGCCCTGTTCGGCGCCCTACGGGAGACAGACCCGCTGACGGCCGTGTACTTCAGCGGCCTACTGGAGATCGGCCTTGGAGACACTCCGGCCCGACAGACATGGAGAAAGCTGATGGGTTTCACCAACTTCTTCCCCGGCCGGGGCACCCTGCTGGAGAAGACCTTCCTCGAGGGCCAGGCCGAGGGGGAAGCCAAGGGCGAGGCCAGGGGCGAAGCCAAAGGCGAGGCCAAGGGCGAGGCCAAGGCCATTCTTCGTTTCCTCGAAGCACGGGGCGTCTCCGTGCCCGAGGAGGCCCGGGACCGCATCGCCAACTGCACCGACCTCGGTCTCCTCAACCGCTGGCTGGACCGGACGCCCCACGTGGAGAGCGTCGACGACCTCTTCGCCGAGGACCCTGGAGCCACCGCGCACCAGGCTGAAGCCTGACCCAGGCCGCCATCATGATCGACGATCGCGACGCATCACCGGAGCTACTCGACCTGCTCCGGTTCAACTTGCTGTCCGTGGGCTTGGGCGTACCACCGGAGCGCGTACTGGGCGACTTCCGTGCCGGACTGGAGGAGCTGAGACAACAAGGATCCCTCTCCCTCCGGGACATGGCCCGCATCCGCGCCGGGCTGGACAAGCAGTCTGCGGAGGACCACGAAGACGAGGACTGGGTCAGGGGATATACCGCCGGATACACCGCAGCGTGGTCCGGAGCGGTCCTGCGGGTCTTGGAGGTACGTGACATCGACGTACCCAAGGAGATCTACCGCCCCCTCTCGCTGTGTCCGGACCCGGACGCCCTCACTCGCTATCTGGACCGCGCCATCACGGCGGACACGCCGGAGGAACTGTTCACCCCCGACCTCACGAGCGATGCGTAGGGCTGCTTCGTGTGTGTCTGACGGCCCGGGAGGAGTTGTCCCCGGGCCGTTCAGCTTCCCGAGGCGTGCGCCACGAAGTCGGCCCACGCCTCCGGGGCCAACGCAAGCTGGGGGCCTCCTATGTTTTTCGAGTCGCGGACGTGCACGGTGCCGGGGGTGATGGCCAGCTCGACGCAGGAGTTGCCGTCGTTGCCGCTGCTGTAGCTGCTCTTGAACCACGCCAGCTCGGAGGTGTCCCGAGCGGTGGTCTTGCGGATCATTTCTCTCCCAGCAGTTGGTCGATGAAGGCCAGCGACTCCCGTGGGGAGAGCGCCTGGGCCCGGATGGTGCCATACCGGAGTTCAAGAATGCGCAGGTCTTTGAGTTCTGGAGCGGGACCTCACCCTCACCGCCGTGCGCCACGCCCTGACCAGCGACCTGCCACCGGAGCCCCTGCGCCGCCCGGCCGCCCTCCTGGCCCACCGCCTCACCGCCCAGCTCCCACCCCCGCCACCGTTCCGCGCCCCCGAACCGGCCCCGCCCGTCCGCCATCCACTCCGCAACTGCGACACCTGCGACCGCGGATACCGGGGCCCCGACCCACAGAACTGCCAGGGGTGCGTGGCGGCCGACGCCGACGCCGGCGGGACGCCCCTCGCCGTGCGGGCCCGACCGTGAGCGGCCGTTCTCGCGGGTCCACGTCGGCCGGATCACCTGTCCGGGCTTCTGAGGTCCTGGGCGGGGCGCCCCACCACCCCGCCCCCCATCTGGCAAAGTACGGATGCCGTGACCCCTTCCGACCCTCAGCGGCGACTTCTCGCGGACGTTCTCGGTGCAGGCAGCCCGTATGCGCTGGTGCTCGCCGGCGGTCATGCCCTGCAGGCACACGGCCTGGTGTCCCGTCCGCACGCCAACGTCGACTTCGCCACCGAGAGCCCCAAGGCCATGGAGCGGATCGTGGCCGCCGTCGATGCGGCGCTTGAGGCGCGCGGGCGCCGGGTGCGGGTCGGGGCCGTCACCCCGCTCACCGCGCAGCTGACCGTCACCGATCCGCCGAGCGGGGAGCCCATCGCCCTCGCGCTGCACAAGGAAGCCTTCTGGCAGCCGCCCGAGCTGACCGAGTACGGACCGGCCCTGTCACTGGAGGACGCGGTCGGTACGAAGATCCGCGCGCTCTACGACCGGGGAGCGGCCGTCGACCTCGTCGACGCGCAGGGCGCCGCCGCCCGGTTCTCCCTGCCCCGCCTGGAGGAACTGGGCCGCCGCCACGCCCACGACCCCTTCGACCTGACCACCCTCCAGTCCCGGCTCACCGGTACGGACTTCTACGCCGACGCCGACTTCCTCCGGTACGGCCTGGACGAACCGCAGATCCTCGCCCTGCGCGCCTGGGCTCAGCACTGGTCCGACGACATCGCCGAGCGGCTGATGGAGGACGGCGCGTACCCGGACACCGGGCAGGACCCCGACACGGACACGGACACGTGATCCGATCCGAGTGACGGCGCGTGACCAGTCACCCTCCTCGTCAACAACGGCAAAAGCGCTGGTAAAGTCCGCTCACTTGGCGAGGGCGGGGGCCCTCGCGGGGAGGGAACCTCACGTGGGCAGACACGCCCCGAGACGGCGCGGCATGGCCGCGGCCGTCTCCTCGTTCGCGGTCGCCGTGGCGGCCGTGTCCGCGGCCGTACTGCCGGAGAGCGGCGCCTCCGCCGACCCGGCCGACCCGGCGACAGACACCACCGAGATCACACTGAGCCACCCCGGCTCCTCCGCCTACCCGCGCACCGACCGGCCGCTCGTCGCCGGGCAGAGCGGGTTCCTGCACCGGGCGAGCGGGGTCCCCGGGCTGCTGTGGACGGACTACGGTGACGGCACGACCGCGGTCGTGGGCACCGAGGACGGCGTCTACACGCCGGTCGGCTCGTGCGCGAACCTGGGCTCGACCACCTGCCCGACGGCCTGGTACGGCTCGGACGCCGACCTGGTCGCACTGCCGTCGACCGTCTCGGACAAGATCGTCACCCTCTGGGACCCGAAGACGCGGACGACGTCGTCCTTCACGTCCGCCACGGCGTACCGGGGTCTCGCCGGGAAGACCGTCGTCACCGAGCGCGACCTGATCGACCGCGTGGACGGCCAGTGGCGCGCCCGCGCCATCCAGCCGTCCTCGGTGAGCGTCACTTCCGGCGCGATCACCGCCGCGGACGCACACGGCGCGCTGGTCAAGGTGGGCACGAGCCTTTACTACCTCGACATCGACACGGCCGTCGCCACCCGGGCCTTCACGAACGTGGGCGCCCGCCCGGTCACCGTCCAGAGCGAGGACCGAACCGGCTGGTACGACTCCTCCTCCGGCGACCTGCACCTGAAGCCGCGCACCGACCCGGGCGGCGCCGAGCAGGTGCTCGACCTGCCGGCGCCCGGCGCCACCCTGGACGGTGCCCCGGTCCTCACCGGCGACTGGCTGCTGCTGCCCCTGCACACCGGCACCGGAACCAGCGAGCTGACCGCCGTGTCCCTCGCGGACGGCTCCTCGCACACCCTGCTGGCGAAGGCCGGCGAGTACGCGGTCCACGCCTCCGGCGGCGGCGCCCTCGTCACCGGCGGCACCGGCCCGGCCGACTGGTGGGTGCGGCGCGTCGGCCAGGGGCAGGACGGCTCGCCGAGCCTGGAGAAGGTGGCCCAGGTCCCGGCCGTGGAGAACGCCAAGACGGGCTACGCGCTCAGCCGCGGCAGCCTGCGCGTCGCCGAGGACAAGCCCGGCAGCACCTCGGACACCACCACGGTGCGCACGCTGACCACCGACGGCGGCACCGCACTGACCGCGTCCGAACCGACGACCGGTGACTCGGTCACCTCCGCGTGCCCGTACCAGGGCGCCGGCTGCACCATGCTGTGGGGCAACAGCGGAACCGAACCCGAGGACGTCTTCCTCGGCACCTACTACGACGGCGACGAGGGCGGCAGCGGTCTGGAGAACGCGGACCGGCTGGTCGCCATCGGTGACGAATGGTCCAGCGGCTCCCTGGAGTTCCACACCGCGGGCGGCACGATCGTGGACGTCTCAGACGGCTACGCGGTGTACAACTCCGGCGGTGCCTCCCCGGCGCAGTACGTCGGTGAGTTCGGGCAGGGCCAGAAGCTGAAGCGCTCGGTGCGCGCCGCCGCGTTGAACGGCTCCACCCTGTGGAGCGCCACCACCACCGCCGGCAAGCTCACCTCGTACAGCCTCACCGAGGACCGCACCCTCGCCACGGTGACCGTGCCGGGCCTCGGCTGTGTGCCGAAGGAGCTGCAGGCGGCGGGCCGCTGGGTGTACTGGGCGTGCGGCGACGGTTCCGCCGGTGTCTACGACACCAAGGCGGCCACCTCCCGTGCGGTGACCGGCGGCGACGTGCTGCTCGGCGACGGCTTCACGGTCCGTCACGACCACTCCGCCGGCACCCTGGTGCTGACCGGGGCGGCCACCGGCGCCACCCGGGTGGTCGCCACCGGCGTCCAGGAGTCGGGCCTCGCCGTGGACCGCCGCTTCCGGTGGACCGTGGACGAGTACACGGGCCTGGTCGCCTGGACCGACCTCTACCAGCGCACGCACATCGCCACCACCGGTGTCACCCCCTCGGCCGTGACGTCCATCGGCACGGAGACCGAGAGCTACGTGGAGCCCGGCTCGACGCCCCACTGGACCCAGGTGACCCTGTCCCGCCCGGTCACCTCCTGGTCCCTGACCTTCACCTCGGTGCAGAGCGGTGCGACCGCCCGTGGCACCCGCACCTTCACCGGCGGGGCGACCTCGTCCCAGGTGTCGGTGAACTGGGACGGGAAGACGTCCGGCGGCACCCCGTTCCCCAACGGTGAGTTCCGCTGGGCCCTGAAGGCGACCGGCGTCGGCGCCGGCACGGCGGACACCGTGGCCTCCGGCGAGGGTTTCCTGACCCGCGGATCGGCCGTGCGGCACGACTTCGGCAGCGTGGACGGCCCGGACGGCCGGGGCGACCTGCTCACCCTGAACTCCTCCGGCGGTCTGACCTTCCAGTACGGAACCGGAACCGGCAAGTTCGGCTCCAAGACCACCGGCACCGGCTGGGCCACCACCGTCAAGGCCGTCCCCTTCGGCGACCTGAGCGGCGACCGCTGCAACGACGTCCTGGTGCGCTACAGCAGCGGGGCCCTGCGGCTGTACAAGCCGGGCCGCAACGCGGCCGTCAAGCCGTCGACGTCGTACACCACCCTCGCGAGCAGCGGCTGGACCCAGTACGACGTGCTGACCTCGCCCGGTGACGTCAGCGGCGACGGACGCCCGGACCTGATCACCCGCAACGCCTCCACCGGCGCCGTCTACCTCTACAAGGGCACCAGCACCGGCAAGCTGTCGTCCCGCGTGAAGCTGTACGACGAATGGAAGGGCTACAAGAAGATCATCGGCGCCGGCGACCTCAACGGCGACGGCATCGGCGACCTGCTCGCGCAGGACAAGGCCAACACCCTCTACCGCTACAACGGCAAGGGCGACGGCACGTTCGCGGCCCGCGCCAAGGTGTTCGGCGACTGGGGCGCCTCCTACAACGCCGTGGTCGGCGTGGGTGACCTCACCGACGACGGCAGGGCGGACCTCGTCTCCCGCGACAGCAGCGGCAACCTCTGGCGCAACAGCGGCGACGGCAAGGGCTCCTTCGGGTCCCGCACGAAGATCGCCACCGGATGGAGCGGCTACAAGTCCCTGTCCTGACGGAACAGTTCTTGACGGCTTCTTCATAGGTCCTTCATCACCCCGGATCTACATTCGTCGCCGCCCGGCCGGAACAGGCCGGGCGGCGACGGCGTGAAGGGGACACGGTGATGAGTGCGCGGCGGCGGTTCGGGACGCGGACCTGGCTGGTCGGGGTGGCGGTGGCGGCCGTGGTGGGCGTCGCCGGCTGCGGCGGTGACGGCGACAGCGGCGGGGAGGTCGCCTCGGCGGGCGGCGGCAAGGCGGGCGCCGGCGCCTCCAAGAACGCGTCGAGCGAGCTGACCGAGTACGTCGACGCCCAGCGCAAGTGGGTCGAGTGCCTGCGCGGCGCCGGGCTCGACGCGCCGGACCCCGACGCCGCAGGCAAGGTGGACCTCGGCGACCAGTCCAAGTGGAAGCGCGACCCCAAGGCCCTCAAGGCGCAGGAGAAGTGCGCGGACCTCAGCGTTCCGGTCCCGGAGAGTGTCGAGCAGGCCCAGCAGCCCGAGCTGTCCAAGGCGGAGATCCGGAAGAACCAGAAGTACGCCAAGTGCATGCAGGAGCACGGCGCCGCCGACTTCCCGGACACCGACTCCGGCGGCCACTTCCGTGACGTCACCTGGGACTCCACGTCCGCGGGCGCCAAGCGGGCCACACGCGCGTGCGCCTCCGTCATCGGCGTGCCCACCGACGCGCCCTCGGCCCAGGGCTGACGGGCCGGTGCCGTGGACGTCATGAAGGACGGACACCACGAGCCGGTGGCGGGAGCGGCGGACCCCGAGGGCCCCGGGGACACGGGCCCGGTCCTCGGGCCCGACCGGGCCGCCGCACGCCGGCGGAACAGGCTCGCTCTCGTCGTGGCCGGCTTCCTCGTCGTGACCGGCGTCAGCGTCGTCGGTGCCCTGGGCCTCGGCGGGGGCGGCGGCTCGGACGACGCCGCGGCACCGGGCCGCAGCAGCCAGGTCGTACACGTCACGCGGGCCACCCTCACCGACCAGACCGAGGTCGACGGGCAGCTCGGCCACGGCCCGCAGGTTCCCTTCCCGGTCAAGGCGAAGGGCACGGTGACCTGGCTGCCGGCCACCGGGACCACCCTGCGGCGCGGTCAGACGGTGATGCGGGCCGACGACCGTCCCGTGGTCCTGCTGTACGGCAGTCTGCCGATGTACCGGGAGCTGGGGGTCGTGGAGCCGGAGCGCCCGGATGCGGCGGCGGGCGACGGGGCGGCCACGGGCGACGGCACGGCCACGGGCGACGGCGGGCCGGCGGGCGGCAAGTCCCCGGCCGGGGCCACCCCGTCCGCCTCGGTCACCCGCCCGGGCGCCGCCGCGGCGGCACCTCTGCACGGCATGGACGTCAAGCAGTTCGAGAGCAACCTCAGCGCCCTCGGCTACTCGGGCTTCACCGTCGACGAGTCGTACACCGAACTGACCGCGAACGCCGTCAAGCGCTGGCAGAGGCATCTCGGGCTGCCGCAGACCGGCCGGGTCGGCGCCGGCGACGTCGTGTACGCGCCCGGCCCGGTACGGGTCGCGGGCACCAGTGCCCGCGTCGGGGACGAGGCCGCCGGCGGTCAGGTCAGCTACACCAGCACCTCCCGCATGGTGACGGTCAGCGCTCCGGCCGCCGGCACGGACTGGGCGCGGCGCGGCGGCGAGGTCACCGTGGACCTGCCCGACGGCCGCTCGGTCAAGGGGACCGTCGCCAGCCTGGGCTCGGACGCCTCGTCGGCGTCCGGCGGGGGCGGTGACGGCGCGGGCGCGGGTGACGGCGGAGGCGACGGCGGTGGCGCGGACGGGGGTTCCGGCGGTGGTTCGGACGGCAAGCCGGCGACCGTCTCCGTCGTGATCACCTTCGACGACCAGGGCTCCCTGGGCCGGCTGCAGAGCGGACCGGTCACCGTCCGGTACACGCAGAAGCAGCGCAAGGACGTCCTCACCGTGCCGGTCGCCGCGCTGACCGCGCTCGCCGAGGGCGGTTACGGCCTGGAACTCGCCGACGACGGCACCGAAGGCGGCGGCAAGGGCGGGGACGCCGGCGGTCCGGGACGCTTCGTCCCGGTGCGGACGGGGCTGTTCGCCGGGGGCAAGGTGGAGGTCAGCGGTCCGGGCGTGCGCGAGGGCATGAAGGTGAGGATCCCCAAGTGACCCCGCAGGACGTCGAGTACGCCGCCCCCCTCGCCCCGGTGGTCGAGTTCGCGGGCGTCTCCAAGACGTACGCCGGGGGCGTCAGGGCCGTGGCGGACGTCGACCTGACCATCCGGCACGGCGAACTCGCCTGCGTCGTCGGCCCGTCCGGGTCGGGCAAGTCGACCATGCTGCATCTGATGGGCACCCTGGACAGGCCGTCCGCCGGGCGCATCGTCATCGACGGGTACGAGGTCGCCGGCCTCTCCGACCGGGAGCTGTCCGCGCTGCGCGCGCAGCGCGTCGGGTTCGTGTTCCAGCAGTTCCACCTCGCGGTCGGGGTGCCCGTGCTCGACACGGTCGCCGACGGCCTGCTGTACACCGGGGTGCCGCTGCGGGAACGCCGGCGCCGGGCCGCGCGGGCGCTGGCCCGCGTCGGGCTCGACCACCGGCTCGGCCACCTCCCGCACCAGCTCTCCGGCGGCGAACGGCAGCGGGCCGCGGTGGCCCGCGCGGTGATCGGTGAACCGGCGCTGCTGCTCGCCGACGAGCCGACCGGCAACCTCGACTCGGCCTCCGGGGCCGCGGTGCTGGCGCTGCTGCGGGAACTGCACACGGCCGGCACCACGGTCGTCGTCATCACGCACGACCGGGAGATGGCAGAGGTGTTCGACCGCAGGGTGGAGATGAGAGACGGACGCGTCGTGGCCGACAGCGGCAGCGGCCCGCGCACGGCCACGGCGGGTACGGGGGACCGGCGATGAGGCCGGGCACCGCGGGCGGGGGCACGCTCCGGCCGGCCCGGCTGCGGCCCGCCGACTTCCTGCGGCTCGGGGGCACCGGACTGCGCACCCGGCCGCTGCGCGTCTTCCTGTCCGCCCTGGGGATCGCGATCGGGGTGGCCGCGATGGTCGCCGTGGTCGGCATCTCGTCCTCCAGCCGGGCGGAGGTGGACCGCCGGCTGGACGCGCTGGGCACCAACATGCTGCGGGTCGCCCCCGGGCGGACGCCGGACGGCACGGCGACCCGGCTGCCCCAGGAGGCGGTGCCGATGATCCGGCGGATCGGGCCGGTGGACCAGGTCGCGGCGACCGGTGAGGTGAAGGACGCGGCGGTCTACCGCAACGAGCACATCCCCGTGGGGCGTACCGGCAGTGTGGAGGTGGCCGCGGCCGGGGCGGAACTGCTGCCCGCGGTCGGCGGCGAGGTGCGGGCCGGGCGGTGGCTGACCGAGGCGACCGAGGAGTACCCGGCGGTGGTGCTCGGCGCGCAGGCCGCCCGCCGGCTCGACGTCTACACGCCGGGCACCCGGCTCTGGCTCGGCGGCAAGTGGTTCTCCCTGGTCGGTGTCCTGGAACCGGTGCCGCTCGCGCCGGAGATCGACGGTTCGGCGCTGGTCGGCTGGCAGGCGGCCCGGACGTACCTGGGCTTCGACGGCCATCCGTCGACGGTGTACGTACGGGCCCGTGACGACCGGGTGTCCCAGGTGCGGGCGGTGCTCGCGGCGACGGCCAACCCGGAGAAGCCCAACGCCGTGCTGGTATCCCGGCCCTCCGACGCGCTGGCCGCCCGGGAGGCCACGGAGTCCACGCTGACCGGGCTGCTGCTCGGCCTCGGTTCGGTGGCCCTGCTGGTGGGCGGGGTCGGGGTGGGCAACACCATGGTGATCTCGGTCCTGGAACGCCGCCCGGAGATCGGGCTGCGCCGCGCGCTGGGCGCCACGAGCGGGCAGATCCGGGGCCAGTTCGTCTCGGAGTCACTGCTGCTGTCGGCGCTGGGCGGCCTGGGCGGCACGGTACTGGGCACGGCGATCACCGCGGTCTTCGCGTCCGTACGGGGCTGGCCGACCCAGGTCCCGGTCTGGGCGACGGCGGCGGGCGTCGCCGTCACCCTCCTCATCGGAGCCCTGGCAGGCCTGTACCCGGCGGTCCGAGCGGGCCGCCTGACCCCTACGGAGGCGCTGGCGGGGCCGTGAGCCCAACGGCCGCCGGCCGGCCACCGGTCCCTCGCCGCCGGCCGGCCGCCAGGCCCCTCGGCGACCGGACACCGTCCCCCTGCCACTGGGGGCCGCCGAGCCCTTCACCGCCGGACGGCGCCCTTCACCGCCGGACGGCCGCCGGGCAGCCCTCACCGCCCGGTGGCCGCCGGTCCCTCATCACCCGGTGGCCGTCGCCCTTCGCGACGGGCACGGCCGTCCGCCGTCAGGCGCGAGCGCCGAGGCCGTCACCGCGTGACCGCGGCCGCGGCCCCGCGCCCCGACACCGGCGTCACCGGCGTCACCGCGACGGGCACCCGACCACCACCGGCCCCGCGCCGCGCCGCTCACCTCACCGCCCCCAGCGTCACCGTGAACGTGGTCCCGGTGCCCACCCGGCTCGTGGCCTCGATGGTGCCGTCGTGGTCGGTGACGATCTGGCGGGTGATGGCGAGGCCGAGGCCGCTGCCTCCCGTGGTGCGGCCCCGGGCGGGGTCCGCGCGCCAGAAGCGGTCGAAGAGGTGGGGCAGTTGCTCCGCGGGGATCCCCTTGCCCGTGTCCCGCACGAGGAGCACCGCCGTGTCGCCCCGGCGCTCGGCGGAGAGGGTCACCGTCCCGCCGGGCGCGGTGGCCCGCAGCGCGTTGCCGACCAGGTTGCCGACCACCTGCCGCAGCCGGTCGGCGTCGGCGTGGACCCGTACCGGACGGGGTGCCTCGGTCCGCAGCGTCACACCGGCGGCCTCCGCCTGGGTCAGATGGGCGGTGCGGCTGGTCTCCAGCAGGTCGCCGAGGTCCACGACGGCCCGGTGGTAGGTGAGCGCCCCCGCCTCGGCCAGCGCCAGGTCCTGGAGGTCGTCGACGATCCGCTGCTGCAGCATCGCCTCCTCGTGCAGGGAGTCCAGCAGTTCGGGCGTCGGTTCGACCACGCCGTCCCGCAGCGCCTCCAGGTAGCCGCGCACGTTGGCGAGCGGGGTGCGCAGTTCGTGGGCGATGTCGGCGGTGAGTCGGCGCTGGCGTTCCTCGGCGGCCTGCAGCGAGTGGGCCATGCGGTTGAACGCCCGGCCCAGCTCGGCCATCTCGTCGCGCCCGGAGACCGGCACCCGCCGCTCCAGCTCGCCCTCGCCGAGGTCCCGGGCGGCCGAGGTCAGGGCCCGTACCGGCCGCAGCACCGCCCGGCTGAGCAACAGCGCGCCGAGCACCGCGACCAGGGCGACACCGGAGGCGACCGCCACGGTGGGCGCGGCGGCCAGGCCGGCCGGTGCCTCGCCCCGGAAGCCGAGCCCCACCTGAAGGCGCGGCGGGGCGAGGGTGGCGGTCCGTTCGTTGAAGACCCGCTGCAGACAGGCGGTGAGGCGCTGTTCGCCGGAGCAGCGGGAGACGGCCGCGTGGTCCTCCCCCGCCCGGGGGTCGGCTCCGGGGTCGGGCTGGACACACTGGGCCTGGTCCCGGTCGGTGCTGATCCGGGGGATGCCGGTCCGCCCGGTCCGGGCGGTGACCTGTGCGCCGGCCCTGGTCAGGCAGGTGGCGTAGGTGACGGCGGACCGGTAGTCGGCGATCGCGGCCACCGTCCGCTTGACCGAGGCGAGCGGCACCGAGGTCTCCGGCAGCCGCAGCCGGGGCCGGGGGTCGACGAGGACGGGCGGCTGTCCGCCGACCGGGCGCGGGGTGCGGCCGGCCAGGGTGTCGGAGTCGGCGAGCAGGACGTCCGTCTCGGTGCCGACCCGGATCCGCTGACCGGTGTCCGCCGCCAGCTTCCGCACGGTGGGGGCCACGCCGTCCCAGGTGCCGTGCCGGAAGCCGTACGACTGGAGGGCGCCGGTGATCCGCGCCACGTCCTGGCGTCCGGCGGTCACCGAGTCCCGTGCCTGGCTGGTCGCCTGCCGTAACGTCAGCCAGGCGGTGGCTCCGGTGGCGGTCAGGGCGATGAGGGCCAGCAGGGCCAGCACCCGCAGCCGGAAGCTCACCGCGTCCCGCCGTCCGGCGCCGGCGTCGCCAGGCGGTAGCCCCGCCCGTACACGGTCTCCACGTACCGGGCTCCGTCGCGGCCCCGCTCCAGCTTCCGCCGCAGGTTCATCACATGCGCGTCCACGGTGCGTTCCAGCACGTTCTGGTCGAACCCGAAGACCCGGTCGATGATCTGCGCCCGGGTGAAGGCCCGCCCCGGCTCGCCCGCGAGCACGGCCAGGATCGCGAACTCCTTGCCCGTGAGCGGCACCGGTCCCCCGGCCACCCGCACCTCGAAGCGCGCGGTGTCGATCTCCAGGTCGCCGACCGTGAGCAGGGCCGGCCGTTCGCCCTCGGCGGCCCGCGCCCGGCGCAGCAGCGCCCTCACCCGTGCGGTCAGTTCGCGGGGGCTGTACGGCTTGGTCATGTAGTCGTCGGCCCCGAGGTCGAGGCCGAGCAGCAGGTCCTCCTCGGTGCTGCGGGCGGTCAGCAGCAGGATCGGCACCCGGGAGTCCATGCGCAGGATGCGGCAGACGTCGAGTCCGTCGACGTCCGGCATCATCACGTCGAGGACGATCAGGTCCGGCCGGGAGGCGCGGGCGCGGTCGATCGCGGAGCGTCCGTCGGCCACGAGCTGGACGTCGTGCCCCTCCCGTTCCAGGTAGATACGGATGAGTTGCGCCTGTTTCACGTCGTCCTCGGCCACCAGTATGCGAGCGGTCAACGCGACTCCTTCGCCTGGGATTTCACACCGTACCGGATTGCACCCGCACTGATCAGGGGCGGATACGGAGCTTTCTCATCCGCCGCGGGCCGGTAATGGGAATTCCGGAATCCGCGGATCCATGAGCCGGCGACCGTACATTTCGAGCCGAACGGCGACCCCGCTCAGAGTTGTACGCATGTCACACAACAGCACAGGAATGGCCTATTCCCCCATCATGCTTTTTCGGTCGCACATCGATCAGAAACGGACATCCCTTATCGGAAGCATTTCTTCAGTCCGCCCGGCACCGAATCGTACTAGTGCCACTCGGGACCCGGACGATCCCGGGTGACGCGAAAGGAAAAGCAACAACGACAAGAACAACGACGATGGGGGTTCAATGAAGCGTCGATTCGCAGTCGTTCTGCCCACGCTCGTGGCGGTGGCCGCGAGCCTGCCGATCGCCCTGGCGACCACGCCCGCCTCGGCGGCCGCGTCGTGCGGCAAGACCGTGGCGGACAAGGACTCGAGCGCCTGGAACAAGACGGCCGACGGGGCCAACGAGCGCAGCGGCTCCAGCACCGGCTGTGCGATCAACGGGATCGCCTACTCCACCCAGCGGCTGGACTACCACTGCTACACCGTCGCGGGCGACTACACCTGGACGTACGTCCGCAACGACAGCACGGGGGTGTACGGCTGGATCCGCGACGATCTGCTGAGCGACTACGGCAGCTCGGTGTACTGCGGATTCTGACACCGCGAAACGGAATCCACCCAGGAATCCGGCACGGCACAAAAAAGGGCGGCCCCCCTGTGGGGGCCGCCCTCCGGCCGTCGTTGAAACGGCGCGCGAATTACTTCGGCTGCGGCTTCCGGACGGAAAGGTGCAGCTCGCGCAGGCGCGACTCGTCCAGCTCGGTCGGCGCGCCCATCATCAGGTCCTGGGCGTTGCCGTTGAGCGGGAAGGCGATCGTCTCGCGAATGTTGGGCTCGTCCGCGAGGAGCATGACGATCCGGTCCACGCCGGGCGCGATTCCGCCGTGCGGCGGGGCGCCGAAGCGGAAGGCACGGAGCATGCCCGCGAACTTGTCCTCGACCGTCTCGCGGTCGTAACCCGCGATCTCGAAGGCCTTGAGCATGATCTCCGGCTCGTGGTTCCGGATGGCGCCGGAGGACAGCTCGACACCGTTGCAGACGATGTCGTACTGCCAGCCGAGGATGTCCAGCGGGTCCTGGGTCTGCAGCGCCTCGAGGCCGCCCTGCGGCATCGAGAACGGGTTGTGCGAGAAGTCGATCGCGCCGGTGTCCTCGTCCTTCTCGTACATCGGGAAGTCGACGATCCAGCAGAAGCGGAAGACGTTCTCCTCGAAGTGCCCGGCGCGCCGGGCGGCCTCGACGCGCACCGCGCCCATGATCTTCGAGACCTCGTCGAACTCGCCGGCGCCGAAGAAGATGGCGTGGCCGGGCGCCAGCGACAGGCGCTTGGTCAGCTCGGCGACGTTCTCCTCGGTGAGGAACTTGGCGATCGGGCCGGACAGCGTCCCGTCCTCGCCGACACGCACCCACGCCAGGCCCTTCGCACCCAGCGAGACGGCGAAGTCACCCAGCTGGTCGAAGAACTTGCGCGGCTGGTCCTGGACCGCCGGCACCGGCAGCGCACGCACGTGCTTGCCGGCGAACGCCTTGAACTCCGAGCCCTCGAACACGTCGGTGATGTCGACGAGTTCCAGCTTGGCGCGCAGGTCCGGCTTGTCCGAGCCGTACTTCAGCATCGCCTCGCGGAACGGGATCCTCGGGAAGGGGGAGGTGACGTGGCGGCCGCCGCCGAACTCCTCGAACAGCTCCGTCATGAGCTTCTCGATCGGCTGGAAGACGTCCTCCTGCTCGACGAAGCTCATCTCGACGTCGAGCTGGTAGAACTCGCCCGGCGAGCGGTCGGCGCGGGCGTCCTCGTCGCGGAAGCAGGGCGCGATCTGGAAGTAGCGGTCGAAGCCGGAGATCATCAGCAGCTGCTTGAACTGCTGCGGGGCCTGCGGCAGCGCGTAGAACTTGCCGGGGTGGATCCGGGAGGGAACGACGTAGTCGCGGGCGCCCTCGGGCGAGGTGGCGGACAGGATCGGCGTCGCCATCTCGTTGAAGTTCATCGCCGCCATCTTGTGCCGCATCGCGGAGATCACGGCCGTGCGCAGCATGATGTTGCGGTGCATGCGCTCGCGACGCAGGTCCAGGAAGCGGTACTCCAGGCGCCGCTCCTCGTTGACCCCGTCCTCGGCGTTGATGGTGAAGGGCAGCGGGGCCGCGGCGCCGAGCAGCTCGACCTCGGAGACCTCGACCTCGATCTCACCGGTGGGCAGGTCGGCGTTCACGTTCTCGGTTCCACGTGAAACAACGCGGCCGTCGACGCGGACCGTGGACTCCTTGGAGAGCTTGTCCAAGGCCTCGTACGAGGAGGTGCCGGGACGGGCCACGAGCTGCGTGATGCCGTAGTGGTCGCGCAGATCGATGAAGAGGATGCCGCCCAGGTCGCGCCGATTGTGCAGCCAGCCACTCAGCCGGACGTCGGTGCCGACGTCAGAGGCGCGGAGCTGGCCGCAGGTGTGGGACCTGTACCGATGCATCGTCGTTCATCGTCCTTCGTGGTGGGGTGATGAGTGCCGGGACTGCCGCCCCGGCGGGGGCCGGGCACGGGGCCCGGACCCATCAAGGGTACCGGGCACGCCAAGATCGGCTCCCCATCATTTACGGCGACCGCCAAGGGTGGCAGTTATCGATCGCATCTCCTTAAATTGGGGCAATGCGTACAGGCGAGCCCCTGCCGTCCGTCGGTGGCGTCCTCACCGCCCTCGCGACCGGGCTGTGGCACTGGGACACCGCCGCCGGACTGGTCACCGTGGACGGGGAGGCGGCGCGGCTGCTCGGGCTGCCCCCGGAACCGGTCACCCTCACCGAGAACCAGACCCGGGCACGGCTGCACCCGGAGGACTGGAACGAGATCACCGGGGTGGTGCCGCTGGCGGTCGACGAGGGCACGCTCGCCGAGGTGCGGATCCGGATCATGGACGAGGAGGGCCGGGTCGTACGGGTCGTACGCAGCCGCTCGAAGCCGTCCTTCGACCCGGACCGGCGGGCGTACGAGCTGATCGGCACGCTCCAGGAGGTCACCGAGCCCACCCCGGGCACCGCGGCGGCCCGCAACGCGGTCACCGGCGACTGGCGCCGCTCGCGGGAGGCGTTCCTGCTGGACGCCGGCCGGGCGCTGGCGGAGGCGCGGTCCACGGCGGAGGTGCTGCGGGTCGCGGCCGGGCTGTCCATGCCCGGGTTCTCCCCGGACGGACTCGCGGTGTTCGGCGTGGAGGGCGACCGGCTGACGGTGATCGGCCACCACGGGCAGCAGCCCGGCGAGGACGAGCCCTTCCTGCACATGCCGCTCAGCACGGACTACCCGGCGGCCGAGGTGGTCCGCACCGGCCGGGCCGTCTACCTCTCCTCCGCCGAGCAGTACCGGACGCGCTACCCCGTCACCTGGCCGCTCGCCCGCCACTTCGAGCGCCGCTCCTGGGCGTTCCTGCCGCTGACGGCGGCCGGGCGCACCATGGGCGCCTGGATGGCTGCCTTCACCTACCCGGTGGCCTTCACCCCGGACGAGCGCGCGGTCCTGACGACGGTCGCCCGGATGCTCGCCCAGGCCCTGAACCGGGCCGGCGCCGCCGACACCCAGCGGGAGCTGACCGAGGGCCTGCAGCGCTCCATGCTGCCGTCGCTGGGCCCGGAGATCCCCGGGATGACGGTGGCCGCCCGCTACATCCCGACCGGCGGCGGGCTGCAGGTCGGCGGCGACTGGTACGACATGATCCCGCTGCCCGCGGGCAGGTTCGCGCTGGCCATCGGCGACGTCCAGGGCCATGACGTCCGAGCGGCGGGCCTGATGGGCCAGCTCAGGATCGCGCTGCGCGCCTATGCCTCCGAGGGCCACCGCCCGGACGCCGTGCTCTCCCGCGCCGCCCGCTTCCTGCACGGCATCACGCACGACGCGCACATGACCGACATGCGCTTCGCGACCTGCCTGTACGTCGAGGCGGATCCGGCCACCGGCATGCTGGAGATCGCCCGCGCCGGGCATCCGGACCCGGCGATCCGCATGGCCGACGGCACGGTGATGATGCGGCCGACGGCGGGCGGGGTGCCGCTGGGCGTCGACCCCGACGCCGACTACCCGACCACCCGGTTCACGCTGGAGCCCGGCGAGACCCTGATGCTGTGCACCGACGGCCTGATCGAGACCGGCGGCCACGACATGGAGAGCGGCTGGCGGCGCATACGCGCGATCCTCGAGGAGCACACCGGCGATCTGGAGTCGATGGCCGACGCGCTGGTGCAAGGCGTGCACGGGCCGTCCTCGCACCACACCACCGGCCCGCTCGCCGACCGCCGCGAGGACGACATCGCGCTGCTGCTGCTGTGCCGGCAGGGCGCGGGCTGCGGCCGCGACGACACCCTGACCCTGCGGCCCCGGCTGCGGCGCACCCTGCTTCCGGTGGCCCAGGACGAGCCCGAGCGGATCGCCGAGGCCCGCCGGCACCTGCGCGAGCTGCTGCACGACTGGGTGTCGGCCGAGCAGGTGGACTCCGCGGTGCTGCTGGTCTCCGAGATGGTGACCAACGTCCTCGTGCACACCGACGCGGACGCGCTGCTGCTCGCCGAGGTCGCCGGGGAGCCGGGCGGGCGCCGGCTGCGGGTGGAGGTCACGGACTCCGGCGACGATCTCCCGCACCGGCGGCGGCCCGGGGAGCTGGCCTCGTCCGGCCGCGGTCTGATGCTGATCGAGCTGCTCGCGGACCTCTGGGGCGTCGACCCGCGCGGCAAGGGCAAGAGCATCTGGTTCGAGCTCTACGAGTCCGACGGCCCGGCCGCCGTGTGACGTTCACGGAGCTCGTTCACGACGCCGAAGGCGGCCGCGGTCAGCGGCACCGAGAGCAGCATGCCGAGGATGCCCGCCACGGACGCCCCGGCGGTGATCGCCAGCAGCACCACCGCGGGATGCATATGCACGGTCCGGCTCTGGATGGCCGGCTGGAGCACGTGCCCCTCCAGCACCTGCACCGCGAGCACCACCCCGAGCGCCCACAGCGCGATGACGAAACCCCGGTCGGCGAGGGCGACCAGCACGGCCACCGCGCCCGAGATGAAGGCGCCCAGGTAGGGGATGTAGGCGCCGACGAAGACGAGCGCGCCGAGCCCGATCGCGCCGGGCACCCGAAGGATCAGCAGGCCGACGGTGATGCAGACGGCGTCGATGAGCGCGATGAGCGTGGTGCCGCGCATGAACCCCTGCACCGCGCCGAAGGCGCGCCGCGCCATCGCCTCCAGGGCGCCGCCCCGGGGGCCGGGGGCGACGGTCCGGAGCGCCTCGGCCGCCCGGTGGGAGTCGCGCAGGAAGAAGAAGACGAGCAGCAGCGCGAGCAGGGCCATGGCCAGGTACTCGCCCACCACGCCGACTCCGCTGAGGACGTTGGAGGCCGCGGTCCCGCCGTACTTGCCCAGCAGCTTCTTGGCGTTGCCCAGCAGATCGTCCAGCCCGGTCCCGGCGGCCCCGAAGTGCCTCGTCAGGGCCCTGACGGCCTGCCGTACCGACGCGATGATCTGGTCACCGGTGTCGACGAGGGCGGCGACCACGATGTACACGGCACCGCCGACGACGGCCACCACGGCGACGCAGGTCAGCGCGGCGGCGAGCGACCGCTGCACCTTGGCCTTCACGAGCCGCCGGTACAGCGGGCCGAGCAGCGCCGTGCCGAGCAGCGCGAGCAGCACCGGCACGACGGCGGTACGCAGCGCCGCGCACAGCCGGATCGCGACCCACCCGACCCCGGCGACCAGCAGCACGACGGCGCACCAGGCGGCGAGACGGCGCACGGACTCGGGCAACAGCGACACACCCCCAGCGGATCACGCCCCAGGCCGGTCTGTCCTGCCGCACGGGCCCGGCCGGGTGAGGGCTTGCGGCCCCGCACACGCCCGTCGCCCGGACCGCTGGACGGGCGGGCCGGGCGACGGGGGCGGAGTGGCGGGGGCGGAGTCGCGGGTCAGGCCTGGGGGCCGCCCGGGGTCATGCCGTGGACGGCCGGGACCGTGCCGAGGCGGCCCTTCTGGAAGTCCTCGAAGGCCTGCATCAGCTCTTCCTTGGTGTTCATGACGAACGGGCCGTAGTGCGCCATGGGCTCACGGATGGGCTGTCCGCCGAGGAGGACGACCTCCAGGTCCGGGGTGTGCGAGTCCTGCCGCTCGTCCGCGCGGACCGTCAGCGAACCGCCCGCGCCGAAGACGGCGGTCTGGCCCAGGTGGATCGGCCGGCGCTCGGCACCGACGCTGCCGCGGCCCGCCATGACGTAGGCGAGGCCGTTGAAGTCCTCGCGCCAGGGCAGGGTGATCTCGGCGCCCGGGGCGAGGGTCGCGTGGATCATCGTGATCGGCGTGTGCGTGATGCCGGGGCCCGCGTGACCGTCCAGCTCGCCCGCGATGACACGCAGCAGCGCGCCGCCGTCCGGGCTGGTCAGGAGCTGGACGCTGCCGCCGCGGATGTCCTGGTAGCGCGGGGCCATCATCTTGTCCTTGGCCGGGAGGTTCACCCACAGCTGCAGGCCGTGGAAGAGGCCGCCGGACATGACCAGCTGCTCCGGCGGGGCCTCGATGTGCAGCAGGCCCGAGCCCGCGGTCATCCACTGGGTGTCGCCGTTGGTGATGGTGCCGCCACCGCCGTTGGAGTCCTGGTGGTCGAAGATCCCGTCGATGATGTAGGTGACGGTCTCGAAGCCGCGGTGCGGATGCCAGGGGGTGCCCTTGGGCTCGCCCGGCGCGTACTCCACCTCACCCATCTGGTCCATCATGATGAACGGGTCGAGGTGCTGGTAGTTGACCCCGGCGAACGCCCGGCGCACCGGGAAGCCCTCACCCTCGAAACCGCCGGAGGCGGTCGTGACGGAGAGCACGGGCCGTGCCACCGCGTCGGCGGGAGCGGTCACGCGGGGCAGGGTCAGCGGGTTCTCGACGGTCACTGCAGGCATGGTCGGTACCTCCTTGTGCGTCACTTTAGTTGAGCGTTGAACTTTCTGCCACCCCACAACAGAACGAGCCCGGAGGGCATTCCCTCCGGGCTCGCAGCGGGGTGCGGGTCAGCCGCCGCCCGCGCAGCAGCGGCGGCTAGCCGTACATACGGCGCATGGCGAAGTCGACCATCTGCTCGACCGCCTTGGCGTCGAACACCATCCGGTGCTCGCCCTCCATGTCCAGGACGAAGCCGTAGCCGCTCGGCAGCAGGTCGATCACCTCGGAGCCGGTGATGACGAAGTACTTGGACTCCTTGCCCGCGTACCGGCGCAACTCCTTGAGCGAGGTGAACATCGGGATCACCGGCTGCTGGGTGTTGTGCAGGGCGAGGAAGCCGGGGGTGTCCCCGCGCGGGCAGTACACCTTCGACGTGGCGAAGATCTGCTGGAAGTCCTCGGCGGGCATCTGACCGGTGGTGAAGGCGCGCACCGCGTCCGCGAGCGAGGGTGGGGAGGGCTCCGGATAGAGCGGCGGCTGCTGGCCGTACCCACCGACACCGCCCTGCTGCGGGGGGACGTAACTCTGCTGAGCGGCGCCACCGTCCATGGGCTGGCCGTATCCGTACATGCGCAGAAGAGTACTCAGTCACAGATGACGGAATCGGGCTTGCGTCTTATTACTGACGGGTAGCATCATCGGAGCTACTTGTTGGTACGTGAACCAGATGCGAGGAGTCAGTGCCTCGCCGAGTCCGATACGGAGCCGTCACCATGGGGCACTACAAGCCGAACCTCCGCGACATCGAGTTCAACCTGTTCGAGGTGCTCGGGCGCGACAAGCTGTACGGCACCGGCCCGTTCGGCGAGATGGACACGGACACCGCCAAGAGCGTCCTCGAGGAGCTGACGCGCCTCGCGGAGAACGAGCTGGCCGAGTCCTTCGCGGACGCCGACCGCAACCCGCCGGTCTTCGACCCGGAGACGAACACCGCGCCCGTCCCGGCGTCCTTCAAGAAGAGCTACAAGGCCTTCATGGAGTCCGAGTACTGGCGTCTGGGCCTGCCGGAGGAGATCGGCGGCACGACGGCTCCGCCGTCCCTGATCTGGGCCTACGCCGAACTCATCCTCGGCTCGAACCCGGCCGTGTGGATGTACTCCTCCGGCCCGGCGTTCGCCGGCATCCTCTTCGACGAGGGCAACGAGGTCCAGAAGAAGATCGCACAGATCGCCGTGGAGCGGACCTGGGGCTCCACCATGGTGCTGACCGAGCCCGACGCGGGCTCCGACGTCGGCGCCGGCCGCACCAAGGCGATCCAGCAGGAGGACGGCTCCTGGCACATCGAGGGCGTGAAGCGCTTCATCACCTCCGGTGAGCACGACATGGAGGAGAACATCCTCCACTACGTGCTCGCGCGTCCCGAGGGCGCCGGCCCCGGCACCAAGGGCCTGTCCCTCTTCCTCGTCCCGAAGTACCTCTTCGACTTCGAGACCGGCGAGCTGGGCGAGCGCAACGGCGTCTACGCCACCAACGTCGAGCACAAGATGGGCCTGAAGGCCTCCAACACCTGCGAGATGACCTTCGGCGACCGGCACCCCGCCAAGGGCTGGCTGATCGGTGACAAGCACGAGGGCATCCGCCAGATGTTCCGCATCATCGAGTTCGCCCGCATGATGGTCGGCACGAAGGCGATCTCCACCCTCTCCACGGGCTACCTCAACGCCCTGGAGTACGCCAAGGAGCGCGTCCAGGGCCCGGACCTGGCGAACTTCATGGACAAGGCCGCGCCCAAGGTCACCATCACCCACCACCCCGACGTCCGCCGCTCGCTGATGACGCAGAAGGCGTACGCCGAGGGCATGCGCGCCCTCGTCCTCTACACCGCCTCGATCCAGGACGCCATCGCGGTCAAGGAGGCGAACGGCGAGGACGCCAAGGCCGAGCACGCGCTCAACGACCTGCTCCTGCCCATCGTCAAGGGCTACGGCTCCGAGAAGGGCTACGAGCAGCTCGCCCAGTCGCTGCAGACCTTCGGCGGCTCCGGCTTCCTGCAGGAGTACCCGATCGAGCAGTACATCCGCGACGCCAAGATCGACACCCTGTACGAGGGCACGACCGCGATCCAGGGCCAGGACTTCTTCTTCCGGAAGATCGTCCGCAACCAGGGCGCCGCGCTGAACTCGCTCGCCGAGGACATCAAGAAGTTCCTGGCGCTCGGCACCGGGGGCGAGGAGCTGGCGGGCGCCCGCGAGCACCTCGCGAAGGCGGCCGTCGAGCTGGAGGCCATCGTCGGCCTGATGCTGACCGACCTCGCGGCCACCGAGCAGGACGTCAAGAACATCTACAAGGTGGGCCTGAACACCAGCCGCCTGCTGCTCGCCTCCGGCGACGTCGTGGTCGGCTACCTGCTGCTGAAGGGCGCCGCCGTCGCAGCCGAGAAGCTGCAGACGGCCTCCGCCAAGGACAAGGCGTTCTACACCGGCAAGATCGCGGCGGCGAAGTTCTTCGCGGCCAACGTCCTGCCGGGCGTCACCCTGGCCCGGAAGATCTCGGAGGGCGTCGAGCTCGACCTGATGGAGCTGGACGAGGCCGCCTTCTAGGACGGCCCCGGTCCGGCCGCGCGCCGGAAGACCGGTTCCGCATCCACTGATCGCCGAAGTGGGCCCGCTCCCGTACCGGGGGCGGGCCCACGCACGTCGTTAAGGTAAGCCCATGAGCGCACCAGCCCGCTTCGATCGCGGCCACACCGACGACCTGATGACCTTCCTGGCGGCGAGCCCGTCGCCGTACCACGCCGTGGCGAACACCGCCGAGCGGCTGGAGAAGGCGGGCTTCCGGCAGGTCGCCGAGACGGACGCCTGGGACGGGACGAGCGGCGGCAAGTACGTGCTGCGCGGTGGGGCGATCGTCGCCTGGTACGTCCCCGAGGGCGCCGCGCCGCACACCCCCTTCCGCATCATCGGCGCGCACACCGACTCGCCGAACCTGCGGGTCAAGCCGCTGCCCGACACCGGTGCCCACGGCTGGCGGCAGGTCGCGGTGGAGATCTACGGCGGCCCGCTGCTGAACTCCTGGCTCGACCGCGACCTGGGCCTGGCCGGCCGGCTGACCCTGCGCGACGGCAGCACGGTCCTCGTCGACGTGAACCGCCCGCTGCTGCGCGTGCCGCAGCTCGCCATCCACTTGGACCGCGCGGTCAACAGCGAGGGCCTCAAGCTCGACAAGCAGCGTCATCTGCAGCCCGTGTGGGGGCTCGGCGACGCCCCGCGCGACGGCGAACTGATCGCCTTCCTGGAGGAGGAGGCCGGCCTGGCGGCGGGCTCGGTGGCCGGCTGGGACCTCATGGTGCACCCGGTGGAGGCACCGGCCTACCTCGGCCGGGACCGTGAACTGGTCGCCGGTCCCCGGATGGACAACCTGCTGTCCGTGCACGCCGGCGTGGCCGCCCTGGCCGCCGCCGCGTCCGCCGGCGCCGCGCTCGGCCACATCCCCGTGCTGGCCGCCTTCGACCACGAGGAGAACGGATCCCAGTCGGACACCGGCGCGGACGGCCCGCTGCTCGGCTCCGTCCTGGAGCGCTCGGTGTTCGCCCGCGGCGGCTCGTACGAGGACCGCGCCCGCGCCTTCGCCGGCACCGTCTGTCTGTCCTCCGACACCGGCCACGCCGTCCACCCCAACTACGCCGAGCGGCACGACCCGACGCACCACCCGCGGGTCAACGGCGGACCGATCCTGAAGGTCAACGTCAACAACCGCTACGCCACGGACGGTTCGGGCCGCGCGGTGTTCACCGCCGCCTGCGAGCGGGCGGACGTCCCCTTCCAGAGCTTCGTGTCCAACAACTCCATGCCGTGCGGCACCACCATCGGCCCGATCACCGCGGCCCGGCACGGCATCCGGACCGTCGACATCGGCGTGGCGATCCTGTCGATGCACAGCGCGCGTGAACTGTGCGGCGCCGACGACCCGTTCCTGCTGGCGAACGCGCTGGTGGCGTTCCTGGAGGACTGAGCCGCGCCGGGCCCCCGCGGCCCGGCGCCGCCCCTGAACACCCGTCACGAGCCTTCCCACACATGTTCGGGACGGCCCCGGGTACCCGGACGGCACCGGAGATTCCGGAACCGGAAGGGGAGGCGACGACAATGGGCCTCGGCGGTTGCATCATCCTCATCGCCCTGGGTGCCATCCTGACGTTCGCGACGGACTGGCACATGCAGGGAGTCAACCTCGACCTCGTCGGGATCATCTTCATGGCCGTCGGCCTCATCGGCATCGCCACCTTCAGCGGCATCGCACGGCGCCGTCGGGTCGTGGTGCCGCAGACGCCGGTGGTCGAGGAGGAACCCCACCACCACCATCACGCCCGCGACGGCTACACCGACGGCTACGGCGTGTGAGAGTGAGAGTCCTCCTGTCCAGGAGCGGCTTTGTGACGACTGCCCGCTGCCGGGGAACGGTCAGCGCATGAGATTCCTCGTACGCGACCGGCTCCTCGGCATCGGTGACGACTACTGGATCGAGGACGAGCACGGCCAGAAGGTGTTCCTCGTCGACGGCAAGGCCATGCGGCTGCGGGACACCTTCGAGCTGAAGGACGTCCAGGGGCGCGTCCTCATCGACATCCACCAGAAGATGTTCGCCCTGCGCGACACCATGGTGATCGAGCGGGACGGCGAAGGCCTGGCCACGATCCGCCGCAAACGGCTGTCCCTGCTGCGCAACCACTACCGGGTGTCCCTGGCCGACGGCACCGACCTGGACGTCAGCGGCAAGATCCTCGACCGTGAGTTCGCCGTCGAGTACGACGGCGAACTCCTCGCCGTGATCTCCCGGCGCTGGCTGCACGTCCGGGAGACGTACGGCGTCGACGTCGTACGGGAGGACGCGGACCCGGCGCTGCTGATCGCGGTGGCGGTGTGCGTGATCCACCTGGCGGAGAAGGAGCGCGAGGACTGAGCCGGGGCCACGGCCGGGTGGGACCCCGGCCGTGGCCCCTCCCGTTCCCCCGGTCAGCGCCGTGGCGGTCGGAGTCCCAGTACGCGGTCCTTCAGGGCCGGGAACTGCTCGCGGGTCGCCGCCACCTTCCCGGGGTCGAACTCCACCGTGAGGACCTCCTCGCCGGCGCCCGCCTCGGCGAGCACCTCGCCCCACGGGTCGACCACGATCGAGTGACCCGCCTGCGGCACTCCGGCGTGCGTACCGGCCGTTCCGCAGGCGAGCACGAACGCCTGGTTCTCCACCGCCCGCGCCCGCGCCAGCAGCGTCCAGTGCGCACGCCGCCGCTCGGGCCAGCCGGCCGGGATCACCAGCGTCTCGGCGCCCGCGTCGACCAGCGAGCGGAACAGTTCGGGGAAACGCAGGTCGTAGCAGGTGGCGACGCCCAGGACCGTTCCGGGCAGCCGGACCGTCACCACCTCCCGTCCCGCGCTCATCAGCACGGCCTCGCCCTTGTCGAAGCCGAAGCGGTGGATCTTGCGGTAGGCCGCGGCCAGCTCGCCGGAGGGGGAGAAGACGAGAGAGGTGTTGTAGAGGGGGCCGTCGCCCGCGGCGGAGCCGCCTTCGGACGGGCCCCGTTCCGGGATCGAGCCGGCGTGCAGCCACACGCCCGCGTCGCTCGCCGCCTTGGCCATCACCTCGTACGTCGGTCCCTCGAGC
Source organism: Streptomyces sp. NPDC047869 (assembly GCF_040704065.1). NCBI lineage: Bacteria > Bacillati > Actinomycetota > Actinomycetes > Kitasatosporales > Streptomycetaceae > Streptomyces > Streptomyces sp. NPDC047869. Next base: position 340,424 of record NZ_JBEYRK010000001.1, read on the forward strand.
GGCTCGGCCTCGGCGCCGAACTCCTCGTAGGCGAAGGCGCCGGTGGTCCACAGTTCGGGCAGGACCACGAGGTCGGAACCGGCCTGCTCCCGGATCAGAGCGGCCGTCCGCCGCCGCCGGGAGGCCACCGATTCACCGTCGTCCACGGCGATCTGGATCAGCGAGGCGCGCACACTACCACCGTCCTGGCATTCGAGTCGTCCATACAGGCCTACGATCGTCACACGAAAGCACTGCCGGGGTGCCTCGGAGCAGCGTAACTTGGGGGTCCCCCGCTCGAGCGAAGTCGAGAGCCGGGGGAGTGCCACGACACCCGCCGAGTGCAGCCACCGTCCGCCGGCAACGCCGCCACAACCTGCCCGTGTACCGACCGCCGAGGGGTCCCGTTCCGTGAGTCTGCATCCCACCCTCCAGCCCTACGCCGACGCCTGGACCCACTCCATCGAAGCGATATCCGAGCTGGTGCAGCCGCTCCCGGAGGCCGAGTGGAACCGGCGGACCCCGTGTCCGGGCTGGTCCGTCCGCGATGTGGTCTCGCACGTCATCGGCCTGGACTGCGAGATGCTCGGCGACCCCCGGCCCATCCACACCCTGCCCCGCGACCTCTTCCACGTCAGCAACGAACACCAGCGCTACATGGAGATGCAGGTCGACGTCCGCCGTCACCACACGGCGCCGGAGATGACGGCGGAGCTGGAGTACACCGTCATCCGCAGGAACCGCCAGCTGCGCAACGAGTCCCGCGACCCCGGCACCAAGGTGCGCGGCCCGATGAGCACCGAGATCACCCTCGAACAGGCGATGCGCACCAGGGCGTTCGACGTGTGGGTGCACGAGCAGGACCTGCGCGCGGCCCTCGCCCGCCCCGGCAACCTCGACTCGCCGGGCGCCCACGTCGCCCGCGACATGCTGCTGGAGGCGCTGCCCAGGATCGTGGCGAAGGACGCGGACGCGCCGCGCAGTTCCGCGATCGTCTTCGACGTGCACGGGCCCGTCGAGTTCCTGCGCACGGTCCGGGTCGACATCCAGGGCCGCGGCACGCTGGAGACCGCGCCCGCCCTCGGCCCGGCGGCCACCCTCACCCTCGACTGGGAGACCTACGTCCGCCTGTCCTGCGGCCGGGTGAGCCTGGAGGCGGTGGCGGACCGGGTGAAGACGGAGGGCGACCCCGAGCTGACGGCGGCCATCCTGCGGAACCTCAGGGTGACGCCGTAGCGGAACGCGGGCCGCTCGCGGGCGGGGGGCGCCTGCCCGCCGAACGCGGAGGGCCGCACACGGGGGCCGGCCAGCCGAACACGGAGCCGGTGCGGCTCACGTAGCGAGCCGGTGCGGCTCGCGGAGCCGGGGCGTGCGGCGGCACCGGGCCCGATATTCCGGTGACCGGCGCCGCCCGGCTCACTAACGTGCCCCGCATGACCGACAACGACGGCCCGCCCCGGCTCACCCGCCTCACCTTCCACGGCCCCCTCTCCGACGCCCGGGCGACGGCGATGGTCCGTCGGCTGGCCGCCACGCGGCCCCGGACCGTCCTGGACATCGGCTGCGGCTGGGGCGAACTGCTGCTCCGCCTGCTGGAGGCCGTACCCGGGGCCAAGGGGGTCGGCGTCGACATCAACGGCGAGGACCTGGCCCGCGGACGGCGGAACGCCGGGGCGCGCGGCCTCACGGATCGCGTGGAGTTCGCCGAGGAGTCCGCGCTGGGCAGCGGACGCGGGCCCGCCGACCTGGTGCTGTGCCTGGGCGCGAGCCAGGCGCTGAGCACGGGCACCGCCCCCGTCGCCGAGGCACTGCGCGAGCTGCGGCGGCTGGTGTCCGAGGACGGGCGGGTGGTGCTCGGCGAGGGCTTCTGGGAGCGCCCTCCGGCCCCGCACGAGCTGGCCAGGATGTGGCCGGAGGCGTCCGCGGGCGACCACTGCGACCTGGGCACCCTGCTCGACCTCGCCGTCGGGGCCGGCTTCCGGCCCGAGTGGACGGAGACCGCGAGCCGGGAGGAGTGGGAGGAGTTCGAGTCCGCGTACCAGGCGGACACCGAGGTATGGCTCGCCGGGCACCCCGACCATCCCTCGGCCGCCGCGGTACGCGACCGACTCGACCGGCACCGGGCCCAGTGGATGGCCTACCGGGGCGTACTCGGCCTCGCCTACCTCACGCTGGTCCCGGTGGCCCGCTGACGCGCTGCCGGGCGCCGTCCGCCGTCCGCCGTCCGCCGACCCAGCGGGCCCGGGCCGGGCGTCCGCCGGGTACGCGGTTCACGCCGGCACGTGGACCGTTTCCACCCGGCTCGCCACCAGGCGCTCCCGCTCCCGGCGGGCGGCCCGGCCGCGCAGGCGGAGGATCTGGCTGACCCCGAGGGCCTGCAGGACGAACACCGCGGAGAAGGCCACCGTGTAGTCGTCGCCGGTCGCGTCCAGCAGCACACCGACCGCGAACAGCGTCGTCATCGAGGCGATGAAACCGCCCATGTTGGTGATGCCGGAGGCGGTGCCCTGTCGCTCGGGCGGGTTGGCCGGGCGGGCGAAGTCGAAGCCGAGCATCGAGGCGGGGCCACAGGCGCCGAGCACCGCGCACAGCACCACCAGCAGCCACATCGGCGCGTGCTCGGCCGGGTAGGCGAGCGTGACCGCCCAGACCAGCGCGGTCACGGTGACCGTGCCCAGCGCCAGCGGCAGCCGGGCCGCGTGGTGCCGGGCCACGACCTGGCCGTAGACCAGGCCGATCACCATGTTGGACAGCACGACCAGGGTGAGCAGTTCGCCGGCCGTGGCGCGGCTGAGGCCCTGCGCCTGGACCAGGAACGGCAGGCCCCACAGCAGCAGGAAGACCATCGCCGGGAACTGGGTGGTGAAGTGCACCCACATGCCCAGCCGGGTGCCGGGCTCCCGCCATGCCGCCGCGATCTGCCGGCGGACGTAGACCGCGCCCTGGTGCGGGGACGGGGCGGGTTCGTGCCCCTCGGGGTGGTCCTTCAGGAACAGCAGCGTCAGGACGAGTACGACCGCACCGGCCAGGGCGCTGCCGGCGAACGCGGCGGTCCAGCCGACACCGTGCAGCAGCCGGGCGATGACCAGGGTGGAGACCAGGTTGCCGGCCATGCCCGCCAGGCCCGCGAGCTGGGCGACCAGCGGTCCTCGTCGGGCGGGGAACCAGCGGGTGCCGAGGCGCAGCACGCTGATGAAGGTCAGCGCGTCACCGCAGCCGAGCAGCGCGCGCGAGGCCAGCGCCATGCCGTAGGAGGGCGAGAAGGCGAAGCCGAGCTGGCCCAGCGTGAACAGCACCGCGCCGAGGCTCAGCACCTTCTTGGTGCCGAGCCGGTCGACCAGCAGGCCGACGGGTATCTGCATGCCGGCGTAGACCAGGAGCTGAAGGATCGAGAAGGTCGAGAGCGCCGAGGCGCCCACGTGGAAGCGGTCGACCGCGTCCAGGCCGGCCACGCCCAGGGAGGTGCGGAAGATGACGGCGACGAAGTAGACCGAGACGCCGATCGACCACACCGTGACGGCGCGACGGCCGCCCGGGGGGTCACCCGGCAGGGTGGCGCCGCTCATCGCACCTCACCCCGCGCGAGGTGCGAGAACCAGCTCACGTGCCGGTGCACGACCCCGACGGCCGCCTCCGCGTCACCGGAGCCCAGGGCCCGCAGGATCTCCTCGTGCTCGGCGAGCGTCTTGGCGATCCGGTCCGGGTGCGAGTGCATGACGGCGATACCCATCCGCAGTTGCCGGTCGCGAAGCTGGTCGTACAGCCGCGACAGGATCTCGTTGCCGCCACTGCGCACGATCTCGGCGTGGAAGCAGCGGTCGGTCACCGCGGCGGCGGCGAAGTCACCGGCGGCGGCCTGCGCCTTCTGCCTCTCCAGCAGCTCCGCGAGCCGCTCCAGCAGAGCCGGCGGCGCGGGTACGACCTTGCGCGCCGCGTGCTCCTCCACCAGCAGCCGGGTCTCGACGACGTCGGCAATCTCCTGCGCCGACACCGGCAGGACCAGCGCGCCCTTCTTCGGGTAGAGCCGGATCAGGCCCTCCATCTCCAGCCGCAGCAGCGCCTCTCGGACGGGGGTGCGCGAGACGCCCACGGCATCGGCCAGCTCGCCCTCGGTGAGCAGCGTCCCGCCCTCGTAACGGCGGTCGAGTACGCCCTGTTTGACGTGGCTGTAGACGCGGTCGGCGGCGGGTGGTTGCTTCACGGGCGTTGCCATGCCGACAGGATAGATACAACACGTACGCAAGAGGGGCCTCGTCCACCATGCGGACGTGACGGAAATCGCCCCCAGCGGCCGCACAACCATCTGTGCTACTTACGTGTCACACTCGTGCGGCCCCACTCGCTCGCCACCTCAACTCGGCCGCATATCAGGGGCATTCCAGACAATCGGGGTATATCGCTTTGATTACCGGCATTAAGGCCACCCGCGTCCGCAGAGCCGCCGCCGTCGCCGTTACGGCTGGTGCAGTGCTCGCCACCGGCGCCCTCACCGCTGCGCCCGCGCAGGCCCTCACGACGCCCACCATCACCGCCAAGAGCGGCTACGTGATGAACAGCGCAACCGGCACGGCCCTGTACAAGAAGTCGGAGAACACCCACCGGCTCACCGCCTCGACGACGAAGATCATGACCGCGAAGGTCGTGCTCTCGCAGTCGAACCTGAACCTGGACACCAAGGTCACGATCAAGAAGGCGATCAGTGACTACATGGTCCGCCAGGGCTACCCCTCGTCGGCCCACCTGATCGTCGGTGACAAGGTCACCGTCCGTCAGCTTCTGTACGGGATGATGCTGCCGTCCGGCTGCGACGCCGCGATGGCCCTCGCCGACAAGTTCGGCACCGGTACGACGGTCAACGCGCGCGTGAAGTCGTTCATCTCGAAGATGAACACGACGGCCAGTAGCCTCGGCATGACGAACACGCACTTCGACTCGTTCGACGGCATCAGCAACGGCGCCAACTACTCGTCGGTGAAGGACCTGACGCTGCTCGCCCGCAGCGCGATGAAGAGCTCCACGTTCAAGTCCGTCGTGAAGACCAAGTCCTACACGGCGAAGACGATCGCGAGCTCCGGCGCCACGCGCACGATGGGCACCTGGACCAACACCAACACCCTGCTCGGCTGGAACGGCGTGCTCGGCGTCAAGACCGGCTCCGGCACGGAGGCCAAGTACTGCCTCGTCTTCGCCGCCACGCTGAACGGCAAGTCGATCACGGGCGCCGTGATGACCGCGCCCTCGGCGACCGACCGCACGTCGGACGTCAAGAAGCTCGTCAACTACGCCTACGCCAAGATCAGCTGACACCCAGGCAGCGGAAGGGGGCCTGTCGCGCACGCTCGCGGCGGGCCCTTCTCGCGTACGGACCGACGCCCGGACGGGCGTCCCTACGGGAGCCGGTCGTAGGTCCGGTAGGTGTACGAGGCGTCGTAGGACAGCAGGTTCCCGGTGGCCGCCGGCAGGCCGAGGCGTCTGCCGAGGGGACCCGTCAGCGGTCCGCAGTGTTCGGGCGCGGGCGCCGTGAAGGTGTCGTCGTACGCCGAGAACTCGATCACCGGCGGGTCCTGGGAGACGTGCTTCGAGGGGCCCGACCGCTTCACCTGGAAGTCGACCGGCTCGCTCGCCCCGATGGCGCAGGAGCGCGGCAGCAGGGGACTCAGCAACCGGAAGCGGAGACTGAGCTGTCCGGTGTAGAAGTCCGACCGTCCGCCGTACTCCGGCCGTATCGCCAGGCCCAGTGCCCCGGCGTGCTCGCCCGCCGGGGTGCCGGTGAGGCCGCCCGGTACGGCGGTCGGCGCGCTGTGCATCGCGCCCCAGACCCCACCGTCGGTGCCGTCCGGCAAGGGCCCCTCGGCGTGCGTCATGGTGATCGGGGCGAGCGTCATGGTGACCTTGCCCATGGTCAGCTTCGGGGCGGCCGTGTGCACCTCGCATTTCCAGCGTGCGGGGTCCACGCCCTCGGGAAGAGCCGGGCAGTCGCCGAACCCGGCGACGGACCGGGTGCCGGCGGCGGGCGAGGCGTGGGCGGCACCGGACGTCCACACACCGGCCGCACCCGCCAGGAGAGCGGCGGCGACGGGGGCGGCGAGGCGGCGGAGGAGAGAGGGGCCGCGGCGGGCGGCAGTGGTTTCCGACATGTCACCAGCGTGCCGCCCGCGCCCCAGCCGCCACATCGGTGACTTCCCCGGCTCGACCCCGAGACGTCCCTGACGGTTCGTCAGGGTACCGATGCGGCGTCCGTGATGACCCCGCACGACACCGAAAACCCTTTGTGGGGGCGGAGTCCCGCCATCTACTGTCGGCCCATCGACGTGTAGCTCAGCAGCAGAGCACCGGGCTCTACACCCGGAGGGCGCGGGGGCGGAACCCGCCACGTCGGCTATGAACGACGACGCTGAGCAGCAGCACCTTGCCCAGGCGAACCCCGGATACGCGGCCTCTCAGCTGGCCGCCGCCTTCCGTACGGCCGCCGCCCACCCGGACCCGGAGACCCGCCGACGCGGCGCTGAACGCGGCCGCAGGTGGCGCGCCGTGCTGGACGGGATGGCGAACGGCCTGCTGACGATCGGTTCCCGCACGCCCGTCGCCGGCCTGCCCGCCTGGGTCACCCCCGAGGTGGTCCGGGGCGGCTTCGCCACCGGCGAGCCGAGCGCGGGCGGCCCGCTGCTCGACCACGAGATCGCCACCGCGCGTCGCGCCGGTGTGCCCGAGACCCGGCGGGCGCTCTTCGCGCACTTCCTGTCCGAGGACGGGCTCGCGCATCTCCACGGCCTTCTCGACAGCGGCCGTTACGAGGTGACCGTTCCCGAGGAGGCCGCGCTGCTCACCGTCGCCTGGCTGGTCCGGGCCGGTGAGCAGGCGGCCGCGCTCGACCTGGTGGAGGAGCTCGCGCCGTTCGCGGACCGGCTCCGTTTCGGCCCGCGGCCGTCCGGCCGGCCCACGCCCCCGCCCGACTCCGTGCACCGCTCCACCGTGGCCGACGCCCGCTCGGCGCTCGCCGCCCGCCGTCCCAGCACGGCCGTCGAGACGCAGCGCGAGGCCCTGGCCGTCTGGCACCCCTTCGGCGACGAACTGCTGCTGCACTGGCTGGAGGTGACCGACGAGCGGGGGCACATGAGCGTCCCCGGCCCCGCCGACCCGTGGCACGCCCGCTCCACCGCGCTGCTGCGCCGCTACCACGACCTCGCCCGGCGCCACACGCACTGCACCAAGCACCTGAGGCCCAAGGAGAACCTGGGCATCCTGCGCGGCGCGCTGGAGGAGGCCGTCGCCGCACGGGCGCTCACGCCGCGGCGGCTCGGGCTGCTGCGGCACGCCGTCGCCTCCATGGTCCGGCGGCGCGGGCGGCCCGGCTGCGCCGAGCACACCGCCCTTCGCCGGCGGCAGGCCGCCCACGCCGCGCTGCCCTCCCACCACGCGCTGGCCGGCGTCGTACTGGGCCGCCTGGCCGGCCTGCCGCAGGACGGCGGGGTCGGTGAGGTGGCGCCCATCGTGGCGCCGGTGAGCGAGCGGGAGGCGGGCGAGACGGGTGTGCCCGCGGGTGCGCTCGTCCCGGCCGCCGTGCGCCGGCCCGTCGAGGCCGCGCTCAGTGCGCCCGTCGCCGTGCTCGTGGAGAGCGGCGTCGTACCGTCGGCGGAGGTGCTGGCCGAGCTGGTCCCCCAGCTCGTCGCCGCCACCACCGCCGAGGCCCATCGCGATCCGGCCCTGAGGTCGCTCGCCGCCGCCCACTACCGCGCGTTCCGCAACCGCCGCTCCCTGCTGCTGTTCGACCTCCAGCGGCAGGTACGGGTGGAGGAACTGCCCTGGGTGCGGGCCGTCGCCGCCCAGCGGGACGGCTCGGGGGCGGACGAGGCCGCGGCCGGGGCGCTGAGGCAGCTGGGCGGGCTCGCGGTGCGCGCCTTCCCCGGCACGATCCTGCCCAACCCGCTGGTTCGAGAGCTGTCCGTGCTGGCCCGTCAGGCCGAGCTGGGCGCTCCTTTCGTGGAGGAACTCGCGGCCGACATCTTCATGGGCACGTTCAGCCCGAAGTTCCTCACCGCCGCGCGCGTCGCGGCCGAACTTCTCGGCGGAGGCTCGCTGTACGAGCGGTACTACGCCATCGACTACGCGGCGGTGCGCAACCTCGCCGTCATCGAGGCGGCCGATTCCGCCCGCCGGTCCCGGGGGGTCCGAACGTCTCCCGGGTTCGCCGCGCTGTGCCGGAAGCGGGCGGCGGAACTCGCGCCGGGCACGGGACGGTCCGGCTCCTGGGTCGCGGGGAACGGCACGGTGATCGAGCAGGCGCAGATCCTCACCACCCACAACCTGGCCACCCTGGTCGACCGGGTCGGCATCGATCCCGGCACCGGCTGGGACGACTTGGCCCTGCGCTGCTTCGAAACGGTGTGCCGGCTGACCGGACGCGTCCACCACAGCCCGCGGCCGCTCGGCACCGTCAAGGACGTCGCCTACGCCTGGCGGCAGATGGTGTTCCACCTGTCCCTGTGCGCGCCGGACCAGCAGAGGCGCACCCTGGACCGCGTCACCGAGGAGTGCGCGCGGCAGCCCTGGCACATCGCCGGACGGCTCGCCCCCGCCCTCGCCGGACTGCGTCAGGTCCTGTCCGGCGGGCGGGCGGACCGGGGCCCCGGCCGCCGACTGCTGGGCTGGAGCACGGGCGGCCACTGGTTCCGTGAGGACCCGGCGCCCGGTCCGCACCCGCGCTAGGCGGCACGGACTCCATGCCCGCGGCGGTCCGAACCGGGGCCGAACGGGAGAGGGGGTGGTCGCGAGACGAAGTCGCGACCACCCCCCTCAGCCTCGGGAATCACCCGGGCGACAGCCGTCAGGCCCAGGTCATCAGCCGCTTCGGCTGCTCCAGGATCGCCGCCACGTCCGCCAGCACCTTGGAGCCCAGCTCGCCGTCGACCAGGCGGTGGTCGAAGCTCAGCGCGAGCGTCGTCACCTGGCGCGGCTTCACCTTGCCCTTGTGGACCCACGGCTGGAGCTTGATCGCGCCGACCGCCAGGATCGCGGACTCGCCGGGGTTGAGGATCGGCGTGCCGGTGTCGACGCCGAAGACGCCGACATTGGTGATGGTGACCGTGCCGCCCTGCATCGCGGCCGGCGAGGTCTTGCCCTCACGTGCCGTGGACACCAGCTCGCCCAGCGACTGCGCGAGCTGCGGCAGCGTCTTGGCGTGGGCGTCCTTGATGTTCGGCACGATCAGACCGCGCGGGGTGGCGGCCGCGATGCCCAGGTTGACGTAGTGCTTGAGCACGATCTCCTGGTTCGCCTCGTCCCAGGACGCGTTGACGTCCGGGTTGCGCCTGATGGCGACCAGCAGCGCCTTGGCGATCAGCAGCAGCGGGTTCACCCGCAGGCCCTGGAACTCCTTGTCCTGCTTGAGTTCCTCGACCAGCTTCATCGTGCGCGTCACGTCCACCGTCACGAACTCCGTGACGTGGGGTGCGGTGAAGGCGGAGCCGACCATCGCCGTCGCCGTCGCCTTGCGGACGCCCTTGACCGGGATCCGGGTCTCGCGGGCGCCGTCGGCGGTCACGGCGGCGGGCGCGGCGGCCGGAGCCGGGACGGCGGGGGCCTCCGTGACCGGCGCGGCGGTCTCGGTGGCCTGCGGCGCCGCGGCCGCGTGGACGTCCTCGCGGGTGATGACACCGTCCGGGCCGGACGGGGTGACCGTGGCGAGGTCGACACCGAGGTCCTTCGCCAGCTTGCGCACCGGCGGCTTGGCCAGCGGACGGGCCCGCTCGGGGGCCGCCGGGGCGCTGTGGCCGTTCAGCTCGGCCTGGACCGCCTGGGCGGCGGCCGGGGCGGTGGCCTGCGAGCCCTTGCGCGGACGGCGCTTGGTGGAGGTGGTGGCCACGCCGTAGCCGACCAGGACCGGCTGGCGGCCCGTCGGCTCGGCTTCCGGCGCCTCGGGGGCCTCCGGCGCGGCGGCGGCCGTCTCCGGCTGCCCGGCGGGGGCCTCCGGTGCCGCACCGCCCGACACGTCCACCGCGATGATGGCCGTGCCCACGTCGACCGTGGTGCCCTCGGGGAAGCGCAGCTCGCGGACCACACCGTCGTAGGGGATGGGGAGTTCGACGGCCGCCTTGGCGGTCTCGACCTCGCACACCACCTGGCCGTCGGTGACCGTGTCACCCGGCTGGACGTACCACTTGAGGATCTCGGCCTCGGTGAGTCCCTCGCCCACGTCGGGCATCTTGAACTCGCGTACGGATGATTCCGTCATCGTCGTCACGAACCCTCTCCTCAGTACGCCAGGGCACGGTCGACGGCGTCGAGCACCCGGTCCAGACCCGGCAGGTACTCCTCCTCCAGGCGGGCCGGCGGGTACGGGGCGTGGTAGCCGCCGACCCGGAGCACCGGGGCCTCCAGGTGGTAGAAGCACCGCTCGGTGATCCGGGCGGCGATCTCCGCGCCGGAGCCGAAGAACACCGGGGCCTCGTGGACCACGACCAGGCGGCGGGTCTTCTCCACCGAGGCCTGGACGGAGTCGAAGTCCAGGGGGCTGACCGAGCGCAGGTCCAGCACCTCCAGGGACTTGCCCTCCTCGGCGGCCGCGTTCGCGACCTCATGGCACAGCTTCACCATCGGGCCGTACGCGGCCAGGGTCAGATCCGTGCCCTCGCGCACCACCCGCGCCTTGTGCAGCGGGCCGGGGATCGCCTCCGCGTCCACCTCGCCCTTGTCCCAGTAGCGGCGCTTGGGCTCGAAGTAGATCACCGGGTCGTCGCTCTGGATGGCCTGCTGCATCATCCAGTAGGCGTCCGACGCGTTCGACGGGGAGACGACCTTCAGGCCGGCCACGTGCGCGAACAGGGTCTCGGGGGACTCCGAGTGGTGCTCGACCGCGCCGATGCCACCGCCGTAGGGGATGCGGATGACGACGGGCATCTTGACCTTGCCCAGCGACCTGGCGTGCATCTTCGCGAGCTGGGTGACGATCTGGTCGTAGGCCGGGAAGACGAAGCCGTCGAACTGGATCTCCACCACCGGGCGGTAGCCGCGCAGGGCGAGACCGATCGCGGTGCCGACGATGCCCGACTCGGCGAGCGGGGTGTCGATGACCCGGCTCTCGCCGAAGTCCTTCTGCAGGCCGTCCGTCACCCGGAAGACACCGCCGAGCTTGCCGACGTCCTCACCCATGACGACGACCTTGGGGTCCGTCTCCAGAGCGCACCGCAGCGACTCGTTGATCGCCTTGGCAAGAGCCATCTTCTCGGCCATCTCAGTGACCCCCCTCTGCGTCCGCGAACGACGCCTGGTAGGCGGCGAACTGGGCTCGCTCCTCGTCGACGAGCGCGTGCCCGTCCGCGTACACGTTCTCGAAGATGGCGAAGTGGTCCGGGTCCGGCATGGCACGGACCGCTTCGCGCACTCGCCTGCCCAACGCCTCGGACTCGGCCTCGAGTTCCGCGAAGAATCCCTCGTCCGCGTGGTTTGAGGCCTCCAGGAACCGGCGAAGGCGCAGGATCGGGTCCTTCGCCTCCCAGGCCAGCCGCTCCTCGTCGCCCCGGTACCGGCTGGGGTCGTCGGAGGTGGTGTGAGCGCCCATGCGGTAGGTGAACGCCTCGACCAGGGTGGGGCCCTCGCCGTCACGGGCGCGCTCCAGCGCCCACTTGGTGACCGCGAGGCAGGCCAGCACGTCGTTGCCGTCCACGCGCACGCCCGGGAAGCCGAAGCCCTGGGCGCGCTGGTAGAGCGGCACGCGGCTCTGCTTCTCGGTGGGCTCGGAGATCGCCCACTGGTTGTTCTGGCAGAAGAACACCACCGGCGCGTTGTAGACCGCGGAGAAGGTGAACGATTCGGCCACGTCGCCCTGGCTGGAGGCGCCGTCGCCGAAGTAGGCGATGACGGCCGAGTCGGTGCCGTCCTTGGCCACGCCCATCGCGTATCCCGTGGCGTGCAGCGTCTGGGAGCCGATGACGATCGTGTACAGGTGGAAGTTGTTGCCGTTCGGGTCCCAGCCGCCGTTGTTCACGCCGCGGAACATCCCGAGCAGGTTCGTGGGGTCGACCCCACGGCACCAGGCGACGCCGTGCTCGCGGTAGGTCGGGAAGACGTAGTCGTCGTCGCGCAGGGCCCGGCCGGAGCCGATCTGTGCGGCCTCCTGGCCGAGCAGCGAGGCCCACAGTCCCAGCTCGCCCTGGCGCTGCAGCGCTGTGGCCTCGGCGTCGAAGCGTCGGGTGAGCACCATGTCGCGGTACAGGCCGCGCAGCTCGTCGGGGGTGATCCCGTCGACGTAGCGGTCGTACTCGGCGTTCTTGACCCGCTTGCCCTCGGGCGTCAGGAGCTGCACCAGCTCCGGGTCGGTGCTCTTCTGGGTGGTGCGGGTGGTGCGCTTGGTGCCGGTGGTGCCGGCCTTGCCTGCGGCGCTGCGTCGCGGCTTGCGCGCGGCACTGCTGTCCACGGTCACGTGTGCTCCTCCGTCGTTCCGGCCCCCGGGGTTGCCGGTAGGCCAGTGCGGCTCACCTGTTTTCGACCACCGGGCACGGGGTGGGTGCCACTCGGCCGGGAACAGGCGTGACAGGTGCCCCGGCGAGCGCCCTGCGACTTTTACGTTACCCAGTGCTCCACATATCTGTGAAACCCCTCCTGACCTGCGTTTTTGCTTGGATTTCCAAGTAAATCCGCAGGAGGCGGAAGGTCGCTGGTCACAGCCTTGCAGGAGGCCGGAGCAACGGCACGTTATCCCGGCGACCCCGGACACGGGAAGAGCCGACTTGTGACTCGTGCCTCGCGGACGAAAGGTGAGAATTCCAGACATGACCGTTGAGCTGTCTCATCATCCGAGACGAAAATCTGGACGCCCGGCGGCACGTTTCACCCATGCGCACCCTGTGACCAAATGCGATCACCGATGACTGTCCGTGACAAGCCGCAGCTCACCGGGCCCTTTCGTGCCCTAGCATCTGGCGCGTGCCGCGCTCTTGTGTACCACCCCCTGTACCGCACGCGCCCCCTCTGGGCGCCTTGCTGCGCCTGTACGCCGCCGGTACCGCCCTCGCCTGCGAACCCGTCGACCAGGGCCTGCTGAACCGCGGATACCGGGTCCGCACCACCCGCGGCCGCTACTTCCTCAAGCACCACTTCGATCCGGACACCGCCGACCCGGCCGCCATCGAGCGCCGTCACCGGGCCACCCAGCGCCTGGCCGACCTCGGCGTCCCCGTGGCGCAGCCGCTCGCGCACCGCGAGGGCCGCACGGTCGCCGTCGTGGGCGGCCACGCCTACGCCCTGCACCCGTGGATCGACGGGCGGCACCGCCACGGCGGCCAGCTCACCCGCTCCGAGAGCGCGCGCCTCGGGGCGCTCCTGGGCGCCGTGCACGCCTGTCTGGAGCGGGTGATGCCGCCCAAGGGGCGCACCCGCCCGGCGACCGGCCCGCACCCGGTCGAGAGCGCCGACCCGGCCGACACGTTCGCCCTGATCGACGAGCTGCTCGGCCACGTACGCCGCCACCGTCCCGCCGACGCGTTCGACGAGCTCGCCCGCCACCGGCTCCTGGAACGCCGCGACCTGCTGGAGCAGCACGCCGGCCGGCGTCCGCCGCGCGGCGGCCCGGTCGGCTGGGTGCACGGCGACTTCCACCCCTTCAACCTGCTCTACAAGGACGACGGCCCGGCCGCCATCGTCGACTGGGACCGGCTGGGCGTGCAGCCCCGCGCCGAGGAGGCCGTACGCGCCGCCGCGATCTTCTTCGTACGGCCCGCGGGGGCGCTCGACCTGCCGAAGGTCCGGGCGTACGCGCGCGCGTACCGGCGCGCGGCCCGCGCCGCGCCGTCCGAGCTGGCGGCGGCCGTGCACCGGGTGTGGTGGGAGCGGCTGAACGACTTCTGGATGCTGCGCTGGCACTACGAGCGTGGTGACACCCGCGCGGACTGCCAGTTCCCGGCCGCCTCGGCGCTCGCGGTGTGGTGGACGCGCGAGTACGAGGCGGTGTGCGACGCGTTCACGGGGTGAGGGCCCAGGGACACGGAAAACGCCACGCGCGCGGGTGAGCCGTGGCCCGCCCGCGCGCGTGGGAGTGGTTCAGCCGGGGCGTCTCAGGGCGACACCGGGGCGGACGGGGTGACGCCCCCGTCCGAGCCCTCCGTGACACCGCCGTCGGTGCCGTCCGTGGTCCCCGCGTCCGTGCCGCCGTCCGTCGGATCCGACGACTGCGGCGCCGAGGGCTCCGGGTCCGACGGCTCGTCGCTCGGGTCGTCGGTGGCCGGCTGGGACGGGGTGTACGAGGGGGTGTACGACGGAGTCCCCCAGTTCGAACCGCTGCCGTTGTCCGTCCCGTTGTCGGTGGACGGGTCCGTGGGCTGGTCGGTGTTGTCGTCGGACGGCGACTCGGAGGCCGTCTCGTCCTTCGTGGCCTTGGAGTGGGTCGGCGTCGGCTTGGTCCCGCCGCCGCTGCCGTCGTTGTTGTGGTTGAGCGCCAGCGCGACACCGGCGGCGATCGCGATCACGGCGAGCACGGCGAGGATCCACAGCTTGCCGCGGCCGCTGCCCCGGTTGCCGTGTCCCTCGAAGCCACCGTCGTCGCCGCCCCCGTATCCGCCGGGCAGGATCGGCTGCGGGATCTGGGTGGTGCCGGCCCCGAAGTCGCCGGGGTGCTGCATCACGGCCGTCCCCGCGAACCCGGCCGCCGGGGTGTGCCGGCCGTCGTGCGTGTTCACCGGCCCGGTGTTCCAGGTGCCGGTGTGGCCGCCCTGCTCGTACAGCATCTGCAGGCTGTACTGGATCAGGCCGCGCATCTCCTCGGCGGTCTGGAACCGGTCGTCGGGCTCCTTGGCGAGCGAGCGCATGACCAGGCCGTCCAGCTCCGGCGGGCAGGCGTCGGAGGCCTCCGAGGGCGGGGTGGGGATGTCCTGGACGTGCTGGTAGACCACCGACAGCGGGGTCTCACCGGTGAACGGCGGCCGCAGGGAGAGGAGTTCGTACAGCAGGCAGCCGGTCGCGTACAGGTCGGAGCGGTGGTCGACGGCCTTGCCGAGCGCCTGCTCGGGGGAGAGGTACTGCGGGGTGCCCATCACCATGCCGGTCTGCGTCATCGTCGTCGACGCGCCGTGCAGTGCGCGGGCGATGCCGAAGTCCATCACCTTCACGGCGCCGTTGTTGGTGATGATGACGTTGGCCGGCTTGATGTCGCGGTGCACGATGCCGTGCTGGTGCGAGTAGGCGAGCGCCTCCAGCACCCCGGACACGATGATCAGGGCCTGCTCGGGGCCCGGCGCCTCGGCGTTGAGCAGCAGGTCGCGGATGGTGCGGCCCTCGACCAGCTCCATCACGATGTACGGCACCGACTGGCCGCCCACGGCGTCCTCGCCGGAGTCGTACACGGCGACGATCGCGTGGTGGTTGAGTCCGGCAACCGACTGGGCCTCGCGCGTGAAGCGGGCCTTGGAGACCGGGTCCTCGGCCAGGTCGGCACGGAGCAGCTTGACCGCGACCGTGCGGCCCAGCCGGACGTCCTCGGCCGCGAACACCTCGGCCATGCCACCCCGGCCCAGCCGGTGGGTCAGCCGGTACCGGCCGTCGCCGACGAGCCCGCCGTTGCCCCACATCTCGGGCGTCTCTGACATGCCGCCGCCAGTCGCCTCGGGGTCGGACGGGCCCTGGGCGCTGTGCGTCTGTGCCATCGGTCCTCGCCGTCGTTTCTGCCCGCGGTGCGCGCGGTGTTGTTACGGTCTCCGTCGGCCACGCTACAGCCTCCGCGTCCGCCCCCGGTCCGGAACCGGAACCGGAACCGGCCCGAGACAGACCGGTCATGAAACCCCTAGCACGCGCTCTCGTGCAAATTCTGTGCACTGCTCGTACGTCCGCTGTAACGCTTGCGCGACGCTTCTTTCGCGTACGGTCACGGAACGGGCACCGAGCTTGACGTGCCAGTGCCCTCGGGCAGACTTGGCCGGGAATGACACATTCGATCAAGGCATGTTCGCCCAGCGACGGCGCCGGACGGCCAGTGGGGGACGCGGAGAGATGAGCCAGGACGGCGCACAGGAGCGGTACGCGGGGCGGACGCTGGCCGGCGGTCGCTACCAGCTGCGCGACCTGCTCGGTCAGGGCGGCATGGCCTCGGTCCACCTGGCCTACGACACCGTGCTCGACCGCCAGGTCGCGATCAAGACCCTGCACTCCGAGCTCGGCCGGGAACAGGCCTTCCGTGAGCGGTTCCGGCGCGAGGCCCAGTCCGTGGCCAAGCTCACCCACACCAACATCGTCTCCGTCTTCGACACCGGTGAGGACGCGCTGGACGGCGCGACGATGCCGTACATCGTCATGGAGTACGTGGAGGGCCGTCCGCTCGGCTCGGTCCTCGACGAGGACGTCCGGCAGTCCGGCGCGATGCCCGCCGACAAGGCGCTGAAGATCACCGCGGACGTGCTGGCGGCGCTGGAGATCAGCCACGAGATGGGCCTGGTCCACCGCGACATCAAGCCGGGCAACGTGATGATGACCAAGCGCGGCGTGGTCAAGGTCATGGACTTCGGCATCGCCCGCGCCATGCAGTCCGGCGTCACCTCGATGACGCAGACCGGCATGGTCGTCGGCACCCCCCAGTACCTCTCGCCCGAGCAGGCCCTCGGCCGGGGCGTGGACGCCCGCTCCGACCTGTACTCGGTCGGCATCATGCTGTTCCAGCTCGTGACCGGGCGGCTGCCGTTCGACGCGGACTCCCCGCTGGCGATCGCCTACGCGCATGTGCAGGAGGTGCCGGTCGCGGCCTCCTCGATCAACCGCGCGCTGCCGACCGCGGTGGACGCGCTGATCTCCCGCGCGCTGAAGAAGAACCCGAACGAGCGCTTCCCGACCGCCGAGTCCATGCGCGACGAGTGCCTTCGTGTCGCCGCCTCCCTGCACGCGGCGCCGCCCAGCATCGTGCCGGGCACCGGGCCGACGCAGAGCGGCGCGGGCGTGGGCGCCACGGTGTTCCCGCCCGTCGACCAGGCGGCCCCGGCGCCGACCGGCCCGGTGCAGACGCCGTACCAGCCGAACCCGTACGGCACCCCGGTGCCCACCCCGGCCTACGGCTACCCCCAGCAGGGCGGCTACCAGGCGCCGGCGGCGTACGGGCAGCAGTCCCCCTCCACCCCGCCGCCGTACAACATCACGCCCCAGACGGCCGTGCAGTCCCCGGGCGGGGGCGGCGGCAAGAACAACAAGCCGGTGATCATCGGCTCGATCGTGGTGTCCCTCGTCGCGGTCGTCGGCCTGATCGTCGCGCTGACCCTGAACAGCGGCGGCACGGACGACCAGGGCGGCGACGACCCCAGCTCCTCGGCGTCGACCCACGCGTCGGGCTACCGGGGACCGGACACGTCGAAGACGGTCAAGGAGACCGACTGCACGGAGCCGGAGGAGTCGTACAACGACGAGAAGAAGATCGAGCTCCCGGACTTCCGGTTCAAGTACGTCAAGTCCGTCAAGGAGTGCGCGGCGGCCGCGGGCTGGCGTGTCACGACCAAGAACGTCGACGAGAACACCTTCGGCCAGGGCGCGGTCATCGACCAGTTCCCGAAGGGCGGCACGGACGTCGAGCCGAAGGACGTCGAGATCCAGCTCAACGTCTCGACGGGCAACCCCTGACAGCGCCCGGCCGCACCAGGCGGCCGTGAACGAAGGGCCCGGCGGAACACCGCCGGGCCCGCTGTCCTGTCGGGCGGCCAGGGCCGCCGGCCGGACTACAGGTACGGGCCGCCCGAGCGGCCACCCGTGCGCGGGTCGTCACCACCCTCGTGGCCGCCCATACCCGGCGGCAGCGCCCGGCGCATCTGCTCCAGCTGGGCGCGCGCGGCCATCTGCTGGGCGAACAGCGTCGTCTGGATGCCGTGGAACAGGCCCTCCAGCCAGCCCACCAACTGGGCCTGCGCGATGCGCAGTTCCGCGTCGCTCGGGGTGGTGTCGTCGGTGAACGGCAGCGACAGCCGTTCCAGCTCCTCGACCAGCTCCGGCGCCAGACCGTCCTCCAGCTCCTTCACCGAGCTGCGGTGGATGTCCTTGAGCCGGGCCCGGCTGGCCTCGTCGAGAGGAGCGACCCGGACCTCCTCGAGCAGCTGCTTGATCATGCTGCCGATCCGCATCACCTTGGCCGGCTGTTCGACCTGGTCCGTCACCGGCGTCTCGCGGGAGTCCTCGTCCCCGCCGCCGATCGCCATGCCGTCCTGTCCCACGACCAGGATCTGGGGATTCTCCGGCGACCGTTCGTTCCTCGGCATCTCCATGCCGCCATTGTCTCGCACGCCCTCACCTCATCACCGTGCTGCCCCCTCATGGGGCGGATCCGCCCTTTAGCTCCGACGGCGCAATCAGAAATGCCCGGTGTGCCCCACGATGTGAGGCTGGCTTGCGTCGATGTTCGACAACTGGGCTCCGGGAGGTCACCGACGTGACTCCATGGCTGCGATTCACGCTCCGCCTCGTACCACTGCTGCTCGCCCTCGTGGCGGCGGTGCCGGTGTACGGCACGCCCGCCGCGTACGGCGCGCAGGCCGCGCCGCCGGATCCGTCCGCGTCCGCGGCCCGGCCCACCACGCCGGTCACCCCGGCCGCTCTGGCCTCCGCCTCCCCGGCCGCGTCGCACTCCGCGTCCCGCCCCCACGCCCACTCCGATCCGGCCGCCGAGCCGTCGCGGGCCGGGAGCAGGGCCGGTGAGGGGCGGATGCGTCCCGGCCGCCCGGACGGGCCGGCCGCCGAGGAGGAGGGCGACGACGGTTCCGGGACGGTGACCGGGGCCCCCGACCCCTTCGGTCCGCAGGAGCCGGAGACCGCCGACATCCCTGCCGTGACGCCGACGGCGTCCGCTCCGCCCGAGGAGGCCGGGCTGGATCCCGCCCGGCCCCCGCGGCAGACCGCGGCACAGAACGACGTCCGCCAGGACGCCGCTCCCGCCGAGCCGACGCTGGAGATCCTGCCGCTGGGGACCGGGCTGGTCCTCGTCGGTCTCGGACTGGGTCTGGCGTTCGTGGGCCTGCGGATCCGCCGTACCTGACCGTTCGACCGGTCCGGGGACCGCGAACCGGTGCCGTCAGCGGCCGCGACCGTGCGGGTTACGGCGCGACCAGCAGCACCTTGCCGATGTGGCCGCTCTCCTCCACCACCCGGTGCGCCTCGGCCGCCTCCGGCATGGGCAGCTCGCGGTCGACGACCGGACGGACGTGCCCCCCGGTCAGCAGCGGCCACACATGCTCACGTACGGCGGCCACGATCGTGGCCTTCTCGCTCAGCGGACGGGCCCGCAGCGAGGTCGCGCTGATCGCGGCCCGCTTGCTCAGCAACGTGCCGATGTTCAGCTCGCCCTTGACCCCGCCCTGCATGCCGATGATCGCGAGCCGGCCGTTGACGGCGAGGGCCTGGACGTTGCGGTTCAGGTACTTGGCGCCCATGTTGTCGAGGATGACATCGGCGCCGGCACCGTCCGTGGCCTGCTTGATCTCGGCGACGAAGTCCTGGTCGCGGTAGTTGATCAGGATGTCCGCGCCCAGCCGGGCGCAGTAGTCCAGCTTCTCCTTCGTCCCGGCGGTCACCGCGACCCTGGCTCCGACGGCCTTGGCGAGCTGGACGGCCATGGTGCCGATACCGCTGGAACCGCCGTGCACCAGCAGGGTCTCGGCCGGACGCAGATGGGCGACCATGAACACGTTGGACCAGACGGTGCAGACCACCTCGGGCAGCGCGGCCGCCTGCCTCAGTTCGACGCCCTCGGGCACGGGCAGCAACTGCCCGGCCGGCACGGCGACCTTCTGGGCGTAGCCGCCGCCCGCGAGCAGCGCGCAGACCTCGTCGCCCACGGCCCAGCCGGAGACCCCGGGGCCGAGCGCGGCGATCCTTCCGGAGCACTCGAGGCCCGGATACGGGGACGCGCCCGGCGGCGGGTCGTAGAAACCCTGCCGCTGCATGATGTCGGCACGGTTGACGGCGCTGGCCACCACCTCGACCAGTACTTCGCCCTCGCCGGGCACGGGGTCCGGGACCTCGTCCCACACCAGCGCCTCGGGCCCACCAGGTTCGGGAATCGTGATCGCATGCATGCCCGTGACGCTACTCCTCATCGGCGCCAACCCCGGGGCAGGCCCGCTCAGTCGGTCGGCAGCGGACGGTGATGCGGGGTGACGTGGGCGCCCGGGCTCGCGCGGACGATGGTGATCAGGCGGTCCGTCAGCTGCAGGGAACCGATGGACGGGTCGTCGTAGCCGAGCACCCGGTGCCCGCGTACCACGCTGACCACGAGGTCGTCCGTCTCGCGCGGGCCCTTGCCCACCTCGGCCCGCACCACGGGCCGCTCCATGATGTCGAGACCGCTGCCCTGCTGGATCAGGTCCTCCATCACCATGCCGGCGGCCGGGCTGAGCACGGACAGGCCGAGCAGGCGGCCGGCCGCGCCGGAGCTGGTGATGACGGCGTCGGCGCCCGACTGCTTCAGCAGCGGGGCGTTCTCCTCCTCACGGACCGCGGCCACGATCTTCGCGCTCCGGTTGAGCTGCCTGGCGGTCAGGGTGACCAGCACGGCGGTGTCGTCGCGCTGCGGGGCGATGATGATCTGCCGCGCCTTGTGCACCTCGGCCCGCCTGAGCACATCACTGCGGGTGGCGTCGCCTATGACGCCCGCGTATCCCTCGGCCGTCGCGGCGTCGACCGCCTTGGAGCTGGGGTCGACCACGACCACCTGCTCTGCCTTCAGACCTGTGGCACAGACGGTCTGGATGGCCGACCGTCCCTTGGTGCCGTAGCCGATGACGACGGTGTGGTCGCGCAAGGTGGACCTCCAGCGGTTCAGGCGCCATTCCTCCCGGGTGCGTTCGGTGAGGACCTCCAGCGTGGTGCCGACCAGGATGATCAGGAACAGCACCCGCAGGGGCGTGATGACGAAGATGTTGGTGAGCCGGGCGCCGTCGCTGACCGGGGTGATGTCGCCGTACCCGGTCGTCGAGAGGGTGACGGTCGCGTAGTAGAACGCGTCCAGCAGGTCCACGGAGCCGTCGGAGTTGTCGTGGTAGCCGTCGTGATCCGCGTATACGACGAACGCGGTGGCGACCAGCACCAGCAGGGCCATGAGCAGCCGTTTGGCCACCTGGCGGATCGGGCGCTCCACCACCGCCCTCGGGAGCTGCACCCGCTGGGCCACCAGATGCTCGTCCGCACGGCGGGCAATGGCGTCATGACCCGGAAGTTTCACGTGAAACACACCCCGATTCCGGCTGCCGCCCATGGCAGGTCCAGCAGCTCCGTCTCCTCCCCCTGCTGCGCCCCGCCCGGCGGCACGACGGCCATCGCGTCCGCGGCGGCGATCCCGCGCAGCATGGCCGGACCGTTGTAGTGCAGCGGCACGGCGCGGTCGCCGCGCAGCACCACGGGAACGAGCCGGGTGTCGTACGGATGCCCGTGCACCGCCTCGCCGAGCCCCAGCGTGTACGGCTCCGGGGCCGTACGGGCGGCGAGGGTGCGCAGCAGCGGCTCGGCGAGCGTGAGCAGGCCGGAGACGGCCGCGAGGGGGTTGCCGGGCAGGCCGACGAGGTGCTGGTTCTCCTTGGTGCGGGCCAGCAGCATGGGGTGGCCGGGGCGCACGTTGACTCCGTCGACGAGGAGTTCGGCGCCCATGCGCTCCAGGGTGGGGTGGACGTGGTCGAGGGGTCCGGCGGCGGTGCCGCCGGTGGTGACGACGAGGTCGGCCCGGGAGCCGGTGAGCGCCTTGTGCAGGGCCTTGGCGTCGTCTCCCAGCCGGCGTACGCCGATGACGTCGGCGCCCATCGCGCGCAGCCACGGCGGCAGCATGGGGCCGAGCGCGTCCCGGATCAGTCCGTCGTGCGGGCGTCCTTCGGTGAGCAACTCGTCTCCCAGCACCAGGACTTCGACGCGAGGGCGGGCGACGGCGGTGACGGTGTCGTATCCGGCGGCCGCCGCGAGGCCCAGCACGGCGGGGGTGACGAGGGTGCCGACCGGGAGCAGCTGGTCGCCGCTGCGGCACTCCTGGCCGCGGGGGCGGATGTCCTGGCCGTGGTTCATCTCCCGGGTGGCGTGCAGCCGCCCCTGGGTGTCCGTGCGGCCGTGTTCGGTGCGCAGCACGGCGGTGGTGTCGGCCGGGATACGGGCGCCGGTGGCGATGCGGACCGCCTCGCCGTCGGTGAGCGGCTCGGGCAGCGCGTGGCCGGCGAGCGCGCCCTGTTCACGCACCGCCCAGGGGCCGGGT
Organism: Streptomyces sp. NPDC047869; assembly: GCF_040704065.1. Lineage (NCBI taxonomy): Bacteria > Bacillati > Actinomycetota > Actinomycetes > Kitasatosporales > Streptomycetaceae > Streptomyces > Streptomyces sp. NPDC047869. Next base: position 362,583 of record NZ_JBEYRK010000001.1, read on the forward strand.
CCGGCGACCGCCCAGCCGTCCATCGCGGAGGTGTCGAAGGAGGGCAGATCGGTGAGCGCGTCCAGAGGGGCGGCGAGGACCAGGCCGAGGGCCTCGGCGAGGGGGACGGAGACGGGGGTGCGGCGGCTGCCGGAGCGGGCGGCCCGGGCGGCGATCTCCCGGGCCCTGGGCCAGGGGGTCGCCCGGTGCCGCTCGTGCCGCCGCTCGTCGGGGGTGGCGGCGGTGGCGGCGGTGGGCTGGGCGTCGTCCTTGGGTTCCCTCACGAGGGCCAGGGCCTCCTCGACGTCGAGGTCGTCGCTGTCCTCGGCGGGCGCTCCGGCCCGGGTGCCGGGAGTCATCGCCGGTCCGGGGCGGGCGCGCCCCCGGCGCCGTCCTGATCGCCCCCGCTGTTCTCTTCCTCCCAGCGCAGGGCCAGCGCGGCGGCCTTGCGGGCGGCCTCGGCGACGGCTTCGGGGCCTCCGTCCGCCCGTGCGGCGGCGTAGCCGACGAGGAAGGTGGTCAGCGGCGCGGCCGGCCGGGCCACGCCGTGGGCGGCGTCGCGGGCCAGGTCGAGCAGGAGACCGGTGTCGACGTCCAGGTCGATGCCCAGCTCGTCCTTGACTGCGGAAATCCATTCATCCAACACGTGCCCATGCTCCCTGATGCGTGCCCTGGCGTCGGCGATGTCGTCCCAGGTGTCGCAGTCGAAGGACGCGAGCGGGTCCGGGACGCGGGTGAGCTCGAGGGCGCCGGTCAGCCGGCGCAGGGGCAGCCCGGTGAGCCCGCCCCGCCCGGCTGCGAGGGCGGCCAGTTCGCGGCGCAGCGCGGCGGTGCGGTAGGCGGCCACGAGGGGCTGGTCCCGGCCCTCGGCGTCGGTGAGCAGCGCGCCGTCGGCGCCGGTGTCCCGCAGGGCCGCCAACAGCCGCTCCAGCGTGACTGCTTCGAGGAACGGCAGGTCGGCGGAGAGGACCGCGGTGTATTCGGCGGTCGTCAGCCGCAGCCCGGCCTCCAGCGCGGCGACGGGGCCGCCGCCGGACGGTTCCTCGCGCGCCCAGCGCACCGGGCGGGCGGTGGGACGGGCACCGGCGACGACGACGGTCGTCGCCGCGCCGGCGCAGGCCGTGAGCACCCGGTCGAGCAGCGCCCGGCCGCCGACGCGCACCGCGGGCTTGTCGGCACCGCCGAGCCGCCGGGCGGCACCGCCGGCCAGCACGACGGCGTCGTACGGCGCGGCGGCCCCGGGTGCGGCGGGGGCGTTCTCGGTCACCCCCCGAGTATGTCCTCTCGGGTCCTCCTTATGGACCCGGCGTAGGTCACAGGGTGCGCAGCAGCACCGCCGGCTGTTCCACGCAGTCCGCGACGTACCGCAGGAAACCGCCCGCCGTACCGCCGTCGCACACCCGGTGGTCGAAGGTGAGGGAGAGCTGCACGACCTGGCGCACGGCCAGTTCGCCCTCGTGCACCCACGGCTTGGGGACGATCCGCCCCACGCCGAGCATGGCCGCCTCGGGGTGGTTGATGATCGGGGTGGAGCCGTCGACGCCGAAGACGCCGTAGTTGTTCAACGTGAAGGTGCCGCCGGTGAGTTCCCCGGGGGTGAGCGTGCCGGTCCGGGCGGCCTCGGTGAGCCGTGCGAACTCCGCGGTCAACGACTCGGCGTCGCGCGTGTGGGCGTCCCGCACGACCGGGACGACCAGTCCGCGTTCGGTCTGCGCGGCGAACCCGACATGCACTCGGTCGAGTTGGACGACCTCGCGGGCCTCGGTGTCGACGTAGGAGTTCAGCTCGGGGTGACGGGCGAGGGCGGCGGTGCAGATGCGGGCGAGGAGCGCCAGGAGGGAGATCTTCGGTCCTCCGGCGGCGTTCATCGCGGCCCGCGCGCGCATCAGTTCCGTCGCGTCGGCGTCGACCCAGCAGGTGGCGTCCGGGATCTCCCGGCGGCTGCGGGAGAGCTTGTCGGCGACGGCACCGCGGACGCCCTTGAGGGGGACGCGCAGTCCGTCGCGGGCCGGCGCGGCCGCGGATGCCGGGGCGGCGGGCTCCGCCGTCACGGGAGCGGGAGCGTCCTTGGCGCGCAGGGCGTTCTCGACGTCAGCGCGCAGGATCAGCCCCTCGGGGCCCGATCCGGACAGCTCCCGCAGGTCGAGGCCGCCGTCCCGGGCGAGCCGGCGCACCAGCGGAGAGATCACGGGAACCGGTCCCTCGGCGGGCACGGGGGCGGTGGCGCTTTCGGGGACGGGCGCGGGCGGTGCCTCAACGGCCTGCTTCACATGCCCGTTGGCACCGGTCGCGCGCACCCTGCGCCGTCGCGCCGGGGCCTCGGAGGTGCCGTAGCCGACGAGGACGTTGCCCGAGCCGGCGTCCTCACCGGCCGTCGCGGGGCCCACCGCGACCGTCAGCAGTGGCGCGCCGACGGGCAGTTCGGTCCCCTCCTCGCCGAAGCGGGCGGTGACCACGCCGCCGTAGGGGCAGGGGACCTCGACCATCGCCTTGGCCGTCTCGACCTCCACGACCGGCTGGTCGATGGCGACGACGTCGCCGACCCGCACCAGCCAGCGGACGATCTCCGCCTCGGTGAGACCCTCGCCGAGGTCGGGCAGCTTGAACTCCAGCACCTGTGCCATCAGCCCTCGGCCTCCCACTGCAGGCGGGCCACGGCGTCCAGGATGCGGTCGACGCCGGGCAGGTGGTGCCGCTCCAGCATGGGCGGCGGATAGGGGAGGTCGAAGCCGGCCACCCGCAGCACCGGGGCCTCCAGGTGGTGGAAGCAGCGCTCGGTGACACGGGCGGCGATCTCGCCGCCCGGACCGCCGAACCCGGTCGACTCGTGCACGACGACGGCACGTCCGGTGCGCCGCACGGCCGCGCAGACCGTCTCGTCGTCGAACGGCACCAGGGAGCGCAGGTCGAGGACCTCGAGGTCCCAGCCCTCCGCCCGGGCGGCCTCGGCGGCCTCCAGGCAGACCGGCACGGACGGGCCGTAGGTGATGAGTGTCGCGCTGGTACCGGGCCGCCGGACCACCGCGCGCCCGATGGGCTCCACCTCCGTGGGCTGCTCGGGGTTCCAGGAGTCCTTCGACCAGTACAGCCGCTTGGGCTCCAGGAAGACGACCGGGTCGTCGGAGGCGATGGCCTGGCGCAGCAGCCCGTAGGCGTCGGAGACCGTCGCCGGCGTGACGACGTGCAGACCCGGGGTGGCCATGTAGTAGGCCTCGGAGGAGTCGCTGTGGTGCTCGACGCCGCCGATGCCGCCGCCGTAGGGCACGCGGACGGTGATCGGCAGGGGCATCCGGCCGCGCGTGCGGTTGCGCATCCGGGAGACATGGCTGATCAGCTGCTCGAACGCCGGGTAGGCGAAGGCGTCGAACTGCATCTCCACCACCGGGCGCAGGCCGTACATGGCCATGCCGACGGCGGTGCCGAGAATGCCCGCCTCGGCGAGCGGGGTGTCGGTGCAGCGGTCCTCGCCGAACTCCTTGGCGAGCCCGTCGGTGACCCGGAAGACCCCGCCGAGGGTGCCGACGTCCTCGCCCAGGACGTGCACGCTGGAGTCCGCGGCCATCGCGTCGCGCATCGCGCGCGTGAGGGCCTGCGCCATGGTGGCGGGCTTGACGGCGACGGTGGTCATCGAAGGTCGCCTTCCTGGCCGTCCTGCTCGGCCTCGAGCTCGGCGCGCAGCTGCGCGCGCTGTTCGCGCAGCTGCGCGGTGGTCTCGGCGTAGACGTGGTCGAAGAGGTCCATGGGGTTGAGCTCGGGGTCCTGGTTCATGCGTTCCCGCAGGTCGGCGGCCATCTCCTCGGCGTCCTGCCGGGCGGCCTCCAGGCCGGCGTCGTCGAGCAGGCCGCGCGTGGTGAGTTCCCGCTCCAGCAGCTGGACCGGGTCGTGCGCCCGCCAGGCCTCGACCTCGGAGTCGCCGCGGTAACGGGTGGCGTCGTCGGCGTTGGTGTGCGCGTCGATGCGGTACGTCACCGCCTCCACCAGGGTCGGTCCGCCGCCCGCGCGCGCCCGCCGCACGGCGTCGCTGAGGACCTCGTGCACGGCGGCCGCGTCGTTGCCGTCGACCAGCCTGCCCGGCATGCCGTAGCCGACGGCCTTGTGGGCCAGCGAGGGCGCCGCGGTCTGCTTGGCGAGCGGGACGGAGATGGCGAAGCCGTTGTTCTGCACCAGGAAGACGACCGGCGCCTGCCAGACGGCGGCGAAGTTCAGTGCCTCGTGGAAGTCGCCCTCGCTGGTGCCGCCGTCGCCGACCATGGCCAGCGCGACCACGTCGTCGCCCTTGAGGCGGGCGGCGTGCGCGAGACCGACGGCGTGCGGGAGCTGGGTGGCCAGCGGGGTGCTGAGAGGAGCCACCCGGTGGGCCTGGGGGTCGTAGCCGTTGTGCCAGTCGCCGCGCAGCAGCGTGAGCACCTCGACCGGGTCCACGCCCCGGGCGACGACGGCGAGGGTGTCGCGGTAACTGGGGAACAGCCAGTCGCGCTCCTCCAGGGCCAGGGCGGCGGCGACCTCGCAGGCCTCCTGGCCGGTGGTGGAGGGGTAGACGGCGAGGCGGCCCTGCTTGGTCAGCGCCGTGGCCTGGGTGTTGTAGCGGCGGCCGCGCACCAGCTGTGCGTACAGCCGGCGCAGCAGGTCCGGGTCGGCCTTCGCGGCCGCCTCGGTGCCGAGGACGCGATACGGCTCGGCGTCGGGCAGCAGCGGCGCGGGGTCCATACGGGGCTGCCAGGCGGGCGGCGGCGATGGCCGGTACGCGCCCCGCTGCTCCATGACCGTCATGACGGCACCTCCTCGTGGGAGTGGCTACGGGAGACGTGTCGGCTGTGACCCGCCTCACCTACCGATTGTTCGGTCGCCGGCACATTTTGGCTACAGGTCCGGGCAGGCTGTGGACAAACGGTTCTCCACATCCTGCAATGAATGCAGGACGTCCACGACGGTGAAGCGGGGGGACATGACAGCTGAACAAATGGCCGACGGGCCGCAGGACGGCGCCGCCCCGCCGGCCCGACCGCTGGACGCGATCGACCAGGACATCCTGAAAATCCTGCAGGCGGACGGCCGCGCCTCCATACGGTCCGTCGCCGAACGCGTCCACGTCTCGCGCGCCAACGCCTACGCGCGCATCAACCGGCTCATCGACGACGGGGTGATCAGGGGGTTCAGCGCGCGCGTGGACCACGAGCGGGCGGGACACGGCACCTCGGCGTACATCACGCTGAAGATCGTCCAGAACACCTGGCGCACGGTCCGCGAGCAGCTCAGACAGCTGCCCGGCGCCTCGCACATCGCCCTGGTGGGCGGCGACTTCGACGTCCTGCTCCTGGTGCACACGCCCGACAACAGGGCGCTGCGCGAGCTGGTCCTCACCCGGCTCCAGGCGATCCCCGAGGTGCTCAGCACTCGCACCCTGCTGGTGTTCGAGGAGGAGGACACCGAGCCGGAGACCTGATCGCCGGATGCGCCGGGGACCCGCGTCCGGCGCGGGCCGGCGGGCTCAGTCCTGCCGCAGGCCCGAGAAGGCGAGCCGGACCACCGCGTCGGCCACCTCACGGCCGCTGACGCCCCGGCTGTCCGGCCGGTACCACTCCACGATGGAGTTGATCATCCCGAAGACCAGACGGGTGGCCAGGCGCACCTCCACGTCACCGCGTACGTCCCCGTCGGCGGCCGCGGCCTTCAGCAGTCCGGCGACCCGGTGGTCGAAGTCGCGGCGCCGCTCCAGCGCCCAGCGCTCGGTCTCGGTGTTGCCGCGCACCCGCAGCAGCAGCGTCACGTACGGCAGCTCGGATATGAGCACCTCGACCATGCGCCGTACGACGTGCTCGAGCCGGTCGGCGGACCGCCCCGCGCGCGCGGGCTCCTCCTCGAGGATCCCGAACAGCCCGTCCAGCGCCCTGCTGACGGCCCGCCGCAGCAGTTCCTCCTTGCCACTGACGTGGTGGTAGATCGAGGACTTGGAGATGCCGGCGGCCCTGGACAGATGCTCCATGGAGGTGCCGTCGTAACCGCGCTCGTTGAAGACCTGTACGGCGACGGAGAGCAGCGTCTCGGGGGTGTACGTGTCGCGCTTGGCGGTGGTCATGAGGTGCCCTCCCGCTTGTCTGTGGCGTACGCGTGACGGTAGAGCGCGAGGGACGGCGCGTACTGGCCGGAGGGGTCGCGCAGGTGCAGGTCGTCCAGGAGGTCGTAGGCCCAGCCGTGGCCGAGCCTGCGGCTCCACTCGAAGGGGCCCAGCGGGTAGTTGACGCCCAGGCGCATCGCGGTGTCGATGTCCTCCTCGGTGGCCACGCCCTTGGCGACGGCGTCGTGGGCGAGGTCCACGATCCGGGCGACCGTACGGGCGACGATCATGCCGGGGACGTCGCCGATGACGCTGACGTCCTTGCCGAGCGCCTGGAAGAGGCCGATGGCCTCGGCGAGGGTCGTCGGCGAGGTGTCCTGGGAGGCGGACAGCGCGATGCGGGTGGCCCGGCGGTAGTCGAGGGCGAGGTCGAAGTAGACGACGTCGCGGAACTCCACGGACGTCTGGCCGTCGGCGAGCACCAGCTGGCCGCCGCCGGGCAGCAGCAGGCGAGTGCCGTGGTCCTCGTCCTCCTCGCGGACCGGGATGCCCGCCTCGCGGATCAGGGTGAGCAGTTCGGCCGCGGGCCCCAGTCCTCCCTCGGCGGTGACGTGGGCCGGCGGCTGCCGCTTCTCGGCGGTGTGCGGCTCGGGGCGCTCGGCGCCCTCGGCGTAGTCGTACCAGCCGTGCCCCGCCTTGCGGCCGAGACGGCCGGACTCCACGAGGCGGCGCTGGGCGAGGGAGGGCGTGAAGCGGACGTCCTGGAAGAAGGACTGCCACACCGAGTGGGTGACGGACTCGTTGACGTCCTGCCCGATCAGGTCGGTCAGCTCGAACGCGCCCATCCGGAAGCCGCCGCACTCACGCAGGACGGCGTCGATGGTGGCGGGGTCCGCGGCCTGGGCCTCGTACACCGCGAACGCCTCGGCGTAGAACGGCCGGGCGATGCGGTTGACGATGAAGCCGGGGGTGTCCGCGCAGGCCACCGGGGTCTTCCCCCAGGCACGCGCGGTCTCGTACGCGCGCGTGGCCGACGTGACGTCGGTGGCGAACCCGGAGACGACCTCGACCAGCGGCAGCAGCGGGGCCGGGTTGAAGAAGTGCAGGCCCAGGAAGCGGCCGGGGCTGCGCAGGGCCCCGCCGATGGCCGTCACCGACAGGGACGAGGTGTTGGTGGCGAGCAGGCAGTCCTCGGAGACGACGTCCTCCAGCTCGACGAAGAGCCGCTGCTTGACCTCCAGCCGCTCCAGGACGGCCTCCACGACCAGCGAGCAGTCGGCCAGCTCGGCCAGGTTCTCCGCGGGGGTGAGCCGGGCACGGGCCGCGTCCCGCTCGGCGGCGGTGAGCCGGTCCTTCTCCACGAGCCGGTCGAGGCGGGCGCCGATCGCGTCGGCCGCCTCCCGGGCCCGTCCGGGCGCGGCGTCGTAGAGCCGTACGGGATGGCCGGCCACCAGCGCGACCTGGGCGATGCCCTGGCCCATGGTGCCGGTGCCGACGACGGCCACGGGGCTGCTGAGGTCGAGTGCTGTCATGTGCGCGATCCTCCCGCACGGGGTTGTCCACAGATGCGGCAGGCCCCCTTGTCCCGACCGATCGTTCGGTTACTCTAGCCCTGTCCGCCCGTTCCTGCCTCTGTTTCCGCCCAGGTCATGAACTCGAGGAAGAGTTCCTGAGACGAGGAGTTGGTCCCGCATGGCCGCCGAACTGACCGCGCACGACCTGATCGCCAGGCACCGGCCCACGCTCGACCAGGCCCTGGAAGCGATCCGCACGCGCGCGTACTGGTCCCCGCACCCCGAGCACCCCAAGGCGTACGGGGAGCAGGGCAGCTTGGACGCGGCGGCCGGCAAGGCCGCCTTCGACGCCGTCCTCGGCACCCGCCTCGACCTCGGCCAGCCCGGCACCGACGACTGGGTGGGCGGCGAGGTCTCCCCCTACGGCATCGAGCTCGGCGTGACCTACCCGCACGCGGACCTCGACGTACTGCTGCCCGCGATGAAGGCCGGACAGCGTGCCTGGCGGGACGCGGGCGCGGAGACACGCGCGGTGGTCTGCCTGGAGATCCTCAAGCGGATCAGCGACCGGACGCACGAGTTCGCGCACGCGGTCATGCACACCAGCGGGCAGGCCTTCATGATGGCGCTCCAGGCGGGCGGCCCGCACGCCCAGGACCGCGGCCTGGAAGCGGTGGCGTACGCGTACGTGGAGCAGGTCCGCACCCCCGACACCGCCGAGTGGACCAAGCCGCAGGGCAAGCGCGACCCGCTGGCGCTGACCAAGCGGTTCACGCCGGTCCCGCGCGGCATCGGTCTGGTCATCGGCTGCAACACCTTCCCGACCTGGAACGGCTACCCGGGCCTGTTCGCCTCGCTGGCCACCGGCAACGCGGTCCTGGTCAAGCCCCACCCGCACGCGGTCCTGCCGCTCGCGCTGACCGTGCGGGTCGCGCGCGAGGTGCTCACCGAGGCCGGTTTCGACCCGAACCTCGTGGCACTGGCCGCCGAGCGCCCCGGCGAGGGCATCGCCAAGACCCTCGCCACCCGCCCCGAGATCCGCATCATCGACTACACCGGGTCGACGTCCTTCGGTGACTGGCTGGAGGCCAACGCCCGCCAGGCGCAGGTCTACACGGAGAAGGCCGGCGTCAACACGGTCGTCGTGGAGTCGACCGACAACTACAAGGGGATGCTGTCCAACCTGGCCTTCTCGCTGTCCCTGTACAGCGGCCAGATGTGCACCACCCCGCAGAACCTGCTCATCCCGCGCGACGGCATCCGCACCGACGAGGGCCACAAGACGTTCGACGAGGTGACCGCCGACCTCGCCCGCGCCGTCGACGGACTGCTCGGCGACGACGCGCGCGCGAACGCCCTGCTGGGCGCGATCGTCAACCCGGACGTCAAGGCCCGCCTGGAGGCGGCCGCCGGCCTCGGCGAGGTCGCCCTGGCCTCGCGGGAGATCACCAACCCGGACTTCCCGGGCGCGGTGGTCCGCACGCCGGTGATCGTCAAGCTCGACGGCGCCAAGCCGGACGACGAGGCCGCCTACATGAGCGAGTGCTTCGGCCCCGTCTCCTTCGCCGTCGCGGTCGACTCGGTGGCCGACGCGGTGGAGCTCCTGCGCCGCACGGTCCGCGAGAAGGGCGCGATGACGGTCGGCGCGTACACCACCGACCCGGAGGCCGAGCGGGCCGTCGAGGAGGTCTGCCTCGAGGAGGCCGCCCAGCTGTCGCTCAACCTGACCGGCGGGGTGTACGTGAACCAGACGGCCGCCTTCTCCGACTTCCACGGCTCGGGCGGCAACCCGGCGGCGAACGCGGCACTCACCGACGGCGCGTTCGTGGCCAACCGCTTCCGGGTGGTGGAGGTCCGCCGCGACGCCTAGGAAGCCGAGACCGCCGGGGGCGCCGTCGCCGCGCCCCCGGTGGCACTCCAGTGGTACAGCGTCATGGCCACACTGGTGGCCAGGTTGTAGCTGGAGACCTGGGGGCGCATCGGCAGCGCCAGCAGCCGGTCGGCCCGCCCGCGCACCTCGGGTGAAAGGCCGCTGCGCTCCGAACCGAAGGCCAGCACGGCATCGTCGGGCAGCGTGACACCCCGGATGTCCTCGCCCTCCGGATCGAGGGCGAACAGCGGTCCCTCGGGCAGCTCGTCGACACCGAGCCGCTCCACGGCCGTCGCGAAGTGCAGTCCCGCACCGCCGCGCACCACGGTGGGGTGCCAGGGGTCGAGGGTGCCCGTGGTGACCACACCGGTCGCCCCGAAACCGGCGGCCAGCCGGATCACGGCGCCGGCGTTGCCCAGGTTGCGCGGGTTGTCGAGGACCACGACGGGCGCCGGGCGGGGCGTACGGGCGAGCGAGCGCAGATTGGCCTCCCGGGTCGGCCGCACGGCCAGCGCCGCCACCCCGGTCGGATGGGGCCGCGGCACGAGCGAGGCGTACGTCGCCGCGGGCACCTCGGTCAGCAGCTCGTCCAGGCTGTCCCTGACGTCCCCGGCCAGCTCCTCGGCGAGGGCGAGCGCCGCCCCGCGGTCGGTCGTGACCGCCACCGGGACCTGAGCGCCGAAGCGCAGCGCGTGCTTGAGGGCGTGGAAGCCGTCCAGCAGCACGGCGGTTCCGGCGCTCGCACGCCAGCGGGCCAGGGGATCGGTCATGCGCTGAACCCTACGTGGCCCGGCGTACGCTCCTCGGCCGAGTCCGGGACGGCCTCCTCGGAGGCACGCGGCCCCGGCAGCACGGGGCCCTCGTCCCGGCCGCGCCGCACCAGCCGCTCACGCGCGCGTGCCGCCCAGCCGCCGAGCAGCAGCAGGACGGACGTCGGCAGGAAGACGGCGTCCGCCGTGATCATGGCCAGAGAGAAGAACGGCAGCCCGAGGACGACCGCGATCACCGCGTGCTCAAGCATCATCAGCACCAGCAGGACGTTCTTCACCCGCCGGTTGAACAGCGTGAACGGGAAGGCGACCTGCACCATGACCGTGCCGTAGGTGACGACCATCATGATCGTGCCGCTGGAGGACATCAGGTCGGCAAGCGCCGGCCAGGGCGAGAAGTAGTCCAGGTGGAGCGGGTAGTAGACGGCGGTGCCGTCCTGCCAGCGCGAGCCCTGGATCTTGTACCAGCCGGCCGTGGCGTAGATCAGGCAGGCCTCCGCCATGATCACGAACAGGGCGCCGTTGTGCAGGACGTTGGCGATCACGTCCAGCAGGATCCGCGGCTCCTCGGACCTCGCCCGGCGCCGGACCACCGCCCACAGGCCGAGCACGGCCCACACCGTCCACAGCAGCGAGGGCACCAGCCAGCCGTTGTCGAACAGCCGGCCCGACAGCGTCACACCGGCGAGCACCAGGCCCAGCACCGCCCACAGCACCGGCCCCAGCCGGTCGGGGCGGACCCGCTCCCCACGCGCGCGTGCCGCGGCCTCACGGTCCGCCCGCCGGGCGTCGAGCGACCACACCTGACCGCAGCGGGTGAAGACCAGATAGAAGGCCATCAGGTGCAGGACGTTGTCGCCGCCGTCGCCCATGAAGACGCTGCGGTTCTGCAGCGACAGCACACCCACCATGAACAGCACGGAGGCGGTCCGGGTGCGCCAGCCGAGCAGCAGTGCCGCCGTGGCGAGGATCGCCAGCACGTAGAAGATCTCGAACCAAGCTCCTTGGCCGGACCACATCAGGGCCGTGAAGGCGTGGTTCTCATCCGTGAGCTGCCGGCCGAGGTCCCAGCCCCAGGGGCCGTCGGGACCGTACATCTCCCTGCGGTGGGGGAACTCGCGCAGCAGGAACAGCAGCCAGGTACCGGAGAAACCGATTCGGATCACGGCGCTCTGGTACCGGCCGAGCGCGGACTCGGTGACGCGGGCGATGCCCCGCGAGAGCGTCAGGGACAGACCGTTCACGCCACACCTCCCGCGGCCTCGTCGTCGGTCACCGTCCACCAGGGAAGTACGCGGTAGACGGGCTTGCTGGAGAACCGTTCCCGGCTCCACACGGGCGGCTGCACATTGGTGGTCCGGGAGCGGACCTGCACGCGCTGGACGACTCCCTGCCGGCCGATCGCGTCCTCCCGGTGCAGGCGCATCGTCACGATCCGGCGCATGTACGTCTCGGAAAGTGCGCCGCGCAGGCCCACCGGCCGGTTGTCGGTGCCGTGCGTGGCGGCGAGGAAGTCCCAGGCCCGGCGCAGTTCGTTCTGCTGGGTGTGGCTCGGCAGCAGGTTGCCGTCGATCGCGGCACCGTCGCGGGCGGAGAGGTCGCTCCAGCCGGTGGTGCGCAGATCACCGTCCTTCGTCCGCACCTCGGCGCGGACCTGCACGGCTATGTTCTGCTGCAAGGGGTTCGGGGCGAACAGCTTCCAGTTCTGCTCGAACTCGGGGTACACCCACTCCTCGATCGCCTTGCCGTGCTGCTTGGTCACCGTGTTCGCCGGCGCGAGGCTCAGGAACACCATCCCCAGGTGCACACAGGCGGCGACGGCGACGGCCGCGAGCGCCACCGCGGCTCCGACCTGGTAGCGGGGGGAGAGGGCGGCGACACCGGTGCGGGGCGGCGCGGGCGGGGCCACCGCCGCCTCGGCTCCGCCGGCGGCGGGGCCCGTGTCCCCGGCTGGCTGCTCGTCCCCGTGCGTACCCATGGCCGAGGGCTCGTTCGCGTCCCCGCTCTCGGCAGACGGCTCAGTCCCCTCCGCGCCACCGGCCGGGCTCCCCCTCATGTCGTCGGCCGGCGACTCGTCCGAGACCGCGTCCATGACCGACGGACCGCTTCCCTCCCCGTCGGTGCCCGGCGGCTCGTGCCCGTCCGGGCCGCTCTCCGGGAGACGCGCCCCCTTCGACCCGTCCGGCCCCCGCCGGTTGTGCGAGTCCTCGTCGTACGCGTCCATTCCGCCCCGATCCCCGATTTCCGCCGAGTCGTACGGCCGCCCGCCACAGGCGCCGCATGGTTCACGGGCGCCACGGCTCGGCGCCCGCACGGAACGGTACTCAGCCGCGCCCACCGGGCGCAGCCCCGGGGAACCACCGGAGGCCGTGGCCATCACCACGCCGCCGCCCGGGCGGGGTGTCGGACAAGGCGGTACGACCAGCCGCTGGCCACCGAGAAGTCCGTGGGAGCCCGGGCCCGGACCCTTCGCGGGCCCCGCCCGGAAGTGCCACCCAGTACCCGTCCGGCACGGTGTCCACAGGGCGATCGCGCGGGTTTTCCACAGCGGTTGACAGCGGCACCGGCCCGGCACACCATTAATGCGCACGGACCGAACGATCGGTCGGGACAGTGTCCGCAGCAGAGCCCGAGGTCAGGGGGACCGCATGGCCACAGCAGCCGCGCACCGCACGGCACGCACAGACGCCGCCGGAGCACCGGACACCGCCGGAGCACCGGCGGAGTACCAGCACGCCTTCGACGCGGCCGTGGCCGCCGACGAACGCATCGAGCCCCGTGACTGGATGCCCGACGCCTACCGCGCGACGCTCGTCCGGCAGATCGCCCAGCACGCGCACTCCGAGATCATCGGCATGCAGCCGGAGGCCAACTGGATCACCCGCGCGCCCTCGCTGCGCCGCAAGGCGATCCTGATGGCCAAGGTCCAGGACGAGGCCGGCCACGGCCTGTACCTCTACAGCGCGGCCGAGACCCTCGGCACCAGCCGGGACGAACTGCTCGACAAGCTGCACAGCGGCCGCCAGAAGTACTCCTCGATCTTCAACTACCCCACCCTGACCTGGGCCGACGTCGGCACCATCGGCTGGCTGGTGGACGGCGCCGCCATCACCAACCAGGTCCCCCTGTGCCGCTGCTCCTACGGGCCCTACGCCCGCGCGATGGTGCGCGTCTGCAAGGAGGAGTCCTTCCACCAGCGGCAGGGCTACGAACTGCTGCTGGCCCTCAGCAACGGCACTCCCGAGCAGCACGCCATGGCGCAGGACGCGGTGGACCGCTGGTGGTGGCCCTCCCTGATGATGTTCGGCCCGCCCGACGACGCCTCCCAGCACTCGGCCCAGTCCATGGAGTGGAAGATCAAGCGCCACTCCAACGACGAACTGCGCCAGCGCTTCGTCGACATCTGCGTACCCCAGGCCGAATCCCTCGGCCTCACCCTCCCCGACCCGGACCTGCGCTGGAACGAGGAGCGGGGACACCACGACTTCGGGGCCATCGACTGGACCGAGTTCTGGGACGTCCTCAAGGGCAACGGCCCCTGCAACGAACAGCGCATCACCCAGCGCAGGCGCGCACACGAAGAGGGCGTATGGGTGCGCGAGGCGGCCGCCGCGTACGCGGCCAAGCACACCGGCAGCACCGGCGGAACGGGAGACACACGAGGATGACCAACACCGACTGGCCCTTGTGGGAGGTCTTCGTGCGCTCCCGCCGCGGCCTCTCCCACACCCACGCCGGCAGCCTGCACGCTCCCGACGCCGAGCTGGCCCTGCGCAACGCCCGCGACCTGTACACCCGGCGCGGCGAGGGCGTCTCGATCTGGGTCGTGCCCGCCGCCGCGATCACGGCGTCCTCACCCGACGAGAAGGACCCGTTCTTCGAGCCGGCCGCCGACAAGCCCTACCGGCACCCGACCTTCTACGAGATCCCGGAAGGGGTGAAGCACCTGTGACCGCCACCGTCCCCGCGACCGCCGCGCTCGCCCTCGGCGACGACGCCCTGGTGCTCTCCCACCGCCTGGGGGAGTGGGCCGGACACGCCCCCGTCCTGGAGGAGGAGGTCGCCCTCGCCAACATCGCCCTCGACCTGCTCGGCCAGGCCCGCGTGCTGCTGTCGATGGTCGGTGACGAGGACGAACTCGCCTATCTGCGCGAGGAGCGGGCGTTCAGCAACCTCCAGCTCGTCGAGCAGCCGAACGGCGACTTCGCCCACACCATCGCCCGCCAGCTGTACTTCTCCACCTACCAGCAGCTTCTCTACAGCGAACTCGCCGCCACCGGCGGTCCGTTCGCACCGCTGGCCGCGAAGGCCGTCAAGGAGGTCGCCTACCACCGCGACCACGCCGAGCAGTGGACCCTGCGGCTCGGCGACGGCACCGAGAACAGCCACGAACGGATGCGGCGCGCGTGTGAGGCGTTGTGGCGGTTCACCGGCGAGATGTTCCAGCCGGTCGAGGGCCTGGACGCCGACTGGGCGGCCCTGGAGGAGAACTGGCTCCGTTCCGTGACGGACGTACTGGGCCGGGCCACCCTGACCGTGCCCGAGGGGCCCCGCACCGGCGCCTGGTCGGCGGGCGCCGGCCGGCAGGGCCTGCACACCGAGCAGTTCGGACGGATGCTCGCCGAGATGCAGCACCTGCACCGCAGCCACCCGGGGGCGTCATGGTGACGGCCACCGCGCTGGAGGCGGAACTGCTGGAACTGGCCGGTTCGGTGCCCGACCCCGAGCTGCCCGTGCTCACCCTCCAGGACCTCGGCGTCGTGCGCGCGGTGCACGTCCACGGCACCGACACGGTCGAGGTCGACCTCACCCCGACCTACACCGGCTGCCCCGCCATCGAGGCGATGAGCCTGGACATCGAGCGGGTACTGCGCGCCCACGGCATGCGCGACGTCTCCGTCCGCACCGTGCTCAGCCCCGCCTGGACGACCGACGACATCACCGCCGAAGGCCGCCGCAAGCTGGAGGAGTTCGGTATCGCTCCCCCACGCGCGCGCCGCGACCCCGGTCCGGTGACGCTGACCCTCGGCCCGACGAGGACCGAGGAGGACGGCGAACCCGTCCGCTGCCCGCACTGCGGGGCGGCCGACACCGAACTGCTCAGCCGGTTCTCCTCCACCGCGTGCAAGGCGCTGCGCCGCTGCCTGTCCTGCCGCGAACCGTTCGACCACTTCAAGGAGTTGTGATGGCGCGCTTCCACCCGCTCCCGGTGGCCGCGGTCGACCGGCTCACCGACGACTCCGTCGCGCTCACTCTCACCGTCCCACCGGAGCTGCGCGAGGAGTACCGGCACGCGCCCGGCCAGCACCTCGCCCTGCGGCGGCGCACGGACGGCACCGAGATCCGGCGGACGTACTCGATCTGCTCCGCGGCCCCCGACCCGGCCGGCGCGGGCCCGAGCACACTGCGGGTGGGGGTGCGCCTCGTCGAGGGCGGTGCCTTCTCCACGTACGCGCTGAAGGAGATCAACGTCGGCGACGAGCTGGAGGTGATGACCCCCGCCGGCCGCTTCACGCTGGACCCGGCACCGGGTCTGTACGCCGCGGTCGTCGGCGGCAGCGGCATCACCCCCGTGCTGTCGATCGTCTCCACGCTGCTGGCGCGTGAACCTCAGGCCCGGTTCTGCCTGATACGCGGGGACCGCACGGCCGCCTCGACGATGTTCCTCGAAGAGGTCGCCGACCTGAAGGACCGCTACCCGCAGCGGCTGCAGCTGGTCACCGCGCTCTCCCGGGAGGAGCAGCAGGCGGGTCTGCCGTCCGGCCGGCTCGACCGGGAACGGCTGACGGGACTGCTGCCCGCGCTGCTGCCGGTGGAGCAGGTGGCGGGCTGGTTCCTGTGCGGGCCCTACGGCCTGGTCGACGGCGCGGAGCGGGCGCTGCGCGAGCTGGGCGTGGACCGGGCCCGGATCCACCAGGAGATCTTCCACGTGGACGCGGGATCGGCCCCTTCGGCCGCTACCCCGGCGCCCGCGCACAGCACCGTCACCGCCCGGCTCGACGGGCGCGGCGGCACCTGGCCGGTGCAGGACGGCGAGTCACTGCTGGAGACCGTGCTGCGCAACCGGCCCGACGCGCCCTACGCCTGCAAGGGCGGCGTGTGCGGAACCTGCCGGGCCTTCCTGGTCGCGGGCGAGGTGCGCATGGACCGCAACTTCGCCCTGGAGGCGGAGGAGACCGAAGCCGGCTACGTACTGGCCTGCCAGTCGCATCCGGTGACGGAGAAGGTGGAGCTGGACTTCGACCGCTGAGTTCCCGCCCGGCGCACGGGAAAGCCCGGTCAGCCGCCGCCGGCCCACCCGCCCGGCCGTCCGTAAGGCCGGGTCACGGGATCCGGCCGCCCGGAACACCGGCCCCGGGTCCGGCCGGCCGGGGCCGGGCCGCCGCGGATCAGCCGCCGCGGGTCAGACGACGGCGCCCGGTTCCCCGGCGTCGGTGACCACGGGACGGCCCGCGGCCTGCCAGACCTGCATGCCGCCGTCGACGTTCACCGCGTCGACGCCCTGCTGGATCAGATACATCGTGACCTGCGCCGAACGCCCTCCGGACCGGCAGATCACATGCACCCGGCCGTCCTGCGGGGCGGCCTCGGTCAGCTCGCCGTAGCGGGCCACGAACTCGCTCATGGGGATGTGCAGCGCGCCATCGGCGTGACCGGCCTGCCACTCCTCGTCCTCGCGAACGTCCAGCAGGAAGTCGTCGTCCTTGAGATCCGTGACCCCGACGGTGGGCACCCCAGCTCCAAAACTCATGCCCCCGACGCTACCGGAAGGACCGCCCGGTCAGCCCTGGGCCAGCAGGGCCGCCAGTTCCGTCTCCCGCTGCTCGATGTCGGCGCGCAGCCGGCCGGCGATCTCGTCGAGCAGGCCGTCGGGGTCGTCCGGGGCCAGTCGCAGCATGCCGGCGATGGCGCCATCCTCGAGCTCGCGGGCGACCAGCGTGAGCAGCTCCTTGCGCTGGGAGAGCCACTCCAGGCGGGCGTACAGCTCGTCCGCGGGGCTCGGCCGGCGCTCGGGCGGCACCGGGCCCGCCGCCCATTCCTCGGCCAGCTCCCTGAGCAGCGCCTCGTCGCCGCGGGCGTAGGCGGCGTTGACGCGGCTGATGAACTCCTCGCGCCGCTGCTGCTCCTCTTCCTCCTGGGCGAGGTCGGGGTGGGCCTTGCGGGCCAGCTCGCGGTAGAGCTTGCGGGCCTCCTCGCTGGGCCGCACCCGCTCGGGCGGGCGTACCGCCTGATCGGTGAGCATGGCGGTGGCCTCCGGGAACAGGCCGTTGCCGTCCATCCAGCCGTGCAGCAGCTCCTCGACGCCGGGGATCGGCAGCACATGCGCCCGGGCCTCCTCGGCCCGGCGGATGTCCTCCGGGTCACCGGTGCGGGCGGCCTTCGCCTCGGCGATCTCCGCGTCCAGGTGCTCAATACGCATGTAGAGCGGGCCGAGCTTCTGCTCGTGCAGCCGGGAGAAGTTCTCGACCTCGACGCGGAACGTCTCCACGGCGATCTCGTACTCGATCAACGCCTGCTCGGCTGCCCGTACGGCCTGTTCCAGCCGTTCCTCGGGCCGCGGTGCCTGGGACTGCTCAGCTTCCGGGGTCGTCATCCGACCAGCGTAGGCCACGGCCGGAACCCGGCGCCGCGGACGGCCCGGTTCACGCGCGCGGCACCGCGTCGGGGCAGTCGGCCGGTATCCACTCGGCCACCAGGTCCCGGCAGGCGACCACCAGCGTGCCCGGCCGGCAGGCCAGCTCATGGGTGCAGCCGGCCGGACCCGGGAGGATCTCGTCGAGGATCACCTCACCGAGGGAGGCGGGGTCGCAGCTGCCCAGGACGTCGGACTGGAAGCGGGAGACCCCGGTGTAGCGGACGAGGAGGTCCTCGTCGTGCTTGAAGCAGTTGTGCCGGAAGCGGATCTCGACGTCCCCGCCCCCGCCGCGGCGCACCCGTGACGGCCGAAGGTCCTTCACACAGCGCCTGCCGCCGAAGTCGTAGTGCCCGGGGTCGGTGGCGAACGCGCGGGCACCCGGCGGCAGGTCGGCCGCGATGGCGGGCAGCCGCTCGAGATAGGGCCGGGGGTCGATGAACCCCGCCTCTTCCCCCTCGTCCCCGCTCAGCTCGACGTACTTCATCACGCCACCCCCGTCACACGCCCGTCTCGGCCGCGATCCGCCCCGCTCGCACCCCCGCCACCAGTTCCCCGTGGTCCGCCTCCGTGCGGTCGGCGTAGGCGACCGCGAAGGCGGCTATCGCCTCGTCCAGCTCCTCGTTCTTGCCGCAGTAGCCGGCGATCAGGCGCGGGTCGGCGCTGTGGGCGTGGGCGCGGGCCAGCAGGGCGCCGGTCATGCGGCCGTAGTCGTCGATCTGGTCGGCGGCGAGCACGGCCGGGTCGACGCTGCCCTTGCGGTTGCGGAACTGACGCACCTGGAAGGGCCGCCCGGCGACCGTCGTCCAGCCCAGCAGGATGTCGCTGACCACCTGCATCCGCTTCTGGCCGAGGACCACCCGGCGCCCCTCGTGCTCCACCGCCGGCGCCTGGAAGCCGGCCGCGGCCAGATGCGGGACGAGCGCCGACGGACGCGCCTCCTTCACCTGGAGCACCAGCGGCTCCCCGCGGTGGTCCAGCAGCAGGACCACGTACGAGCGCGTGCCCACGCTGCCCGTGCCGACCACCCGGAAGGCCACGTCGTGCACCGCGTGCCGGGCCAGCAGCGGCAGCCGGTCCTCGGAGAGCGTCGCCGCGTACGGCTCCAGGGCGGCGGCCACCTCGGCGGCCTCGGCGTCCGGGACCCGGCGCAGCACCGGCGGCGCGTCGACGAAGCGCCGCCCGCCGGCCTCCGTCTCCTCCGTCGACCTCGCCGCGAACCGGCCGCTGGTGTTGGCCCGCGCCTTCTCCGAGACCCGCTCGAGCGTGCCGAGCAGGTCATGGGCGTCGGTGTGGGAGACCAGTTCCTCGTCCGCGATGGCGTTCCAGGCGTCCAGCACGGACAGCCCGGCCAGCAGCCGCATGGTCCGCCGGTAGGCGCCCACCGTGTCCCGGGCGGCCTCCCGGCAGGTGTCCTCGCCGGCGCCCGCCTCCCGTCCGGCCAGCACCAGGGAGGCGGCGAGCCGCTTCAGGTCCCACTCCCAGGGGCCGTGCACGGTCTCGTCGAAGTCGTTGAGGTCGATGACCAGGCTGCCGCGGGCGTCTCCGTACAGACCGAAGTTGGCCGCGTGCGCGTCACCGCAGATCTGGGCGCCGATGCGGGTCATCGGCGTGCGGGCCAGGTCGTACGCCATGAGCCCGGCGGAGCCGCGCAGGAAGGCGAACGGGGTGGCCGCCATCCTGCCCACCCGTATCGGCGTCAGCTCGGCGATACGGCCGGCGTTGGAGTCCACCACCGCGGTGACCGCGTCCGGGCGGCCGGCGTCCAGGTCGAGGACGCTGTGTGCGTCGCGCGGGACGGCGGACCGCAGCGCCTTGCCCTGCTTCTTGGGCGAACCCTGCGGCGGCCACTGGGCGAAGCCACGCACCCGCGGCAACCGGGGCGCCATCACCGCCCGCTCCGCCGTCTCCGCACCGGATCCCGTCACCAGGACCGCCTCCCCCGCCCGCACGCTCGAACATCAACTCGTGCAGACCGTACAGCCGTCGGCCGGAACGCGTCAGACCCTGTGGACAACCGGAGGGCAACCGAAACCCTGTGGAAAACCCCGCCCCCGCGCCGCCGGCACCCTTGAGAGCTTCCTCACAGAGGAGGTACACCAAAACGACTACGGGCCCACCGTTTTCACGATGGGCCCGTAGCCTCTGTGTGCGCGAGGGGGGAGTTGAACCCCCACGCCCTTGCGGGCACTGGAACCTGAATCCAGCGCGTCTGCCTATTCCGCCACCCGCGCATTGGGTGTGTCTTCCGGCCCCGTCCCTTTCGGTGCGGCCCCTTCCGACATCGAGAACATTAGCACGCCGTACAGGGTGGATTCACATCCCTTACCTGCCGCCCGGCCGGGTAGGGAGAGAGCGCGGGCGGCGGCCACGTATCAGGGAGAGCCTGTTCACGTATCAACCTCGTACCGGTCGCGGCCATCTGTCCAGGAGGCGGGCCAGGTCCACAGCCAGGTGCGGGACACTGGTCCTTGCCCGCCTCTACGATCCTTGTCTGCAGGAGTTCGAAGGGGAGCCGCTGGGGGAACCGGCTCATTGCCGGACGCGTGGATACGATCAGTGAGCAGTACGGGCGGAACAGCGGCCCACAGCAGGCACAGAGCAGGGCAAGGCACAACGGCAGCGACGGAGGAGGTGCCCCATGGGAGTCCTGAAGAAGTTCGAGCAGCGTCTCGAAGGTCTGGTCAACGGCACCTTCGCCAAGGTCTTCAAGTCCGAGGTCCAGCCCGTGGAGATCGCCGGCGCGCTCCAGCGGGAGTGCGACAACAACGCCACCATCTGGAACCGCGACCGCACGGTCGTACCCAACGACTTCATCGTGGAGCTGAGCGCGCCGGACCACGAGCGCCTCAGCCCCTACTCCGGGCAGCTCGGCGACGAGCTGGCCGGCATGGTCCGCGACTACGCCAAGCAGCAGCGCTACACCTTCATGGGCCCGATCAAGGTCAACCTGGAGAAGGCCGACGACCTGGACACCGGCCTGTACCGGGTGCGCAGCCGCACCCTGGCCTCCTCCAGCAGCCAGCAGGCGCCTCCCGCCCCGCCCGCCGGACGCCCCGGCCCCGCTCAGGGCGGCGGCTACGGCTACCCGCCCGCCGCTCCCGCCGGAGCGCCCCCCATGCCGTCCGCACCGCCTCCCGGCACCCGCCCCGGCGGCTACGGATACCCGCAGCCCGCCACCCAGCGGCCCGCGGCCGCGCCCATGAGCGGCGGACGCACCCGCTACTGGATCGAGATCAACGGCAACCGCCACCAGATCTCCCGCCCGACCCTGGTGCTGGGCCGCAGCACCGAGGCCGACGTGCGGATCGACGACCCCGGCGTCTCGCGCCGGCACTGTGAGATCCGGACCGGAACGCCCTCGACGATCCAGGATCTCGGCTCCACCAACGGCATCGTGGTGGACGGGCAGCACACCACCCGCGCTACGCTCCGCGACGGCTCGCGGATCGTCGTGGGCAGCACCACCATCATTTACCGGCAAGCCGAAGGGTGAAGCGGGGGCAATGTCAGAGCTGACCCTCACGGTCATGCGGCTGGGTTTCCTGGCCGTACTGTGGCTGTTCGTGATCGTGGCCGTGCAGGTCATCCGGAGTGACCTGTTCGGTACACGCGTCACCCAGCGCGGAGCGCGCAGGGAGGCGGCACGGCCGCAGCAGGCCGCCCGGCAGTCCGCGCCCCCGCCGCAGCGCGGCCAGCAGGGCGGCGGCCGACGCGGCCGCAACGCCCCCACCAAGCTGGTCGTGTCCGAGGGCACCCTCACCGGCACCACCGTCGCGCTGCAGGGCCAGACCATCACGCTGGGCCGGGCGCACGACTCGACGATCGTGCTGGACGACGACTACGCCTCCAGCCGCCATGCCAGGATCTACCCGGACCGCGACGGCCAGTGGATCGTCGAGGACCTCGGCTCCACCAACGGCACCTACCTGGACCGGTCCCGGCTGACGACCCCCACGCCGATCCCGCTGGGCGCGCCGATCCGCATCGGCAAAACCGTCATCGAGCTGCGGAAGTAGTACGTCATGAGTGAGCGCGAGCGGAGCGAGCACGCAGCGGCAGGCCGCACCCCGGTCTCCGGCGCGCTCCCGACCGGAGGGTGGGCAGTGTGGCTCGACACGACCGGCTGTACCCGGAGCCGACGGGCGAGGTGCGCATGAGTCTGTCACTGCGCTTCGCCGCCGGATCGCACAAGGGCATGATCCGGGAGGGCAACGAGGACTCCGGTTACGCCGGTCCCCGCCTGCTCGCGATCGCCGACGGCATGGGCGGCCAGGCGGCCGGCGAGGTCGCCTCCTCCGAGGTCATCTCCACCCTGGTCACGCTCGACGACGACGTACCCGGCTCCGACATCCTCACCTCTCTCGGCCACGCCGTGCAGCGCGCCAACGACCAGCTGCGCGCCATGGTCGAGGAGGACCCGCAGCTCGAGGGCATGGGCACCACGCTCACCGCCCTGCTGTGGACCGGACAGCGACTCGGCCTGGTGCACGTCGGCGACTCGCGCGCGTACCTGCTGCGCGACGGCGTGCTGACCCAGATCACCCAGGACCACACCTGGGTGCAGCGGCTCGTCGACGAAGGCCGCATCACCGAGGAAGAGGCCACCACCCACCCGCAGCGCTCCCTGCTGATGCGCGCCCTCGGCAGCGGCGACCACGTCGAGCCCGACCTGTCCATCCGCGAGGTCCGGGCCGGCGACCGCTACCTGATCTGCTCCGACGGCCTGTCCGGCGTCGTCTCCCACCAGACGATGGAGGAGACCCTCGCCAGCTACCAGGGCCCGCAGGAGACCGTGCAGGAGCTGATCCAGCTCGCACTGCGCGGCGGCGGCCCGGACAACATCACCGTCATCATCGCCGACGTACTCGACCTGGACACCGGCGACACCCTCGCCGGACAGCTGTCCGACACCCCGGTCGTGGTCGGCGCCGTCGCCGAGAACCAGCACCACCTGCACGACAACGGCATCATGCAGACCCCGGCCGGCCGCGCCTCCCACCTGGGCCGCCAGGGCCACCCCGGGGGCGGCGGCGAGTTCGGCCCGCCCGGCTCCGGCGACACCACCGGCTACGTCCCCACCGACGGCTACGGGGACTACACCGACGAGGACTTCACCAAGCCGCGCAAGAACCGCAGGTGGCTGAAGAGGTCGTTCTACAGCGTCCTCGCCCTCGCCGTCATCGGCGGCGGCGCGTACGGCGGCTACCGCTGGACGCAGACCCAGTACTACGTCGGCACCAACGGCGAGCACGTCGCCCTGTACCGCGGCATCAGCCAGGACCTGGCCTGGGTGTCGCTGTCCAAGGTGGAGAAGGACCACCCCGACATCGAACTCAAGTACCTGCCGCCCTACCAGCAGAAGCAGGTCAAGAACACGATCACGGCAGGCGGCCTGGACCAGGCCCGGGCGAAGATCGACGCCCTGTCCGTGCAGGCCTCCGCTTGCCGCAAGCAGGCGGAGCGCGCGGCCGCCGAGACCGAGAAGAACGCCAAGACCGGCGAGGGCGAGGCCGGAGGCACCACGGGAACCAACCCGGCCTCCTTCACGTCGAAGGCATCACCCACGCCGAATCCGTCGGCGTCGTCGAAGTCCCCGTCGTCCCCCTCGAAGTCCCCGACCGCCAAGCCCAGCCCCGGCCCGAGCCTCTCCGAGAATGAGCAGAAGGTCGTCGATCAGTGCGGCAAGCAGTAAGCACGCCGTGAGAGGCCCTGTCACACGATGAGCAGTACTTCGAACACACCGACGCACCACACGTCCACGATCGGCGCCATCGGCGCACCGAGCCGCCGCAACACGGAACTGGCCCTGCTGGTCTTCGCAGTGATCATCCCGGTGTTCGCCTATGCCAACGTGGGCCTCGCCATCGACGGTTCGGTCCCGGCCGGCCTGCTCGGCTACGGCCTGGGCCTCGGCCTGCTCGCCGGCATCGCCCACGTCGTGGTGCGCAAGTTCGCCGCCTACGCCGACCCGCTGCTGCTGCCGCTGGCGACCCTGCTGAACGGGCTCGGCCTCGTCGTCATCTGGCGGCTGGACCAGTCCAAGCTGCTGCAGAGCATCGGCGTCGCCGGCGGCAAGGCGACCAACCAGCTCATCTACACCGCGCTGGGCATCGGACTGTTCGTCGCCGTCCTGATCTTCCTCAAGGACCACCGCACACTCCAGCGCTACACCTACATCTCCATGGCGGCGGCGCTGGTACTGCTGCTGCTCCCGCTCGTACCGGGCCTGGGCGCGGACCTCACCTACGGCGCCAAGATCTGGATCAAGGTCGGCAGCTTCACCATCCAGCCCGGCGAGTTCGCCAAGATCGTGCTGGCCGTGTTCTTCGCCGGCTACCTGATGGTCAAGCGCGACGCGCTGGCCCTGGCCAGCCGCCGCGTCATGGGGCTGTACCTGCCCCGCGGCCGCGACCTCGGCCCGATCCTCGTCGTCTGGGCGATCTCGATCCTCATCCTCGTCTTCGAGACCGACCTCGGTACCTCACTGCTGTTCTTCGGCATGTTCGTGATCATGCTGTACGTCGCCACCGAGCGGACCAGCTGGATCGTCTTCGGTCTGCTGATGTCCGCCCTCGGCGCCGTCGGCGTGGCCAGCTTCGAACCGCACATCCAGACCCGTGTGCAGGCATGGCTCAACCCCATGCACGAGTACCTGGCCAGCCGCTCGGGCGTCCACGACGGCAAGGTCCACTCCGAGCAGCTCCAGCAAGCCCTGTGGGCGTTCGGCTCCGGCGGCACCCTCGGCACCGGCTGGGGTCAGGGTCACTCCGAGCTGATCCGCTTCGCCGCCAACTCCGACTTCGTCCTCGCCACCTTCGGCGAGGAGCTGGGCCTGGCCGGCGTCATGGCCATCCTCCTGGTCTACGGCCTGATCGTGGAACGCGGCGTGCGCACCGCCCTCGCCGCCCGCGACCCGTTCGGCAAGCTGCTCGCCATCGGCCTGTCCGGCGCCTTCGCGCTCCAGGTGTTCGTCGTGGCCGGCGGTGTGATGGGCCTCATCCCGCTGACCGGCATGACGATGCCGTTCCTCGCCTACGGCGGCTCCTCCGTGATCGCCAACTGGGCCCTGATCGGCATCCTCATCCGGATCAGCGACACCGCCCGCCGCCCGGCACCCGCCCCCGCCGCCAACCCCGACGCCGAGATGACCCAGGTGGTCCGCCCGTCATGAACAAACCCCTGCGCCGGATCGCGATCTTCTGCGGCCTGCTCGTGCTGGCCCTGCTGATCCGCGACAACTGGCTCCAGTACGTCAAGGCCGACCAGCTGCGCACCGACACGGCCAACCGCCGGGTCGCCATCGAGCGGTACGCCAACCCGCGGGGCGACATCGTCGTCGACGGCGACCCCATAACCGGGTCGGTCGAGGCCAAGAGCGGCGACTTCAAGTACAAGCGCACCTACAAGAACGGGGCCATGTGGGCCCCGGTCACCGGCTACTCCTCACAGGCCTTCGGCGCCAACCAGCTGGAGAACATCGAGGACGGCATCCTCACCGGCAACGACGACCGGCTCTTCTTCCGCAAGACCCTCGACATGATCACCGGCAAGGACCAGCAGGGCGGCAACGTCGTCACCACGCTCAACGCCGCCGCGCAGAAGGCCGCGTACAACGGCCTGAGCGCCCAGGGCGGCAAGGGCGCCGTGGTGGCCCTCGAGCCCTCCACCGGGAAGATCCTCGCCCTCGCGTCCTACCCGTCCTACGACCCCTCGAGCTTCGCGGGCAACACGGACAAGGACTCCAAGGCCTGGAACAAGATCCTCAAGAAGAACAACCCGGCCGACCCGGCGCTCAACCGGGCACTGCGCGAGACCTACCCGCCGGGCTCCACCTTCAAGGTGGTCACCGCGGCGGCCGCGCTGGAGAACGGGCTGTACAAGTCTGCCGACGAGAAGACCGACTCACCGCTGCCCTACATCATGAAGGGCACGACCACCGAGCTGAAGAACGAGGGCAACATCCCCTGCAAGGACGCCAACATGCGCGAGGCGCTGCGGGTGTCCTGCAACACCGTCTTCGGCAAGATCGGCGCCGACCTCGGCAACGACAAGATGCTGGACGAGGCGAAGAAGTTCGGCTTCGACGCCGAGCAGTTCACCCCGGTCCGCTCCAGCGCCTCGGTGTTCTCCGACGACATGAACCCGTCGCAGACCGCGCTGTCCTCCATCGGCCAGTACAACACCGCCGCCACCCCGCTGCAGATGGCCATGGTCGCCTCCGCGGTCGCCAACGACGGCAAGCTGATGAAGCCGTACATGGTCGACGAGCTGCAGTCCTCCAACCTCGACCCGGTCGCCAAGACCGACCCCGAGGAGCTGAGCCGGCCGCTGTCTCCGCAGAACGCGCAGATCCTGCAGTCGATGATGGAGACGGTCGTCAAGAGCGGTACGGGCCAGAAGGCACAGATCGGCGGCGGAGTGACCGTCGGCGGCAAGACCGGTACCGCCCAGCACGGCGTCGCGAACAGCGCCAACCCCTACGCGTGGTTCATCTCATACGCCAAGCTCAGCGACAACAGCTCGCCGGTCGCCGTGGCCGTGGTGGTCGAGGACGAGAACGCCAACCGTGACGACATCTCCGGCGGCGGCCTGGCCGCCCCCATCGCGAAGAGCGTCATGGAGGCGGTCATCAACTCCAAGAAGTGAACCCGCTCACGTCCCCTTCACATCGTTGCACGTTGCGATACCGGTCCTGTATCGGGTTCCGGGCTTGGCCAGGGCACACGGAGCGAGCCGGGTACGGTAGGCCCGGACGGCAGCCTCCGGCCGCACACGACACGTGCGCGGCCGGGACCGACGGAGAGGGCTGGTAGGTAGCTATGGAAGAGCCGCGTCGCCTCGGCGGCCGGTACGAACTGGGCCAGGTGCTCGGTCGTGGTGGCATGGCGGAGGTCTACCTCGCGCATGACACCCGCCTCGGCCGCACCGTGGCGGTGAAGACGCTGCGCGCGGACCTCGCGCGCGACCCGTCCTTCCAGGCCCGGTTCCGCCGGGAGGCCCAGTCGGCCGCCTCGCTCAACCATCCCGCGATCGTCGCGGTCTACGACACGGGCGAGGACTACATCGACGGGGTCTCGATCCCGTACATCGTCATGGAGTACGTCGACGGCTCCACGCTCCGCGAGCTCCTGCACTCCGGCCGCAAGCTGCTGCCGGAGCGCACGCTGGAGATGACCATCGGCATCCTCCAGGCCCTGGAGTACTCGCACCGGGCCGGCATCGTCCACCGCGACATCAAGCCGGCCAACGTCATGCTGACCCGCAACGGCCAGGTCAAGGTGATGGACTTCGGCATCGCCCGGGCCATGGGCGACTCCGGCATGACCATGACCCAGACCGCGGCGGTCATCGGCACGGCCCAGTACCTCTCCCCGGAGCAGGCCAAGGGCGAGCAGGTCGATGCCCGCTCGGACCTCTACTCGACCGGCTGCCTCCTCTACGAGCTGCTCACGGTCCGGCCGCCCTTCGTCGGCGACTCCCCCGTGGCCGTGGCCTACCAGCACGTCCGCGAGGAACCGCAGGCCCCCTCCGTCTTCGACCCCGAGATCACGCCCGAGATGGACGCCATCGTCCTGAAGGCACTGGTCAAGGACCCGAACTACCGCTACCAGTCCGCCGACGAGATGCGCGCCGACATCGAGGCGTGCCTCGACGGCCAGCCGGTCGCCGCCACGGCCGCGATGGGCGCCGTGGGCGCGGCGGGCTACGGCGGCTACCCCGACGACCAGCCGACGACGGCGCTGCGCTCGGACGCGGGCGCGGGAGCGACCACCATGCTCCCGCCGATGAACCCCGACGACGGAGGCTACGGCTACGACGAGCGCCCGGACCGCCGCCGCCAGCAGAAGAAGAACAACTCCTCGACGATCCTCCTCGTGGTCGCGGGCATCCTGGTGCTGGTGGGCGCGATCCTCATCGGGCAGTACATCTTCAACGGGCATGACGGCGAGGGCGACACCTTCGGCGCCCCGAACTTCGTCGGCAACAGCTACGGCACGGCCCAGAAGATGGCCGAGAACCGGGGCCTGAAGCTGGCGTCCCCCACCCGCAAGCCCTGCGAGAACCAGCCGAAGGGCAACGTCTGCGACCAGAACCCGACGCCGGGCTCGGACGTCAAGAAGGGCGACACCGTCACGCTGGTGGTGTCCACGGGCGCGCCCAAGGTCACCGTCCCGGACGTGCTCGGCATCCAGTACGACCAGGCCGAGGCCCAGCTGAGGAAGAAGGGCTTCGAGGTCCAGAAGAAGACCGAGGTGTCCAGCCAGACGCCCGACGTGGTCACCAAGCAGGACCCGGACGGCGGCACCAGCCGGCAGAAGGGCTCCACCATCGTCCTCACGGTCGCCAAGGCCGAGGAGAAGGTCGCGGTCCCGGACGTCACCGGCAAGACCTGTGACGAGGCCAAGGCCGAACTGCAGTCGAAGGGCCTGGCCCCGAACGCCACCTGCAACGACACCCCCACCGACAACCCCGACGACGACGGCAAGGTCCTGTCGACCACCCCGACGGCGGGCAGCGAGGTCGCCAAGAACACCCCGGTGGCCATCAACGTCGGCAAGGTGCAGAACCAGCAGGTGCAGGTCCCGAACGTCCAGAGCCTGACGCTCAAGGAGGCCAGGAAGCTGCTGGAGCAGAACGGCCTGCAGGTCGGCAACGTCACCCCGTCCCAGGACGACAACGCCATCGTCTTCACGGCGAACCCGGGCCAGGGAAGCACGGTCCAGCGTGGCTCGCGCGTCGACCTGGTCACCGTCGGCGGCCAGAACGGCAACAACGGCGGCAACAACGGAGGCACCAACTTCTTCGGCGGCGCCGGAGGCTGACGCCTGACACAACGAGTGGGCCCCTGCCGGACGGTTCCGGCAGGGGCCCACTCGTTCTCAGCCCGTCCGGGCTGCGGGAACCGTCAACGCAGCTCCGCCGGCGGCGTCCGCTTGCTGTCGACCTTGTCCACGCGGACCAGTTCGCCCCACACCACGTACCGGTAGCGGGAGGTGTAGACGGGGGTGCAGGTCGTCAGGGTGATGTAGTGGCCCGGCTTCTTCCTGCCGGATTCCTCGGGGATCCGGGAGAGGACCTCGACGTTGTACTTCGAGGTCTCCGGGAGGATCGAGTAGACCTTGTAGACGTACCAGTCGTCCTTCGTCTCGAAGACGATCGGGTCGCCGTCCTTCAGCTTGTCGATGTTGTGGAACTTCGCGCCGTGGCCGTCCCGGTGGGCGGCGAGGGTGAAGTTGCCCTTCTTCCCGGTGGTGGGCAGCGCGGCCTTGACGGGGTCCGTGTAGTAGCCGGCCACACCGTCGTTGAGGATGTCCTCCTCAGTGCCCTTCTCCACCAGCACCGCCCCGTTGCGCATCGCAGGGACGTGCAGGAAGCCGATGCCGTCCTTGGTGTCCAGCGCGCCGGGACCCGTGTCGGTGGACTGGGCCCAGTGGTCGCGAACCCGGTCGGCCTGCCGGTCCGCCTTGCGGTCCGCTATGACGTTCGTCCACCACAGGGAGTAGACGACGAACAGTCCCATCACCACGCCCGCGGTGATGAGCAGTTCACCGAAGAAGCTGACCGCCAGCGCGACCCCGCCGGGGCCGCGGCGGCCCGGGACGGGCGTCGCGCCGGACGCGTCCGTGTGGTCTTCGGTCTCGTCGGCGGTCGCTGCCACAGTCTTGTTGCCCCTACTCGATGAGCGCGTCCGGCTTGCCCTTGCTGCGCGGGCGTTCCTCGATCATCTTGCCCCAGACGATCAGCCGGTACTTGCTGGTGAACTCCGGCGTACAGGTGGTGAGAGTGATGTAGCGGCCCGGCCCGGTGAACCCCGAGCCCTTGGGCACCGGGTTCAGGACGCTGGTGTTGGACGGCGGGGTCACCGGCAGCGTCGAGGTCACCTTGTACACGAAGTACTCGTCCTGCGTCTCAACCACGACCGGGTCACCCGGCGTCAGCCTGTTGATGTACCGGAACGGCTCACCATGCGTGTTGCGGTGCGCCGCCAGGCCGAAGTTGCCCGTCTTCGCGTCCGGCATCGCCGTCTTCAGCGGAGCCTCGCCGTAGTGCCCGACCATTCCCTTGTCGAGCACCGTCTTGTTGCTGACGCCCTCGGCGATCGGCGCCACCACGTCCAGCTTGGGGATGTGGAGTATCGCGAAGCCCTGCCCCGGCTCGAACACCCCCGGGGCCCGCTTCCCGCTCGCCCAGTCGTCCTGCAGCTGGTGCGTCTCGCTGCCCGCCTGCGCGTGCGCGCGGACGTTCGTCCACCACAGCTGGTAGGTGACGAACAGCAGCATCAGCACACCGGTGGTGATGAACACCTCGCCGATCGCCCGGCTCGCGATGACACCCGGTCCCGGCTTGCGCAGCCGCGCCTGCCGCCGGGCCTCCACACGGGACAGCGGCCGGCCGCCCGCCGCGTCCGCCGGGGCCGCGGCCTCCCGGTGCGCTCCGCCGTGCCGCCCACCGCGCCGCTTGGCGGCCTTCCTGCGGGCCGCCCGGCCCCCCTCCGGGGGTCCAGAGGCCGAAGAGGCGGAAGAGGCTCCTGAGACGCGCGCAGACCCGCTCTCGGGGCCGTGCGCCGGATCGGGGAGCCGCAGCGCCATCGTCTCGTCGTCCAGGGCGGCCCGGTACGGCTCCCCCGGCGCCGGCCCCGTCACGTGCCAGTCCCCAAGCGCGCCGGAAGCCTCGTACGACTGATCCCCGTACGAGGCATCGGTCTCGCGCTCCGGGCGCAGCGCGGTCACGCCGTGGCCCTGCCCACCACCGGGGCGAGCCCCGCCGACCTCGCCACCGCGCCCTCGTCGCCGCACTCCACCAGCCAGTTGGCCAGCATCCGGTGCCCGTGCTCGGTCAGCACCGACTCGGGATGGAACTGCACACCCTCCACCGGGAGTTCACGGTGCCGCAGACCCATGATGATGCCGTCGTGGGTACGGGCCGTGACCTCCAGCTCGTCCGGGACGGTCGCGGGCTCCGCCGCCAGCGAGTGGTAGCGGGTCGCCGTGAACGGCGAGGGCAGCCCGGCGAAGACGCCCCGGCCCCCGTGCTCGACCAGTGAGGTCTTGCCGTGCAGCAGCTCCGGCGCCCGGTCCACCACTCCGCCGTACGCCACCTGCATCGACTGCATGCCCAGGCACACCCCGAAGACGGGGACACCGGTCGCCGCGCAGTGCCGGACCATGTCCACGCACACGCCCGCCTGCTCCGGGGTGCCCGGTCCCGGCGAGAGCAGCACGCCGTCGAAGCCGTCCTGAGCGTGCGCCGTCGAGACCTCGTCGTTGCGCAGCACCTCGCACTCGGCACCCAGCTGGTACAGGTACTGGACCAGGTTGAAGACGAAGCTGTCGTAGTTGTCGACGACGAGAATCCGCGCGCTCACTGGTTGTCCACCGTCACATCGTTGAAGGGCAGCAGCGGTTCGGCCCAGGGGAAGACGTACTGGAAGAGGACATAGACCACGGCCACGACCAGGACGAGCGAGACCAGCGCCCTCACCCACACGTTCCCCGGCAGATGCCGCCAGATCCAGCCGTACATGCCGTCCCTTCCCGTCTCGCCACGGCACCGGTAACCCACGCCGTACGGCACCAGACTAACGGCGTGGAGCCCCTGGTTGGCCTGACTCGGCGGGCTGCGTGGTCAGTGCGGGGGACCCGTCCGGACGCGTGTACCCGGACGTACGTGACCGGGGGCCGATCACCTCAACGCCGGCCGTGACGGTTTGGCGGGGGCCGCGCCCCGGCGGCCCGCCAATGGGTGGCGACTGCACCGGCTTCGCGTAGTGCAGATCCACGGTGCCCGAGTAGCCCGGCAGCGTCACCGTCCCGTCCTCCGTGACCTTCCAGCCGAGACCGTAGACGTTGACGTACACCATGTACGTCTGGATCGCCTTGCTCGCGGCGAGCGACTGCTGCAGCCGCTCCGGGTCGCCCACCGCGGTGATCTTGTACGGCGGTGAGTAGACACGGCCCTGGAGGATCAGGGTGTTGCCGACACAGCGCACCGCGCTGGTGGAGATCAGCCGCTGGTCCATGACCTTGATGCCCTTGGCCCCGCCCTGCCACAGCGCGTTCACCACGGCCTGCAGGTCCTGCTGGTGGATGACCAGGTAGTCGGGCTGCGGCTCGGGGTAGCCGGGGAGCTTGGCGGTGGCGTTCGGCGGGGCGTCGTTGAGGGTGACGGTGATCCCGCTGCCCTTGACCTGCTGGGTGCCCGCGCTCCTCTCCAGGCCGCTCAGCTTCTCGTCCTGCGCCCTGGTGCTGCCGTCGTCACCCTCGGCGAGCGACTCCACGTTGCCCCGCAGGGCCGCGTTGGACTCGTCCAGCTGCTTGTTCTTGTGGCTGCGCTCCTGGATCAGGTCGGACAGCTTGAGCAGGGAGGCGTCCTGCCGGATGTCGGTGCCCTTGGCCGTGTTGAAGCTGGTGAAGAAGATCAGGCCGGCCAGCGCGAACACGGCCACCGTGAGAACCCGCGCCGGACGCAGGCGCAACGAACGAACGGGGCCGGAACCCGTTGATCCCGTCCCGGGGGAGTCGGCAGAATTGCTCAACGTACCCTTATCTCCTTCGGCGCCGCGGAAGCACTACGCTAACGGACGCCCGGGGGAGCGCTAAGTGTCCCCTTGTACGCTGCCCCGGACCGACCCAGTTACCTGCGCGGCCACGCAGCGCATCGACAGGAGAGACCCTCGTGCCGAAGTCACGTATCCGCAAGAAGGCCGACTACACGCCCCCGCCCGCGAAGCAGGGGCAGGCCATCAAGCTCACCAACCGCGCCTGGGTCGCGCCGGTCATGCTGGCCATGTTCCTCATCGGCCTGGCATGGATCGTCGTCTTCTACGTCACGGACGGCTCGCTGCCGATCGACAGCCTGGACAACTGGAACATCGTGGTCGGTTTCGGCTTCATCGCCGCCGGTTTCGGTGTCTCCACGCAGTGGAAGTAGCCTGCTCCAGGCCGGCTCTGCCCAGGGCTGTTCACTGAGTTATCCACAGAATCCGGCGTCGTCCACACCCTCCCTGGGGAAAAGACTACGATCTGTGGATAACTCATCGGCCGTTGACGCCGGTGTGACTGCCCTACCGGTCCCCGGACAACCGTTCGCCCCCTGCCCCACCTGCGGAAATACATCCGAGCGGCAGGGGGCGCAGCTGTGGCCGCACAGTATGCACAAGATTCGCCACACACTGTGGACAACGGTTCGACGTCAGGTGAGCTGAGCGGTTCTGACCAGCACGAGAACCACCACCACGGCCAGTACGAGCGCACACGTGCCGTACTGGATCAGCGACCGCCGCTCACGCGGGGCGTGCACCATGGCGTACCCGGTGACGACACCGGCGACCAGGCCGCCGATGTGGGCCTGCCAGGCGATGCCGCCCCAGCCGAAGGTGATGATCAGGTTGATCACCAGCAGGGCGATGACCGGGCGCATGTCGTAGTTGAGCCGGCGCATCAGCACCGCCGTGGCCCCGAAGAGCCCGAAGATCGCGCCCGAGGCACCGAGCGAGGGCTGGTTGGGAGCGGCGATGAGATAGCTGAGCGCGCTTCCGGCCAGGCCCGAGACGAAGTACAGGGCCAGGTACCGGGCGCGGCCGAGGGCGGCCTCCAGGGGGCCGCCGATCCACCACAGGCTGAGCATGTTGAACAGGATGTGCACATAGCCGCCGTGCAGGAACATCGAGGTCAGCAGGCGGTAGTACTGTCCTTCGGCCACCCCCTCGAGGGCGCCGAACGGGGCGAACTGGACACGGGCGACCAGGTCGAAACGGTCGGTGAAGCTGTCCCCCACCGCCATCTGGACGAGGTAGAGCGCCAGGTTGATCCCGATGAGGATCTTGGTGACCAATCGGGGGTCCGCCGTCACCGTGCCCCCCGCGACGGTGCGCGGGCGGGAGGCGGCGGGAGAGTGGCCGGTGCCCGAGCGGACGCATTCGGGGCACTGGAAGCCGACCGAGGCGCTGACCATGCACTCGGGGCAGATGGGGCGCTCGCAGCGGGTGCAGTGCACGCCGGTCTCGCGGTCCGGGTGCCGGTAGCACACGGGCACGCTCCGGGCGTCGTGCGTGCGGTCTGCGGCGTGGTCCATGAGCACCCCTTGCTGATCGTGGGCCTTCCCCCGGGCACTACCCCGCCCCGCTCTTCCTTACGGACGAGCGGGGCGTTTGGTTCCCTGCGACGGCTCGGGGGGGCGTGAGCGCGCCCGCGCTCAGCTTTCGCGCATCTCGACGACGACCGACTCGATGACGACGTCGTTGACGGGCCGGTCGTTCGGCTTGGTGGTGGGCACGGCGGCGATGGCGTCCACCACCTTCTGGCCGGCCGGGCCGCTGACCTCGCCGAAGATGGTGTGCTTACGGTTCAGCCAGGTCGTCGGGGAGACGGTGATGAAGAACTGCGAGCCGTTGGTGCCCGGGCCGGCGTTGGCCATGGCGAGCAGGTAGGGCTTGTTGAAGGAGAGGTCCGGGTGGAACTCGTCCTCGAACTCGTAGCCGGGGCCGCCGATGCCGCTGCCCAGCGGGTCGCCGCCCTGGATCATGAAGCCGCTGATCACCCGGTGGAAGACCGTGCCGTCGTAGAGCCGGTCGGTGCTCACGGTGCCGGTGCCCGGGTGCGTCCACTCACGCTCGCCCTGTGCGAGTTCGACGAAGTTCCTGACGGTCTTCGGCGCGTGGTTCGGGAACAGCCGTACCTCGATGTCGCCGTGGTTGGTCTTCAGGGTGGCGTAGAGCTGCTCGGCCACGGTGTGCCTTCCGTTGTCCTCGGGTAACCCCCCGATCCTCGCACGGTCGGGGTCGGGCGGCGCCCGGCCGTGGCGAGTTCCGCGGAGAGGGAGCGCGCGGCGGCGATTCGTGGCAGTGTCGTCGACAAGCCCTTGTTGCACCCATATGCCCGCCCTCGCATGCCGCACCGGCTCCCGGGAGGCATGATCCGTAAAAGGGTGGAAAGTCGAATTACCGTACGCCACCGAGGAGGAGGAACCCGTGACCCGCATTGAAAGCGTGCGCGCCGCGACCGGCTCGGCGAAGGACAGCGTGCTGCACGCCGCGGAAGTGGTGGCGCCCTACGCCGACACGGCCAAGGAGCGTGCCGCGTATTACGCGCAAGAGGCACGCGTACGGCTGGCGCCCGTGGTGTCGCAGGCCGCCGAACAGGCCCGCGAGCAGTACGACGCCCGGCTCGCCCCACGTCTGGAGCAGGCCCGTGCGCATGTGCCGCCGAAGGTGGACATGGCCGCACACGAGGCCGCCGTCCGCACCCGTAAAGCTGCCCGGCAGGCGGCCGAGTACTCACGTCCGAGGATCGAGCAGGCAGTGGCCGCGGCCGCGCCGGTGGCCGACGAGGCCGCCACGCGGGGTGCCGCCGCGCTGGCCGCGCTGCGCGGCCAGGTCACGGCCGAGGAGATCCGGAAGCTCGCGCGCAAGAACGAGCGCCGTCACAGGGCCGGCCGTGCCATGAAGGTGCTGGCGCTGGTCGGCCTGGTGGCGGGGGGTGCGTTCGCGGCCTGGAAGTGGTGGGACAAGCAGGCCAACCCCGACTGGCTGGTGGAACCGCCCGCCGCGACCGAGGTGCCGGAGTCGGGCCTGGGCTCGGTGGACGGCAGTGGCTCGGCGGTTCTGGATCCCGAGGTCCAGGCGAAGCAGGCCCAGGACGAGGCCGCCGACCGCGACGACAAGGATTGAGGCCGGGGTATCTCACCCTCCTGGCCACGGATGTGGGGCGGACGACGCGATGGTCGTCCGCCCCTCGTCCGTTTCACGTGAAACGGCCGAAGAAGCCGACGAAGAAGCCCTCCGTAGCTGCGTTCTCGCAGTTCGGAGGGCTTTTCCAGGTGGAGCCTAGGGGAGTCGAACCCCTGACATCCGCCATGCAAAGACGGCGCTCTACCAACTGAGCTAAGGCCCCGGAAAGGAAGCGTCCGGCCGGAGGAACCACGTCCCGGGCGGGCGCCGGGGACCAGAGTACCGGGTCACCCCCCGTATCCCGCAAAAAGATTGGGGGTCCCGGCGAATGACCACTCTCCGTAAGATGCTCGACGTGGTTCGCTACAGCGAACCGCGGTTTCAGGGGAAGCGATGGGGAGACGCAATGGACGCCGCACAGCAGGAAGCCACCGCGAGAGCGCGGGAGCTGCAGCGGAACTGGTACGGAGAGCCGTTGGGGGCGCTGTTCCGTAAGCTCATCGACGATCTCGGGCTCAACCAGGCCCGGCTCGCGGCGGTGCTGGGGCTGTCGGCTCCGATGCTGTCGCAGCTGATGAGCGGCCAGCGCGCGAAGATCGGCAATCCCGCCGTGGTCCAGCGGGTGCAGCTGCTGCAGGAGCTGGCGGCCCAGGTCGCGGACGGCAGCGTCAGCGCGGCCGAGGCTACCGAGCGGATGGACGTGATCAAGAAGTCCCAGGGGGGTTCGGTGCTGAGCAACACCACGCATACGACGAACAGTTCCGGTGCGCCGACGGTGAAGCGCGTGGTGCGGGAGATCCAGTCGCTGCTGCGCTCGGTGGCCGCCGCCGGCGACATAATCGAGGCCGCCGACAGCCTCGCCCGGACCCACCCCGAGCTGGCAGAGTTCCTCCGGGTCTACGGGGCGGGCCGCACTTCCGACGCGGTCGCGCACTACCAGTCCCACCAGAACTGATCCCACGGCCCGGTCCTCGGAGGGGGTCCGGGACCGGGCCAGGGGTGTGTTTCGGGGGGTGCGGGAATGACCGTTTCCCGGTGGGGGCCGGGGTGGTGCCTTTCGTCGAGGGGACTGGGGGGAGGAGCGGCGGACTGTGGGTGAGGTCTTCGCCGGCCGGTACGAACTGGCCGACCCCATCGGGCGTGGCGGTGTGGGTGCCGTCTGGCGTGCCTGGGACCACCGGCGCCGGCGCTATGTGGCCGCCAAGGTGCTCCAGCAGAGCGACGCCCACTCACTGCTGCGCTTCGTACGCGAGCAGGCCCTGCGTATCGATCATCCGCATGTCCTCGCTCCGGCCAGCTGGGCGGCCGACGACGACAAGGTCCTGTTCACCATGGATCTGGTCGGGGGCGGCTCGCTGGTCCATCTTGTCGGTGACTACGGCCCGCTTCCGCCGGCCTTCGTGTGCACCCTGCTGGACCAGCTTCTGTCGGGGCTCGCCGCGGTGCACGCGGAAGGCGTCGTGCACCGCGACATCAAGCCCGCCAACGTGTTGCTCGAGGCGACCGGAACCGGCCGGCCGCGGCTGCGGCTGTCCGACTTCGGCATCGCCATGCGGTTCGGTGAGCCCCGCCTGACGGAGACCAATCTCGTGGTGGGTACGCCGGGTTATCTGGCGCCCGAGCAACTGCTTGGCTCCGAACCGGACTTCCCCGCCGATCTGTTCGCGGTGGGGCTGGTCGCCCTGTATCTGCTCGAGGGTGCCAAGCCGGATGCCAAGGCGCTGGTGCGGTACTTCGCGGAGCATGGAACGCCCGGTGCGCCCAGGGGAGTTCCGGAGCCGGTCTGGCAGATCGTCGCCACTCTGCTCCAGCCCGATCCGGCGGCCCGTTTCCGCACGGCCACGGGAGCGCGCAAGGCGCTCGCCTCCGCCGTGGAGCTTCTCCCCGAGCCGGGTGTGGACGACGAGTTGATCGAGATATTCGATCAACTGGGGCCTTTGCCGTCCGGGTTCGGGCCCGAGGGTCCGCTGAAACCGGCCTCCGGGGTACGAGGCCGGCAAGCGCCCGCGGCCACGGACACCCGTACCGGTGCCGATGGTGTCGGCACGGGGAGTGCCGGAGCGGAACACTCCGTCACCGGCTCGATGTCGGACACCGGCAGCTTCCACCTTCCGCCCCCGCAGCCGACGCCGAGCCCGCAGCCGTACGCCCGGTATGCGGAGCAGGCGGCGCCCCCGGCGCCCCGGCACGACGGGCATCCGGCCGGGCAGGCGCCGACGCCCGTCACCAAGCCCGCCGCCCGCGCCCCGCACACCCCGGCACACCGTCCTGAGCCCTCCCCCGGGTTCTACGCCGGGCGGCACCCCGCGCCGGAGACCCCTGTGGCCCCGGAGACCCCTGCGGCCCCGGAGGCCCCGGCGGTCCCGGCGGCCTCCGTGCCCCCGCTCCCGTGGACGCGGCCGCGCGCCGATGCCTCCACCGCCGCGTACACCGCCCAGGACCCGCGCGTCCCCCCACTCGGCCGGCCGGCCGGTGCCACAGCCGTGCCTCCCGCCGGTTCACCGGCCAGGCGCGCGTCGGGGCGCGGCCGCCGGGCCCGCCGGGCGATCCGGCGTCCCGGGCCTCCGGCGAAGGCCGCGATCCCGATCCTGCTGCTGGCGCTGGCCTGCTACGCCGTGGGGTTCTGGGCGCTGGCCCGCGTCTGAGCCCGCCGGGCCGCCAGGGCCCACCCGCCCAGCACCAGCAGCAGCGCGGTCCCGGTGCCGATGCCGCCGGCCGCGAGGGCCTTCATCGCGATGCCGCCGCCCCCGGTGTCGCCGGTCGCCGCGGCCTGGCGGTCCTGTTCGGTGACCGTGAAGACGTCCCCCGGTTCCGGTCGCCCGGCGTACCGCGGCCCGGGGTGCGCCTGTCCGCCGACCCACACCCGGAGCGTCACGTGGAACGGCCCTGTCCCGAAGGTGTCGGCCATCTTCTCGCTGAGGTGCATCACCAGGTAGTAGTCGCCGGCGAAGCGCACCGTGTTCTGCCCGGTGAGGACGGCGTACCGGTTGGCGTACTCCACGGGCGGCAGCGGATCGAGGGCCGTGGACCTGC
The DNA here is from genome assembly GCF_040704065.1 of Streptomyces sp. NPDC047869. Lineage (NCBI taxonomy): Bacteria > Bacillati > Actinomycetota > Actinomycetes > Kitasatosporales > Streptomycetaceae > Streptomyces > Streptomyces sp. NPDC047869. The sequence goes on from NZ_JBEYRK010000001.1 coordinate 401,108, forward strand.
GGGTGCCGGTGTAGCCGAGGGAGGCGCCGTCGACGTATCCGCGCACGGGGCTGTACAGCGAGAGGTTGAGGGCGCCGCCGACATAGCCGTGGCCGCTCGTGGAGGCGTCGAGTTCGGCGACGGCGTGCATCCGGCGGCCCCAGTCGACCGGGACCTTGTAGAAGAGGGTGGCGCCGGGTGTGATGCCGGTCCGCCAGACGCCCTGGCCCAGCGGGCGGGCGGAGGTGAATCCGGCGCCGCCGGTGCGGTCGCGGGGGGCGCCGGTGAGGGGCTCGGGGGAGGCGGAGTCCTGGCCCGGGGGAGCGGTGGTGGGCCCGGCGGCGGCGAGGCCGGGTTCGGTGACGGGTGCGATCTCCAGGTCCCAGCGCGGTGCCGGGGACGCCGTGTCGTCCGCGGAGCCGCCGGCGCTCAGGCGTTCGACGCGCAGGTAGTAGGTTCCGGCTCCCTGGCACAGTGAGCGCCCGGTCTGCCGTTGTCCCAGGGCGGTCACGGGGCGGGCGCTGAGGCCCGCGCCGAAGAGCGCCGAGGCGGTGGAGCAGCGGGTGCCGCGCGCGTCCTCCAGGGACACGCGGATGCCGTCGGTGGCGTTGCCGGTGGTGCCCGCCGGGGGGACGGCGGTGACCGGGGCGTACGCCGACTCGGCGGCGGTGAGGTCGAGGCGGTAGGTGAGCGAGCCGCTCCCCGGAAGGGAGTCGCGGTAGGTACGGCCCGGCCCCAGCCGCGGCGCGCCGGCGGTGCCGGTGGCTCCCGTGACGGCCCGGCCCGCCGGGTCGAAGGCGTACGGGTCCTGGGCCCCGGCCGCCGCCGCGAACCCGCCCGGCAGCGCGGCCACGGCGCACAGTGCGGCCGTCACGATGCCCGTCCGGGCCGCGGGGCCCATCGGCCGTCCGTCGCCCCGCCACCACGTCCTACGCCCTCGCCCCCGCACGTGCCGCTCCCTCTCGTTCCGCGCCGCGCATCCGGCCGTGGCTCATCCTGCCCCGGGCACCCCTGCGCCATCCGGGGAATCCGTACGGCCGTCCGAGTCTGCGGTGCCGGCGGCTCCCGTGCCTCCGGCCCGTCCGGCGAGGCGTACACCACGGCTCACGAACCCGCAACACGAGCCATAGGACCACCGGACAATCGGACAAGAGGACCGGATGGCCGAAGAAGAGGAACCTGAGGGCCGCCGAGGCCCGCGTCCACCCGGACAACACAAAACCCCGACCGCAAGGCGGCCGGGGTCTGATCAGATTCCGAATCGGTACTCAGGAACCCGTGGGCACGGAGTCGGTCGCCTCCGTCCACAGGTCCTGCTCGGCGCGATCCGCCTGGATCTGGCGGTACACGAGGAGCCCGCCGATGGCGGCCAGTGCGACCAGGAGCAGCTTCTTCACCGCGCGACCTCGTCTTTCCTTGACGTAGGGGACCTCTGGCGCCCGACTATACACACCGGCCGATATCGATCGGTGATCTGCGTCGGGCCCCAACTCCCGCCCCCGGACGCGCGATAGACCAGGCCGGCACCGCCGTGGCCGGAGGGTGATCACACCCCCACGCGCCGTCACTTTGCTGGCGTTTCGCTGGACCTCGCCCGGTTCCTGGAGATTTCCGAGGCTATTACGTCCATCCGAGTGGTGTTGATCAGAACATCGACGCGCCACGGCTTCAGGTCCACCACATCGCGACGCTCATACACATCATGAGGAAAGTACGCAAAACGCCCAACCTGAAAGTGAGGGGCCATGACCGGGAACAACAAGGTCGTGCAGCTGTGGACCGCCATCGTCACCGCCTTCCTCGCGCTGTTCACGGCGCTCGGACTCGTCACCGCGACCACCGCCACCGCAGCGGCGGCCGCACCCCGGACCGAGACGCCGCAGGACAGCGTCGCGCAGCGGATCGTCCCGACGAGCCCCATGGCGAATCTCTGGACCCGGTCCCATGCCAGGGCCCTGCCCCCCACGATGAAGCAGCGGATCCGGGCCGAGGCCCACGGAAAGTCCCCCAGTTGCCGGCACAGCCCCCTCACCGAGACGGAAGCGGAGACGGACCCGGGCCTTCAGTCCACGGACCCACTGAACTGCTGAAGCCTCCGCAGTACTGAGAACGCAGACGTTTCGACATCAGGGCGACTTGCGTACGCATCAGTCGACACGGACAGACCCCCGGCCGGGCTCGGCCGGGGGTCTCGCGCTGTTCAGGGACGTGGGTACCGGGTCGTCAGGTCCCCCTCCAGGCCGTAGCCTGGGCGGATGCCCAAGGTCTCTCGGACCTCGTGCTGCCCGGCGACCGTACGGAACCGCTCCTCACCACGTGCCCGGAAAGGTGGTGGATGCCGCCGTGCCCCGGCGCGTCACCGTTGTCACCGCTGTCCACGCCCCGTCCGCCCGCTTCCTGCCGGACGCCCACAAGTCCCTGCGCGAGCAGTGGCTCCCGGACGGCTGGGAGTGGCAGTGGCTGATCCAGGAGGACGGCCGGACCGACGAGGTGAGCCCGTACGTCCCGGACGACGAGCGGGTGAGTTTCCGGCAGGGGCGGCCGGGCGGGCCGGGCGTCGCCCGCACGATCGCGCTGGCGCGCGCGGACGGCACGTATGTCAAGGTCCTGGACGCCGACGACCGGCTCACGCCCGGTGCGCTCGCCCGTGACCTGGCCGTCCTGGAGGCCGACCGCACGATCGGCTGGACCACCTCCCGAACCCTGGACCTGCTTCCCGACGGCTCCACGGCCGGCTTCCCCGGCGATCCGGACGAAGGCCCCGTCGAGCGCGGTGCCGTACTGCGCTTCTGGAAGGAACACGGGTTCCGGGCCCAGGTCCATCCGGCGTCGCTCTGCGTCCGCCGGGACCTTCTGACGGCCCTGGGCGGCTGGATGGCCCTGCCCGCCTCCGAGGACACCGGCCTGCTGCTGGCGCTGAACGCGGTCAGCCGCGGCTGGTTCACCGGGGAGGCCGGGCTGCTGTACCGGAAGTGGGAGGGACAGGTGACCGGTCAGGCCGCGCACACCGACCCGGCCGAGCGGGACGCCCGCATGGCGGTGGTGGAGGCCAGGGCACGTGCGCTGGCCGACCTCGGCTGGACCTTCCCCGCCGACCGGTGATCGGCGCTCACCCGCGTCATTCGGTGAGCACGACGGCCTGGGAGGGACACTTCTCGGCCGCCTCACGCACCCGCGCGTCGTCTCCCGCGCCCTCCTGGCCGGGCCGTACCACGCCGTACCCGTCCTCGAACGCGAACACGGACGGCGCACGGTGCGCGCACTCGGCGGAGCCGTAGCAAACGGCCCGGTCCACGGAGACCTTCATACGTCCTCCAGGCGTACGGAACCCCGGCACCCTCCCGGGCCGGCCGGCGGTCGGTGACCGACTACCAGGACGTCACTGCCCGCTTCGGCCGCCCGGTGAACCGCCGCTTGGTACCCGGCCCGTCCGGCACCGGTCCCTCCCCTCGTGGGGACCGGTACCGGACGGGCCGGGTGGCGTCGCCCGCACCGTGTCGGCGTATCGGCGCGGGGGCTGTGCGTCCGGGACCGCGATGTCCCTCGTGCCGTCGATGTCCACCACGCCCGGCGGGCACATTGGCCGAGATCGATCGGCACCTCGGGCCGTCCGCCCGGGTACTTGGCCGGTGGCCTGTCCGGACCGAGTGTGACGATGCCGCTACCACGTCGTGATCCTGCCATTTACGGCCCCGCCCGAGGAGGTCCCGGTCTCCGGACCAGGGTGTAGTCGCAGGTCAGCCGTATAGGGTGAGTTTTCCGGTCCGGACGTCCTGATGCGGGGGGAGTTAAGGGGTGGGACCTTGAGTTCCGACTCAGGGACACGCACGGCCTTCGCCGAGCGCCTCGCACTGCTGTACAAGGAGGCCGGCAATCCACCCCTGAAGAGCGTCTCCGAGGCGGTCGTACGGCTGCAGCGGGTGGACGAGCGGGGACGGCCGGTGCGGGTGTCCGCCCAGCGGATCAGTGACTGGCGGCGGGCCAAGAACGTACCGGCCCAGTTCGCCGCCCTCGCGGCCGTCCTGCAGATCCTGATCCCGGAGGCGCGCCGCGCACGGCCGGTCCCGGTCTCCAGCGGCCTGTACGACCTGCCCCGGTGGCAGCGCCTGTGGGAGCGTGCGCTGGCCGACCCGGCCGGCGATCGCCCCGCCGTCCCCGCGCAGGAGAACCGGCGGCCTCCGGCCCAGGCGCCGCCCGTAGCCGGCGGCGTGTGCCCGTACCGGGGCCTGGCTCCCTACCGCCAAGAGGACGCCCGGTGGTTCTTCGGCCGGGAGCGAAGCACCGAGTCCCTCGTGGCCCAGCTGCGCGTCGCGGAGCGGACCGGCGGACTGATCATGATCGTCGGTGCCTCCGGTGCCGGGAAGTCGTCCCTGCTGAACGCCGGCCTGGTGCCCGCGGTGCGGGACGGCGCGCTCGGGGACGGCGACGGCCGGCCGACGGCCGTGCTCCAACTGGTGCCGGGCGCCGATCCGCTGGGCGAGCTGACCCGCCGGGTCCCGGAGCTGGCCGCCCTCGCCGCCGACGCGCGCATGGCCGAGGTGGAGGCGGCCCACCCCCCGGCCGCCCCGGGCTCCGGTACCCCGCGCTTCGCCCGCGCGGTACGCGAGGCGGTCACCGCATGGGCGCTCCGGGAGACGTCCGCCCCCGACGAGGAACCGCCCGGCGACACGGCTCCGGACCCGCGCCCGGCCGGATCCGGCACACCGGACACACGTACGCCCCGCCCCGACGCGGCCGGCAGGCAAGCGGACGGCAGCGACTCCCGGGTCACGCCCTTCGACGAGAAGGGCGCGCGCCCGGCCTCCTCGGCCGAATCCGGCTCCGGCTCCGGCTCCGGCTCCGGCTCCGGCTCCGGCTCCGGCTCCGGCTCCGGCTCCGGCTCCGAGGACACCCTCCCGATTCCCCACCAGTCCGGCGCCCCGCTGCTCCCCCCGGACGACGCCACCGGCTTGCCTTCCCCGCGCGGGGCCGGCCCCACCCCGCCGGCCGCCCCCGCCGCACAGCCGCGAGCGGTGATCATCGTCGACCAGTTCGAGGAGACCTTCACCCTCTGCCCCGACGAGGCCGCCCGCCGCGCCTTCGTCCGGCTGCTGCACGCCGCCTGCGCCCCGCCCCGGGACCCGCCCGGGCCCGCCCCCGTCCTCGTGGTCCTCGGCATCCGCGCCGACTTCTACGAGCAGTGCCTCGGCCACCCGGAGCTGGCCGACGCACTGCAGCACCGACACATGGTGCTCGGGCCGCTCACCACGGCGGAACTGCGCGAGGCGGTGACCGGCCCCGCCAAGGCCGTCGGCCTGGAGCTGGAACCGGGGCTGGCCGAACTGATCGTGCGGGAGGTGAGCGCGGACGGCCCGCGCGGGGCGCACGACGCCGGAGTGCTCCCCCTCCTCTCGCACGCCCTGCTCGCCACCTGGCAGCGCCGCAAGGCGGGCCGGCTGACCCTGGCCGGCTACCGCGCGGCGGGCGGCATCCAGGGCGCGGTGGCGGCGACCGCCGAACGCGCCTGGACCAGCCTCGACCCGGCCGCCCGTACCGCGGCCCGGCTGCTCCTGCTGCGCCTGGTCCGGCTGGGCGAGGACACCCAGGCCACCCGCAGGCGCGGCACCCGGCGCCAGCTGGCGCAGGAGTCGGTGGACCCCGGCAAGACGGAGGAGTCGCTCGAGGCGCTGGTGCGCGCCCGGCTGGTCACGCTCGACGCGGAGACCGTGGAGATCACCCACGAGGCGCTGCTGCACGCCTGGCCACGGCTGCGCCACTGGATCGACGAGGACCGGGGCGACCATCTGCTGCGCCAGCGGCTGGAGGAGGACGGCCGCGCCTGGGAGGCCTCCGGCCGGGACAGCGCGCTGCTCTACCGGGGCTCCCGCCTCGAACAGGCCCGGGGCTGGGCGAAGTCGGCCGGGGACACCTATCTGACCCGCGGCGCGGTGCAGTTCCTCGCCGCCTCGGTCCGGCTGCGCAGGCGCACCGTGCTGATCAGCCGGGCCGCGGTGGCGGCACTGGTCGTGCTCGCCCTGCTCGCGGCCGGTTCGGCGGTGGTCGCCTGGCAGCAGCGGGACGACGCGGTCTTCGAGCAGGTGATCGCGGAGGCGGACCGGGTCCAGCACACCGACCCGTCGCTGGCCGCCCAGCTCGACCTGGTGGCCCACGACCTGCGGCCAGGCGACGAGGGGACGTACAGCAGGCTCATCTCGATCGTCAACGCCCCCCTGGCCACCCCTCTGCTCGGCCACCACGGCGCCGTCTACCTCACCTCGTTCAGCCCTGACGGCAAACTCCTCGCCACGGCCGGCTACGACCGGACGGTCCGCCTGTGGAACGTGGCCGACCGGGGCCGTCCCGAGCCGCTGGGCAAGCCCCTCACCGGTCACACCAGCTGGGTGAGCAGCGCCGTCTTCAGCCCCGACGGCCACACCCTCGCCAGCGCCGGGGACGACGGCACGATCCGGCTGTGGGACGTCACCGACCCCGCCCGCCCGGTCCCCCTCGGCAAGCCCCTCGCCGGCCACGAGGGCACGATCTACCTGGTCGCCTTCAGTCCCGACGGGCGCACCCTGGCCTCCGCGGGCGAGGACCGCACCGTACGCCTGTGGAACGTCTCCGAACCGCGCAGGACCCGGCCGCTCGGCGCGCTCGGCGGTCACACGGCCGCGGTGCGCTGTGTGACGTTCAGCCCCGACGGTCGCACCCTCGCGGCCGGCGGTGACGACGGCACGATCAGGCTGTGGAACACGGCCGACCCGCGCCACCCGCGTCCGCTGCCCAAGGTGCTCACCGGCCACACGGACCTGGTGCACTCGGTGGCGTTCAGCCCCGACGGACGCACCCTGGCCAGCGGCAGCGCGGACGACACCATCCGGCTGTGGAACACGGCCGACCCCGCGCGCGCGGCACCGGTCGGCTCACCCCTCACCGGTCACACGGGCCCCATCTGGTCCGTGTCCTTCAGCCCCGACGGCAACCGGCTCGCCGCGGCCAGCGCGGACAGCACGGCGAGCCTGTGGAACGTCGGCGATCCGGCATCGGCGTCACAGGTCGGCGAGCCGCTGGCGGGCGGCAGCGGCGAGATGTACGCCCTGGGGTTCAGCCCGGACGGCCGGACCCTCGCCACCGGCAACGGCGACGGCAAGGTCCGCCTGTGGTCGGTGCCGACGTCGGACATGACCGGCCGCGGCGGGGCGTTCCGCCCGGACGGCAAGGTGCTCGCCACGGCCGCGCGTGACGGCGCGATCCGGCTGTGGAACGTGACCGTTCCCGGCCGGCCCGTGGCCCTGGGCAAGCCCTTCATGCGCACGAACGGCGACCAGCGGTCCCTGGTGTTCTCGCCCGACGGCCGCACCCTCGCGGTGCTGACCGGGAGCCGCACGGTGCGCCTGTGGAACGTCACCGACCCGGCCCGCCCCTTCTCCGCCGGGCCGCCGCTGGTCCTGCGGACCCGGTTCATGGGCCCGGACGCGCTGGCGTACAGCCCCGACGGGCACACCCTGGCCACCGCCTACGACGACCGCACCATCCGGCTGTGGAACGTCACCGACCCCGCCCGCGCGGTGCCGCTCGGCAAGCCGCTCACCGGGCACCGGGGCTTCGTCAACACGCTCGCCTTCAGCCCCGACGGGCGCACCCTCGCCAGCGGCAGCGCGGACAGCACCGTCCGGCTGTGGGACGTCACCGAACCGGCCCGTACCGTGCCGCTCGGCAAGCCGCTCACCAGGCACTCGGGCCCCGTCAACACACTCGCCTACAGCCCCGACGGCCATACCCTGGCCAGCGGCAGCGACGACGACACCGTGCGGCTCTGGGACGTCACCGACCCCCGCGCGGCGACCGGGCCGGGCCGGCCGCTCGCCGGACACACCGAGGCGGTCACGTCGCTGACGTTCGGCGAGTCCGGTCACATCCTGGCGAGCGGCGGCAACGACAACACCGTACGGCTGTGGAACGTCACCCGGCCCTCGTCGGCCAGCGCCATCGGCCAGTCGATGAGCCCGTACGCCAAGACCGGCAACTTCCTGGCGTTCAGCCCCAACAGCCATGTGCTCGGCGTGTCCAGCGGCGCGGATACGGTCCGCCTGTGGCGCCTGGACGCCGACGCGGCCATCCGGCACATCTGCGCGGTCACCCGGGGCGTGCTGACCCCGCAGAAGTGGCACGAGTACCTGCCCCGCCTGTCCTACGACCCCCCGTGCCACTGACCGATCAAGATCGGCCAACTCCCCCTTGCAACAAGCCGGTTGCCTCCCACAACCACCTCAACCTTGTTACCCTTGGCCATGGCCCGATCGCTGGTGCATCCCCCGTCGCCAGCGGTCGGGTCTTCCGCGTGCCCGGAACCGGCGAACCCGGCTCTCCGGGGTTCTCACCGAGGCCGTCGGCCCAGGAGACAGAACTCGTTGCCCTCGGGGTCCGCCATGACGACCCACGACTGGTCACCCTGGCCGCCCTTGCCGGGTCCGCTCACGCGGTGGATGCCGAAGACCCCCAGCCGGTACCGACTGGGGGTCTTCTCGCATGTGGGGCTAACAGGATTTGAACCTGTGGCCTCATCCTTATCAGGGATGCGCTCTAACCAACTGAGCTATAGCCCCGCCGCGCTCTGCGGTGTGTGTCCCGCGCGCTGACTCCTGAAGATTAGCGCACGAGGGCGGCAGTCCCAAAATCGGTTGTCGGGGGGCTGCCGGGCGAACCCGGCGGGCGGATCACTCGTCCTCGGCCAGCGTCAGTTCGATGCCGCCCACGAAGCCCGCGGACAGGTTGTAGATGAAGGCGCCCAGGGTGGCGAGGGCGGTGGCGAGGACGACGTCGATGACCGCGATGATCGACGCGAAGGTCAGCACGTGCGGCAGGGAGAGGAAGGACTGCAGGTCGAAGCCGTTCGCCTCGTTGGAGCCGGTCGCCTCCGAGATCGTGCCGCCGACCGTCGAGAACACGCCCATCGCGTCCATGACCATCCACAGCACCGCCGAGGCGACGACCGTGCAGATGCCCAGCGCGATGGAGAGCAGGAAGCTGACCTTCATCACCGACCACGGGTCCGCCTTGGCCACCCGCAGCCGCGCCTTGCGGGTGCGCGGCGCGGTCCGCGCGCCGGTGCGCGGCCGGCGCACGGCGCCGGTGGGCGTCTGCGCCGGGTACGCCTGCGGCGGGTGGTAGGGCCCGGAGTGCTGCTCGGAGCGCCGCTCACCGGGGAGCGGGGATGCCGACTGTCCCTCGGCGGGCTGGGTCTGCGGGCCTCGGGTGTCCGTCACGGTTCCCCCCTGGGATGCCGGCGTATCGGTGGAGGGCGATTCCTTCGCCGAGGGCCTGACCGCCCTCAGCTGGGTCGTGTGCGGGTCCGCCGCACCCGCCCCGTGCGCGGCGGAGCCACGGCCGCCGCCCGTTTCCGTACCCGTGGGGGTACCGGCCGATCCGGCGCCCGTGGCTCCGCTCACGATGACTCACTCCTCGTGCTACTCGGCCGAGGGCGCCTCACCCTCGTCCGTGCCGGTGGTCGCGGCAGCCTCGGCGGTCTCGTCGACGACGTCCTCGCCGTCGACCTCCTCCGCCTCGCGCCCCGCCTCGGCGTTACGTGCGATACCGACCACGGCATCGCGCTTGCCCAGGTTGATCAGTTGGACGCCCATGGTGTCACGGCCCGTCTCCCTGACCTCGCTGACTCGCGTACGAATCACACCGCCGGACAGGGTGATGGCGAGGATCTCGTCGCTCTCCTCGACAATCAGCGCGCCGACGAGCGAGCCGCGGTCCTCCACGATCTTGGCGGCCTTGATACCGAGGCCACCGCGACCCTGGACGCGGTACTCGTCGACGGCGGTCCGCTTCGCGTACCCGCCGTCCGTAGCGGTGAACACGAACGTACCGGGTCGAACGACATTCATCGAGAGAAGCTCGTCCGCCCCACGGAAACTCATGCCCTTGACGCCCGAGGTGGCACGGCCCATCGGTCGCAACGTGTCGTCCGAGGCGGTGAACCTGATCGACTGCGCCTTCTTGCTGACCAGCAGGAGATCGTCGTCGGCCGAGACGAGTTCGGCACCGATCAGTTCGTCGTCGGTTCCGTCCTCCCGCTCACGCAGATTGATCGCGATCACACCGCCGGCGCGGGGCGAATCGTAATCCTTCAGAGGCGTCTTCTTGACCAGACCGGACTTCGTGGCCAGGACCAGGTACGGCGCCGCCTCGTAGTCGCGGATCGCGAGGATCTCGGCGATCGCCTCGTCCGGCTGGAAGGCGAGCAGGTTCGCCACGTGCTGCCCGCGCGCCTCCCGGCCGGCCTCCGGCAGCTCGTACGCCTTCGCCCGGTACACCCGGCCCTTGTTCGTGAAGAACAGCAGCCAGTGGTGCGTGGTGGAGACGAAGAAGTGGTCGACGATGTCGTCTTCCTTCAGCTTCGTACCGCGCACGCCCTTGCCGCCGCGCTTCTGCGCCCGGTAGTCGTCCGTCTTGGTCCGCTTGACGTAGCCACCGCGCGTGACGGTGACGACGATGTCCTCCTCGGCGATCAGGTCCTCGATGGACATGTCGCCCTCGTACGGGATCAGCTTCGTCTGCCGGTCGTCGCCGTACTTCTCGACGATCGCGGCCAGCTCCTCGCTGACGATCCCGCGCTGACGGACCGGCGAGGCGAGGATCTCGTTGTACTGGTTGATCTTCGCCTGGAGCTCGTCGTGCTCCTGGACGATCTTCTGGCGCTCCAGGGCGGCCAGCCGCCGCAGCTGCATCTCGAGGATCGCGTTGGCCTGGATCTCGTCGATCTCCAGGAGGCCCATCAGGCCGCCGCGCGCGATCTCGACGGTGTCACTGCGCCGGATCAGCGCGATGACCTCGTCGATGGCGTCCAGGGCCTTCAGCAGACCGCGCAGGATGTGCGCCCGCTCCTCGGCCTTGCGCAGCCGGAACCGGGTCCGGCGGACGACGACCTCGATCTGGTGCGTCACCCAGTGGCGGATGAACGCGTCCAGGGACAGCGTGCGCGGCACGCCGTCGACGAGCGCCAGCATGTTGGCGCCGAAGTTCGTCTGCAGGTCCGTGTGCTTGTACAGGTTGTTCAGGACGACCTTGGCGACCGCGTCCCGCTTCAGCACGATGACCAGGCGCTGGCCCGTACGGGACGAGGTCTCGTCGCGGACGTCGGCGATGCCGCCGATCTTCCCGTCCTTCACCAGGTCGGCGATCTTCTGCGCCAGGTTGTCCGGGTTCACCTGGTACGGCAGCTCGGTCACCACCAGGCACTGGCGGTTCTGGATCTCCTCGACCTCGACCACCGCGCGCATCGTGATGGAGCCGCGACCCGTGCGGTACGCCTCCTCGATGCCCTTGCGGCCCACGACGAGCGCCCCGGTCGGAAAGTCCGGGCCCTTGATGCGCTCCATGAGCGCGTCCAGCAGCTCCTCGTGCGAGGCCTCGGGGTTCTCCAGGTACCACTGGGCGCCGGCCGCGACCTCGCGCAGGTTGTGCGGCGGGATGTTGGTCGCCATACCGACCGCGATACCGGCCGAGCCGTTGATCAGCAGGTTCGGGAAGCGGGCCGGCAGGACGGTCGGCTCCTGGGAGCGGCCGTCGTAGTTGTCCGTGAAGTCGACGGTCTCCTCGTCGATGTCACGGACCATCTCCATCGACAGCGGCGCCATCTTGCACTCGGTGTAGCGCATCGCCGCCGCCGGGTCGTTGCCCGGGGAGCCGAAGTTGCCGTTGGAGTCCACCAGCGGCATCCGCATCGACCACGGCTGGGCGAGGCGCACCAGGGCGTCGTAGATCGAGGAGTCGCCGTGCGGGTGGTAGTTGCCCATGACGTCGCCGACGACACGGGCGCACTTGTAGAAGCCGCGTTCGGGGCGGTAGCCGCCGTCGTACATCGCGTACAGCACACGGCGGTGGACGGGCTTGAGACCGTCACGGACGTCGGGCAGCGCGCGGGACACGATGACGGACATCGCGTAGTCCAGGTACGAGCGCTGCATCTCCGTCTCGAGCCCGACGGGCTCGACACGCATCACGAGTTCGCCGCCCTCTTCAGGGGTGACAGGAGTGTTCTCGTCGGCCATTGCTGGTGAAGATCCTTCCTGGTGCGGTCAGCTGAGACCGACTCAGATGTCGAGGAAGCGGACGTCCTTGGCGTTGCGCTGGATGAACGCGCGTCGGGCCTCGACGTCCTCGCCCATCAGGACCGAGAACAGGTCGTCGGCCTGGGCGGCGTCGTCGAGCGTGACCTGGCCGAGGACCCGGTGCTCCTGGTCCATGGTGGTCACCCGCAGCTCCTCGGCGTTCATCTCGCCGAGACCCTTGAAGCGCTGGATCGAGTCCTCGCGGACACGCTTGCCGCGCTGCCGCCCCAGCTCGATCAGCGCGTCGCGCTCGCGGTCCGAGTAGGCGTACTCCGTGTCGTCCCGGCCCCACTTGATCTTGTACAGCGGCGGGCGGGAGAGGTACACGTGCCCGGCCTCGACCAGCGGCCGCATGAAGCGGAACAGGAAGGTCAGCAGCAGGGTGCTGATGTGCTGGCCGTCGACGTCGGCGTCCGCCATCAGGATGATCTTGTGATAGCGGAGCTTCTCGATGTCGAAGTCCTCGTGCACGCCCGTGCCGAACGCGGAGATCAGCGCCTGGATCTCCTGGTTCTGCAGGATCTTGTCGATCCTGGCCTTCTCGACGTTGAGGATCTTGCCGCGGATCGGGAGGATCGCCTGGTACTGGGGGTTCCGGCCCGACTTGGCCGAGCCGCCGGCGGAGTCACCCTCGACGATGAAGATCTCGCACTGGGTGGGGTCGTTCGACTGGCAGTCGGAGAGCTTGCCCGGCAGGGACGCCGACTCCAGCAGACCCTTGCGCCGGGTCAGGTCACGGGCCTTGCGGGCCGCGACGCGCGCGGTGGCCGCCTGGATGCCCTTGCGGATGATGTCGGCGGCCTCGACCGGGTTGCGGTCCAGCCAGTCGTTGAGGTGCTCGTAGACCGCCCGCTGCACGAAGGTCTTCGCCTCCGTGTTGCCCAGCTTGGTCTTCGTCTGGCCCTCGAACTGCGGCTCGCTCAGCTTGACCGAGATGATCGCGGTCAGACCCTCACGGATGTCGTCACCGGTGAGGTTGTCGTCCTTCTCGCGCAGCAGCTTCTTGTCACGCGCGTACTTGTTGATCAGGCTCGTGAGGGCCGCCCGGAAGCCCTCCTCGTGCGTACCGCCCTCATGCGTGTGGATGATGTTCGCGAAGGAGTACACACCCTCGCTGTAGCCGCTGTTCCACTGCATCGCGACCTCGAGGGACAGGCTCTTGTCCTTGTCCTCCGCCTCCAGGTCGATGACGGTCGGGTGCACCACGTCGCCCTTGCGGGAGTTGAGGTACTTCACGAAGTCGACGATGCCGCCCTCGTAGTGGTACGTGACCGACTTGACCTCGGCCTTCTCGTCCGCGCCCGCCTCGTCCGCACCGCTGGTGGCCTTCGCCGACTCGCGCTCGTCCGTGAGCTTGAGCGTCAGCCCCTTGTTGAGGAACGCCATCTCCTGGAAGCGCCGCGACAGCGTCTCGAAGGAGTACTCGGTGGTCTCGAAGATCTCCGGATCGGCCCAGAACGTGACCGACGTACCGGTCCGCTCGATGGCCTCGTGCTTGGCCAGCGGGGCGGTCGGAACGCCCATCTTGTAGTCCTGCGTCCAGCGGTGGCCGTCGGTCCTGACCTCGACGGAGACCTTGGACGACAGGGCGTTCACGACGGAGACACCGACACCGTGCAGACCGCCGGAGACCGCGTAGCCGCCGCCGCCGAACTTGCCGCCCGCGTGCAGCACGGTCAGCACGACCTCGAGAGCCGGCTTGCCCTCGGAGGGCACGATGCCCACCGGAATGCCACGCCCGTTGTCGATGACCCGCACGCCGCCGTCGGCGAGGATCGTCACGTCGATGGTGTCCGCGTAACCGGCCAGCGCCTCGTCGACCGAGTTGTCGACGACCTCGTACACCAGGTGGTGCAGACCGCGCTCACCGGTCGAGCCGATGTACATGCCGGGTCGCTTGCGGACCGCGTCCAGCCCTTCGAGCACGGTGATGGCGCTGGCGTCGTACGAGGCGGAGGCCGTGCCGGATGCCGCGGCCCCGCCGGTCACGCCGGCGTCGATGGACGGGATGTTCTCGTTGGGGTTGCCGGAATCGGCCACGAAGCGCCCTTTCTGGCACAGCACGAGCCAGGCTCCTGGGGGTGCCCTCTTGGAGAGGGTTACCGGAGCGGCTGCGGCATGTTGCGTCGGTAAGCCTTGATCAGCGTTGCTCAGCTTTTCCCGGACGTCCCCACGACTGGGGCGGGATTGTTTCTCAGTCTACCGGTAGCGCCGACGGTGATGGGGGTTTGCCGGTACCTGAGCCCCCATGTGCCGCCCTGAACCGGTCTCGGGCGGGTACCGATATACGGAAGGGGGCTCCAAGGGGCTCACAGCGGCACTCAGCGCTTCGAGCCGTCAGCCCTTGGCTACTGGCGGGTCAGCACGTGATCCACACCTGTGCACAGCGCCCCGGCACGGCCCGCGACGGCACCGCGCGACGACCACCGGACGTGAGGTACGTCACCCGTAGGTGTCGCCGGGCCCCGTGCTCCCCGGAGCCCGCAGCGGGCCGTAACGCCGGGCCGGACCACCCGGACCGTTCACCTTGATCAGCCGGACCGTGCCGTGCCCAAGGTCCTCGTTGAGCCGGGCCACCAGCGTCGGGGCGAGCAGCCGCAACTGGGTCGCCCAGGCCGTCGAGTCGCAGCTCACCGACAGCACCCGCTCGTCCTCGTCGTACCGCTGCGGCACACAGTGCTTCGCCAGGTCCTCGCCCACGATCTGCGGCCAGCGGCCCATGACCCCGCCCACCGCGGCCGGCGTCTCCCAGCCCCGCTCGGTGAGCAGCCGGTTGATCGCCGCCCCGAGGGCCATCGGGTCCCGGCCGTCGGCCCGCGCACCCGAGCGCAGACCGCCGCCGCGCCGCGCCTGCTTCTTCTGCCGCGCCGCGTCACCGCGCGCGCGTGCCTGCTCCTTCGCCGCGCGCAACGCCACCCGCGCGAGATCGACACCGGACGGCTCGTCCTTCTTCGGGATGGGTTCCTCGGTGCTCATACGCGCTCCACCGTCCCGCCGGCCACCGCGTACCGCGCTCCGGCCAGCACATGAGGTACGTCGTCGTCCACGGCGGCGGTGACCAGCACCTGCTCACCGGGCGCGACCAGCTCCGCCAGCCGTTCCCGGCGACGGGCGTCCAGCTCGGCGAAGACGTCGTCCAGGACCAGCACCGGCTCGTTGCCCTCCGCGCGCAGCAGGTCGTACGAGGCCAGCCGCAGCGCGAGGGCGTACGACCACGACTCCCCGTGCGACGCGTACCCCTTGGCGGGCAGCTGACCGAGTTTGAGAACCAGATCGTCCCGATGGGGGCCCACGAGGGTCACACCCCGCTCGATCTCCTGCTTGCGCGCCTCACCCAGGGCCGCCATCAGCTGACCGTGGAGATCCTCGCGCGTGTGGGCCTCACCCGGCGCCGACGGCTTGTACTCCAGCGCCACCGGCCCGCCACCGGGAGCCAGCTGCTCGTACGCCTTGTCCGCGAGCGGCTGCAGCGCGGCTATCAGATCCAGCCGCCGGGCGAGCAACTCCGCACCCGCACGCGCCAGATGCTGGTCCCACACGTCCAGGGTGGACAGATCCATGGAACGCCCGCCGTGCCGGCGCGCGAGAGCGGCGGACTTCAGCAGCGTGTTGCGCTGCTTGAGCACCCGCTCGTAGTCGGAGCGCACCCCCGCCATGCGCGGGGAACGCGCGGTGATCAGCTCGTCCAGGAACCTGCGCCGCTCCCCGGGATCGCCCTTGACCAGCGCGAGATCCTCCGGCGCGAACAGCACCGTCCGGACGATCCCCAGCACGTCCCGCGGCCTGACCTGCGAGGAACGGTTGATACGGGCCCGGTTCGCCTTGCCCGGGTTCAGCTCCAGCTCGATCAGCTGCTGCCGCTCGCCCTGCCGGACCTGCGCCCGGACGACCGCGCGCTCGGCGCCCATGCGGACCAGGGGGGCGTCCGAGGCGACCCGGTGACTGCCGAGGGTGGCGAGGTAGCCGACGGCCTCGACGAGATTGGTCTTGCCCTGCCCGTTGGGGCCGACGAAGGCGGTGACACCCGGGTCGAGCGGAACCTCGACCCGGGTGTACGAGCGGAAGTCGGCCAGCGAAAGATGCGTGACGTGCATGGTCGTCCGCCGACCTCCCCCAGGGTTGTGGATCCCGGAGGGATCCTGTGGATTACTTCTTCTCTACGGCGTGGCCGCCGAACTGGTTGCGCAGCGCGGCGATCATCTTCATCTGCGGCGAGTCCTCCTGCCGGGAGGCGAACCGCGCGAACAGCGAGGCGGTGATCGCGGGAAGCGGCACCGCGTTGTCGATGGCGGCCTCCACGGTCCAGCGTCCCTCACCGGAGTCCTGTGCGTAACCGCGCAGGCCGTCGAGGTGCTCGTCCTCGTCCAGCGCGTTCACCGCGAGGTCGAGCAGCCAGGAACGGATGACCGTGCCCTCCTGCCAGGAACGGAAGACCTCGCGCACGTCCGTGACGGAGTCGACCTTCTCCAGCAGCTCCCAGCCCTCGGCATAGGCCTGCATCATCGCGTACTCGATGCCGTTGTGGACCATCTTCGCGAAGTGGCCCGCGCCGACCTTGCCGGCGTGCACCGAGCCGAAGTCACCCTCCGGCTTGAGCGCGTCGAAGACCGGCTGCACCTTGGCGACGTTCTCGGCGTCGCCGCCGTACATCAGCGCGTACCCGTTCTCCAGGCCCCAGACGCCGCCGGAGACACCGCAGTCCACGAAGCCTATGCCCTTGGCGGCCAGCTCCTCGGCGTGCTTCTCGTCGTCCGTCCAGCGGGAGTTGCCGCCGTCCACGACCACGTCACCGGGCTCCAGGAGCTCGGCCAGCTGGTCGACGGTGGTCTGGGTGGGCTCGCCGGCCGGGACCATCACCCAGACCACGCGGGGAGCGGAGAGCTTGCCCACAAGCTCCTCCAGGCTGTGGACGTCCGCGAGGTCCGCGTTGCGGTCGTGTCCGATGACGGTGTGGCCCGCGCGGCGGATCCGCTCGCGCATGTTGCCGCCCATCTTGCCGAGGCCGACGAGACCGAGCTCCATCAGTTGTGTTCCTTAGGTCGGTGTGTGCCGTGACAGGCACCGGGGTGCCGAGCCGAGCCTAAACCCGGACGCGCGCGCACAGTTGTGGGCATACGCGCTCATACGCACGGCCTGACCTGCGGAATCCCATCCGGCTGCGGGGCTCGTCGCCCGGACACGGCGCCGGGCACCGCGACGGTGCCCGGCGACTGTGCACAGCTGTGGACGGCCTCAGCCGCTGAGCCGCACCGGCATGATCAGGTACTTGTAGGCCTCGTCCGCCTCCGCGTCCAGCGCGGGCTTGCCACTGAGCAGCGCCGGCTTGGTGGACGTCGTGAACGACAGCTGCGCCACCGGGGAGTCGATCGCGCTCAGGCCGTCCAGCAGGAACGTGGGGTTGAAGGCGATCGAGATGTCGTCGCCGTCCAGCTGGGCGTCCACCCTTTCCACAGCCTGTGCGTCGTCGCTGGAACCGGCCTCCAGGATCAGCACGCCCTGCTCGAAGCTCAGCCGCACCGGGGTGTTCCGCTCGGCGACCAGGGCCACACGCTTGACGGCCTCCACGAAGGGGGCGGTCTCGATCACCGCGACGGAGTTGAACTCGGTCGGGAACAGCGTGCGGTACTTCGGCAGGTCGCCCTCGAGGAGACGGGTCGTCGTACGCCGGCCGGCGCCCTCGAAACCGATCAGGCCCTCGCCGGCGCCCGAGCCCGACAGCGCGAGGATGACGCTGTCACCACTGGTCAGCGCCTTGGCGGTGTCCTGGAGCGTCTTGGCGGGCACCAGCGCGACCGCGGAGACGTCCGGGTTCTCCGGCTTCCACAGGAACTCGCGGACCGCGAAGCGGTAGCGGTCGGTGGAGGCCAGGGTGACGGTGTCGCCCTCGATCTCGATGCGCACACCGGTGAGGACGGGCAGCGTATCGTCACGGCCGGCGGCGATGGCCACCTGGGACACGGCCGCCGCGAAGACCTCGCCGGGCACGGTGCCGGTCGCGTTCGGCATCTGCGGCAGCGCCGGGTACTCCTCCACAGGCAGGGTGTGGAGTGTGAACCGCGAGGAACCGCAGACCACGGTCGCCCGTACACCGTCTGTGGAAATCTCCACCGGCCGGTTGGGGAGGGCGCGGGAGATGTCGGCGAGCAGACGGCCGGAGACGAGGACGGTGCCGTCCTCGTCGACCTCGGCCTCGACGCTGACCTTCGCGGAGACCTCGTAGTCGAAGCTCGACAGGCTCAGCTGGCCGTCCTCGGCCTTCAGCAGCAGGCCGGCGAGGACAGGCGCCGGCGGACGGGCCGGGAGGCTGCGTGCCGCCCAGGCCACTGCCTCCGCGAGTACGTCGCGTTCCACCCGGATCTTCACCGTAAGCCGCCTCCTGCTGTTGCTACTGAGTCCTCCGACTCGGTGTCACCGCCCACTGCGACGGGAAGGACACCGGGGACCAGTCTGACGCACCGCACTGACAGTAGGTGCCTGTCGGGGTCAAGTCGCTCCGAGGGGCAGCCGGGCTCGAGACGGCGAGTTGTGCACAGGCCCCGCTTCGAAACGGATTCCCAGCTCTCTCTAGTTGGGAGTAGTAGTAGGGGCTGTGGATACCGTGGATAACCGCGTTTTCGCAGGTCAAGGCCGGAATTTTGTCCACTGACCCTGTGGGTGGGACCAGTGGACAACTCAGGGTCTCTGTGGAGAACGGAAAGTTCTGCACACACCGCCCACAGCCCGAGCCCGGTTCTCCCCAGCTGCGTCCCCAGGATCATCCACGTTTCCCACACCCCGATCCGGCAGCCTTGTGTGACGGCTTTCACTCGCCGCGGTGATCTGGTGCGTCGCGTTGCCGAACAGTGGACAGCCGTGTGGAGAAGCCGGAGATCGCTGGGGACAACCTGCTCCAGCCTGTGGGCCGCCCGTGGACAACTCCGTGCACAGCCTGTGGATCACCGTCTCGTCCACAGTCTGTGGAGATCCGTCGTCCACGATTCCACAGGGCGCTGAGCTGCGCAGACGTTACTTCACCAGAGTCCCTGTGGACGCGGTTCGGGACAACTCCACAGTCCCCAGGATGTGGAGGGAAGAAAGTCGGCGAACCTGTGGAGGGTGGCCGTAACCACGCAGGTATTCGAACGCCCGGTGGCCGGGGAGGAACGGCGGCGAATGGATGGCAGCCCGTCGACGGCCCATGGGCAGCCCGTCGGTAAGCCGTCGGCAGCCGGTCGGTAGCCGGTCGGAACAGCCCGCGGCGGAGTTGCCGGAGACCGCACAGGAGGCTCTCCGCCCGCACCGGAGGAGCACAGAAGGGCGCCCCCGGGATCTCCTCCCGGGGGCGCCCTCCACGCGGTCTGCGGCTGGGTCAGCCGTTCTTGATGCGGTTGGTGAGCTCGGTCACCTGGTTGTAGATCGAGCGCCGCTCGGCCATCAGCGCGCGGATCTTGCGGTCGGCGTGCATGACGGTCGTGTGGTCGCGGCCGCCGAACTGCGCGCCGATCTTCGGCAGTGACAGGTCGGTCAGCTCACGGCACAGGTACATGGCGATCTGCCGGGCGGTGACCAGCGCGCGGCCGCGCGAGGTGCCGCACAGGTCCTCCACCGTCAGACCGAAGTAGTCGGCGGTGGCCGCCATGATGGCCGGCGCCGTGATCTCCGGGGCGGAGTCCTCGCCGCCGGGGATCAGGTCCTTCAGGACGATCTCGGTCAGACCCAGGTCCACCGGCTGCCGGTTGAGCGAGGCGAACGCCGTCACCCGGATCAGCGCGCCCTCCAGCTCGCGAATGTTGCGTGAGATCCGGGAGGCGATGAACTCCAGGACCTCCGGCGGGGCGTTGAGCTGTTCCTGGACCGCCTTCTTGCGCAGGATCGCGATGCGCGTCTCCAGCTCGGGCGGCTGGACGTCGGTGATCAGACCCCACTCGAAACGGTTCCGCAGTCGGTCCTCCAGCGTGACCAGCTGCTTGGGCGGCCGGTCGGAGGAGAGCACGATCTGCTTGTTGGCGTTGTGGAGCGTGTTGAAGGTGTGGAAGAACTCCTCCTGCGTCGACTCCTTGTCCGCCAGGAACTGGATGTCGTCGACGAGCAGGATGTCCATCTCGCGGTAGCGCTTGCGGAAGCTGTCGCCCTTGCCGTCGCGGATGGAGTTGATGAACTCGTTGGTGAACTCCTCGGAGCTGACGTACCGCACGCGCGTGCCCGGGTAGAGGCTGCGTGCGTAGTGCCCGATGGCGTGCAGCAGATGCGTCTTGCCGAGCCCCGACTCCCCGTAGATGAACAGGGGGTTGTACGCCTTCGCCGGTGCTTCGGCGACGGCCACCGCGGCCGCGTGGGCGAACCGGTTGGAGGCGCCGATGACGAAGGTGTCGAAGAGGTACTTGGGGTTCAGCCGCGCGGTGGGCTCGCCGGGACCGCTCGCGGGCGCGGGCTGCGCGGCCAGCGGGCCGGGGGCGCCGCCCGTACCGGCCGGCGGCAGGTCCGGGCGGCCCGGACCGCCGCGGCGCGCCGGACCGGCGCCCGACGGCTGATCGGGCAGCTCTCGGCGGACCGGGTCGCGCTGGTCGTAGTCGGCGCGGGGCGGGTCGTAGTCCTGCCGGTCCCGGCGGTCGTCCCCGCGGTCGTAGGCCTGCCGGTCCTTGCGCTCGTAGTCCTGCCGGGAGTCGTACTCCGGGCGGTCGTACTCGGAGCGGGGGCCGTCGTACTCGCCGCGCTGCTGCTCGTACACGGGGCGCTCACGGCCCGGCGAACGGTAGTCCTGCGACGGCGGACCGTAACTGTCCTGGGAGGGGGTGCCGTAGGAGTCCTGTGGCGGGGAGGCGTAGGGGTCGCGTTCGGGGAAACCGAGCCGCGGCTGCTGCCAGCCGCCGTACTCGTCCCGTGCGGGGCGCGGCCAGGCGCCGGGTTCGGGCCGCTGGTACTCGGAGGGGTAGGCGGGCCGCGCGGTGGGGAGCTGGTCCCCGCGGGACGGTTCACCGCCCTGCTGCGGATCGCCCGCGCGGTGGCGGCCGTAGCCCTCGTACGGTCCGGAGGGCAGTTCGGGTTCCTCGTAGCGCGGCTGCGGCTCGGGCGTGGGCGCCTGCGGGGCCGGCGGCTCGCCCATGGAGTCGTCGACGGTGATCGCGATGCGGATGGGGCGGCCGCACTCGCGGCTGAGGGTCTCGCTCACGATCGGTGCGAGACGGCCCTCCAGTACGCCCTTCGCGAATTCGTTCGGCACGGCGAGCAGAGCGGTGTCCGCGACCAGCGCGAGTGGCTGGCAGCGCCGGATCCAGTGCTCGTCCTTCGCCTCGACACCCTGTCCGCGGCCCTCGCCGAGGAGCTGCTCCAGTACTCGTGGCCACACTGCGGCAAGATCGGCAGGTACGTCAGCCACAGGGCACGCTCTCTCGCAGGTCCCACGGACGTGTGGTCCGGGGACGGGTTCAGGGTGAGGATCGGGTGGACGGGTGGGGCGGTCCGGCTCGGGCCGGGGCAAGGGAACGAATCGGAGTCCAGCCACGGTAGTCAGCGCGGCGGGTACGGTTCAAGTTGTTGTCCCCAGCCTGTGGACAGTGTCCCCCCTGACCCCTGGTTTGACCGAATGGCGCAGCCCCGCGTACCGTAACCAGGTCGAGTTGTCGATGGCTGCTGCCGCCTGCCTCCGATGGGCACAGATCGCTGAAGGTGATCGGGAAGCGGTGCACTCGGGCGTGACGCGAGCTACTCGTGGGCGCACGGTGACAGCCAGGACGGCACCCCGCCACTACCGATTTCTTCTGGAGCCCCCGAGTGAGCAAGCGCACCTTCCAGCCGAACAACCGTCGTCGCGCGAAGACCCACGGCTTCCGCCTGCGGATGCGCACCCGTGCCGGCCGCGCGATTCTCGCGAACCGCCGCAGCAAGGGTCGCGCAAGCCTGTCCGCCTGATTCGATCAGGTCATGACGTCGTGCTGCCTACCGAGCATCGGCTGAGGCGGCGCGAGGACTTCGCGACCGCGGTACGACGGGGTCGCCGGGCCGGCCGCCCGCTCCTCGTCGTCCACCTTCGTAGCGGTGCCACGGACCCGCACGCGCCTGGGGAGAGCGCTCCCCCGACGCGTGCGGGTTTCGTCGTGAGCAAGGCAGTGGGTGGCGCGGTCGTGCGCAACCAAGTCAAGCGCAGACTGCGCCACCTGATGCGTGACCGAGTCGCTCTTTTTCCCCCCGGTAGCCTGGTAGTCGTACGAGCGCTGCCCGGAGCGGGCGACGCAGACCACGCACAGCTGGCCCGAGACCTGGACGCCGCCGTGGAGCGGCTGCTGGGAGGGGGCGCGCGATGAAGTACCCACTGCTGGCCCTGATCAAGCTGTATCAGTGGACGATCAGTCCACTCCTTG
Source organism: Streptomyces sp. NPDC047869 (assembly GCF_040704065.1). Classification (NCBI taxonomy): domain Bacteria; kingdom Bacillati; phylum Actinomycetota; class Actinomycetes; order Kitasatosporales; family Streptomycetaceae; genus Streptomyces; species Streptomyces sp. NPDC047869. The sequence continues at coordinate 423,525 of NZ_JBEYRK010000001.1, forward strand.
GGCCGGTGTGCAAGTACTACCCGTCGTGCTCCCACTATGGCTTCACGGCCATCGACCGGCACGGTGCGATCAAGGGAACGGCACTCACCGCCTGGCGCATTCTCCGGTGCAATCCGTGGTCGCTCGGCGGTGTGGACCATGTCCCGCCGCGCAAGCGCCCGCGGTGGCACGAAATGCTGCGCAACGCTTGGCGCGCACGCAAGGGCGGAACCTCCGCCGCCGAACCGGCCACCGAGGAGAGGACTCGATCCGAGCTCTCTTCGAGCCCGGCCGCAGAGACTTCGTCCCATGCCCAAGGAGCATGATTAGTGGACACGATTGCCAGTCTTTTCAGCTTCATCACGACACCCGTCTCATGGGTCATCGTCCAGTTCCACACGGTGTACGGCGCCATCTTCGGCCCTGACACCGGATGGGCCTGGGGCCTGTCCATCGTGTCCCTGGTGATCCTGATCCGCATCTGCCTGATCCCGCTCTTCGTGAAGCAGATCAAGGCGACCCGGGCCATGCAGACGCTCCAGCCCGAGATGAAGAAGATCCAGGAGCGCTACAAGAACGACAAGCAGCGCCAGTCCGAAGAGATGATGAAGCTGTACAAGGAGTCGGGTACCAACCCGCTCTCCTCGTGCCTGCCCATCCTGGCGCAGTCGCCGTTCTTCTTCGCCCTGTATCACGTGCTCAACGGCATCGCCTCGGGCCAGACCATCGGTGTCATCAACGCGTCGCTGCTGGAGAGCGCCCGTAAGGCGCACATCTTCGGTGCCCCGCTCGCCGCGAAGTTCAAGGACAGCGCCAGCACGATCGAGGCCCTGGGCGCCTCGGTCACCGACGTCCGCGTCGTGACCGTGGTCATGATCGTCATGATGTCGGCGTCGCAGTTCTACACGCAGCGCCAGCTGATGACGAAGAACGTCGACACCACGGTGAAGACGCCGTTCATGCAGCAGCAGAAGATGCTGATGTACGTCTTCCCCATCATGTTCGCCGTCTTCGGTATCAACTTCCCGGTCGGTGTCCTCATCTACTGGCTGACCACCAACGTGTGGACCATGGGCCAGCAGATGTACGTCATCCACAACAACCCGACCCCGGGTTCCAAGGCCCAGGCCGCCTACCTCGAGCGCCTGACCAAGCACGTTACCCAGCACGGCAAGGTCCGTCGGCGGAGTGAGAAGACCATCGTCAAGGCGATCGTCGCCAAGGGACGTGACCGCAACGAGTTCGAGCGCAAGTTCATCAACGGCCTGACCAAGGCGGGCCTCGCGGCTCAGACCGACGGCACCGTGGTGAAGGGCGAGAGCCAGGCCTTGGCGCAGGCAGAGGACGGTACGACCACCGCCACCGCCACCGCCGCGCGGCGTCAGCAGCCCAAGCGTCAGAGCAAGGCTCAGCGTCAGTCCGGCGTGACCAAGCAAGCGGGCGACGCTCTCTCGCTGGAGAAGTCCGACGACGAGCCGCAGGACGACGTCAAGCCCGCCGCTGCCAAGCAGCCCCAGAAGCCCGGTTCCGGCACCCGCAGCAAAGCCCAGTCCGGGCAGCGCAAGGGTGGCCCGCAGCGGCCCAAGTCCCCGTCCAAGAAGTAAGAAGGAGCCCATCCCGTGACGGAAGGCACCACCTCCGCCGCTGCCGAGGGTGCAGACACCCTCACCCGCCTGGAGCAGGAGGGCGAGATCGCGGCGGACTACCTGGAGGGCCTGCTCGACATCGCCGACCTCGACGGCGACATCGACATGGACGTCGAGGCCGATCGTGCCTCTGTGTCGATCATCAGCGACGCCGGCGGCCGTGACCTGCAGAAGCTGGTCGGCCGGGACGGCGAGGTGCTTGAGGCTCTCCAGGAGCTCACGCGCCTGGCCGTGCACCGGGAGACCGGTGACCGCAGCCGGCTGATGCTGGACATCGGGGGCTACCGGGCCAAGAAGCGCGCCGAGCTGTCGGAGCTGGGCGCCAAGGCCGCCGCCGAGGTCAAGAGCACCGGCGAGCCCGTGAAGCTCAAGCCCATGACGCCGTTCGAGCGCAAGGTCGTGCACGACGCGGTCAAGACCGCGGGGCTGCGCAGTGAGTCCGAGGGCGAGGAGCCCCAGCGGTTCGTCGTCGTACTGCCTGCCTGATCGGCTCCTCTCGTTTCACGGCCCCGTCTGCCTGCAGGCGGGGCCGAACTTTGTCAGCCTGGTAGTTCTGGTGGCCGGTGCACGAAGCCCGGCGCTGTACGGAAGGACGGTCCCCGTGACGGAGGCAGCGGAGCTTCCCCCCGCGCCCGAACAGGCGCGGGAAGTGTTCGGTGAGCGCTTCGCCGATGCGGTTCGCTATGCGGAGCTGCTCGCCGAGGCGGGAGTGCAGCGTGGCCTGATCGGCCCGCGCGAAGTGCCCCGCCTGTGGGAACGGCATCTGCTGAACTGCGCGGTCCTCTCGGAGGCGGTTCCCGAGGGGGTGACGGTGTGCGACGTCGGCTCCGGAGCCGGCCTGCCGGGCATCCCGCTGGCCCTGGTCCGGAACGACCTGAACATCACCCTGCTGGAGCCCCTGCTGCGGCGGACCAACTTCCTCACCGAGGTGGTCGAGCTGCTGGGCCTGGACCATGTCACCGTGGTGCGTGGCCGGGCCGAGGAAGTCATGGGGAAGCTGCCACCGGTCCATGTGGTGACCGCCCGTGCCGTGGCTCCGCTGGACCGGCTGGCCACTTGGGGCATCCCTCTGCTGCGTCCCTACGGCGAGATGCTGGCGCTCAAGGGGGACACCGCCGAGGAGGAGCTGAAGGCGGCCGCTACCGCCCTGAGCAAGCTAGGTGCGGTGTCGACGTCCATCCTTCATGTCGGCGCCGGTGTGGTGGATCCTGCGTCCACCGTGGTCCGGGTGGAGGTCGGTGAGAGCCCGGGCGGTGTGCGGTTCGCCGCCAAGCGGGCCAAGGCCGCTCGAACGGGGCGGGCACGGCGACGTCGCTGATCCGTTGGACCAACGTCTCGGGCTCGTATCGTGAACGAGGCGTACTCCACACAAGCTGCCAAACCCATGCAAGCCGGAGTGTCGCGGAGATCCGGTCGCTGTAGCTGTGCATCGTGTTTCACGTGAAACGTCGCTCACTGCTGCACGGCATCATCAGTCGGGGCCGCGCTGCGGCCGAACCTCGTGACCGCAAGCCTCTCGGTTCACTCGGAAAGGCAGCGGAGTTGTCCACAGAGGTGGATTTCTCCACAGAACAACAGGCCTCACTGGTTCACGACCCCGAAGACATGGGAGGCTCTGTTCATTGCGAGCCTGAAGTCGAGGAGAGTGAATCCTTGCGGTCCGACGCCAACATCGCGGGACCGATGACCGATCCGGTCCCCGGTCCCCGTACCGAGTCGATGGGGGCGGATGTTTCACGTGAAACACCGCCTCCGATGGACGACACTCCCATCGGTCGTGCTGCCCAGCTGGCGGTGGAAGCTCTGGGGCGAGCCGGCGAAGGCCTGCCACGACCCGAGCAGACCCGAGTCATCGTGGTCGCCAACCAGAAGGGCGGCGTCGGTAAGACGACGACGACCGTCAACCTTGCCGCTTCGCTGGCTCTGCACGGCGGCCGCGTCCTGGTGATCGACCTCGACCCACAGGGCAACGCCTCCACCGCGCTGGGGATCGATCACCACGCCGAGGTTCCGTCGATCTACGACGTCCTGGTGGAGAGCAAGCCTCTCGCCGAGGTCGTTCAGCCCGTCCCGGACGTCGAAGGCCTCTTCTGCGCCCCGGCCACCATCGACCTCGCCGGTGCGGAGATCGAGCTGGTTTCCCTGGTGGCCCGGGAGAGCCGGCTGCAGCGGGCGATCCAGGCGTACGAACAGCCGCTGGACTACGTCCTCATCGACTGCCCGCCGTCGCTGGGTCTGCTGACGGTCAACGCTCTCGTCGCCGGCCAGGAGGTCCTCATCCCCATTCAGTGCGAGTACTACGCGCTGGAGGGTCTGGGGCAGCTGCTGCGCAACGTCGACCTGGTGCGAGGCCACCTCAATCCCACTCTGCATGTGTCGACCATCCTGCTCACCATGTACGACGGCCGCACGCGTCTCGCCTCGCAGGTCGCGGATGAGGTGCGCACCCACTTCGGTGACGAGGTGCTGCGGACAAGCATTCCCCGCTCGGTCCGTATCTCCGAGGCGCCGAGTTATGGGCAGACGGTGCTGACCTACGATCCTGGATCGAGCGGCGCTCTCTCCTACCTTGAGGCCGCCCGAGAAATCGCGCTGAGGGGCGTTGGCATCAGCTATGACGCGAGCCAGGCCCACATCGGCGCCCAGAACGATCCGAACATGGTGGAGGGCATCCAGTGAGTGAGCGACGGAGGGGGCTGGGCCGTGGGCTCGGCGCACTGATTCCTGCTGCCCCGACGGAGAAGGAACCGGCTCAGGCAGCGATGGGGGGCCAGGCTTCCACATCCCCGGCTGCGGTGCCATTGATGTCGGACCGTGGGGTGGCCGCGGCGAAGGTGGCCACACTGCCGTCTGTTTCACAGGAGACCGAGGAGTCTCCGGCAGTCCCAGCCGTGGAGGTGCCCGCGCCTCCGGTGGGGGCTCATTTCGCTGAGCTCCCCCTCGACTCCATCACGCCGAACCCGCGCCAGCCGCGTGAGGTCTTCGACGAAGACGCGCTGCACGAGCTGATCACCTCCATCAAGGAAGTCGGTCTCCTCCAGCCCGTCGTCGTCCGGCAGATCGGGCCCGCCCGCTATGAGCTGATCATGGGTGAGCGGCGCTGGCGGGCCTGCCGTGAGGCCGGTCTTGAGGCCATCCCGGCGATTGTGCGGGCCACGGACGACGAGAAGCTCCTGCTCGACGCCCTGCTGGAGAACCTGCACCGCGCGCAGCTGAACCCGCTGGAAGAGGCAGCGGCCTACGACCAGCTCCTGAAGGACTTCAACTGCACCCACGACCAGCTGGCCGACCGGATCGGGCGCTCGCGTCCCCAGGTCTCCAACACTCTGCGTCTGCTGAGGCTTTCACCGGCCGTGCAGAAGCGGGTTGCCGCTGGTGTCCTTTCGGCGGGCCATGCCCGAGCGCTGCTGTCCGTCGAGGACTCGGAGGAGCAGGATCGGCTTGCTCACCGCATTGTGGCGGAGGGGCTGTCCGTTCGGGCCGTCGAGGAGATCGTGACCCTGATGGGCTCGCGGCCCCAGAAGGCTTCGCGGGCCAAGGGTCCTCGGGCCGGAGGGCGGGTCTCTCCGGCGTTCAATGAGCTGGCGACGCGGCTGTCGGACCGCTTCGAGACGCGGGTGAAGGTCGAGTTGGGCCAGAAGAAGGGCAAGATCACCGTGGAGTTCGCCTCCCCGGAGGACCTCGAGCGGATTCTGAACACGCTCGCTCCCGGTGAGCGCCTGGCCCTCCAGCAGAGCCTGCAGGAGAGCGCGGCCGGCGAGGCCGACGACTGATCGTCAGTCACGCCCCAGTGAGCTGAAGAGCGGACGGCATCCGGTTGTACCGGAAGGCGGTCCGCTCTTTGCTTTGGGGCGGTATCGACCCACTCGCTTCGTGGATACGATGCGAGTGGGTATGGCGCATCCACCTGGCGGATCTCTGAGTGGGGAGACAGGGGCCATGCGATCGATGAGCCGCACCGGATTGGTGAGCGCGGGCCTGGGTATCGGGGCGGTCGGCGGATTCGTCGGCAGCCTGCTCAGGCAATGGAGCGTCCTGACAGCAGCTCGCGATGCGGCGGGCGGAGGAAGCGAGGAACAGCTTTCATGGGGCGTCGGCTCGTACCGCTCACGTTGGACAACCTCGAAGACCTCCCCCGGCGCTGCCGTTCGTGTGTCTTCTGGGAGCTGGATCCCGTCAGCGGCGAGGCCGCGGTAAAGGCCGGTACGTCCGCGCTGGAGAAGGAATCCTGGATCTCCGCCGTGCTGCTGGACTGGGGGTCGTGCGGCCGGGTGGTCTACGTCGACGATGTCCCGGTCGGCTTCGTGCTCTACGCGCCGCCGGCCTATGTGCCCCGCTCCATGGCCTTTCCCACGAGCCCGCTCTCACCGGATGCCGTCCAGCTCATGACGGCGTTCATCCTGCCGCGTTATCAGGGACAGGGGCTGGGCAGGGTGATGGTCCAGACGGTTGCCAAGGATCTTCTTCGCCGCGGCTTCAAGGCGATCGAGGCGTTCGGTGATGCCCGCTGGAAGGAGCCCGCCTGTCTGCTGCCCGCAGACCATCTCCTGGCCGTGGGGTTCAAGACGGTCCGGCAGCATCCCGCGCATCCACGTCTGCGGCTGGATCTTCGCTCGGCCCTCTCCTGGAAGGAAGACGTGGAGCTGGCCCTGGACCGGCTGTTGGGGGCGGTTCAGAAGGAGCCGGCACTGCGGCCGTTGTAGAGGGCGGTGCCAGCGGAGCCCGATCATGCGAATGGGCCAACCCGTTGGGGTTGGCCCATTCGTGTTTCACGTGAAACATGCGCCGTCGGTTCGACGGCATCGACCGACTACTCGGCGATGAACTCCTCGAGGTCCCGCACGATGGCGGCCTTCGGCTTGGCGCCCACGATCGTCTTGGCCACCTCGCCACCCTGGTAGACGTTCAGGGTCGGGATGGACATGACGCCGTACTTGGCGGCCGTACCCGGGTTCTCGTCGATGTTGAGCTTGACGATCTCGATCTTGTCACCGTACTCGGCGGCGATCGCCTCCAGCGACGGGGCGATCTGGCGGCAAGGACCGCACCAGGCGGCCCAGAAGTCCACCAGGACGGGCTTGTCGTTCTTGAGGACGTCCTGATCGAAGGAGTCGTCGGTCACGTTCTTCAGAGTGCCGGCCACGGCGGGCTCCTTAACTTGGTCGTGCGGTGAGGCGGAGGTGGGCGAGGATCGGACGGCGGCGGTTCAGACGACGGCGGTCTTCTCGGGCTCGGCCTTGTCCTCGTCGGCGAGGGCGGCGAGGAAGCGCTCGGCGTCGAGAGCGGCGGAGCAGCCGGTACCGGCCGCGGTGATCGCCTGCCGGTAGGTGTGGTCGACCACGTCACCGGCGCCGAAGACACCGGTCACGTTGGTGCGAGTGGAGGGGGCGTCGACCTTCAGGTACCCCTCCTCGTCGAGGTCCAGCTGGCCCTTGAAGAGCTCGGTGCGCGGGTCGTGGCCGATCGCGATGAACAGACCGGTCACCGGCAGCTCCGACAGCTCGCCGGTCTTGATGTTGCGCAGCTTGAGCCCGGAGAGTTTCTGGTCGCCCTGGACCTCGGCGACCTCGCTGTCCCAGACGAACTTGATCTTCGGGTCGCCGAAGGCACGCTCCTGCATCGCCTTGGAGGCGCGCAGCGTGTCCCGGCGATGGACGATCGTGACCGACTTGGCGAACCGGGAGAGGAAGGTGGCCTCCTCCATCGCGGTGTCGCCGCCGCCGATCACGGCGATGTCCTGGTCCTTGAAGAAGAACCCGTCACAGGTGGCGCACCAGGAGACACCGCGGCCGGAGAGGGCGTCCTCGTTCGGCAGACCGAGCTTGCGGTGCTGGGATCCGGTCGTGACGATCACGGCCTTGGCCTGGTGGACCGTTCCGGCGGTGTCCGTGACGGTCTTGATCTCACCTGTCAGATCGACGGAGACGATGTCGTCCGGGATCAGCTCGGCGCCGAAGCGCTCTGCCTGGGCCCGCATGTTGTCCATCAGGTCGGGACCCATGATGCCGTCGCGGAAGCCCGGAAAGTTCTCCACCTCGGTGGTGTTCATCAGGGCACCGCCGGCGGTGACGGCACCCTCGAACACCAGGGGCTTCAGCGACGCGCGCGCGGTGTAGAGCGCCGCCGTGTAGCCGGCGGGCCCGGAGCCGATGATGATCACGTTACGGACGTCGCTCACGGCTTGATTCCTCGTCTCTGGTCTGTGTCAGTCGACCGGTGGAGCCCCTTTCGGAGCTCTCACCCCACCCAACGGATCCTAGGGGGTCCGCATTCCCAGTGTGTCCGGGCACACGGGGATGGCATGGGGTACGGATGACCGCACAGGCGCCGAGGATTCCTCCGACGAACTCAAGACCGGGGAAACGACTGCTTCATCAGTACCTTGCCGACGGAGTTCGGCTGCTGATGGACGCACTCCGCGTCGACGACATAGGCGGTGACGCGGGTGCTGTCGCCGGCGTCGGGCACCACGACCAGGTAGGCGCTCCTACCGGCATAGCTGCCGGTCTTGGAGCCCAGGACGTCGTCGTGGCTGTTGATCGCCTGACGGACACAGTCAGGGACGGGGGGCTGGGACTGGAGCAGGGTGTTGGCGCTCTGAGTGGACCCGGGGCCGGTCTGCTCGGTCTCGACCCCCGACCGCGGCTCACTGGACCGATGCTGCCTGGATTTCCCCGCGGTCAGCAGGCCCTTGACCTGGCTCTGGACGCTGTCCCCTGAGAAGCTGCCAGCGGTCGGCGCTGCAGTGCCGTGAGCCGTCGTACCGGAACCCCCACTGTTCAGGGACTGCAGGACCAGGGACCCGGCGCCCAGGACCGCGGCAGTGAGAAGGGAACCCAGGACTACCGTCCTCCGGCGACGCCCACGCCGGGCACCCTTGCGTCCCGGGCCAGTCGCTGCGGTGGACCGTCCAGCAGGGCGGCCCGACGGGTTCGATGTTTCACGTGAAACACGGCCACCGCTCTCCTCGCCCGCCGACGCCTCCGTCCCGGAAACCAGAAGCGGCCCATGACCGGCGTCCGAGGCGGTGCCGGCTGCCTCCGTGGCGAGAGCGGCGTCGAGGCGGCCGACGATGTCTGCGGGCATACGGGGGGCGTCCTCGAACGTGCCCAACAGTCCTCGGATCTCCTCCAGGGAGGCGAGGACGTCCGCACACGGCTCACACGCTTCCAGGTGCCGCCGCACCACGACGCCCCGGTCCGGCGGGAGCAGGCCCTCGGTGAGGTCGGAGATCTCCGCGACGTCCGGGTGCCCGGCCGTGTCTGTCGTGGAAGTCACGCTCGCCCACCTCCGCCCTTCGCCACTGCTGAATCACTCGGACCCGTACCCCCGGCATCTCTGCCGTGAAGGCCCGTTGCAGGTGGGACGGATGTCCCCTGCATCCGGTTCCGTCCGGGAGCGGGTTCTTTTTCGTCACTGGTGTTTCCGGGCCGCAGATGGCCGAGCAGCGGAAGAAGCCTGGCTCTGCCCCGGGCGCACCGGCTCTTCACCGTCCCGGTCGGCACATCGAGGATTCGGGCGGCCTCGGCGACGGGGTAGCCCTGCATGTCCACCAGGACCAGAGCAGCGCGCTGCTCGTAGGGAAGCGTGCCGAGCGCCTCCAGGAGCTGCCGGTGCAGATCGTTCCGCTCGGCGGGAGCCGAGGCGGACTCATGCGGCTCCAGCAGCTGTTCCAGCCGCTCGGTGTCGTCGACCGGGGCGGTCTTGCGGGCGGCAGCTTTCCGCGCGCGGTCGAGACACGCATTCACGGTGATCCGGTGCAGCCAGGTCGTGACGGCCGACTGGCCCCGGAAGGTGTGCGCGGCCCGGTAGGCGGACACCAGGGCGTCCTGGACCGCGTCAGCGGCCTCCTCTCGGTCGCCCAGCGTCCGCAGCGCCACGGCCCAGAGCCGGTCCCGATGCCGTCGGACGATCTCGGCGAAGGCATCGGGGTCGCCTTCTACGTGCCGGGCGAGCAGATCCTCGTCCCGTGTGTCGCCGTATCCGGCGCCATCTCCCATCGGCCCCTCCCGAGTGGAGACCTCAGCTGGTCACCTTGATGTCTGCCACCCGGCCTCGCCAGTGGCCCTCGTTGTCCGCGGGCAGCTTGGTCAACCACACGAGGAGGTACTGCGTCTTGAGGGACTTCCCGGGCTTGAGCGTCACCGTGGTGCCCGAGCCGTCGGCAACCTTGCTGTAGGCGTTGAAAGTCGACGGCTCGGATCCCGCGCCCGCGTCGGCGGCGCGGAGTTCGACCGAGGTCTCGCCCACGAAGGTGATGGTCACCTGGCCGACCTGCTGGACCTTGCCGAGGTCGAGCTTGACGCCGACGCCCGACTTCAGATTGCCGAACTCAGGGCTCAGGTAGAAGTCCGTCTGCCAGTAGGAGGCAGGGTTGTTGTCGTAGACCTTGTTTATGTCGGCCGGCTTCTCGGACTGGTCACTGCCGAACGGGTCGAAGTCCCGGGCACCCTTGATGGCGATGGGCTTGCCGTCCGTGGGCTTCTTGGGGCTCTTGTCGCCGCCGTCCTGTGTCTGGGTGTTGTTGGTGTCGTCGGGGTTGTCGCTCCGGTCCATCAGGGCGTCCGCGAGCTGCCAGCTGCCCAGGCCCAGAGCGGCGATGAGCAGGGCGGAGACGGCCCACTTCAGGACCTTGCCGGTGCGGCTCTGCAGCGGGGGCGGCGGGGGCGTGAGCGGCTGGGGGACGCCGGGGTGCGGAGCGGGGCGGCCGTAGGTGCCCTGCTGGTACGTGGTGCGCTGGTACTCCGGCGGCGCGGTGAAGGCCGGCTCCGGCGGGCGGATGCGGGGCATCTCACCGATCGCCTTGACCAGTTCCTCCGGCGTGGTGCACGCGGCCTCGTGACGCGAGGCGGTGGCGCCGTCGTTGACCAGGGCCCGCATGGCGAGCTCGGACAGGCCGCGGTGCACACCGGCCCGTACCTGGTCCGGTGCGATCAGGCCGATGTCCTTGGGCAGCCCTGACAGGCCGTAGGCGTCGTTCTCGTACGGCCAGCGCTGGGTGAGGGCCGCGTACAGCAGGGCGCCGATGGATTCGGTGTCCGTGCGCTGCGGGGTGACGGAGCTGATGCCGCGCAGCGCCGCGTTCACGGCCAGACCGCGGATGCGCCACTGGCCGGTGGAGGCGCGCAGGACGGCGTTCGGGTTCAGCCGAAGATGGGCGAGGCCTTCGCGGTGAGCGGCGGCCATGGCGGAGGCGACCTGACTGACCATCTGGTAGGCGTCGTGCGGCTCCAGCGGGCCGGCCGCGAGCAGCGAGGTCAGTTCGGTGGCGTCGGGCAGCCATTCGTGAACGACGTAGACGAGGTCGTTCTCCTCGACGGCGTCGAGGACCTGGACGAAGCGCGGATCACCGAGCAGCGCCGAGGACCGGGCTGCGGCCAGTACCGACCGTGCCCGCACATGATCAGCGGACAGGATGTGGACGCCCACGGCACGACGTAGTTTCTCGTCGACCGCGCGCCAACTGCTGAATCCGTCCAGACGGGTGACGCACTCCTCGAGGCGGTAGCGTCTGGCGAGCTTGTGACCGCTGTGCAGTTCGGGCGGCGAAGCCTTCTTGCCGGGGCCCTCCGTCCCGCCGCTCCCCTGTGCCTCGTCGCTGTCCGTGTCCCGCTCCGGGTTATGGGCCACCCCGTCGGCCGTGGACTGGTCCGCCTTCGCGGTCAGCGGCTCGTCACCGCTGTTGTCTGCCACGTCGACGGCAGCCGTGCTCCGTTCCGCCACCGTCGTCCCTGCCTCCCCATCCGTTGCACGCTGTCCGACGCCGAATCCAATTGTGCCCACAGTCCGGCGCTATGCACGACACACAGCCGCGGACGATGGTTGTGCGCCTACCCCCGCCTCAGCGCCCCAGACGCCCGCGGACCATACCCACGAGCGAGTTGAGTTCCTCGATCCGCATCTTGCGGGCGGCGACGAAGAAGACGCCGAGCAGGACCGCTCCACCGGCGATCAGCGCGGCGAACGAACCGACGACGCCCTGGCCGAGGGTGTGCCCGATGCCGTAGCAGGCCGCACCGCTGAGCAGGGCCGCCGGCACCGAGGCGATGCCGAGCCGGGCGTAGGTCCGCAGTACCCGGGCGCCGTCCAGGTCACCGCCGAGCCGCTTGCGCAGCCGCCGCCAGGCGACACCCACTCCGATCGCGTAGGCGAGGCCGTACGCGGCGGCCATGCCCGCCACCGCCCAGCGGGACGGCAGCAGGAAGTAGCAGAGCCCGGAGACAGCCGCGTTGACCGCCGCCACGATGACGGTGTTGTAGAAGGGGGTGCGGGTGTCCTCGTACGCGTAGAAGGCACGCAGTACGACGTACTGCACCGAGTACGGGATCAGGCCGAGGCCGAAGGCCATCAGCATATAGCCCATGTTGGTGGCCGAGCCGATGCCCGCCGAGCCGAAGATCAGCGTGCACATCGGGATGCCGAGCGCGAGGAAGCCGAAGGCGATGGGCACGATGGCGACCGCGGTGGTACGCAGCCCCTGGGAGATGTCGTCGCGGACGGCTCCGCCGTCGCCCTCGGCGGCCGAGCGCGAGATGCGCGGCAGCAGCGCAGCCATCAGGGACACCGTGATGATGGCCTGCGGCAGACCCCAGATCAGCTGGGCGTTGGCGTACGCGGCGAAGCCGGTTCCCTTGACACCGGAGTCGTCACCCGCGGCGGTGGACAGCTGGGTCACGACCATGGCGCCCAGCTGGTTGGCGAGCACGAACAGGACCGTCCACTTGGCGAGCATCGCGGCCTTGCCGAGGCCGTGGCCCCGCCAGTCGAAGCGCAGCCGGATCCGGAACCCGGTCTCCCGCAGGTACGGGATCATCGCGAGCGACTGCACCACCAGACCGAGCAGCACACCGGCGCCGAGCAGCCGCTGGCCCTGAGGCGGGATGCTCTCGACGGCCAGGTGGGAGTTGGCCGCGGTCCCGTAGACCCAGATGAACATGCCGAGCGAGATGATGATGACGATGTTGTTCAGGACCGGGGTCCACATCATCGCGCCGAACTTGCCGCGTGCGTTCAGGATCTGACCCATCACCACGTGGATGCCCATGAAGAAGATCGAGGGCAGGAAGTAACGGGTGAAGGTGACCGCGACCTCGTTGGCCGCCGGATCGTCCGCGATGGTGGGTGACAGCATCCGCACCAGCAACGGCGCCGCGAACATCGCGAGACCGGTCAGCGCGGCCAGGGCCACCATCACGAGGGTCAGCAGGCGGTTGGCGAAGGCCTCGCCGCCGTCCTCGTCCTCCTTCATGGAGCGCACCAGCTGCGGCACGAAGACCGAGTTGAGACCACCGCCGACGGTGAGGATGTAGATCATCGTGGGCAGCTGGTAGGCCACCTGGAACGAGTCGGCGAGCAGGCCGAGGCCCAGTGCGGCGGCGATCAGCGCGGACCGGACGAACCCGGTGAGCCGGGAGACCATCGTGCCCGCCGCCATGACCGCGCTGGACTTCAGGAGCCCTGCGGCCTTCCCACCCTTCTTCGGGGCGGGCGGGGCAGCCGTCGTGGTGGCGGCACCGGCGGACGCGGGAGCCGCGGCCGGGGCCGGTACCGACGGCGGCGTGGGGCCGCCGGGAGCGGTGGGTCCGGACTGGTACGAGGCGTCCGTGTACCGGTTCGGGTGCTGCGGGCTCTGTGCGTGCGGCGGAGCCGGGTAGGGGCCCGCGGGAGCCTGACCGCTGCCCGGCCCCACGGGGCCGGGAACGGCCGGGGGATCCATCGGCGCGGGCCCGCCGCCCTGCTGCTGGTCCCGGAAGAGGTGCGCGAAGGCGTCCGGCTCGTGGTACTCCTCACCGGAGTGCGTGACCAGGTCGTCCACGCCCACGAACTGGGTCGTGCGGGGGTCGTCGCCGTAGGGCAGGTACGGGGCCGCGCCGTCGGGCTCCGGCGCCGGGGTCTGCGCCCAGACCCGTGGGTCCGGCGCGTGCGGAGACTGGGCCGGCGGGGCGTACAGCGGCTGCTGCTGCTCGTAGGTGCCTGGGGGCGGCGGCGGGTGCGCGGCACGGTCGTACAACGCCTCGGCGACCGGGTCCTGGGCGGCGAGGTCCCGCGCCCGGTAGGGGTCCTGGTCGTAGGCGTCCTGGAGGTACATGTCCGCCGCGGGCTGCGGCGGCACCTGGCCGGGCTCGGGCGACGGCTCGGGGTGGCCCGAGCCGGCCGCGCCCTGGCCGCGATCACCGTCGTACGGCGCGTTCATGGTTACCCCACCTCATCGTCCCGGGCCACACCGGCCACGACATCGCTCAACGGTCCACTCTCTCACCCGTCCCGGACGGGTCGGTGTTTTCCGGTGCGGTGTCCGGCGCAGGGTCACTCGGCTGCTCCGGGTCCTCTGCCCCGGACGGGGCGCCGGACTCGTCGGGGAGACGGTCTCCGGGTGCGTCGGGGTTCCCCGGATCGTCGTCGGTCTTCCCACCCTCCGTGCCGGGACCGTCATCGTCCGTCTGGCGGGCCACCGCGCGCTTGCGCTGGGTGTACATCCGGAACCCGGCCAGGACGAGCAGGAGCACACCGCCGCCGATGACCAGCATGACGGTGGGGGTGACCTCGGTGACCTTCACGTCGAAGCTGACCGGGTCGCCGTACTCCTGGCCGTCCTGGGTGTAGAGCTGGGCGAAGACCGTCACGCGGCCGTTGGCGTTGGCCGCGGTGGTGAACTTCACGGACTGACTGTGGCCCCCGGAGACCTCGACGGGCTGCTCGTCGTAGCCCTTGCCGTGGATCTTCAGGCGGGTCGGCATCGTCGAGGTGAGCCGCAGGACCAGGTGGCTCACGGGCTGCACGAGGTTGTTCTGGACGGTCACCGGGATGGTGGCGCTGCGTCCGGAGAGCTTCGTCTCGGACTTGTCGATCAGCTTGACCTGGTCGGCCAGATCGTCGAGCCAGGCCTCGACGTCACCCCGGAAGCTGTCCGCCTCGGTACCGCGGCCGCGCCAGGACGTGGACATCTCACGGTTTATGGCCCGCCCGAACGGGGTGATCACCCGGGACTGGTCGCTGAGAATCACCTTGAAGTTGTCGAGCTTGTCCTGGGTGCGCGCGATCTGTTCGAAGGCCGTCCTCGGGAGCTCCCGCTTGCGCAGCGAGGAGGGGTAGGCGGACGTCGACGGGATGCGGGTGGTGGCGTCGGGGTCCGGCTTGGCCTTGGCGGCTGCGGTGAGGTTCTGGGCCTGGGACCAGGTGCCGCCCTGTAGCTCCTTGACGGCCTGCGCCATCGCCTGCGCCTGGCTCGCCGACGGCATGCGCTGCGGGGCGACCACGATGCTGCGCTGCGCGTCCGTCTGCGCGTTCACTTCCAGGCTCTGCGCCAGGAACTGCTGGACGGCGAGCGTCGCCGAGCCCGCCTTGGTGAGGTCGTCCTCGAAGGCCGTGGACAGCCGTGCGTCGGAGACCACCGCCGTGGTACCGCCGCCGACCGGGCGAGCCGCGGACGGGGTGTACGGCAGTCCGGCGGTCTCCGGGAGGCTGTCGCTGCGCGCGATCACACGGTCCGCTCCGGCGGAGGTGGCGACCTTCATGATCGACGGGTCGACGGCGCCTTCCACGGGCCAGGCGAAGTCGGTCGTCGGTGTGACGTGAAGCACGGTCTTCACGGTGGTGGCGGCGACGTCGGTGGCGTCCTTCAGGTGGCTGAGCGAGCCGGTGACGCTGGTACCGCTGTGTGCCAGGGAGGCCAGGTCCGGGTCTGCGAAGGGCAGGGCGACGACCTCCTTGCCCACGACGGCCTTCTGGAGCTTCGCCAGCCACTGCTTGGCGACCGCCTGGTGCGGACCTGCCGTGGTGGTGCCGTCCTCGCCCTGGAGCCGGTAGCTACCCGCCATGGCGTCCACCGAGGCCAGCAGGTCCGGGTCGATCACCCAGGTGACGTCAAGGTCCTTGCCCAGGTCCAGCATCTGCGCCAGCCGGCCGCCCGGTGCGATCTCCTTGGCCAGGTCGTCGTTGCGGAAGACCGGCGTCTGCAGCTCACCGGGGCCCGTCCTCGCCGTCATGTGGGAGGTGGAGATCAACGGCCACAGGAAGGTGGTCCTGGCCCTGGTGTCCGGCTCGGACGGCTGCCACGGCAGGAACGTCCGCTGGATGCCGAGAACCTGGTCCCAGGGCTGGGCGGAGGTCTGGCCGGACAGGGCCACACCGAACTCGTACACGCCGTCCTGGCCGAGGTCGAGCTGATCCACCGGGACGGAGATGCTGAAGTGCTGTGCGACGCCGGGCGCGAGCTTGGCGAACTTCTCCACGTACTTGCCGCCGACCTCGGGGCCGGTGTGGGTACGGAGGTCGTCCGAGTGCCGGGAGACGGCGTCGATCGCCGAGCGGGTGTTCAGCATGGGGCCCACCCGCAGGCCCACATGGGCGCCGGTGACGTTCTGCTTGCCGGTGTTCGTCACCGTGCCGGACACGGTCACCGTGTCCCCGTCCGTGGGGGCGCCCGGGCTGAGCGAGTCCAGGGAGACGGACACCGGGCTGGAGGAGGCGGCCTGTGCGGGCGCCGCTGCGGGCAACTGCAGGAGTCCCGCCAGCAGCGGCACACCGGCGAGTAGTGCTCCGGTGCGCCGCAGCCACCGGCGGGCCGGTGAGGCACTGGTCCCCTGGAAGTCAGCCGCCTCGGCCACGCGCTCGCCCGTCCCTCGTCGTCGTCAGTGGTCGTCGGAATGTGCGTCCACGCATGGTAACGAGGCGCGCTGAGTGGAAGTGCCGCGGTCTGCTCCGCAAGACCGGGGAGCGGTGGCGCCACGTCCTCTATATCCATTATCGAGGGAAGAGCGCTTGTACGCCGTAAGCACAGCGCTTGTGCGGGTATGCCGGGAGGTGTCCGCGCCGCTCAATGGAGGCGACCCGGGACGCCGGGGCCACGTACCCTCTTCTGTTGTGCCGAACGCCAACGAAGACACTCCCTCTGCCCTGAGCCAGGCGCAGCACCGCGCGGTCAGCGAGCTGCTGCGGGTGGCCCCTGTCGCCGACGACCTCGCCCGCCGTTTCCAGGCGGCCGGGTTCTCGCTCGCCCTGGTGGGCGGCTCGGTCCGGGACGCGCTGCTCGGCCGGCTCGGCAACGACCTGGACTTCACCACCGACGCGCGTCCCGAGGACGTACTGAAAATCGTGCGGCCGTGGGCTGACGCCGTCTGGGAGGTGGGGATCGCCTTCGGGACGGTCGGCGCGCAGAAGAGCGCCCGTGTCGCGGACACCGACTGGCAGTTCCAGATCGAGATCACCACCTATCGGTCGGAGGCGTACGACCGCACCTCACGCAAGCCCGAGGTCTCCTATGGCGACTCGATCGAGGAGGACCTCGTTCGTCGCGACTTCACGGTCAACGCGATGGCCGTGGCGCTGCCGGAGAAGGAGTTCATCGACCCGCACGGTGGTCTCCAGGACCTCGCGACTCAGGTGCTGCGCACCCCCGGTACACCCGAGGACTCGTTCTCGGACGATCCGCTGCGGATGATGCGGGCCGCCCGGTTCGCCGCCCAGCTGGACTTCCAGGTCGCTCCCGAGGTCGTCAGCGCGATGACCGAGATGTCCGGGCGACTCGAGATCGTCTCGGCCGAGCGGGTCCGGGACGAGCTGAACAAGCTGATCCTCTCCGAGCAGCCGCGCAAGGGTCTGGCTCTTCTGGTCGACACCGGGCTGGCCGACCATGTCCTGCCCGAGCTGCCGGCGCTGCGCCTGGAGAGTGACGAGCACCACCGGCACAAGGATGTCTACGAGCACACGCTGATCGTGCTGGAACAGGCGATCGCGCTGGAGCAGGAAGGGCCGGACCTCACGCTCCGCCTGGCCGCGCTGCTCCATGACATCGGCAAGCCGCGTACCCGGCGCTTCGAGAAGGACGGCCGCGTCTCGTTCCACCACCATGAGGTGGTCGGCGCGAAGATGACCAAGAAGCGAATGACGGCTCTGAAGTACTCGAACGAGCTGGTGAAGGATGTCTCACGACTCGTTGAGCTCCACCTGCGCTTCCACGGGTACGGCACCGGCGAGTGGACGGATTCGGCGGTACGGCGCTACGTCCGTGACGCCGGCCCGCTGCTGGATCGCCTGCACAAGCTGACCCGGTCCGACTGCACGACGCGGAACAAGCGGAAGGCGGTCGCGCTGTCGCGGGCCTATGACGGCCTGGAGGAGCGTATCGCCCAGCTCCAGGAACAGGAGGAGCTGGACGCGATCCGTCCGGATCTCGATGGCAACCAGATCATGGAGATCCTGGGCGTGAGCCCCGGCCCCGTCATCGGCAAGGCTTACAGGCACATGCTGGAGCTTCGCCTGGAGAACGGTCCGATGGCGTACGACGAGGCGACGGCGGCCCTCAAGGAATGGTGGGCGGGTCAAGGCTGAGATGCGGCGGGGCACTGGGGTCGTGTTTCACGTGAAACACGACCCCAGTGCCTATCGAGGGGGCGATGTTTCACGTGAAACATCGCCCCCTCGACTGTCTCTGCCGCGGTGGCGCTCGAAGTGGGCCATGCCCACAGCCACCCCGCCATAGATCAGCGCGACGAGAACCACCAGCACGACTGAGCGTCCGTCGGGCGGGAGCATCAGCGCGGCGACTCCGGCGGCACCGACGAAGGCGATGTTGAAGAGGACGTCGTACACCGCGAAGATTCGGCCTCTGAAGGCGTCCTCCACCGACGTCTGGACGACGGTGTCCGTGGCGATCTTGGCACCCTGGGTGATCAGGCCCAGGACGAACGCGGCCACCAGGAGGGGACCGGTGGCGAACGGGAGGCCGAGGGCGGGCTCCAGCACGGTGGCCGTGCCGGCGCATACCGCGATCCAGCGACCCGGCCCGAGCCGTCCCACTGCCCAGGGCGTCACCACGGCGGCCACGAAGAAGCCCGCACCGGACACGGCCAGACCGAGTCCGAGGAGCCGCAGTCCTTCCTCGGGAGTCGTGGAGAGGGCGTAGCGGCACAGCATGAGCAACAGCACGAGGAGCGCTCCGTAGCAGAAGCGCATCAGCGTCATGGCGGCCAGTGCCCAGGCCGCCTCCCGGCGGCCGGGCGCGGCCAGGTGCCGGACGGCCGAGAGCAGGTCCCGTGCGGTGTCGAGGAGCGCCGTCCTCAGATGGGGCTGTGCGGGCTCACGGTCGGGACCGAGCAGAGCGGGAGCCATGCTCAGGGCGGTCAGTGCCGCACACAGATAGAGGAAGGCTCCCAGCAGTACCACCGCGGCATCGGAATCCGACGCCGCGAGCCGGACCACGAAGGCGAGGCCGCCCCCGGCCGTCGCGGCGAGGGTCCCTGCCGTGGGCGACAAGGAGTTGGCGATCACCAGGCGCTCGGTGTCGACCACACGCGGCAGGGCGGCCGACAGCCCGGCGAGGACGAAACGGTTGACGGCCGTGACGCACAGCGCGGAGGCGTAGAACAGCCAGTCCGGCACATGGCTGACCATCAGCACGGCGGTGGCTCCCGCCAGCAGGGCGCGCAGCAGATTGCCGTACACGAAGACCTGGCGGCGCCGCCAGCGGTCCAGCAGGACGCCGGCGAAGGGGCCGACCAGCGAGTAGGGCAGCAGCAGGACCGCCATCGCCGAGGCGATCGCCGCCGCCGAGGTCTGTTTCTCCGGGGAGAAGACGACGTACGCGGCCAGTGCGATCTGGTAGACGCCGTCGGCTCCCTGGGACAGCAGACGCACGGTCAGAAGGCGGCGGAAGTCCCGCAGACGCAGCAGGACGCGCAGGTCACGGACGACGGGCATGGCCCCACCCTCACATATGCGAAGGGTCCCCGGGTCGGGAGACCCGGGGACCCTTCGCAGCCCTGGCAGGAGCGTTCTCTTCGGCGCGCTGGGCGGCCGGACCGGCGTGCTTAGCGCTCGACCTCGCCGCGGATGAACTTCTCGACGTTCTCGTAGGCCTCGTCGTCGAAGTACTGGACCGGCGGGGACTTCATGAAGTACGAGGACGCGGAAAGGATCGGGCCCCCGATACCGCGGTCCTTGGCGATCTTCGCGGCGCGCAGGGCGTCGATGATGACACCCGCGGAGTTCGGGGAGTCCCAGACCTCGAGCTTGTACTCCAGGTTCAGCGGAACGTCACCGAAAGCGCGGCCCTCGAGACGGACGTAGGCCCACTTGCGGTCGTCCAGCCAGGCCACGTAGTCGGACGGGCCGATGTGGACGTTCTTCTCGCCGAGGTCCCGGTCGGGGATCTGGGAGGTGACGGCCTGCGTCTTGGAGATCTTCTTCGACTCGAGGCGGTCACGCTCGAGCATGTTCTTGAAGTCCATGTTGCCGCCGACGTTGAGCTGCATCGTGCGCTCGAGGCGGACACCGCGGTCCTCGAACAGCTTCGCCATCACGCGGTGCGTGATGGTGGCGCCGACCTGGGACTTGATGTCGTCACCGACGATCGGCACACCCGCCTCGGTGAACTTGTCCGCCCACTCCTTGGTGCCGGCGATGAAGACCGGGAGGGCGTTGACGAAGGCGACCTTGGCGTCGATGGCGCACTGGGCGTAGAACTTCGCCGCGTCCTCGGAGCCCACGGGCAGGTAGCAGACGAGAACGTCGACCTGCTTGTCCTTGAGGACCTGGACAACGTCCACGGGCTCCTCGGCGGACTCCTCGATGGTCAGGCGGTAGTACTTGCCCAGACCGTCGAGGGTGTGGCCGCGCTGGACCGTGACGCCCTTGTTCGGGACGTCGCAGATCTTGATGGTGTTGTTCTCGCTGGCACCGATGGCGTCCGAGAGGTCGAGGCCGACCTTCTTCGCGTCGACGTCGAACGCGGCGACGAACTCGACGTCACCGACGTGGTAGTCGCCGAACTGCACGTGCATCAGGCCGGGGACCTTGGACGCCGGGTCGGCGTCCTTGTAGTACTCGACGCCCTGCACCAGCGACGCGGCGCAGTTGCCCACGCCGACGATGGCTACGCGAACCGAACCCATTCCGGTTGCTCCCTGTGTGTACGAGTGAGGCCCTGAGTGGGACTCACGTGGCGGTGTCGCCGGGCGTATCCGTACCGAAGTGCTCTCCGGTACGGGGCAGGCCGCCCGTCGATCCAGTGGTGGTGTCCTGCTGAGCGGCGCCCCCGGACGCGGGACCCTTCAGGTCCCGCCCGGCCCGCTCGCTCTCGATGAGCTCGTTCAGCCAGCGCACTTCGCGCTCCACGGACTCCATTCCGTGGCGCTGGAGCTCAAGCGTGTAGTCGTCGAGACGCTCTCTGGTGCGCGCCAGGGAGGCGCGCATCTTCTCCAGACGCTCCTCCAGGCGGCTGCGCCGGCCCTCCAGCACGCGCATGCGCACATCCCGCGAGGTCTGCCCGAAGAAGGCGAACCGTGCGGCGAAGTGCTCGTCCTCGTACGCGTCGGGACCGGTCTGCGAGAGCAGCTCCTCGAAGTGCTCCTTACCTTCTGCCGTCAACCGGTAGACGATTTTGGCGCGGCGCCCGGTGAGGGGAGCGGCCAGGGCGTCCTCATGGGTACTGCCCGGTTCCTCGATCAACCAGCCGTTGGTGACCAGCGTCTTGAGACAGGGGTACAGGGTCCCGTAGCTGAACGCCCGGAACACGCCCAGTGACGTATTGAGTCGTTTGCGCAGCTCATAGCCGTGCATCGGGGACTCGCGCAGCAGGCCGAGGACGGCGAACTCAAGGATGCCGGAACGCCGGCTCATGATCGCCTCCCCTCTGTCCGCCACGTCTTTATCTCACACTGATGTATCGACTCGATACATCACGACGATAGAACGGCCTTCCATGCGCGACAAGGGGGTGGATGGTGAACGGGATCACATCACCGATTCGTAGGAGGCAAGTTGCCTGATTTGGGGTGAACTTCGGGACTCGGCGGGTTTTGGCGGTGCGTAGTCTGTGCGGCATGCACATCACCGGGAACCGAGTGACGCCTGGGGGCGTCCTCGTCCCTGGAGCAGTACGGGTGAATGCGGGACCGACCACATCCGTACTTCGGGGGGACCGGAAACCAGCCGCCGTTTCCAGGCGCGCAAGGGTGCGCCTGCCCGAGGAGTAGTCGTTCGATGAGCGAGCACCGTCGCAAACCGCCGCAGCCGCAGGGAGGCGGACGTGCCGCGGCCCGACGCGGCCAGTCCGGCCCGGCCTCCGGCCGCCGCGCGGCACCGCGAGGCGCCACCGGGTCCTCAGCCGACTCCTATGGGTCCTCTTCCTATGGGTCGGACTCCTATGGCCCAGGGGGTGAAGAGCGCTCCTACGGCGGCCGTGCCGAGGCCCGCCGGGCGGCGCAGAGAGGCGGCGGCCGGCGCAGGGTCGGCGAACCGACCGGCCCCGGACGCGGCCGTGCGGGCGCGCCCGCCAAGAAGCGTTTCATCGACTACCCGCGCCACAACCAGGACGGATGGCACCGCTGGGTGCCTTCCTGGAAGCTGGTCACCGGGCTGTTCATCAGCTTGGTCGGCAGCCTCGTGGTCATGGTCGGCGTGGGCTACGCGATGGTCTCCATCCCCAATGAGAACGACGCGGCCAAGTCCCAGAACAACGTCTACTACTGGGCCGACGGCTCGCAGATGGTCGCGACCGGCACGGGTGTGAACCGTCAGAACGTCACCATCGACAAGATCCCCGAGGCCATGCAGTACGCGGTGATCTCGGCCGAGAACAAGAGCTTCTACCAGGACTCGGGCGTCGACCCCATGGGTATCGCGCGCGCCCTGGGCAACATGGCCCGAGGCGGTCAGACGCAGGGTGGCTCGACGATCACCCAGCAGTACGTCAAGAACACGTACCTCAGTCAGGACCAGACCGTCACCCGTAAGTTCAAGGAGATGTTCATCTCCATCAAGGTGGGGACGAAGCTCAAGAAGCCGCAGATCCTGCAGGGCTACCTCAACACCTCGTACTACGGCCGTGGCGCCTATGGCATCCAGGCCGCCGCGCGGACCTACTACGACAAGGACGCCGTCGACCTCAAGCCCAGCGAGTGCGCCGTCCTCGCGGCACTGCTCAAGGGAGCCACGTACTACGACCCGGCGGGCAACGAGAACCTCGACAAGGCCGCGACGGCCGATGCCAACCTCCAGCGGTCGAAGTCGCGGTGGTCCTGGATCCTCGGCGAGATGCACAAGGACAAGCACCTCACCGACGCCCAGTACCAGGAAGCCACCGCGAAGTACCCCATGCCGCAGGACCGCAAGGCGACCAAGGGCATGACCGGCCAGATCAGCTACCTGGCCGACACGGCGAAGAAGTACGTCCT
The DNA here is from genome assembly GCF_040704065.1 of Streptomyces sp. NPDC047869. Lineage (NCBI taxonomy): Bacteria > Bacillati > Actinomycetota > Actinomycetes > Kitasatosporales > Streptomycetaceae > Streptomyces > Streptomyces sp. NPDC047869. The sequence continues at coordinate 446,323 of NZ_JBEYRK010000001.1, forward strand.
GAACCACTCGAACATCTCTGAGAAGGACTTCGACCGGGGCGGCTACCAGATCTACACGACCTTCAAGAAGGACAAGGTCAACGCCCTGAGCGCCGCCGTGAAGAAGATCCAGAAGGAGCGGCTGAACCCGAAGCGCGAGCTCGACAAGTACGTCCAGTTCGGTGCTGCGTCGGTGCGCCCCAACGACGGTGCGATCGTCGCTCTGTACGGCGGTGACGGTTACGAAAAGGGCCACTTCACGAACAACGCCGACACCCAGGGTGTCCCCGTCGGTTCGACGTGGAAACCGTTCGTGCTGGCAGCGGCCATGCAGTACGGCACGTACGACTCCGATGGCCAGGGGATCTCGCCGCTGAGCAAGTACAACGGCAACGACCACCTCAAGGTCAAGAAGCCGGACGGGTCGTACTACCTCAACAAGGACAACTCGTTCTTCTTCCAGAAGAACGAGAGCCCTCGCCCGTGGGGATACATCACCCTGCGCAAGGCGATGGAGCAGTCCATCAACACGCCCTTCGTTCAGCTGGGCGTCGATGTCGGCATGTCGCACGTCCGTGACGTCGCCCGCTCGGCCGGCATCCTCAACGACAGCATGTCGGTGGACCTGAACCCGTCCTTCGCCATCGGTACCTCCACCCCCAGCGCGATCCGCATGGCCGACGCCTACGCGACCTTCGCCGCATCCGGCAAGCAGGCGGACCCGTACTCGGTCACCGCCGTCAAGAAGGACGGCGTGGAGCAGCCCGGCTTCAGCAAGCCCAAGGTCAAGCAGGCGATGGAGTCGAACATCGCCAACAACGTCACGGACGTCCTGCAGAACGTCATCCAGAACGGTACGGCTCAGAACGCCAAGGCCCTGGGCCGTACGGCGGCGGGCAAGACCGGTACCACCGACAAGAACAAGTCGGCCTGGTTCGTCGGCTACACCCAGCAGCTGTCGACCTCGGTGGCGATGTTCCGAGAGAACCCCAAGAACCACAAGCTGCTCTCCATGAACGGCACCGCGGGCAAGGACTCCATCCACGGTGGTGACATCCCGACGCAGGTGTGGACCGAGTACATGAAGGCCGCGCTGAAGAACGCGAACGACCCGGGCTTCCCGGACGCGATCAAGATCGGCAAGGTCCATGACGAAGCCGGTGCGCCCTCCCCGACTCCGTCGGTCACCATCACGCCGAGCCAGACGCCGAGCGACTCGCCGAGCCCGTCGCCGAGCCTGACGTCCCCGTCCCCCTCCCCGTCGCCCAGCGACACCTGCCAGTTTGGTTGGGGCAACAACTGCAACGGCAGCAACGGTGGCACGGACACGGGCGGAACAGACGGAGGAACGACGCCCTCGCCCTCAGTCACGGACACGACCGGGACCGGCAACACCAGAGGCAATGGCAACGGAGGCCTTTTCTCGGGCCAGAACGGCTAGCTCGCCGGTCTGACCGTTTGGTGGCCATTTCGCCTGCCGAGCACGTTTCACGTGAAACATGGGGCCGTCGCACTCACCAGGTGCGGCGGCCCTCGGCGTATTCCCAGACTGGTACGGCAGGATGTGCCCCATGCCCAGTGCAGAGATGACGCCCGCAGGCGTGCACGAGCCCGAGCCCGTACGGCCCGTCGGCGCGGAGCCGGTGCGGCCGACCCATGAGGACGAGGTCGCCGCGGCCGGGAGCGAGCTGATCGGCGGACCGATCGGCCGGCGCGCCCTGCTCGGGACGACCTGGTGGACACCGCTACGGGTCATCGTGCTCGTGGCGATCGCCATGTTCGCCCTCGGCCTGGTGCAGAAGGCGCCCTGCTACCAGAGCGCCTGGTTCTTCGGCGCGAGCTCGCAGTACACCCACGCCTGCTACTCGGACATCCCTCACCTCTTCCAGGGACGCGGATTCGCCGACGGACTGGTGCCGTACTTCGACCGGCTCCCGGGCGACATGGAGTACCTCGAGTACCCGGTGCTGACCGGCGTGTTCATGGAGGCGGCCGCGTGGCTCACGCCGGGCAGCGGCGGCATCCAGCACCAGGAGCAGTGGTACTGGTTCGTCAACGCCGGAATGCTGATGGCGTGCGCGGCCGTCGTCGCCGTGTGCGTGACCCGCACCCATGCCCGGCGCCCCTGGGACGGCCTGCTGGTCGCGCTGGCGCCCGCGGCCGCCCTGACCGCCACCATCAACTGGGACCTGCTCGCGGTGGCCCTGACGGCCGCCGCGATGCTGATGTGGTCGCGGGGCCGCTCACTGGCCTTCGGCGTCCTCCTGGGGCTCGCCACCGCCGCGAAGCTCTACCCGGTCCTGCTGCTCGGCCCGCTGCTGGTGCTGTGCTGGCGCGCCGGAAAGTGGCGGGAGTTCTTCCGGGCCGTGGGCGGCGCGGCCGTCGCCTGGCTGGTGGTGAACCTGCCGGTGATGCTCTTCGCCTACGAGGGATGGTCGAAGTTCTACACGTTCAGCCATGACCGGGGCGTCGACTTCGGGTCGCTCTGGCTGATCTGGGCGCAGAATTCGAGCAACCCGCCCTCCACCGATTTCGTGAACAACGCCGCCGTCGTGCTGGTGGCACTGTGCTCGCTGGGTATCGCAGCGCTGACGCTCACCGCACCCCGTCGGCCGCGCTTCGCCCAGCTGGCCTTCCTGATCGTCGCGGTCTTCATCCTGACCAACAAGGTCTACTCCCCGCAGTACGTCCTGTGGCTGGTGCCGCTGGCCGTCCTCGCCCGGCCCAAGTGGCGGGACTTCCTGATCTGGCAGGCCTGTGAGGTGGCGTACTTCCTGGGCATCTGGTTCTACCTCGCCTACACGACCAGCGGGGACGCCCACAAGGGCCTGCCCACGCTGGGGTACGACTGGGTGATCGCGGTGCATCTGCTCGGCACGCTCTACCTGTGCGCCGTCGTCGTGCGGGACATCCTGATGCCTGAGAGGGACGTGGTGCGCCGGTCCGGTGACGACGACCCCTCGGGCGGAGTGCTCGACGGCGCCGAGGACGTCTTCGTACTGGGCGCCCCGGCTCATCCGCCGCGCCACGCCGTCCACTTCGACGCGCCTCAGGTGGACTGGGGAAGGCCCGGCCTGCCGCCGAACGGGGAGCGTTCGCTCTGAGCGAACCAATGCCTGAGTGCACATGAAGAAGGCCGCACACGCATCGCGCGTGTACGGCCTTCCCGGTTCGGGGACCTTGCTGTCCGGCGGTCCGGACTACCGGTCCACGATTCGGTCGAACTGGGTCGTGGTGTGCCGCAGATGGGCCACCAGCTCGTCGCCCACCTTCGGCTCGGGAGCGTCCGAGGGCACGAAAAGGATCGACACCTGCATGTGCGGCGGCTCGGCGAACCAGCGCTGCTTGCCGCCCCAGACAAACGGGGACAGGTTCCGGTTGACCGTGGCCAGGCCGGCCCGTGCGACGCCCTTGGCGCGCGGCATGACGCCGTGCAGCGCCTTCGGGGCCTCCAGGCCCACCCCGTGCGACGTACCACCCGCCACGACCACCAGGAAGCCGTCCGAGGCCGCCTTCTGCTGCCGGTAGCCGAAGCGGTCGCCCTTGGTCACCCGGGTGACGTCCAGGACGGCGCCGCGGTACTCGGTGGCGTCGTGGTCCCCGAGCCAGAGCCGCGTGCCGATACGGGCGCGGAACCGGGTCTGCGGGAACTGCTGCTGCAGCCGGGCGAGTTCATCGGCCTTGAGATGGCTGACGAACATCGTGTGCAGCGGCAGCCGGGCCGCGCGAAGCCGGTCCATCCAGCCGATGACCTCCTCGACGGCGTCCGAGCCGTCGGTGCGGTCCAGCGGCAGGTGGATGGCGAAGCCCTCCAGCCGGACGTTCTCTATGGCGGCGTGCAACTGCGGCAGGTCCTGCTCACTGATGCCGTGCCGCTTCATCGAGGACATCACCTCGATGACCACGCGCGCGCCCACGAGGCCATACACGCCGTCGATCGACGACACCGAACGGATCACCCGGTCCGGCAGCGGAACGGGCTCCTCGCCCCGCCGGTACGGCGTCAGCACCAGCAGGTCGCCGCCGAAGAAGTCCTTGATGCGCGCGGCCTCGTACGTGGTGCCGACGGCGAGGACGTCCGAGCCGAGCCGGGTGGCCTCCTCCGCCAGCCGTTCGTGTCCGAAGCCGTAGCCGTTGCCCTTGCAGACCGGGACGAGGCCCGGGAACTGCTCCTGCACGTGCTTGTGGTGCGCCCGCCAGCGCGCGGTGTCGACGTAGAGCGTGAGCGCCATGGCCGGACCCGGACCCTTTCTCGTGGCTGCCGTGTGTCAGTGGGGTGGAGAACTGTGAAGGCTATGGAATCAAACGTCCCGCGCTCAGCGGCGCGACATGTAGATGTCGAGCGCCTTGTGGAGCAGCTTGTTCAGCGGGAAGTCCCACTCGCCGAGGTATTCGGCGGCCTGGCCGCCGGTGCCGACCTTGAACTGGATCAGGCCGAACAGGTGGTCCGTCTCATCCAGCGAGTCCGAGATACCGCGCAGGTCGTAGACGGTGGCGCCCAGCGCGTAGGCGTCGCGCAGCATCCGCCACTGCATCGCGTTCGATGGCCGGACCTCACGGCCGATGTTGTCGGAGGCGCCGTAGGAGTACCAGACGTGGCCACCGACGATCAGCATGGTCGCGGCCGACAGGTTCACGCCGTTGTGACGCGCGAAGTACAGCCGCATGCGGTTGGGGTCCTCGGTGTTGAGGGCCGTCCACATGCGCTGGAAGTACGACAGGGGGCGGGGCCGGAAATGGTCGCGCACGGCTGTGATCTCGTACAGCCGCTGCCACTCGGCGAGGTCCTGGTAGCCGCCCTGGACGACCTCCACGCCGGCCTTCTCGGCCTTCTTGATGTTGCGGCGCCACAGCTGGTTGAAGTTCTTGTGCACCTCTTCCAGGGAACGATTCGCCAGCGGCACCTGGAAGACGTAGCGCGGCTGGACGTCGCCGAAGCCGGCGCCGCCGTCCTCGCCCTGCTGCCAGCCCATGCGGCGCAGCTTGTCGGCCACCTCGAAGGCACGCGGCTCGATGAAGTCGGCCTCCATGTCGCGCAGGCGCTTCACGTCCGGGCTCTGGATGCCCTTCTTGATCGTCTCCGCGTTCCAGCGGCGGATGATCACGGGCGGGCCCATCTTCACGGAGAAGGCGCCCTGCTGCTTGAGGTGGGCCAGCATCGGCTGGATCCAGTCGTCCAGGTTCGGCGCGAACCAGTTGATGACCGGGCCCTCGGGGAGGTAGGCGAGGTAGCGCTTGATCTTGGGCAGCTGGCGGTACAGGACCAGGCCCGCGCCGACCATGTCGCCGGTGCGCTCGTCGAACCAGCCGAGGTGCTCCGAGCGCCATTCCGCCTTCACGTCGGCCCAGGCCGGGACCTGCATGTGGCTCGCCGACGGCAGGCTCTGGATGTAGGCCAGATGTTGCTCGCGGCTGATGGTCCTCAGGGTCAGGCTCATGTCGGGGCGCTCCTCGGGCTGGTGTGTCCCCATGGGTTCAGGGGCTCCGGCTCACGCGCCGAAGCCTACTGCGCCTTGCGACCACCCCGACTGGGCGCACGGCACCTTCGCCCCGGCCTGTCGCCTGCCGGGGCGTACGCGCGGTGTTAGCGGGGCGTCGAAGGAGGGTCGGCGGGCTCAGCCGATGAGGCCGCCGAACAGCCCGCCGTTCGCCATGCCGAGCATGAAGCCGACGCCGGAGGCGCCCAGACCCAGGATCAGGCCGAACCGTTCACGCGTCGTCACCGAGATCCACTGGCCGTAAGCCCCGATCACGAGTCCCACGAGGCCGGCCCAGGAAGCGATCAGGTGGAGACCGGAAAAGAAGGACGTGATGAAGGCCAGCACACCCAGGACCAGCGTCACGGCCATGAGGGCGTCCTGGAGCGGATGGGGCTTGCCGTCCGTGGCGAAGAGGGATCCGGCGGTGTTGGGTCGCAATGCCTGCTGTGCCATGGGGCACCTCCTGCGGATCGCGGCGCACTGTAGCGCCATACACACCCGATGTGTACAGACTGACGGTGCCCACCGCCGGATTTCAACCGGAAGCCGGTGTGCAGGTAGTCTGTACCGTCTGCACCGGTGTCTGCCCAGGCCTGCCAGAAATATCTGCGGCCGCACTGCGGGATCCCCAGTGGAACCCCGTTGATTGTCAGTGGTGGCCGATACCGTTGCCTACGCATCACGACCCTCCTGCCACGGAACGACCGTGGCCGCTGAGTCCAAAGGAGGTGGGTTCCACATGCGTCACTACGAGGTGATGGTCATCCTCGACCCCGATCTCGAGGAGCGCGCTGTCTCCCCGCTGATCGAGAACTTCCTGTCCGTCGTCCGTGATGGCGGCGGCAAGGTTGAGAAGGTCGACACCTGGGGCCGTCGTCGTCTCTCGTACGAGATCAAGAAGAAGCCCGAGGGCATCTACTCGGTCATCGACCTGCAGGCCGAGCCTGCGGTCGTCAAGGAGCTCGACCGCCAGATGAACCTGAACGAGTCGGTCCTCCGGACCAAGGTCCTCCGTCCCGAGACCCACTGAGCCTCCCGCTCAGCTGATCTCGGGATTCGAGTAGCAGCAAGCAGCCAGCAGCAAACCCGCCGAGAGGTTCCCCATGGCAGGCGAGACCGTCATCACGGTCGTCGGCAATCTTGTCGACGACCCCGAGCTGCGCTTCACCCCGTCCGGTGCGGCGGTCGCGAAGTTCCGCGTCGCGTCCACTCCCCGCACCTTCGACCGCCAGACGAACGAGTGGAAGGACGGCGAGAGCCTGTTCCTGACCTGCTCGGTCTGGCGTCAGGCGGCGGAGAACGTCGCCGAGTCGCTCCAGCGAGGCATGCGCGTCATCGTGCAGGGCCGGCTGAAGCAGCGGTCCTACGAGGACCGTGAGGGCGTCAAGCGCACGGTCTACGAACTGGACGTCGAGGAAGTCGGCGCCAGCCTGCGCAACGCCACGGCGAAGGTCACCAAGACCTCCGGTGGCGCCCGCGGTGGCCAGGGCGGTTACGGCGGCGGCGGCCAGGGTGGCGGCGGCTGGGGCGGCGGCTCCGGCGGCGGCCAGCAGGGCGGCCAGCAGGGCGGCGCTCCTGCCGACGACCCGTGGGCGACCGGCGCTCCCGCCGGTGGCAACCAGGGCGGCGGCGGCTGGGGCGGCGGCTCCGGCGGCGGTGGCGGCTACTCGGACGAGCCCCCCTTCTAGGGCTCGTATCCACACTTCTTGATCACACAGGAGAAACACCATGGCGAAGCCGCCTGTGCGCAAGCCTAAGAAGAAGGTCTGCGCTTTCTGCAAGGACAAGGTCACGTACGTGGACTACAAGGACACGAACATGCTGCGGAAGTTCATTTCCGACCGCGGCAAGATCCGTGCCCGCCGCGTGACCGGCAACTGCACGCAGCACCAGCGTGACGTCGCCACGGCCGTGAAGAACAGCCGTGAGATGGCGCTGCTGCCCTACACGTCCACCGCGCGATAAGGGAAGGGTGACCGACACATGAAGATCATCCTCACCCACGAGGTCTCCGGCCTCGGTGCCGCGGGCGACGTCGTCGACGTCAAGGACGGTTACGCTCGCAACTACCTGATCCCGCGGAAGTTCGCTATCCGCTGGACCAAGGGTGGCGAGAAGGACGTCGAGCAGATCCGTCGCGCTCGCAAGATCCACGAGATCCAGACCATCGAGCAGGCCAACGCTGTGAAGGCCCAGCTCGAGGGCGTCAAGGTCCGTCTGGCCGTCCGCTCGGGCGACGCCGGTCGTCTCTTCGGTTCCGTCACCCCGGCCGACGTCGCTTCGGCGATCAAGGCTTCCGGTGGCCCCGAGGTCGACAAGCGCCGCATTGAGCTGGGTGCGCCGATCAAGACGCTGGGCGCCCACGAGACGTCCGTGCGTCTGCACCCCGAGGTTGCCGCCAAGGTCAACATCGAGGTCGTCTCGGCGTAACGCCGTGCTCGGCTTGAACAGCTGAGAAAGGGGCCACCCCACTGGGGTGGCCCCTTTTCGTATGGGGCGCGGATTGCCGTGGCGCTGCCTGTTTCACGTGAAACTGGGCCAAGGCGAGCCGGGCTGATCCACTCAGCGGGTCGCGCCCGTCACGATCCAGCGACCCGAGCGCGTCCGTAGCCACAGAGTGATCAGGCGGACCGTCATCATCAGGGTCATGGCCCCCCAGAGGGCGGTGAGGCCACCGCCGAGCGCGGGAACGAGCAGCGCAACCGGTGCGAAGACCGCCAGGGTCACGACCATCGCCCCGGCCAGGTACGGGCCGTCGCCGGCGCCCATCAGGACACCGTCCAGGACGAACACGATCCCGCAGATGGGCTGTGAGAGGGCCACCATCAGCAGCGCGGGAAGCGCCGTGTCCTTGACCACGGAGTCGCTGGTGAACAGCGGCAGGAACAGGGGACGGGCAGCCACCACGAGCAGCCCGAGCCCGGCTCCGGTGGCGATGCCCCACTGGACCATGCGACGGCAGGCCAGCCGGGCGCCCCCGGAATCGTTCGCTCCGAGATAGCGGCCGATGATGGCCTGCCCGGCGATGGCGATCGCATCGAGGGCGAACGCCAGCAGGCTCCACAGGGACAGGATGATCTGATGGGCGGCGATATCCGCGTCGCCGAGGCGTGCGGCGACCGCAGTGGCGATCATGAGAATCGCCCGCAGCGACAGGGTACGGACGAGCAGAGGTGCTCCGGCCTGGGCCGAGGCGCGGATACCGGCCGCGTCCGGTCGCAGCGAGGCCCCGTGCCGCCGTGCTCCGCGAACGACCACGATCAGATAGGCCGCCGCCATGCCGCACTGGGCGATCACGGTGCCCCAGGCGGACCCGGCGATGCCCAGTCCGGCGCCGTAGACGAGACCCACGTTGAGCGCGGCGTTGGCCACGAAACCCGCGATGGCGACGTAAAGGGGTGTCCTGGTGTCCTGCAGGCCTCGCAGCACACCGGTGGCGGCCAGGACGATCAGCATGGCCGGGATACCGAGCGCGGAGATGCGCAGGTATGTCGTGGCGTAGGGCGCCGCGGTGGCGGAGGCGCCGAACAGGTCCACGATGCCCGGGGCCAGAGGGAGGACGGCGGCGATGACCGCCGCACCGAGGAGCAGCGCGAGCCAGATGCCGTCCATGCCCTGGCGGATGGCCGCCTGGAGATCGCCGGCGCCGACCCGCCGGGCCACGGCGGCCGTGGTGGCGTACGCGAGAAAGACGAAGACGCTCACGGCGGTGGTGAGGAGGGCCGACGCCACTCCCAGGCCGGCGAGCTGGGCCGTTCCCAGGTGGCCGACGATCGCGCTGTCGGCCATCACGAACAGAGGCTCGGCGACCAGCGCACCGAAGGCCGGGACGGCCAGCGCGATGATCTCCTGGTCGTGCCGACGGCGGGTGGCTTTGGGGATCGCGGGAGCCTGTGTCATGAGCACCAATCTAACCGTCCACAAGTAAGAGATGCAAATGCCTATTGACCCTTACTGTGAATCCTCGGTGTTGCGGCCGTGCGTACCGTCCGCAGCGATCTTGATCCGACTGGGAAAGTTTTTCTTCTGCACAGCCGGTGGACGGCAAACCTGCAGCTCAGTGGGGTGGCGTGTACCGCAGGGAGGCCTTGTTCACAGGGCTGTCCACCGGGTCGTGCACAGGTTTGGGGAAGTTCTCCACAGCATCTGGGCCGTCGTCCACATGGCCTGTGGATAACCAGATTGGCTGACGCTCCCGACAGGCCTAACGTTGTCCGGCGCCCGCTCCTTCCTCCGACCCGGGAAACGTCACAAAACAGACCCGCGAGAACCGGAGTTGGGCCTCTCATTTGTCAGTGTCGTGCCGTAGAACAGAGGGCACGGCTAGGTCCGCCGTGCGGACGGGAGGAGGTGGCTCGGTGAGCATTTCCGAGCCCTTGGACGATCCGTGGGCCGAGGCCGGGCCCAGTGATCGTCTGCCGGCCTCCCGTCGAAGGAGCGACGGCGGCCGGGGTCGTGACGAGCAGCACGACCGGGGCCGGGAGAGCGGTGGCTGGGACGGCGGGGGTTCCTCCTTCGAACGGTTGCCTCCGCAGGACCTGGACGCCGAGCAGTCCGTCCTCGGCGGCATGCTCCTGTCCAAGGACGCCATCGCCGACGTCGTGGAGGTCCTCAAGGGCCACGACTTCTACAAGCCCGCGCACGAGACGATCTACCAGGCGATCCTCGATGTCTACGCCAAGGGCGAGCCGGCCGACCCGATCACCATCGCCGCCGAACTCACCAAGCGCGGCGAGATCAACAAGGTGGGCGGGGCGTCGTACCTGCACACCCTCGTGCAGACCGTGCCGACGGCGGCGAACGCCGAGTACTACGCGGAGATCGTGCACGAGCGCGCGGTGCTGCGCCGTCTGGTCGAGGCCGGCACCCGCATCACGCAGATGGGATACGCGGCCGACGACGACGTCGACGAGATCGTCAACCGCGCCCAGGCCGAGATCTACGCCGTCACCGAGCAGCGCACCAGCGAGGACTACCTCCCGCTGGGGGACATCATGGAGGGCGCCCTCGACGAGATCGAGGCGATCGGCTCGCGCAGCGGCGAGATGACCGGCGTACCGACCGGGTTCACGGACTTCGACTCGCTGACCAACGGCCTGCACCCGGGCCAGATGATCGTCATCGCGGCCCGTCCCGCCATGGGTAAGTCCACTCTCGCGCTGGACTTCGCCCGGGCCGCCTCGATCAAGAACAACCTGCCCAGTGTCATCTTCTCCCTCGAAATGGGACGCAACGAGATCGCGATGCGTCTGCTGTCGGCGGAGGCCCGCGTCGCCCTGCACCACATGCGGTCCGGCACGATGACGGACGAGGACTGGACCCGGCTCGCCCGGCGCATGCCGGACGTGTCCGCCGCACCGCTCTACATCGACGACTCCCCGAACCTGTCGATGATGGAGATCCGCGCGAAGTGCAGGCGACTGAAGCAGCGCAACGACCTGAAGCTGGTGGTCATCGACTATCTCCAGCTGATGCAGTCCGGTGGCTCCAAGCGTGCCGAGAGCCGTCAGCAGGAGGTCTCGGACATGTCCCGTAACCTCAAACTGCTCGCCAAGGAGCTGGAGGTCCCGGTCATCGCGCTCTCCCAGCTCAACCGAGGCCCCGAGCAGCGCACCGACAAGAAGCCGATGGTCTCCGACCTGCGTGAGTCCGGCTCCATCGAGCAGGACGCCGACATGGTCATCCTGCTGCACCGTGAGGACGCGTACGAGAAGGAGTCACCGCGCGCGGGCGAGGCCGACCTGATCGTGGCCAAGCACCGAAACGGCCCCACGGCGACGATCACGGTCGCCTTCCAGGGCCACTACTCACGCTTCGTGGATATGGCCCAGACCTGACCGTCGGCTCAGAGATCGTGGCGTCACGCGCGGGGCCGGGTAAATGGACTCGACGTGCGTCGGCACAGCCGCTGAACTGGGGGCATGACGACATCCCAGGAAGAGCTGCTCCCCGGCACGCGGCGGGCGTTGCTGCACCGCATCGCCGTCGCTCAGACCGAAGGGCGGACCCCCTCGCTGGTCGCCGCGGTCGTCCGGGACGGGCGGACCGTGTGGCACGGCGCGCGGTCCTCGGTCGACGGGCACGCGCCGGACGAGAACGTGCAGTACAGGATCGGCTCGATCACCAAGACGTTCACCGCTGTCCTGGTGCTGCGACTGCGTGACGAGGGACTGCTCGACCTCGATGACCCGCTGGAGAAGCACCTGGCGGGTACCGGCGCGGGAGAGGCGACCATCGCCCAACTGCTCGCGCACACCGGCGGCCTTGCGGCGGAGTCACCCGCCCCCTGGTGGGAGCGGACACCTGGTTCGCTGCGTCCCGAGCTGGGCGATGTGCTGGGAGAGCGGCCGGTGCTGCATCCCGTTGGCCGACGGCACCACTACTCCAACCCCGGCTACACCCTGCTCGGTGCTCTGGTGGAACGACTGCGCGGCGCTGCCTGGACGGATGTGCTCGGCAGGGAGGTGCTGGAGCCCCTGGGGCTGACCCGTACCAGCGCCCAGCCGCAGGCGCCGCACGCGGGTGGCTGGGCCGTTCATCCGTGGGCCGACGCGCTGTTGCCCGAGCCATTGGAGGACCTGGGCCGGATGGCGCCGGCCGGACAGCTCTGGTCCACCACCGCTGATCTCGCGCGTTTCGCCGCTTTCCTGGCCGGGGGAGACGACCGGGTACTGAGCGCGGAATCGGTCCGGGAGATGCGCACACCGGCGGCCCCGGCGGAGACGTCGGACGTCGTCGACGGCGCCGCCTACGGCCTCGGCATGCAGATCCAGCAGCGCGACGGCCGGCTGATCGTGGGTCACTCCGGCTCGCTGCCGGGGTTCCTCGCGAACCTCAGTATCAGCGTGGAGGACGGTGTGGCGGCCGTGGTGCTGACCAACTGCACGTCCGGCCCGGTGGTGTCAGCGGTGGGCGCCGATCTCGTCCGCATCGTCGCGGAGGCCGAGCCCCGGATTCCCGCCCCTTGGCGTCCGTTGAGCGAAGTCGACCCGGTCGTCCTGGAGTTGGCCGGACAGTGGTACTGGGGAACCCATGCCTTCGCCCTGCGCGTGACGGCGGACGGCCTCATTTCCCTGGGGCCGATGTCCGGCGCCGGGCGCCGGGCGCGCTTCCGGTCCAATGGTGACGGCACCTGGACCGGACTGGAGGGCTACTACGCGGGAGAGGTCCTGCGTGTCGAGCGGCGCCCGGACGGCTCCGTGCGCCATCTGGACCTCGGGTCGTTCGTGTTCACGCGACAGCCCTACGAGAAGGGCGCCGGTGTGCCCGGCGGAGTGGATCCGGCGGGCTGGCGAGGAATCGTGGACTGACTGAACGATGCGGCCGGTGGTGGGTGTTTCACGTGAAACACCCACCACCGGCCGCTTTCACAGCTGCAGCTTGAAGCCGACGTGGGAGGGGGTGAAACCGAGCCGCTCGTAGAAGCGGTGGGCGTCGGTGCGGCTGATGTCGGAGGTCAGCTGCACCAAGTGGCATTCCTGTCGCCTGGATTCCTCGATCGCCCACTCGATGAGCTGAGTCCCCAGGCCGCTGCCACGCTCATCGGCGTGGATGCGCACGCCTTCGATGATCGAGCGGGTGGCTCCCTTGCGGGAGAGGCCGGGAATGATCGTGAGCTGGAGCGTGCCGACGACCCGGGTGTCGCGCACCGCGACGACGAGCCGCTGGTTCGGGTCCGCGGTCAGCCGCTCCAGGGCTGTCAGATACGGCGACAGGTCGTCGGGCGACTCGCGCTGGGCTCCGAGTGGATCGTCGGCGAGCATGGCCACGATCGCGGGCAGGTCGGACGCGGTCGCCCCGCGTATCTCAAGATCTCCCATGTCCGAACCCTATGCGGGTACGTTCAGGGACTCCACGACCCTCACCAGCGGGGCCAGCTCGGGGTTCCTGGCCGCCTCGTCCAGCGCTTCGCGGAGAGCGGCGTCATTGGTGGGCCGCGCCTCGTCCAGCAGCCTTAGACCCGCGTCCGTGACGTTGGTGTAGATGCCGCGACGGTCGGTGGGGCACAGGTAGCGCTCCAGCAGACCGCGGTCCTCCAGACGGGTCACCAGCCGAGTGGTGGCGCTCTGGCTGAGGACGACCGCGTCGGCGACCTGCTTCATCTGCAGATGACCGCCCTCGCCCTCGTGCTGGCGGCTGAGCACGTCGAGCAGGGAGTACTCGCGCACGCTCAGGTCGTGCTTCGCCTGCAGGGCGCGTTCGATGTGTGCCTCGATCCTCCCGTGCAGCAGGGAGAGGGCGCACCAGCCCTGGGCGAGGGCGGTGAGCGCGGGGTCCGTCGCTGTCATTGGGGTCTTCCTCCGTCCCGGGGCGGCTGGATCCAGGGTAGAGCATCTCTGCAATAGCCTGCGCTTGCATTTAGCCAGCGTCTGCAACTATTGTGAACGCACGCAAAGCGCTCCTGCAATCGTTTGGGAAGGTCACCCCACATGCCTCTCGCGCTTCTGGCCCTCGCGATCGGGGCCTTCGGAATCGGGACGACCGAGTTCGTGATCATGGGCTTGCTGCCCGAGGTCGCGGGCGACTTCGGGGTCTCCATCCCCATGGCCGGCCTGCTCGTGACCGGATACGCCCTCGGCGTGGTGATCGGCGCCCCGCTGATGACCGTGCTCGGCACCAAGGTCCCGCGCAAGCGGATGCTGATGCTCCTCATGGGTCTCTTCATCGTCGGCAACCTGCTCTCCGCGGTGGCCCCGGCCTTCGCGGTCATGCTCATCGGACGTGTGATCGCGTCCCTCGCCCATGGCGCCTTCTTCGGCATCGGCTCCGTCGTCGCGGCCGAACTGGTGGCTTCCGACAAGAAGGCCGGGGCCATCGCCATGATGTTCACCGGTCTGACCGTGGCCAACGTCGTGGGCGTTCCGCTGGGCACCCTGATCGGCCAGAACGTCGGCTGGCGCGTCACCTTCGGCATCGTCGCCGCTCTGGGTGCCATCGGCCTGGCAGGCATCGCCCGGCTGGTGCCGGACCTGCCGCGGCCGGAGGGCGTGCACCTGCGCCATGAGCTGGCCGCCTTCAAGAACGTCCAAGTGCTGCTCGCCATGGCGATGACCGTCCTCGGCTTCGGTGGGGTCTTCGCGGCCATCACCTACATCGCGCCGATGATGACGCACGTCGCGGGCTTCGCCGATGGCTCGGTCACCTGGCTTCTGGTCCTGTTCGGTCTCGGAATGGTCGGCGGCAACCTCATCGGCGGCAAGTTCGCCGACCGCGCGCTGATGCCGATGCTGTACGTCTCCCTGGGCGCGCTGGCCGTGGTCCTCGCGCTCTTCACGCTCACCGCGCACAACAAGATCGCCGCCGCGGTGACCATCGCTCTGATCGGCGCCCTCGGCTTCGCGACCGTCCCTCCGTTGCAGAAGCGCGTCCTCGACCAAGCGCACGGGGCACCGACGCTCGCGTCGGCCGTCAACATCGGCGCCTTCAATCTGGGCAACGCCCTCTCCGCCTGGCTCGGCGGCATGGTCATCGCGGCCGGCCTCGGCTACACCGCCCCCAACTGGGTCGGTGCCGCCCTCGCCACTGCCGCCCTGGTCCTGGCCGTGGTCTCAGCAGCCCTCGAGCGCCACCACGACACGCGCGGCACAGTGGTCGCTTCGGCGGCGCCCAGCGGGCAGCGGACCCCGGTCCACCACTGAGCCCGTCCCGGCCACCGGACAGCACGTCCGTACCCGGCCGTCGCCCGGAACACCGGGGCGCGAGCGCCCCGGCCCGTGCGGCATCACGTCACCTCACGCACCACCGCACAAGGAGAACGCTCCCCATGAGCACCACCACCGTCGCCCCGCTCACCATCGAGGACGCCGAGCTGCTCGTCGCCACAGCACGCCGCGCTGCCGAAGAGGCCGGGGTCACCGTCAGCGTCACCGTCCTGGACGCCGGCGGCCACCTGCTCGCCTTCCGCCGGGACGACCGGGCGGTGCTGATCTCCGGCGAGACCAGCACTCGCAAGGCCTACACCGCGCTCCAGCTCAACGCGGCCACCGCCGACCTCGTGGACGCCGTGCAGCCGGGTGGCCCCTTCCACACGCTGCCCACCGCCCTCGACCGTCCGCTGCTCTTCATCGCTGGTGGTCTCCCCGTCCACCGGGACGGCCGCCTGATCGGCGCGATCGGTGTAGGCGGCGGCGCGCCCGAGCAGGACCACGGTTTCGCCGCCGCGGCCGTTGCGGTACTTGTCTGACCGCCCACTCCGTCCGGCAGCGGCGGCCCCCGCTCCAGAGCGGGGGCCGCCGCTCAGCCCGCGGCCACCGTCAGCGGCGCGAAGCGATGCCGCCAGTCCCCCGGCAGTTCCGTGATGCCGTAGGTCATGACGGCGTTGACGGCCACAGAGGCCAGTCCCCGTGCCCTGGCCCAGCTCAGCAGCTCCTCGTGCCGTACATCGATGTCGGTGCGCAGTGGGCGGTGCGTGTGGGCCGCGAGCGAGGCGATGAGGGCCTTGGCTGTCTCCGTGTCCCGGGCGATCAGCGGGCCGACGACATGGGTGTCCATATTGGGCCACGCGGCCGTGTAACCGATGATCCGGCCGTTCTCCTCGGCCACGCGCAGCTGGTCGGCGAAGGAGGGGAGACGAGTGATGAGGGGAGTGCGGTCGGTGCCGAACGCCTCCTCGTCGAGCTGGAGGATCAAGGGCAGGTCCTCGGCGACGGCCGGCCGTGTAGGGACCCGGGATTCCGTGCCGTCGGAGGTGAAGTGCCCCCTCAGCATCTCGGACCGGCCGGTGACCTTGAAGCCCAGCTCCTCGCAGAGCGGACGCCCGAAGGGTGTGGCGAACAGAGTCAGCGGGGTGGTGCCCATGAGTGATACGACATGCCGCATCAAGCGGCGTCCTACCCCCTGGCGGGCATGGCGTCCGGCCACGAGGACCATGCCGATGGCGCCGAGGTTCGTGCGTTCCCAGGAACCGTACTCCGTGACGACGCACGCGGCGACGAGGCCGCCCTCGGGGTCGTCGATGCCGTAGCCCTTGCCGGCCGTGAGGAGGAAGCCCCACTTGTGTTCCTCACGTGGCCACCCCCGGTCCTCGGACAAGTCGGCGCAGGCGGTCAGATCGTGGAGCGTCAGACGCCGGATGGGCAGGGAAGCGAGCGAAGGAGTCGGCACGCAGGTCAGGCTGTCCGACCAGCCCCCCGCTCGTCCACCGGTTTCAATGCGGACGTGGACGCTTTCGGTCACGTCTTGGCCCGTGCACGCGGGCCCGGACGAACGCAGGCGTTTCACGTGAAACATCGGTGGGCCACGGCCACGTGCCGTGGTAGCTCTCCCGGACGCGCCGTGCTGGCTATCCGAGGTCGGGGGCGTGCATGGCGCGGACGCCCTCGATATTGCCGTCCAGGTAGTGCCGCAGTGACAACGGCACGAGGTGGACGGAGGCGATGCCGACCCGGGTGAAGGGAACACGGACGATCTCGTACTCGCCCAGAGGGTCATCCATCTCGGGGCCATGGCGCAGCGACGGGTCCATGGACTCCAGTCGGCAGACGAAGAAGTGCTGCACTTTCACGCCGGTCGCGCCGCCGTCCTCGCCGATGTGCTCCACGGTGTCCACGAAGCAGGGCACGACATCGGTGATCTTGGCGCCGAGTTCCTCGTACACCTCTCGGTGCAGGGCGTCGACGACGGTCGGGTCCGCGGCTTCCACTCCGCCACCGGGGGTGACCCAGTAGGGATCGACGCCGGGCTTGGTGCGCTTGATCAGGATCAGGTCGTCACCGTCGAGCAGAACGGCGCGGGCGGTGCGCTTGACCACGGGTCGGACGGTCATGGAGGAAATGTGGCCCGGCTCGTTCCACGTGAAACATCACGCCTTCGACACCGCTCGAGTGCGAGCCGTGAAGTCGGGCCGGCTGTTTCAGTCCCAGCCGCTTGCGGCCTGCTGGAGCCACTCGTGCGCCCGGGCGATGTGCGGCATGGCGAGGGTGCCGGTGCGTGCGGTCAGGAAGTAGGTGCGCAGAGGCGGCACCGGGGGATCGTACAGAGTCGTGATCTCGCCGCGGTCCAGGGCGGAGGCACTCAGATAGCGGGGCAGTACCGCGAGTCCGGCGCCCGAGATCGCACAGGAGAGCACGGCACGCAGGTCGGGAACGATGACCGTGCCCGAGGCGGCCGGACGGGAGTCGAAGACGGAGGCCCAGTAGCGCGAAACGAACGGCAGGGACTCGTGGACCTCCACGACGGGCAGGTTCTCCAGGACCACTGCCCCCTTGAGGTGCAGGGCTCCGGGTCCGATCCGCTCGGCCCAGCGGGGAGCGGCGACCAGCACGTGCTCCTCGTCGCAGAGCGGGGTCGCGGTCAGCAGGGCGCCGCGCGGCCGGGCGGTACTGATGGCCAGGTCGTGGTGTCCGGCGGCCAGCCCCTCCAGAGCCTCCTCCGCGGTGCCGAAGGAGGCGCGGAGCGCGAAGCCTTGGCCGTCCTCGCCGGTCAGTCGGGTCAGGGCGGGAAGGGCACGCTCGGCGGTGAACTCCGGCGGGCCGACGAGGTGCAGCGTCCCTAACGAGGACCCGTCGTCCGGGGCGCTCTCGGCTATCTCGACCAGGGCGTCGAGGTGGGGCGCGGCCTTGTGTGCGAGTTCGTCGCCGATGGTCGTCGGCGTCACCCCGCGGGCCTGTCTCAGGAACAGGGGACGGCCCAGCTGTCGCTCCAGAGTGCGGATCTGGGAGGTGACGGCCGGCTGGGAGAGGCCCAGCAGGGCCGCGGCGCGAGTGAAGGAACCGGCCCGGTGCACGGTGACGAAAGTGCGCAGCAAGGCCAGGTCCATGGCGCGCCCTCCCCTTTCCCTGCCCTCTTCGAGCCCCCGGGCAGGCACCAACTATAAATAAGTCGATAGGTCTCTGTCGCTACCGTGATTGGACACTGACAGAGAGTCAACTAGCCT
The DNA here is from genome assembly GCF_040704065.1 of Streptomyces sp. NPDC047869. Lineage (NCBI taxonomy): Bacteria > Bacillati > Actinomycetota > Actinomycetes > Kitasatosporales > Streptomycetaceae > Streptomyces > Streptomyces sp. NPDC047869. The sequence goes on from NZ_JBEYRK010000001.1 coordinate 464,656, forward strand.
TGGTCGGGCGGTTCTTCGCGCGCAGAACCGAGGACGGTCCGAGCCACGAGGGGGGAGGCTCGGACCGTCTGCCGATAGGGATCGCCGCCTTTAAACGGCTCACTCGGCCGACTCGTCGAGAGCGCGCAGTACGTCGGCCACCAGGTCCTCGGGGTCCTCCGCGCCGACGGACATGCGGATGAAGCCCTCGGGAACCGCGTCCCCGCCCCAGCGGCGGCGGCGCTCGGCCGTGGAACGCACCCCGCCGAAGCTCGTCGCGTCCTCGACCAGGTGCAGCGCCTCCAGGAACCGCTCGGCACGCGCGCGCGTGGGCAGCGTGAAGGAGACCACACAGCCGTAGCGGCGCATCTGCTGCGAGGCGACCTTGTGCGAAGGGTCGTCGGGCAGCCCCGGATAGCGCAGCCCGGAGACCTCGGGCCGCTGTCGCAAGGCCTCGGCGACCGCGAGCGCGGTGGCGTTCTGCCGGTCGACGCGCAGCTGGAGCGTGGCGATGGAGCGGTGGGCGAGCCAGGCCTCCATCGGCCCGGAGATCGCTCCCACGATCTTGCGCCACCGGCGTACGGCGGCCATCGCCTCGCCGCCGCGCCCGGCCACGTAGCCGAGCAGGACGTCGCCGTGTCCGGTCAGCTGCTTGGTACCGCTGGCCACGGAGAAGTCGGCACCCAGCTCCAGTGGACGCTGGCCGAGCGGGGTGGCGAGCGTGTTGTCGACGGCTACCAGGACGCCCCGCGCGTGCGCGGCCTCCACCAGCCGCCGGATGTCGCACACGTCGAGCCCCGGGTTCGACGGCGACTCGATCCACAGCAGCCGCGCACCGTCGAGGATCTCGAGCTGGGCGTCTCCACCGGTGGGCGCGGTGCGCACCTCGACGCCGTACGCCTCCAGCTGGGCGCGGACCAGGGGCAGCACCTGGTAGCCGTCGGAGGGCAGGGCGACCGCGTCGCTGGCGCGGAGCTGGGAGAACAGCACCGCCGAGATCGCGGCCATGCCCGACGCGAACACCAGCGTCTCGACGTCGTCCCGTCCCGGTGCCTCCAGCTCGCCGATGGCGCGCTCCAGGTTGGTCCAGGTGGGGTTGTCGTCACGGCCGTAGGAGTACGGTCCCGTAACCTCGCCCGGCAGGTGGAAGTGCGCGGCGAACACGGGCCCGGGCAGGGTCGGCTCGTGCTTGACCGGTTCGGGCAGTCCGGCCCGTACCGCGCGCGTGCCGTCGCCGGTGCGGTCCGCGCCCTTGGTGGATTCGCTCATGCGATCCGTCCCTCCAGTTGTTCGCGTACGGCGGCGAGCAGACCGGTGCTCGCCTCCTCCACCATCTCAAGGCACTCCTGGAAGCCGTCCGGCGCCCCGTAGTACGGGTCCGGCACGTCCAGGTCGTCGCAGGTGTCCCTGGGAGCACCGGCCGTCGTGGGCCGGTCGGACGAGGGGTGACCGTAGGAGCGCAGCAGGCGTACCTTGCGGGCGTCTTCCTCGCTGGGCGCGAGACGGCGCAGGGCCTTGAGGTGGCCGGTGTCCAGGGCGATCACCAGGTCGAGGCGGGCGAACCAGGCGGGCTGGAACTGCCGTGCGACGTGCTCGCTGCGGTAGCCGTGCTCGTCCAGGACCGTGACGGTGCGCGGGTCGGCGGCCTCCCCCTCGTGCCAGTCGCCGGTGCCCGCGCTGCCGATCTCCACCCGGTCCCCGAGGCCCGCCTCCTCCACGCGCGCGCGGAAGACGGATTCGGCCATCGGGGAGCGGCAGATGTTGCCCGTGCACACGAAACAGACGCGGTAGGTCATGGCGAGCTCAGTCCTCGTCGGGCAGGACGAGGTTCAGCGCCCAGGAGACGACGGAGATGATCAGTCCGCCGAGTACGGCCGTCCAGAAGCCCTCCACGTGGAAACTCAGGTCGAGTTTGCCGCAGACCCAGGAGGTCAGCAGTAGCATCAGCGCGTTGACGACCAGGGTGATCAGCCCCAGCGTCAGCAGGAACAGCGGGAAGGTGAGCACCTTCACGATCGGCTTGACCAGGAAGTTGACCAGGCCGAAGATCAGCGCGACGACGATCAGGGTGCCGGCCTTTTTGCCCGTGCTGTCGCCCGTGAGAGTGATCTTGTCGAGCAGCCAGACGGCGATCGCGAGAGCGGCCGCGTTGGCGATCGTCTTGACTACGAAATTCTTCATGTGTCTGATCGTGGCAGACCGGATCCAGGGCGAGCAGAGGCGAGGGCGGACAACGGCGATGAAGGCATTCCGGCTGGACGAACTGGAGGCGGAGCGCGCCGCCAACGAAGGGGCCTACCTTCAGTTCCTGCGGGAGCGGAACATGTCGGTCGGCCTGTACGCCCTCGACGCCGGCGAACACGACCCGCAGAAGCCGCACAACCAGGACGAGGTGTACGTCGTCGTCAGCGGCCGCGCGTCGATCACGGTCGGCCTGGAGACCACCCAGGTGGCACGCGGCAGCGTGGTGTACGTACCGGCCGGCGTCGCCCACAAGTTCCACCACATCAGCGAGGACCTGAGGGTACTGGTCGTCTTCTCTCCACCCGAGGCCTGAGCTCCGGGCTCGGGGTTCCCTAGGGGTCGGGTCAGGGGAGGACAAGGGGTGCGAGGCGCCCGCACGCCCCCTCGGCGGCCCTAGCATCGATGGCAGACATCGGGACTGTGTCCAGGACAGAGCGCAGGACGTCGTGGACACAACGGAACGCAAAGGACGAGGGCAATGCGACAGATCTTCGCGGGGCTGCCGTGGTGGGTGAAGTGGGTCGCGGTGCCGGTCATCGCCCTGGTCGTGTTCGGCAGCCTGATAGCGACCGTCATCGGCTTCGTGATCGGCCTGCTCTTCAAGGCGCTGGTCTTCGTCGCGCTGGTCGGCGGGCTGATCTACGTCGTGCGCAAGTTCATGTCGAACTCCTCGTCGCGCAGCGATTGGTGAGGGGCGTGGGAGCCGGTGACCGGTAACGGAAAACACCGGTTCCCTCGGGGGAGGGAAGTTTTCCCGGCAGGCCGTCCGCACGCGGTGGCGGACGGTTAGGTTCGGAACCCACGCGGGGCCGGGCCCCGCGCGCGGCACACACCCTCACCCGTGTTCCACCGCACGGGCTGCCCCACCTTCGCGCCCCCGGAGTGACCCTTGGCCACGGTTGACACCGCACCGGCAGAACCCCACGCACCCCCCGCCCCACCGCGACCGTGCGTGCCCCATGGGCAGCGGCCCCGTGCGGCGGCCGTCCCGGGACAACCGCGTCCCGCGACCGGCCCCGGAGGCGCACGGCCCCCGGAGGTTCCGGAGCAGCCGCAGGCGGCGACCCTCATCGGCTCCGTCCAGCGGGCGATGCGCCTGCTGGAGACCGTCGCGGTCCACGAGTACGGCGCCCCAGCCAAACAACTCGCCCGCGAGACCGGCCTCGCCCTGCCCACGGCCTATCACCTACTGCGCACCCTGGTGCACGAGGGCTATCTGCGCCGCGACAAGGGACTGTTCTTCCTCGGTGACGCGGCCGAGCGGCTGAGCAGCAGCGGAGCGCAGCAGAAACGTCGCAGCACGGTGGCCGACACCCTCGCGTACTGGCGCGATTGCATCGGTGCCCCGGTGTACTACGCCATGTACCAAGCCGGCGAGATCGAGGTCGTGTGCGTCGCCGACTCGCGGGAGACACCCGCGGTCGAGGAGTGGGCCGACTTCCGCGAGACCGGGCACGCGCACGCGATCGGGCAGTGCCTGCTGTCCCAGTTGGACGAGGAGGCCCGACGGGACCACCTGAGCCGCTATCCGGCACGGTCCCTCACGCCGTACTCGGTGCGGGACAACCACACTCTCCTGCGCCGGCTGGCCAGGACGCCGCGCATGGAGCCGGTGGTGGAGCGGCAGGAGTACGCGCTCGGAACGGTCTGTGCCGCGATCCCCATCACGGTCGGTACGACGGCGGCCGCGATGGCCATCTCACTCCCCGTACATCAGAGCGAACAGCTGCTGCCCGCGGCCCTGCGCCTGCAGGCCGGGATCGGGCGGCATCTGGGCGCGCTGTCCCTCTCTATCAGTATCTGAAAACTCACTCCTTGTGATCTGCCATGTACGTTGAGCAAGATTTGATGCACAGTCGAGGGGGATCATTCCCGGCCAGTCGACGTCATATGACGGGGTAGGCGATGCGCGAATCCGTACAGGCAGAAGTCATGATGAGTTTTCTCGTGTCCGAGGAGCTCTCCTTCCGCATCCCGGTGGAGTTGCGCTACGAGACCTGTGATCCCTACGCCGTACGTCTCACCTTCCATCTGCCCGGTGACGCCCCGGTGACCTGGGCCTTCGGGCGGGAACTGCTGATCGACGGGGTCGGCCGGCCGTGTGGGGAGGGTGATGTGCACATCGCTCCGGCCGACACCGAGGTGCTGGGCGAGGTGCTGATCCGGCTTCAGGTGGGCAGTGACCAGGCGCTGTTCCGCTCCTCGACGCCGCCACTCGTGGCCTTCCTCGACCGCACGGACAAACTGGTCCCGCTCGGCCAGGAGGGTGCACTGGCCGACTTCGACGCCCACCTCGACGAGGCTCTGGACCGCATTCTGGCCGAGGAGCAGAGCGCCGGCTGAGGGACCGTGGCAGTGGGGCGCCGGGCGCTGACGTACTGCCGCCCGGGCCTCCGCAGGAACGCTTCTTCGGCGGTGTCCCGACCCTGACGCCCCGTGCTCAGTGCTTGCGCCGCCGCCCCCTGCCGCCTCGCGCCGGAACGGGATGCGCACCGGAGCCTCCGGCACCGGCCGGCCCGGGCCGGTCGGCCGACACCACCAGGGCGGCGAGGGCAGTGGTGACCGGAACCGAGGCGACCAGCCCGATCGAACCCACCAGCGTGCGCACGATCTCTTCGGCCACCAGCTCGCTGTTGGCCACCGTGCCCACGCTGCTCTGCGCGATCGAGAACAGCAGGAGCAGCGGCAGGGCGGCACCGGCGTAGGCGAGCACAAGGGTGTTGACGACCGAGGCGATGTGGTCGCGTCCGATCCGGATGCCTGCCCGGTACAGGTCGCGCCAGCCCATCGCAGGATTCGCCTCGTGCAGCTCCCAGACCGCCGACGTCTGGGTCACCGTCACATCGTCCAGGACACCCAGCGAACCGATGATGACTCCGGCCAGCAGCAGACCGCTCATGTCTATCGACGGAAACAGACCGTGGATCAAACCGGTGCTGTCGTCCGTGTTGCCGGTCAACGCGGCCCAGTCGATGAACCCGGAGCCGAGAACGCCGATCAGCAGCAGGGAGGCCAGGGTGCCGAGCACCGCGACCGAGGTACGCGCTGAAAGGCCATGGCACATGTAGAGCGCGATGAGCATGATCGCGCTCGCCCCGACGACGGCCACGAGCAGCGGATTCGAGCCCTGAAGGATCGCGGGCAGGATGAAGAACGTCAGCACCAGGAAGCTCACGGCCAGCGCGACCAGGGCCATGACCCCGCGCATCCGTCCCACCACGACGACGGCGAGCGCGAAGATGCCCGCGAGCAGCGCCATGGGGAACTTCCGGTTCACATCGGTCACCGAGTACTGCAGGTCCTTGGGCGCCGAGGGCTCGTAGGCGACCACGACCTTCTCGCCCTGGTGCAACTGCCGTGACTGGTCCGGCCGCACGATCTCGGTGAAGGTCCGGCCCTCGTCCTTGCCGGTGTCGACCCGGATCGTCGCCTTCCTGCAGGTGCCCTTCGCCTCGTTCTGTGCCGAGCCGTCGCCTGGAGCGGAGGTGCCGCCCGCCGCCGTACCGCCCGATGCGTTGACCGACTTGCAGCTCAGCTCCACCACCTGGGTGACCGTGGCCTGCTGTGTCTGCCGGTCGAAGCCGACACCGGTGCGCTCGTGCGGCGGGGCTCCTCCGGGCCACAGAATCATCAGGCCGACCACGACGGCCGCGGTGAACGGGACGAGGATCGCCGCGATGACCTTGCGCAGGTGCTTCGAAACCGGCGCGGCGGGCCCATGGTTGTGACTGTGACCGTGTGAGTGGCCATGGCCACGGCCTGGTTCGGAGCCGCCTTGACGCGGCGGCTCGGAGGGCGGGTAGGGGTGCTGTTCCGTCGTGGTCACCGCCCGATCATCGCAAGAACGAAGGGGGCCCTCTGTTCACCGCGCCCGAACTGACGCTAGCGTGGAGGCACCTTTTGCACACGCGGGAGCTCGGAGCACCGGGCTGAGAGGGCGCTGACCTCCGTATACGCGATGTTTCACGTGGAACGTCATTCCTCGGGAGACATCCGAAGTCGGAAACCGCTGCGTCGACCGCCGAACCTGTTACCGGGTAATGCCGGCGTAGGGAGTAGGTCTCATGACCAACAAGGACGCACGCACGCCTGCCTCCGTTCAGGACGAGAAGTCCCAGGAGGCCGGAAAGTCCATCGGCTGGCACAAGGCGTACGTCGAGGGTTCACGCCCCGACCTGTGTGTGCCGGTCCGTCAGGTGCACCTCACCAACGGGCAGTCGGTCACGCTGTACGACACATCGGGCCCGTACACCGATCCACTCGCCGACACCGATGTCCGCCGGGGGCTGTCGGCGCTGCGGGAGAACTGGATCATCGCCCGCGGTGACACCGAGGAATACGCGGGCCGCCCCGTCCGACCCGAGGACGACGGGATCAAGCACACCTCGCCGCGTGGCGGGCTGCGCAACCTGGACGCGGTGTTCCCCGGGCGCCCGCGTCAGCCGCGCCGCGGCCGTGAGGGCCAGGCGGTCACCCAGCTCGCGTACGCGCGCAGGGGTGAGATCACGCCCGAGATGGAGTACGTGGCCATCCGGGAGAACGTCTCTCCCGAGGTGGTCCGTGAGGAGATCGCGGCGGGCCGCGCGGTATTGCCGGCCAACGTCAACCACCCGGAGATCGAGCCGATGATCATCGGCAAGCGCTTCCTGGTGAAGGTCAACGCCAACATCGGCAACTCCGCGGTCACCTCCTCGATCGAGGAGGAGGTCGAGAAGATGACCTGGGCGACCCGCTGGGGCGCCGACACGGTGATGGACCTCTCCACCGGCCGCAACATCCACACCACCCGCGAGTGGGTGCTGCGCAACTCCCCCGTGCCCATCGGCACCGTCCCGCTCTACCAGGCGCTGGAGAAGGTCGACGGCAGGGCCGAGGAACTGACCTGGGAGATCTACAAGGACACCGTGATCGAACAGGCCGAGCAGGGCGTGGACTACATGACCGTCCACGCCGGCGTGCGCCTGCCGTATGTGCCGCTCACCGCCAACCGCAAGACCGGCATCGTCTCGCGGGGCGGCTCGATCATGGCCGCGTGGTGCCTGGCGCACCACAAGGAGTCGTTCCTGTACGAGAACTTCGAGGAGCTCTGCGAGATCCTCGCCGCCTACGACGTCACGTACTCGCTGGGCGACGGTCTGAGGCCGGGCTCGATCGCGGACGCCAACGACGAGGCGCAGTTCGCGGAGTTGCGCACGCTCGGGGAACTCAACCGGATCGCCAGGCGTTTCAACGTACAGACCATGATCGAGGGCCCGGGCCACGTCCCGATGCACAAGATCAAGGAGAACATCGACCTTCAGCAGGAGATCTGCGATGAAGCTCCGTTCTATACGCTCGGCCCGCTGACCACGGACATCGCGCCGGCGTACGACCACATCACCTCCGGTATCGGCGCCGCGATGATCGCCTGGTGGGGCACGGCGATGCTCTGCTACGTCACGCCCAAGGAGCACCTGGGCCTGCCCAACCGTGACGACGTCAAGACCGGGGTCATCACCTACAAGATCGCCGCCCATGCGGCGGACCTCGCCAAGGGGCACCCGGGCGCGCAGGAGTGGGACGACGCGCTGTCCGACGCCCGCTTCGAGTTCCGGTGGGAGGACCAGTTCAACCTCGCCCTGGACCCCGACACGGCACGGGAGTTCCACGACGAGACCCTGCCGGCCGAACCCGCCAAGACGGCCCACTTCTGCTCCATGTGCGGGCCGAAGTTCTGCAGCATGAAGATCTCCCAGGACATCCGCCGGGAACACGGCGGTACCCGGGCCGAGGTCGAGGAGGGCATGGCTCAGAAGTCGAAGGAGTTCGCGGCGTCGGGCAACCGGGTGTACCTGCCGATTGCCGACTGACCCGGCCAAGGCGGCCGTCGGCCCGGGGCGTGCCGGGCCCCGGGCGTCGGGCGGCGCGGAGAGGTCGGCGGCGTGCCCGCCGGCACTGCCCTGCCGTGCGCCGGCCGGGGTCCTGCAGGCGCCCCACGAGGGAGCGCGGGCCGGCTATTCCGGCTGGTGTTCCGGACCGCCGAAGTCGGGACTGGTGTAGTCGGGACTGCTGAAGCTCGGACGGTCGGACCCGGAGCCGTCGTCCGGGCTGCTGAAGCCGGGGCGTCCGTAGCCGAGGCGCGGCATGCGGCTCGTCGGGGCCGTGGGTGCCGTGCGGTGCAGCGGGGCCGTACCGGGCTGGGCGAGCGCGTCCCGCAGGAACGGCAGGACACCGCGTTCCAGCAGGGCCTCTCGCCATGCCTCTCTGGCCCTGGCCACCTCCGCGTCGGCCGCGTCATGCGCTCCGGCTTCCGCCGCGGCGCTGTTGCGCAGGGCGGTGAGCAGCAGCCCGGCACCGGCGACGAGGACCGCGGCGGCGGTCACGGCGCCGAACACCCAGCCCGCGGTGAGCATGGTCTGGGCAAAGGCCTGGCCGGGGGCCAGCATCTTCAGGATGTAGCCGACGAGCAGGAAGATCGCCGCGGCGGTGCCGGCGAGGACGGGCGCCAGGACCGCGACGACGGCGACGGCGCCCGCGCCGGTGGTCTCGGCGGCCTCGCCGAGGGCGGTGGCGAGACCCACCGGGCCCGCGCCCGGCTCCGCGGACCCGGTGTCGTCGGTGGCCGAAGGGACGGACGGCGCCGGGCGGCGCAGTTCCTCGCGGGCCTTCACGTAGTGCTGGTACTCGGTCGCCGCGGCCGCCGTGATGAGCGTGGTGGCGTTGAGTGCCATGGTGCGCAGTTGTTCCGGGTTGAGCCGCTGTCCGACAGCGGCCAGTTCGGGTCGCTGGGGCGCGGAGCGCAGCGCCTCATCGAGGATCCGCTCGAATTCCTGGCGGTCCTCGTTCAGCAGGTGCTGCGGAACGCTGTTCATGTGCATCCCCCGATGCTCCGTAGGGCTTGGGGCTCGCACGCCGGCGAGCCGTCGGGCAGAAACGGAGGGGAGCCTGCTACGGATAAGCCGATGGTAGAGCCGTGACGCCACGCGGTGACAGGGGGTTGCCGGAAATTGCGTGCTGGCCTGGGCGCATCCGGTCGGACTCGATCAGCCCGGTGAACCCTCAGGCGTTCAGGGGAAGTTGCTGGACCAGCAGCTTCCCGGCCATGGTCACGCCGCCGTCCATGGCGATGGCGAGACCGTCGGCGTAGATGTGCGGTCCCTCCACGGAGGGGCCGTCGTCCTCCTCGGTTTCCTCGGATCCGACTTCGCCGAGCAGATAGGGAATGGGGCTGTGACCGTGAACGACGCGGGTGCCGCCGTACGTATCGAGGAGGGAGCGCACGGCTTCCGCGCCGCCCTCGTCGCGGAAGGAGAACCGCTTCGTGAACTTGCGGAACAGGTCCCAGACTTCGTCCGCGTCGTTACGGGTGATGGTCTCGCGGACGGTGTCGTTGACCGCCTCGATCGAGTCGCCGTAGTCGAGGTAGGCGGTGGTGTCGGAGTGGATGAGCAGATGCCCGTCGACCTCCTCCACGGCGTCGAGCCGGGACATCCACTGCAGGTGGTGATCCTGGAGACGGTCCATGTCGGTCTTCTGGCCGCCGTTGAGCAGCCAGGCCGCCTGGAAGGTGGCGGTGCCCGCGCCGGAGTGGACCGGGGTGTCGCCGAACCGCTTCGCGCCGAGCAGCAGCAGCTCGTGGTTGCCCATGAGGGCCTTGCAGTACCCGCCGGCGGCGGCCGCCTCGGCGGACAGCCGCATGACCAGGTCGATGACGCCGATGCCGTCGGGTCCACGGTCGGTGAAGTCACCGAGGAACCACAGCCGGGCGGTGCCCGCGCTCCACTGACCGTCGGCGTCGACCAGCCCCTTCTCCCGCAGGGCGGCCAGCAGTTCGTCCAGGTAGCCGTGGACGTCACCGACCACGTACAGCGGGCCCGGGCCGGTCGCCGGCTGCGGGTCCGGGGCCACGGGGGCCGGCTCGACGGACACCTGCAGCGTGTCGCCGCGGTTGATGACGGGCAGGTCGCGCTGGGTGGGCGTGTAGCCCTCGGGGTAGGCCTCGTCCATGGGCGGCACGGTGTCACCGGGGTGGCTGCGGACGTACGGACCGGTCTCGTTGACGTACGCGGGCACCCGGAAGTCGCGCAACGTCGCCGTCCGCTCCACCTCGGGTCCCCGACCGGCCCCCTGAGTCATCAGACCCCTCCACCATCGCACCGCAGCTGCACCGCTTCGGACTGCCTGGTCGCAGCGGCCCCGCGGTGTCGTGGGCCCATCATAGGAACGCGCGTCGCTCCGTGTGATGACCCAGGGGTGGTGAATCGGAGCGAGACTCCGGTTCACCGCGGCTTTCATTACGTTTGGGCGGGGTTTCGACCGGTTGCCTGGCACCGGTGGGCCGTACGGCGACGGCGGGCCGGCCCGCCCGGGCGGGTGAACGGAGCCGCGGGCCGGGCGGGCTGTGGTCGCGCGGGCCGGCCTCGCCGCTCCGGATTCCTCGTGTCCACCGCCGAGGGGGCGACCACCGCACGCTCTCCGGTCACCCCACCGGGCGGCGGCCCGCCCGCTACCCCTTCTCCGGGGCCCGTGGCGGGCTGACGGTCGTGCGCGGAGGACGTCGCTGGGACGAGGTACGCACGATCAGCTCGGTCGGTATCACCTGTTCGACGGGCTGGTCCGAGTCGACGCCCTCGATGGCGTCGATGAGCAGCTGTACGACGGCCGTACCGATCCGGCGCGGCTTCAGGGAGAGTGTGGTGATGGGCGGCTCGGTGTTGGCGTAGACCGTGGACTCGCTGCAGCACACCAGCAGCAGGTCGTCGGGGACGCGCAGGCCGTAGCGGCGGGCGGCGGCGAGGAGGTCGGTGCCGTTGGGGTCGAAGAGGCCGTAGACGGCGTCGGGCCGGTCGGGCCGGGCGAGCAGCCGGTCGGCGGCGACGGTGCCCGCACAGGGGTCGTGCGCGGGGTAGGCCTCGTAGACCGGGTCCTGGCCGACCCGCTCGCACCAGCGCAGGTAGGCGGTGGTGGATAGATGGGTGTACGTGTCCGTCGTGGTGCCGGTGAGGAGGCCGATGCGGCGGGCGCCGGCGTCGGCGAGGTGGTCGAGGATGTCGAGGACGGCGGCCTCGTGGTCGTTGTCGACCCATGCGGTGACCGGGAGCGACCCGGCCGGGCGGCCGTCGGAGACGACCGGCAGGCCCTGCCGGACGAGCTCGCTGACCACCGGGTCCTGGTCGGAGGGGTCGATGACGACCGTGCCGTCAAGGGCGACGTTGGACCATACGTCGTGGCGGGAGGTCGCGGGCAGGATGACCAGGGCATAGCCGCGGGCGAGCGCGGCGGAGGTGGCGGCCCGGGCCATCTCGGCGAAGTAGGCGAACTCCGTGAAGGTGAAAGGTTCATCCCCGTACGTCGTCACGGTCAGGCCGATCAGTCCCGACTTGCCGGTACGGAGGGTGCGGGCGGCGGCCGAGGGGCGGTACCCCAGCCGGTCGGCGACCTCGCGGACATGGCGCCGGGTGGCGTCCGGGAGCCGGCCCTTGCCGTTGAGGGCGTCGGACACGGTCGTGATGGAGACCCCGGCGGCGGCGGCCACGTCTCTGATGCCCGCCCGGCCCGGCCGGCTGCCTCGACGTGAGGTTTCCGCGCGGCTCACCTGGTGCTTCCCTGCTGCTGTCATGGCGAGCCGATAGTAGGGCTCATGCGGTGGGGTAGTGCGGACGCATATGCACGCGTTGACAGGCACGTTTCTGCATGGCAGATGGCGCCTAACTACCTGGGAAATCAAGGCAGTTGAACGATCCAATGATAGGACGTGACGTGCCGACGGGCGTGGGCCTGCCAAGGGGCCGAGGTCTCGAAGAGGTCTCAACTCACCTTCACGAGGGATGCGCGCCAGGGCGTGAGCCACCGGCGCGTAGATATATGTGCGACACGCCCCCTGGTACGTACGCCTTCGTACGGTGATGCCCCTGATGCCTGTGTGACGGAAGAGGCTGGACTCCCGTCGTCCCGCACCTGTACGCAGCGGGGCCGAATCCTCATAAGGTGTGGAGTATTGGAAGCCGGCGGCGTCGACGGGCCGCCGGTGGTCGCGAGGAGGACTGCGGTGAGCGAGACGAGCCCCAAGCTGCGCGCCGAGCTGGAGGGTATCCCCACCTACAAGCCGGGCAAGCCGGCCGCGGCCGGCGGGCCGGTCGCCTACAAGCTGTCCTCCAACGAGAACCCGTATCCCCCGCTCCCCGGCGTGATGGAGAGCGTGACCGCGGCCGCCTGCGATTTCAACCGCTACCCGGACATGGCCTGCAGCGGGCTGATGGAGGAGCTGTCGGAGCGGTTCGCCGTCCCGCTGTCCCACCTCGCCACCGGCACCGGCTCGGTGGGCGTCGCCCAGCAGCTGATCCAGGCGACCAGCGGCCCCGGTGACGAGGTGATGTACGCCTGGCGCTCCTTCGAGGCGTACCCGATCATCACGCAGATCAACGGGGCCCGCTCGGTCCAGGTGCCGCTCACCCCCGGCGACGTGCACGACCTGGACGCCATGGCGGACGCGGTCACCGAGCGGACGCGTCTGATCTTCGTCTGCAACCCCAACAACCCGACCGGCACGGTGGTGCGGCGGGCCGAGCTGGAACGGTTCCTCGACCGGGTGCCCAAGGACGTGCTGGTGGTCCTGGACGAGGCCTACCGCGAGTTCATCCGTGACCTCGAGGTGCCCGACGGCGTCGAGCTGTACCGGGAGCGGCCCAACGTCTGCGTCCTGCGCACGTTCTCCAAGGCCTACGGTCTCGCCGGGCTGCGCGTCGGTTTCGCGATCGCCCATGAGCCGGTGGCGGCGGCGCTGCGCAAGACGGCGGTGCCCTTCGGTGTCAGCCAGCTCGCGCAGGAGGCGGCGATCGCCTCACTGCGGGCCGAGGACGAGCTGCTGGGCCGCGTCGGCTCGCTGGTGTGCGAGCGCACGCGCGTGGTCGACGCGCTGCGCGCCCAGGGGTGGACGGTGCCGGAGACCCAGGCCAACTTCGTGTGGCTGCGGCTGGGGGAGCGCACGGTCGCGTTCGCCGCGGCGTGCGAGGAGCACGGTGTGGTGGTCCGGCCGTTCCCGGGTGAGGGTGTGCGGGTGACGGTCGGGGAGACCGAGGCGAACGACATCTTCCTGAAGGTTGCGGAGACGTTCCACAAGGAGAGCTGAGAGCAGGCGGCCGCGGCTGGAGTGCCGGCGGCCACGGCTGGGCCCCGCCGTGTGCGGGGCCCTTCTCGTTGATCCGCTCTGCCGTGGAGCCGGGGGGTACCCCCTTGCGGTTGCCGAATACCAGTGCGTCATAATGGCTTGTGAATGTGAACGCGTTCACAAGCGCGTCCCGATTGCTCCTGTATGTGCCTAACAAAGGGAGCAAACCGCCGCTGTACCACGGCGTAGTAAGGAGAGTGACGACGTGGACCTGGCTCTGGCGCCGGAGACACTGGCGCGCTGGCAGTTCGGCATCACCACCGTCTACCACTTCCTGTTCGTCCCCCTGACGATCTCCCTGGCCGCCCTCACGGCCGGGCTGCAGACGGCATGGGTGCGCACGGAGAAGGAGAAGTACCTCAGGGCGACGAAGTTCTGGGGCAAGCTCTTCCTGATCAACATCGCGATGGGTGTGGTCACCGGCATCGTGCAGGAGTTCCAGTTCGGCATGAACTGGTCGGACTACTCGCGCTTCGTCGGTGACATCTTCGGTGCTCCGCTCGCCTTCGAGGCCCTGATCGCCTTCTTCTTCGAGTCCACGTTCATCGGCCTGTGGATCTTCGGCTGGGACAAGCTGCCAAAGAAGATCCACCTGGCCTGCATCTGGCTGGTGTCGATCGGCACGATCCTGTCGGCGTACTTCATCCTCGCGGCCAACTCCTGGATGCAGCACCCCGTCGGCTACAAGATCGACAAGGAGCGGGGGCGGGCCGAGCTGACCGACTTCTGGGCCGTACTGACCCAGAACACCGCGCTCAGCCAGGCCTTCCACACCCTGTCCGCGGCCTTCCTGACCGGTGGCGCGTTCATGGTGGGCATCGCCGCCTACCACCTGACCCGCAAGAAGCACGTCCGCGAGATGAAGACCTCGCTGCGGCTCGGCCTGATCACCGTGGTCATCGCCGGCCTGCTCACCGCGGTCAGCGGTGACGTGCTCGGCAAGGTCATGTTCAAGCAGCAGCCGATGAAGATGGCGGCCGCCGAAGCGCTGTGGGACGGCCAGGCGCCTGCGCCGTTCTCCGTCTTCGCCTACGGCGACGTGGAGAAGGGCCACAACAGCGTCGCCGTCGAGATCCCGGGCCTGCTGTCGTTCCTCGCCAACGACGACTTCACCTCGTACGTGCCCGGCATCAACGACGTCAACAAGGCGGAGCAGCAGAAGTTCGGACCCGGCGACTACCGGCCCAACATCCCGGTCACCTTCTGGGGCTTCCGCTGGATGATCGGCTTCGGCATGGCCTCCTTCACCATCGGCCTCGCCGGTCTCTGGCTGACCCGCAAGAGGTTCATGCTGCCCCAGCACCTGAGGGTGGGTGACGACGAGGTGCCGCACCTGGTCCTGTTCCGGAACAAGGCACTCGGCCCGAAGCTGACCGCCTGGTACTGGCGCATCGCGATCTGGACCCTGGCCTTCCCGCTGATCGCAAACTCCTGGGGATGGATCTTCACCGAGATGGGCCGGCAGCCATGGGCCGTCTACGGCGTCCTGCAGACCCGCGAGGCGGTCTCCCCCGGTGTCTCCCAGGGCGAAGTCCTCACCTCGATGCTCGTCTTCACCGCGCTGTACGCGATCCTCGCCGTCGTCGAGGTCAAGCTGCTCGCGAAGTACGTCAAGGCCGGCCCGCCCGAGCTGACCGAGGCCGACCTCAACCCGCCCACGAAGATCGGCGGCGACACCCGTGACGCCGACAAGCCGATGGCCTTCTCGTACTAGGCCGAGGGGACAGTCATGGAACTTCACGACGTCTGGTTCGTCCTGATCGCCGTCCTGTGGACCGGCTACTTCTTCCTGGAGGGCTTCGATTTCGGGGTCGGCATCCTCACCAGGCTGCTGGCCCGCGACCGGCCGGAACGCCGGGTGCTCATCAACACCATCGGGCCCGTCTGGGACGGCAACGAGGTGTGGCTGCTCACGGCGGGCGGCGCGACCTTCGCCGCCTTCCCGGAGTGGTACGCCACCCTCTTCTCCGGTTTCTACCTGCCGCTGCTCGTGATCCTGGTCTGCCTGATCGTGCGGGGCGTCGCCTTCGAGTACCGGGCCAAGCGGCCCGAGGAGAACTGGCAGCGCAACTGGGAGACGGCCATCTTCTGGACCTCGCTGGTCCCGGCGTTCCTGTGGGGCGTGGCCTTCGGGAACATCGTGCACGGCGTGAAGATCGACCGGAACTTCGAGTACGTCGGCAGCGTCCTGGATCTGCTCAACCCCTACGCCCTGCTCGGCAGCCTGGTGACGCTGACGCTGTTCACCTTCCACGGGGCGGTGTTCACGGCGCTGAAGACCGTGGGAGACATCCGGGTGCGGGCGCGGAAACTGGCGCTGAAGGTCGGGCTCGTCGCCGCCGTCGTCGCGCTTGCCTTCCTGCTGTGGACGCAGGCCCACAGCGGGGACGGCAAGAGCCTGGTGGCGCTGGTCGTGGCGGTCGCCGCACTGGTGGCCGCGCTGGTGGCCAACCAGGCAGGGCGTGAGGGATGGTCGTTCGCGCTGTCCGGCGTGACGATCGTGGCGGCCGTGGCGATGCTTTTCCTGTCGCTCTTCCCGAACGTCATGCCGTCTACGCTCGAAGGCGACTGGAGCCTCACGGTCACCAATGCCTCGTCGAGCCCGTACACCTTGAAGATCATGACTTGGTGCGCGGCCGTGGCCACGCCGCTCGTGCTGCTCTATCAGGGTTGGACCTATTGGGTGTTCCGCAAGCGGATCGGCACGCAGCACATAGCCGACGCCGCGCACTGAGACCCGCCGAGGGTGTGTTTCACGTGAAACGCACCCTCCGGACGGAAGGGCATGTTTCACGTGAAACCGATCGATCCGCGCCTGCTGCGATACGCCCGCGCCACCCGCCTCTTCCTGGTGGCGGTCGTCGGCCTGGGAGCCATCGGGGCCGGACTGGTCATCACCCAGGCGATGCTCGTCGCCGAGATGGTCACCGGGGCGTTCCAGCGCGGTCAGGCGGTCGACGAACTCCGCACTCCCCTGCTGCTGTTGGCCGCTGTGGCCGTAGGCCGGTCGGTCGTCGCGTGGCTCACCGAGCTTGCGGCGCACCGGGCCAGCGCGGCCGTGAAGTCGGAGCTGCGTGGGCGTGTTCTGGACCGTGCGGTTCAGCTGGGTCCCGGCTGGCTCGGCGGGCAGCGGACCGGTTCGCTGGTCACCCTGGCCACGCGCGGAGTCGATGCCCTTGACGACTACTTCTCCCGCTACCTGCCGCAGTTGGGGCTCGCGGTGGTCGTCCCGGTGGCCGTGCTGGCGCGCATCGTCACCGAGGACTGGGTGTCCGCGGCGATCATCGTCGGCACCCTGCCGCTCATCCCCCTCTTCATGATGCTGATCGGCTGGGCCACCCAGTCCCGGATGGACCGTCAGTGGCGGCTGCTGTCCCGGCTGTCCGGCCACTTCCTGGACGTGGTCGCGGGGCTGCCCACGCTGAAGGTGTTCGGCCGGGCCAAGGCCCAGGCCGAGTCCATCCGGCGGATCACCGGTGAGTACCGCCAGGCCACCATGCGGACCCTGCGGATCGCCTTCCTCTCCTCATTCGCCCTTGAGCTGCTGGCCACGCTCTCCGTCGCGCTGGTCGCTGTGACGATCGGCATGCGCCTCGTCCGTGGCGACATGGACCTGTACACCGGCCTGGTCATCCTGGTGCTGGCGCCCGAGGCCTATCTGCCGCTGCGCCAGGTGGGGGCGCAGTACCACGCGGCGGCCGAGGGCCTCGCCGCCGCGGAGGAGATCTTCGCCGTGCTGGAGACACCGGTACCGGCGTCCGGCACCGCCTCGGTACGTCCTGGCACCATCGCCTTCGACACGGTGACGGTCCGCTACCCGCAGCGCTCGTCCGATGCCCTGACGGGCGTGTCCTTCGCCGTCGAGCCCGGTGAGACCGTGGCCCTCGTCGGACCGAGCGGCGCGGGCAAGACGAGCCTGCTGAACGTGCTGCTGGGCTTCGTCCGTCCCACCGAAGGCCGGGTGAGCGTCGGCGGGACCGACCTCGCCGACATCGACCTCGAGGAGTGGCGCTCGCGGATCGCATGGGTGCCGCAGCGGCCGCACCTGTACGCCGGGACCATAGCGGAGAACGTACGGCTGGCCCGGCCCGACGCGGACGACACCGCTGTGCGCAGGGCGCTGGGGGACGCGGGCGCGCTGGCGTTCGTGGACGCGCTGCCCGAGCGCGCCGGCACGGTGCTCGGCGAGGATGGGGCGGGACTGTCCGCAGGCCAGCGCCAGCGGCTCGCGCTGGCGCGTGCCTTTCTCGCCGACCGGCCGGTCCTGCTGCTGGACGAGCCGACGGCCGCACTGGACGGGGCGACGGAGGCCGAGATCGTGGCGGCGGTGCGCCGGCTGGCGGCCGGCCGCACGGTGCTGCTGGTGGTGCACCGGCCGGCGCTGCTGGAGGTGGCGGACCGGGTGATCCGGCTGGACCTCCCCACGCCGGCCGCCGCCGGGACGACCGCTGCCGAGGCGTCCGCAGCCGGTACAGCCACCGACACCGTCGACCCCGGCGTGCGTTCGGTCGAGACGGGCGGCCCGGCCGGGGCCGGGGCGGAGCCGGAGGCCAAGGAGATCCCGGCACCGCGCGGCCGGATACCGGCCCGGGTACGAGCCATGGCGGGCCCCCGGCGCGGCCGGCTGGTGCTCGCACTGCTGCTCGGCGGCCTGGCGCTCGGCAGCGCGGTCGGGCTGATGGCCACCTCCGGCTGGCTCATCTCACGGGCCTCGCAGCATCCGCCGGTGCTCTATCTGATGGTGGCCGTGACGGCGACACGGGCGTTCGGGATCGGGCGGGCCGTCTTCCGGTACGCCGAGCGGCTCGTCTCCCACGACGCCGTACTGCGGATGCTGGCCGACACCCGGGTCGCCGTGTACCGGCGGCTGGAGCGGCTTGCGCCCGCCGGGCTGCGGGCGGCCCGCCGCGGCGACCTGCTCACCCGGCTGGTGGCCGACGTCGACGCGTTCCAGGACTACTGGCTGCGCTGGCTGCTGCCCGCCGGGGTCGCGGCCGCCGTCTCCACCGCCTCCGTCGCCTTCACGGCCTGGCTGCTGCCCGAGGCCGGGGCCGCCCTCGCCGCCGGTCTCGTCTTGGCCGGCGCCGGCGTCCCCGCCGTCACCGCAACCGCGGCCCGGCGCGCCGAGCGGCGACTGGCGCCCGCCCGTGGTGCCCTCGCGACCCGGGTGACCGACCTGCTCACCGGCACCGCCGAACTGACCGTCGCGGGCGCCCTGCCGGCCCGTACCGCGGCGGCCCGGCGGGCCGACGGTACCCTCACCCGGATCGCCGCGCGCGGCGCCACCGCCAACGCCCTCGGCGACGGGCTCACCGCACTGATCTGCGGCCTGACCGTCACCGCGACCGCGCTGCTGGGCGCCCAGGCGGTGGCCACGGGCCGGCTCGGCGGAGTGGCGATGGCCGTGGTGGTGCTCACCCCGCTGGCCGCCTTCGAGGCCGTACTGGGGCTTCCGCTCGCCGTACGTCATCGCCAGCGGGTGCGCCGGAGCGCGGAGCGGGTGTTCGAGGTGCTCGACGCCCCGGAGCCCGTCACCGAGCCGGAGCGGCCGCGGCCGGCGCCCGGCTCGCCCTTCCCCCTTGTGGTCCGGGACCTGACCGCCCGGCACCCGGGTCAGCGGCGCGACGCCCTGGCCGGGCTGGACCTCACCCTGGAGCGGGGGCGGCGGATCGCCGTGGTCGGTGCGTCCGGCTCCGGCAAGACCACCCTCGCCCAGGTGCTGCTGCGGTTCCTCGACGCCGGGGCGGGCTCGTACACGCTCGCCGGTGTCGACGCGTACGCCCTGGACGGCGACGACGTGCGGCGGCTCGTCGGACTGTGCGCCCAGGACGCCCACCTCTTCGACAGCACGGTGCGTGAGAACCTGCTGCTCGCGCGGAAGGACGCCGACGAGGCCGGTCTGCGGGACGCGCTGTCCCGGGCCCGGCTGCTGGACTGGGTGGACGGGCTGCCGGACGGGCTGGACACGCTTGTCGGCGAGCACGGGGCACGGCTGTCCGGCGGGCAGCGTCAGCGCCTCGCCCTGGCCCGCGCGCTGCTGGCCGACTTCCCGGTGCTCGTCCTGGACGAGCCCGCCGAGCATCTGGACCTGCCGACGGCCGACGCGCTCACCGCGGACCTGCTGGCCGCCACCGAGGGCCGTACGACGCTGCTGATCACCCATCGGCTGGCGGGTCTCGACGCGGTGGACGAGGTGGTCGTGCTCGACGAGGGCCGCGTGGTGCAGCGGGGACCGTACGCGGAGGTGACCGCCGTGGACGGGCCGCTGCGGGCGATGGCACGGCGCGAGGCGGCCGCGGAGTCGCTGGTGGCGGCGCGCTGAGGGGCGCGCCGCGACCCGTACGGCCGGACCTACCGGGCGTCAGTCCCGTTCGGCGAGCATCCGCTCGATGACGATCGCCACGCCGTCGTCGTTGTTCGCGACCGTGCGGCCCGAGGCGGCGGCGATGACGTCCGGGTGGGCGTTGCCCATCGCGTACGACCGGCCTGCCCAGGTCAGCATCTCGACATCGTTGGGCATGTCGCCGAAGGCGACGACCTCCTCGTGCGTGATGCCGCGCTCGGCGCAGCACAGCGCGAGGGTGCTGGCCTTGGAGACGCCCGGTCCGCTGAGTTCCAGCAGGGCGCTGGGGCTGGAGCGGGTGACGTTGGCGCGCTCGCCGACCGCCAGCCGGGCCAGTGTGAGGAAGGCGTCCGGGTCGAGTTCGGGGTGGTAGGCGAGGATCTTGAGCACCGGCTGGTCGGCGTCCGGGCCGTCGGCCGCGAGGAGCTCCTCCGCGGGCAGCAGGTTGTCCGGCGTCTCCATGTGCAGCTTGGGATAGGCGGGCTCCTGGTGGAAGCCGTACGTCTGCTCGACCGCGAACACCGTGCCGGGAGCCGCGTCGCGCAGCAGCCGCACGGCGTCCAGCGCGTTCCGCCGGGACAACTCCCGCACCTTCACGAACCGGTGGGTGCCGGGGCCGCCGTGCAGGTCGACCACGGCGGCGCCGTTGCCGCAGATCGCCAGGCCGTGTCCGTGCACATGCTCGCTGACGACGTCCATCCAGCGGGCCGGGCGACCGGTGACGAAGAAGACCTCGATGCCCGCCTCCTCCGCGGCGGCCAGTGCGGCGACCGTCCTCGGGGAGACCGACTTGTCGTCGCGCAGGAGAGTGCCGTCGAGGTCGGTGGCGATCAGCCGCGGCCGGAAGGCGGCGGCCGGGGTCCCGGGCTGTCTGGTCGCTGAGGTCACCCGGCCATTCTGGCGCATATGCCCGCACGCCCGTGCGGGAGTCCGCACAGATGAGTCCATCGACACACCACAGTTGGCCGGCGGACGACTCTCCGCCACCGGATCACGAGAGCTGGGCGAGTCCTTCCATGGCGATTCGCTCGAAGACCTTCTCGTCCGCGGCGAAGTCGGAGTCCGGGATGGGCCAGTGGAGCACGATCTCGGTGAAGCCCAGTTCCCGGTGACGGCCCGCGAAGTCCACGAAGGCGTCCAGCGACTCCAGCGGCCTGCCGCGGTCCGGGGTGAAGCCGGTGAGCAGCACCTTGTCCAGCTCGGCCACGTCCCGGCCGGCCTCCGCGCAGGCCTCGGCCAGCTTCGCCGTCTGCCCGCGCAGTGCGGCGACGGACTCCTGCGGGGTGCCGGTCTCGTACAGCTTCGGATCGCCGGTGGTCACCCAGGCCTGTCCGTGCCGCGCGGCGAGCCGCAGCCCGCGCGGGCCGGTGGCCGCGACGGCGAAGGGCAGCCGGGGCCGCTGCACACAGCCGGGGATGTTGCGCGCCTCCACCGCCGAGTAGAACCGGCCCTCGTACGTCACGGAGTCCTCGGTGAGCAGCCGGTCGAGCAGCGGCACGAACTCGGCGAACCGGTCGGCGCGCTCGCGCGGTGTCCACGGCTCCTGGCCGAGGGCCGTGGCGTCGAAGCCGGTGCCGCCCGCGCCGATGCCCAGGGTCACGCGGCCGCCGGAGACGTCGTCCAGGGAGATCAGTTCCTTGGCGAGGGTCACCGGGTGCCGGAAGTTCGGGGAGGTGACCAGCGTGCCCAGACGCAGCCGGTCGGTGACACCCGCGGCGGCGGTCAGGGTCGGCACGGCACCGAACCACGGGCCGTCGCGGAAGCTGCGCCAGGACAGGTGGTCGTAGGTGTACGCGGTGTGGAAACCGAGCTCCTCGGCCCGTACCCAGGCCGCACGGCCGCCCTCGCTCCAGCGACGGTACGGCAGGATCACGGTGCTCAGACGCAGACTCATGCGTCCGAGCGTACGGGGGCGGCTCGCCAACGGCCGAAATCGGTCACCGTGTGTGGCTGCTGTGCGACGGGGTGAGCGGGCCCTTCGCGGGGGTGCCGGCCGGAAGGTCAGTGCGCGCCGGGAAAGCGCAGGTAGCGGGGCGGCACCGCCCGGGTGAGCCACACCCCGTTCGCGCTGACGTGGAAGACGTGGCCGTCGCGGTGCATGGCGCCCGCGTCCACGGCCAGCACGACGGGCCTGCCACGGCGGGCGCCGACCCGGGTCGCGGTCTCACGGTCGGCGGACAGGTGGACGTCGTGCCGGTTCATGGGCCGCAGGCCCTCGGCGCGGATCGCGTCCAGGTTGCGGGCGACGGTGCCGTGGTAGAGGTACGGCGGCGGGAGCGCGGGGGGCAGACCGAGGTCGACCGCGACGCTGTGCCCCTGGCTGGCGCGGATCCGGGTGCCCTCGACGGCGAAGCGCTTCTTGTCGTTCGCGGCCACCACGTGGTCGAGTTCCTCGCGGGTGAAGTGGAATCCGTGTGCGGCGGCCGCGGCGATCAGTGTGTCGATCTCGACCCAGCCGGCCGGGTCCAGCGTGAGGCCGATGCGCTCGGGCTGGTGGCGGAGGTGTTTCGAGAGGTACTTCGACACCTTCACGGTGCGTCTGTCGTCCATTGCTCCAGAGTGCGGGAGAGACGCGGATCACGCAGGTTGTTTTCGCCGTGAGGTTTGGTCCACAGACAACTCGCGTTATCCACAGGCCATTTGAAAAAGTTGTGGACAACGGGAGGGCGATTCATGGGATTTGATCAACTACTGCGTCCGGATGCCTCTTTGTGATCATGTTGTCCAAAGCTCTTGCTCTGAGCTCTCGTTCGGCGGCCAGGGCCAGGAAGGCGGACGTCTGCTCGCGGCCAACCAGGGCTTCCACGGCGCCGATCACATCGGCGGGCAGTTCGACGCAGCGCTTGCCTTCCGAAGGCTTCGGCGGGTTGCCGGCGGCGAGCCCGGTGCGGAGGTGGCGCACAGCGAACAAACGCATGGCGCGGGCCAGTTCGGCGTCCACCGTCTGTCGGGCCAGCGGGCGCAGCCGGCGCACCAGTGAGGCCGCCTCGTCCGCGTGCGCGTCCGTGCGGTGGGACGGGCCGTCCAGGTAGCGGGCGAACACGTGCTCGGTGGTGAACTCCAGGAAACGCGCGGCGATGTGCTCGATGTCGCCGCGCAACTCCCGCAGATGGCCCGCGATCGCCGACAGAGGCACCCCGGCGGAGTGCAACTCGACCGCCACGTACAGCTCTTGGGGGCTGGGCACGAGAAACGTGTCGGAGTCGTCCATCACCGGTTCGAGCACGCCCAGTTCGAGCGCCTCGGTCACCGCGTCGTCGTCGGGGACGCCGCCGAAGCGGGCGTTGAGTTCCGCGCGGGTGATGCGGGTCGGTTGCTCGTCGGTCCACGGGCCCTCCACCTCCGTGACCAGGCCCAGCACGCCGCCCAGGCCGCGTCCGGTGTCCCAGGCGTCCAGGAGTTCCCCTATCGAGGCGAGGGTGTAGCCGCGGTCGAGGAGATGGGTGATCTGACGGAGGCGGGTGAGGTGGAGGTCGGAGTAGAGGTTGATCCGGCCCTGGCGCCGGGGGCGGGGGAGGAGGTTCTTGTCCTGGTAGGCGCGGATGGTTCTTACCGTGGTGCCGGAACGGTGGGCCAAGTCCTCGATTCGGTAGGACTTCCGGGGCGGCGGGTCGGTCATGCGGACGTCCTTGGCTGGTCGCCGGAAGCCGGCTGGGCGGCTGAGCCGTCCCCATGACCGGTCCGGCAGTCGGGCCTCACAGTTTCGGGTTCACACGGGCCAGCCTCCGCAGGGCCCCCGGCATGAAACGGGACAGGAGGTGGGCGCCTCGGGCTTCCGGGGTCACCGGAACCACCGCTCTGTTGTGGGTCACCGCGTCCAGGACGGCGTCCGCGACCTTCTCCGGTGGGTAGTTGCGCAGCCCGTACAGGCGGGACGAGCGCTGTTGACGGCGGCGTTCCTCCGCCTCGTCGACGCCGGTGAAGCGGGCCGTGGAGGTGATGTTGGTGTTGACCAGCCCTGGGCAGATGGCCGTGACTCCGATGTCCTGCCCGGCGAGTTCGGCCCGCAGGCACTCGGAGAGCATCAGTACCGCCGCCTTGGAGGTGCTGTAGGCGGGCAGCGCCCGGGACGGCTGATAGGCGGCCGCCGAGGCGATGTTGACGATGTGGCCGCCCTGCCCGCGCTCGGCCATGCGCGCGCCGAAGAGCCGGCAACCGTGGATGACGCCCCACAGATTGACGTCCAGGACCTTGCGCCAGTCGTCGGTGGTCGTGGTGAAGAAGGAGCCCGAGAGGCCGATGCCCGCGTTGTTGACCAGCACGTCCAGCACGCCGTACGCGCTGTGCACCCGCTCGGCCAGCTTCTCCATGGCCTGCTCGTCCGAGACGTCCGCCGTCTCCGCCCAGGCCTCGGGGGCGCCGATCAGCCGGGACAGTTCCGCGGTGCGGGCGGCCGCCTCGGCGTCGCGGTCGACGGCCACCACCCGCGCCCCGGACTCCGCGAAGGCGAACGCCGTGGCCCGGCCTATGCCGCTGCCCGCGCCGGTGACGAGCACCAGCTGCCCGCCGAACCGGTCCGCGTGGCGGCCGGTGGCCCTCGGCTCCGGCCGGCCGCCCTCGACGCTCGTGACGAACTCCTCGATCCATGCCGCCACCTGGTCGGGCCGGGTGCGGGGGATCCAGTGCTTGGCGGGCAGTGTGCGGCGGGTCAGCCGCGGTACCCACGCGTCCAGGTCGTCGTAGAGCCGCTCCGACAGGAACGCGTCGCCCAGGGGCGTGATCAGCTGCACGGGTGCGTGCGCGAACGCGTCGGGGCGGGGCCTGCGCAGGCGGGCACGGACGTTGTCCCGGTACAGCCAGGCGCCGTGCGCGGCGTCGGAGGGCAGGGACGGGGTCGGGTAGTCACCGGCGGGGACCTTCTCGGCCCGCTCCAGGATCCTGGGCCAGCGCTTGCCCAGCGGGCCCCGCCAGGCCAGTTCCGGCAGGGCGGGGGTGTGCAGCAGGTAGACGTACCAGGACTTGGCGCCCTGGCCGAGGAGCTGGCCCACCCGGCGGGGCGTCGGACGCTTCACGCGCGCGTTGATCCAGTGCCCGAAGTGGTCGAGGGACGGCCCGGACATGGAGGTGAAGGAGGCGATGCGGCCCTCCGTGCGGCCCACCGTGACGAACTCCCAGGACTGCACCGAGCCCCAGTCGTGGCCCACCAGGTGCACCGGCCGGTCCGGGCTCACCGCGTCCACCACGGCCATGAAGTCGTCGGTGAGCTTGGGCAGGGTGAAACCGCCGCGCAGCGGCCTCGGTGCCGTGGAGCGGCCGTGGCCCCGGACGTCGTACAGCACCACGTGGAAGCGGTCGGCGAGGCGGGCGGCCACCTCCGACCAGACCTCCTTGCTGTCCGGATAGCCGTGCACCAGCACCACCGTGGGCGCCTGCGGATCGCCCAGCTCGGCCACGCACAGCTCGACCCCGCCGGTGTGGACCCGGCGCTCACGCGCCCCCTTCAGTGTCACTTCGCCTCCGCCCAGCGCCGCACGTGCGGCAGATCGTCGTCCAGCCAGAAGGCGCTCTCGCCGGGGTCCCGGGAGTCGGTGACCACCAGGATCTCCTCGAACTTCGCGCCCGTACCCCGGAACCCGAGGTGAGGTTCGACCGCCCACAGACCCGGCCGCGGCGGGTGGTCGGAGAAGCGGTACGGCGACCACAGGGGCGACCAGCCCTCGCGGTGGCCGTGCAGGGCGTCGGCGGCGAGCCCCTTGAGGGACTGCGTGCCGAAGCCGAACAGATGCGGGGAGAAGCGGCGGGCCTTCACCCGGTCCACCTTGTGGGCGATCACCCCGAAGGGATACGCGCGATGCCGGTTGGCGTAGCCCTGGCGGACCATGAGACGGTCCACGTCCTGGTAGATCTCGCGCAGCGGACGCCGCTCGCGCACCTCCCGCAGAATCAGCGCGCGGTGCGCCTCCAGATCCGTCATCAGCCGGTCCTGCACCGGGTTGACGCCGAGCGAGCCCGAGTAGCCGATGTCCGCGGTGCATCCCTCGAACACCGGGGCCATGTCCAGGATGAACGGCATCCCGGGCTCCAGCCGGCGGTCGGTCGGGAAGAACTGCAGCGGCAGGCGGAAGTTCACGAACGCCGTGCGGTCGCCGAACCAGGCGAACGGCAGGTGGAACCAGTCCCGCACCCCGCGCTCACGCAGCCAGTCGCGCTGCATCCGGGCCGCCTCACGCTCGGTGACGCCGGGCTCCAGACGTGCCGCGACCGCCTCCGCGCACTCGTAGGCGAGGCGCTGCACTCGCCTGAATCCCCGCAGTTCCGCGGAGAGTTCGCTGTTTGCTGCCGTCGTCATGCCGCCCCGTCCGTCGACTGCGGTACGCGTCCGTAACTTGACACTGGTGAATGTGACAGTTGTTAGAGGTGGCGTCAATAGGGTGGATCAAGGGCTGTGGACAACGGCCGGTGAGCGGCCCTCGGGTAGGTCCGGGGCAGGGGATCGCTCAGGGGCCCGTCCTACTCGAGTCTGACGTGAAGACGGCTCTGAGGTCTGACGACCGGCATGGCCGGCGTCACTACCTTCTAAGCGTGACTGTGATCGCGACCGAAAGCCTGAGCAAGCGGTTCCCCCGGGTGACCGCGCTCGACCGGCTGTCCATGGACATCGGACCCGGTGTGACCGGGCTCGTCGGAGCCAACGGCGCCGGCAAGTCCACTCTGATCAAGATCCTGCTGGGTCTGTCCCCCGCCACGGAGGGCCGCGCCGCGGTGCTGGGCCTCGACGTGGCCACCGAGGGCGCCGCCATCCGCGAGCGGGTGGGCTACATGCCGGAGCACGACTGCCTGCCGCCCGACGTCTCGGCCACCGAGTTCGTCGTGCACATGGCGCGCATGTCCGGCCTGCCGCCCACCGCCGCGCGTGAACGCACCGCGGACACACTGCGCCACGTCGGCCTGTACGAGGAGCGCTACCGCCCCATCGGCGGCTACTCCACCGGCATGAAGCAGCGGGTGAAGCTGGCCCAGGCCCTGGTGCACGACCCGCGGCTGGTCTTCCTGGACGAGCCGACCAACGGCCTGGACCCGGTCGGCCGGGACGAGATGCTCGGCCTGATCCGCCGCATCCACACCGACTTCGGCATCTCGGTCCTGGTCACGTCGCACCTGCTGGGCGAGCTGGAACGCACCTGCGACCACGTCGTCGTCATCGACGGCGGCAAGCTGCTGCGCTCCAGCTCCACCACCGACTTCACCCAGACCACGACCACCCTCGCGATCGAGGTCACCGACAGCGACGGTCACCCGGACGGCACCCGGGCGGTCCGCGAGGCGCTCCACGCGCGCGGGGTGGACACCCACGACGAGGGCGGCGGCCTGCCGGGCGCCGGACACATCCTGCTGCTGACCGCCCCCGGCGAGGAGACGTACGACCTGGTGCGCGACGTCGTCGCCGACCTCGGTCTCGGTCTGGTGCGCATGGAGCAGCGCCGGCACCACATCTCCGAGGTGTTCACCAGCAGCGACGAGCAGCGGAAGGAGGCCGTCGGCCATGGCGGTTGAGCAGCCCGCGCCGGTGACCGCCGGCGGCGACCAGTCCCGCATCCACGACATCGGCTACCGCGGCTACGACGGCCCCCGTCTGGGCCGCGGCTACGCCCGCCGCTCGCTGTACTCGCAGTCCCTGCGCGGCGCCTACGGCCTCGGCCGCTCGGTGAAGTCCAAGGTGCTGCCGATGCTGCTGTTCGTGGTGATGTGCGTGCCCGCGGCCATCATGGTGGCCGTCGCGGTGGCCACCAAGGCGCACGAACTGCCGCTCGCCCACGCCTACACCCGCTGGGCGATCGTCATGCAGGCCGTGATCAGTCTGTACGTCGCCTCGCAGGCGCCCCAGTCCGTCTCCCGCGACCTGCGCTTCAAGACCGTGCCGCTGTACTTCTCGCGGCCCATCGAGACCGCCGACTACGTGCGGGCGAAGTTCGCCGCGCTCGCCTCGGCCCTGTTCGTCCTCACCGGCGCTCCCCTGCTGGTGATGTACGCGGGCGCGCTGCTCGCCAAGATGGGCTTCGCGCACCAGACCAAGGAATTCGCCCAGGGGCTGGTATCGGTGGCCCTGCTCTCGCTGCTGTTCGCCGGGATCGGTCTGGTCATCGCCGCCGTCACCCCGCGCCGCGGCTTCGGCATCGCCGCCGTGATCGCCGTGCTGACCATCTCCTACGGCGCCGTCTCCACGCTCCAGGCCATCGCCGATGTGCAGGGCAGCACCGGTACCGTCCCGTGGATCGGTCTGTTCTCGCCGGTCACCCTGGTCGACGGCGTCCAGTCCGCGTTCCTCGGCGGCAGCTCCGGCTTCCCCGGCGGCACCGGCCCGTCCAGCGGCGAGGGCGTGGTGTACGTCCTGGTCGTGCTCGGCCTGATCGCCGCGTGCTACGCCCTCCTGATCCGCCGCTACAAGAAGGTGGGGCTGTGACGACCCTCAGCATCGACCACGTCTCCCGCTGGTTCGGCAACGTGGTCGCCGTCAACGACATCACCATGACCATCGGCCCCGGCGTCACCGGCCTGCTCGGCCCGAACGGCGCCGGGAAGTCCACCCTCATCAACATGATGGGCGGCTTCCTCGCCCCCTCCACCGGCTCCGTCACCCTCGACGGGCAGCCGGTGTGGCGCAACGAGGCCATCTACAAGCACATCGGCATCGTCCCCGAGCGGGAGGCGATGTACGACTTCCTCACCGGCCGCGAGTTCGTCGTCGCCAACGCCGAGCTGCACGGACTCGGAGCGAAGGCCGCCCAGCGGGCGCTCGCCACGGTCGAGATGGAGTACGCGCAGGACCGGAAGATCTCCACGTACTCCAAGGGCATGCGCCAGCGGGTGAAGATGGCCTCCGCGCTGGTCCACGACCCCTCCCTGCTGCTGCTCGACGAGCCGTTCAACGGCATGGACCCGCGCCAGCGCATGCAGCTCATGGATCTGCTGCGGCGGATGGGCGACGAGGGCCGCACGGTGCTGTTCTCCTCGCACATCCTCGAGGAGGTCGAGCAGCTCGCCCGGCACATCGAGGTGGTCGTCGCCGGACGGCACGCCGCCAGCGGCGACTTCCGCAGGATCCGCCGCCTGATGACCGACCGGCCGCACCGCTACCTGGTGCGCTCCAGCGACGACCGCGCCCTCGCGGCCGCGCTGATCGCCGACCCGTCGACGGCCGGCATCGAGGTGGACGTCGCCGAGGGCGCACTGCGCGTCCAGGCCGTCGACTTCGGCCGCTTCACCGCGCTGCTGCCGAAGGTCGCCCGGGACCACGGCATCCGGCTGCTCACGGTCTCGCCGTCCGACGAGTCCCTCGAGTCCGTGTTCTCGTACCTGGTCGCGGCGTAGGAGGCCCTGATGTACGACCCCACCGTCGCCCGGCTCACCTACCGGGCCCTGCTCGGCCGCCGCCGGGCCCTCATTCTCGGCGCGCTGCCGCTGCTGCTCCTCGTGATCTCCGTGGTGGTACGCGCCCTGACCGGCGCCGACGACCAGACGGCCGCCGACGTCCTGGGCGGCTTCGCGCTCGCCACCATGGTGCCGATCATCGGTGTCATCGCGGGTACGGGCGCGATCGGCCCGGAGATCGACGACGGCTCCGTGGTGTACCTGCTGTCCAAGCCGCTGAAGCGGCCGACGATCATCCTGACCAAGCTGATCGTCGCCATCGCGGTGACCATGGTGTTCTCCGCCGTGCCGACCATGCTCGCGGGCCTGATCCTCAACGGCAACGGCCAGCAGATCGCCGTGGCCTACACGGTGGCCGCGCTGGTCTCCTCCATCGCCTACTCGGCGCTGTTCCTGCTGCTGGGCACGGTGTCCCGGCACGCGGTGGTCCTCGGGCTCGTCTACGCGCTCGTCTGGGAGGCGCTGTTCGGCTCCCTGGTGCCGGGCGCGCGCACGCTGAGCGTCCAGCAGTGGTCGCTCGCCGTCGCCCAGAAGCTCGCGGGAGGTGACCTGGTGACCTCCGACGTCGGGCTGACGACGGCCACGGTGCTGCTCGTCGTGGTCACGGTCCTGGCCACCTGGTACGCCGGCCAGAAGCTGCGGGCACTGAAGCTGGCGGGCGAGGAGTAGACCCGTGCGGGCCCCGGTCGTCCTTGACGGGGCCTTCACCTCCGCGCGGGCACACTGGACGGAGCGGATGTACGGCTGGGAGGCCGCGGATGGCTGAGCGGACACCGGAGCACGGCGGAGACGGGCGGGCCGAGGGCGACGACTGGGACGAGACCGTCCTGGACGAGGCGTTCGTACGGGCCGCGGAGACCTCCGAGCCGTCCGCGCGGGCCCGGATGCTCGCCGCCCGCTGGCGCGCCGAGTCGCCGGAGCCGCGGCCCTGGCGGTCGGACGAGCCGCCCGCGGGGTGGTTCTTCAGCAAGGCGCGCCGGCGCAGTGGCGGCGCCGGTAGGCCGGACACGGCTCCGGCTAATTCGGTGGCGTCCAGATCCCGGGCGGGGCAGAGTGGTTGTGCCCCACCCGCCGGGACGGACCCGGCGTCACGGACTGGGAGAGGAGCCGGGCGATGTCCATGCACGACAGTACGCCCAGCTCCCGTCAGGGCAGCCCGAGGCGGGCTCCGGAGTGATCGCCACATCTCCGTAGAGCTCATGGGAGCTGTCCGGGGCGGCCGCTTCGAGCACGCGATGTCGCTCTCGCGTGGGCCGCCCACCCGGAGGATTGGCCGAGCGGTAAGGCACTGGCTTGCGCTGCGTTCGATCAGAGGCGAGTCATGGTCGGGTGTGAAAGCCCGCGCACGTTCGATTCGTGCATCCTCCGCGAGACGTTGTCACTGGGACTCGGGCGGATTCTCGGTTTGCGGTATCTGGAGTGGTTCGGCGGGGTTTCCCGTGGGCTGCGCCGTGGGGCTTGGGGCTGTGGGCGGGTTGCGGTGTCGTTGTGGTTTGTCGCGCAGTTCCCCGCGCCCCTGGAATGTTGGCGGGGTTTGGAGGGCGGCCCGGGGTTTTCCTGAGGGCTGCGCCGTAAGGCCCGGGGGCCGTGGTTGGGTTGCGGCGTCGTTGTGGTTTGTCGCGCAGTTCCCCGCGCCCCTGGAACGTCGGCGGGGTTTGGAGGGCGGCTCCCCGCGCCCCTGACGGGGGCGCGGGGAGCGGTGGGCTAGGGGAGCAGGCGTTCCAGGACCGCCGCGATGCCGTCCTCCTCGTTGGAGGTGGTGACCTCGTCCGCCACTGCCCTGAGTTCCTCGTGGGCGTTGGCCATGGCCACGCCGTGGGCGGCCCAGGCGAACATCGGGATGTCGTTGGGCATGTCGCCGAAGGCGATCGTGTCGGCGGCCTTCAGGCCCAGGCGGCGGGCGGCCAGGGAGAGGCCCGTGGCCTTGGACAGGCCGAGCGGCAGCAGCTCCACGATGCCCGCGCCCGCCATGGCCACCGTGACGAAACCGCCGGCCACGCGCCGGGCCACGTCCGCCAGCTCGTCGTCGCCGAGCGTCGGATGCTGTATGTAGACCTTGTTCAGCGGGGCGGACCACAGGTCGGCCGCGTCCGTGAACGGGGTGGCGGGGAGGTTGCCCGTGACCGCGTAGCCCGGGCCCACCAGCACCTCGCCTTCCAGACCGTCCCGGCTCGCCGCCAGGTACAGCGGGCCCACCTCCGCCTCCAGCTTCGCCAGGGCCACACCCGCGAGCTGCCGGTCCAGGGTGACCGAGGTGAGCAGGCGGTGCGCGCCGGCGTCGTACACCTGGGCGCCCTGGCCGCAGACGGCGAGGCCGTCGTAGCCGAGGTCGTCCAGGATGTGACGGGTCCAGGGGACCGCGCGGCCGGTGACGACGATGTGGGCCGCGCCCGCCGCGGTGGCCGCGGCGAGCGCGTCACGGGTGCGCCGCGAGATCGACTCGTCGGAGCGCAGGAGCGTTCCGTCGAGGTCGGTCGCGATCAGTCGGAAGGGGAATCCGGCGCTCACTTGGCGACCGGCTCCAGGACCTCCCGGCCGCCCAGGTACGGGCGCAGCACCTTGGGGACCCAGACGGAGCCGTCGGCCTGCTGGTGGTTCTCCAGGATCGCCACGATCGTGCGCGGTACGGCGCACAGGGTGCCGTTGAGGGTGGCCAGCGGGCGGACCTGCTTGCCGTCGCGCATGCGGATCGACAGGCGACGCGACTGGAACTCGGTGCAGTCCGAGGTCGAGGTCAGCTCGCGGTACTTGCCCTGGGTCGGGATCCATGCCTCGCAGTCGTACTTACGGGAGGCCGAGGCGCCGAGGTCGGCGGATGCGACGTCGATGACGCGGAAGGGCAGCTCCAGCGAGGTCAGCCACTGCTTCTCCCACTCCAGCAGGCGCTTGTGCTCCTGCTGGGAGTCCTCGGGAGTCACGTAGGAGAACATCTCGACCTTGTCGAACTGGTGCACGCGGAAGATGCCCCGCGTGTCCTTGCCGTGCGAGCCGGCCTCGCGACGGAAGCAGGGCGAGAAGCCCGCGTACCGCAGCGGCAGCTTGTCGGCGTCGATGATCTCGTCCATGTGGTAGGCCGCGAGCGGGACCTCGGAGGTGCCGACCAGGTACAGGTCGTCCTTGTCGAGGTGGTAGACGTCCTGGGCCGCCTGGCCGAGGAAGCCGGTGCCCGCCATGGACTGCGGGCGGACCAGCGCCGGGGTCAGCATCGGGGTGAAGCCGGCCGCGGTGGCCTGGGCGAGGGCCGCGTTGACCAGGGCCAGCTCCAGCATGGCGCCGACACCGGTGAGGAAGTAGAAGCGGGAGCCGGAGACCTTGGCGCCGCGCTCGACGTCGATCGCGCCGAGCACCTGACCGAGCTCCAGGTGGTCCTTGGGCTCGAAGCCCTCGGCGCCGAAGTCGCGGATGGTGCCGTGCGTCTCCAGCGTGACGAAGTCCTCCTCGCCGCCGACGGGCACGTCGGGGTGGACGAGGTTGCCGAGCTGCTGGAGCAACTGCTGGGTCTCGGTGTCGGCCGCGTCGCGCTCGGCGTCGGCGGCCTTGACGTCGGCCTTGAGCTGTTCGGCGCGTGCCAGCAGCTCGGCCTTCTCCTCCGGGGTGGCCTTGGGGATCAGCTTGCCGAGCGACTTCTGCTCGGCGCGCAGCTCGTCGAAGCGGACGCCGGAGGACCTGCGCCGTTCGTCGGCAGACAGGAGGGAGTCGACGAGCGCGACGTCCTCTCCACGGGCGCGCTGGGACGCGCGCACACGGTCGGGGTCCTCACGGAGCAGGCGAAGGTCAATCACGCGAGCAAGGCTACCGGTGCGAGCTCGCAGGTCACGACTCACTATTGCGACTCGCCCCTTACGTACCGTTTCAGGGCAATTGCGCGGAGTGGTGGAGGGTGTCAAGAAAAGGTGTCTCAATCCCTGGAACGAGGCAGTCGGCGGATTCCCGGTTGACCGGATTTCCTTGTGGACGGCGGGACTTGGAGGGACCGTTGTCCACAGCGATCCGGGCCGCTGGGAGAGTTATCCACAGGCTGTGCGGAAAGTCTGTGGATTCCGGAATTGATCACTCCGGAAGTTTCGGCCCGGCGAAGAAATTCTTGTCCCGAGCAGGGGTGACGCCTACTTTCGAGTGGAAGGGGGTCGCCCCAAAAGATGAACCAAAGGAAACGGGTGGACGAAGGGTGACGTGCGGGGCAGTGGCCGCAAGGGGGACTTCCAGGGCGATTTGTCGACGGGATCGCCCGCCCTTGTCGACTTGTCCCCAGGTCGAGAAGCGAGCCTGTGGATAACTTCTGTGGATAACGAAGATATGCAGGTAGGACTGACCCGAAGCAGTCTACGGCCGCCTCAGAACCGGCCGTCCTGGCAGCGCGCCACCCAGTCCGCGGCCGCCACGAACTCCTCGTCCGACGTGCCAGGCGAAGTGGCCCGGGCCTCGCCGGGGCGGATGTCGGCGCGCGGATAGGAGCCGAGGAACCGCACCTGGAGGCAGATTCGCTTCAGTCCCATCAGCGCCTCGGCCATCCGCCGGTCGGAGATGTGCCCCTCGGCGTCGATGCAGAAGCAGTAGTTGCCGATGCCGGCGCCGGTCGGCCGGGACTGCAGCAGCATGAGGTTGATGCCCCGGGTGGCGAACTCGCCCAGCAGGTCGCGCAGGGCGCCGGGGTGGTCGTCCCGCTGCCACAGCACCACCGAGGTCTTGTCGGCGCCGGTCGGTGCCGCGGGCCGGGCCGGACGGCCGACGAGAACGAAGCGGGTCTGCGCGTTCTCCGCGTCGTGGATCCCGGTCTCCAGGGCCTCCAGGCCGTACCGGGCGGCGGCGAACTCGCCCGCGAAGGCGGCGTCGTACTGGCCCTCCTGGACCAGGCGCGCGGCGTCCGCGTTCGAGGCGGCCGACTCCCAGTGGACGTCCGGGAGGTTCGCCTTGAGCCAGTTGCGCACCTGGGGCTGGGCCGCCGGATGCGCGGAGACCGTCTTGATGTCCGCCAGCCGGGTGCCCGGCCGGACCAGCAGCGCGAAGGTGATCGACAGCAGCACCTCGCGGTAGATCGTCAGCGGCTCACCCGCGACCAGCTCGTCCAGGGTGGTGGTGATGCCGCCCTCGACGGAGTTCTCGATCGGCACGAACGCGGCCTCGGCCTCGCCGGCCCGCACCGCGTCCAGCGCGGACTGCACCGACACGTACGGCATGAGCTCCCGGGTGGCGGCCTCCGGAAGCGTGCGCAGGGCGACTTCGGTGAAGGTGCCTTCGGGACCGAGATACGCATAGCTCGCTGGCATGTCCTCACCCTAATGGGCGCCGGGGCGAGGGGCTTCCGTGTCTCATCGACGCCACTCGACCGGGTGGTTTGAAACCTCGGAAGGGTGGTCCTCCGGCCGCAATCAGCCCTCCAGGAGCCGCTGTCCCACGTACTCTCCCTCGGCCGCGCCGCCGGGCACCGCGAACAGGCCGCTGGCCTCGTGCCGGATGAACCTCGACAGGGCGTCACCCCGGTCGAGCTTGCGCTGCACCGGTACGAAGCCGCGCAGCGGGTCCGCCTGCCAGCAGACGAAGAGCAGCCCGGCGTCCGGCGTGCCGTCCTGGTCGATGCCGTCGTGGTAGGAGAACGGGCGCCGCAGCATGGCCGCGCCGCCATTGCGGTCGGGCCGGGTGATCCGGGCGTGGGCGTTGATGGGAACGGCCAACTCGCCCTTGGCGTCGGTCTTGTCCAGGTCCATCGGCGTCGTCTCGTCGCCCCCGGACAGCGGGGCCCCGGTGTCCTTGCGGCGCCCGATGACCGCTTCCTGGGCGGCGAGCGACAGCGTCTCCCAGTCGTCGAGCAGCATGCGGATGCGGCGGACGACCGCGTAGGAGCCGTTCGCCATCCACGCGGGCTCCGCCGAGGCGGGCACGAAGATCCGCCGGTCGAAGTCGGCGTCGGCGGGCTTGGGATTCCGGGTGCCGTCGATCTGGCCCATGAGGTTGCGGGCCGTCATGGGGTGCGCGGTGGCGCCAGGGGTGCGGTTGAAGCCGTTCATCTGCCAGCGGACACGGGCTGCGTGACCGGCGTCCTTCTGGATGGCGCGCAGGGCGTGGAAGGCGACGAGGGCGTCGTCGGCGCCGATCTGCACCCACAGGTCGCCGTCGCTGCGCGCCTTGTCGAGGTGGTCGGAGGAGAAGTCCGGCAGCGGGTCCAGGGCCGTCGGCCGCTGCTTCTCCAGGCCGGTCCGCCCGAAGAAGCCGTGGCCGAAGCCGAAGGTGATCGTCAGCGAGGACGGTCCCGCGTCCTGGGCCACGCCGGTGTCGCCGTGGGGGGCGGCCTCACCCGACATCAGCCGCTCGGCCGTCGCCGACCAGCGGCGGAGCAGGGCCGCCGCTTCCTTGCGGCCCGCGCCCGCCGCGAGATCGAAGGCGACGAGGTGGCCGCGGGCCTGGAGACCCTCGGTGATGCCGGACTGATGTTTCCCGTGAAACATCGCCCGGCCGGTGCCCACCGAGGTCAGCGCAGTGGCCTGGGCGGGCGCGGAGGCGTATCCCACGGCACCGCCTGCCGCGCCGAGCACCAGCCCGGTGGCACCGGCGGTGCCGAGCAGTGCGCGCCGGGAGACACCACGGTGACCGTCGGCGGTGCCCTCGTGGGCGTGCGGCTCGCGCGCCGGGGAGCCGGGCGTGCGGGTCTCGGGAAGGGACTGGTCGGGCATGGTGTGGTTCAGCCGATCTGCGCGTTCTTGGAGACGGTCACCTGGTCGATGTCGGAGGTCCGCACGGTCACGGCGACCTTCCAGTCGCCCGCCATGGGGATCTGCACCCCGCTCGCGGCCCAGTGGCCGGTGGTGATGTGGTCCGGGGTCACGGGGAGCGGTCCGATCTTCCTCGCCGTGAGGGTGAGGGCGACCTTCACCTCGGGGACGTCGAAGGCGCGTCCGTTGGGCCGCTGGACGTAGACGTGCATCTCGTTGCCGCCCACGCGCGCGGGGTCGAAGTCGATCCGGACCAGGCCCTTGCCGTCGGTGCCGCCGGTGTCGAAGGGCATGTCCAGGGTCAGTGCGCCGGACGAGGACGACGAGGAACTGGAGGAGGACGAGGAGGCCGCCCTGGCGTCCAGCTCGGTGCGGCCGGGCTCGGTCTGGGTCAGCCAGGTGGTGACGGCGAGCAGCACGAGCGCGACGCCGGCCTCGGTGAGCACCGAGCGGCGCAGTCCGAAGCGGTTGGGGTCGGCGTCCCGCTGCCGCTTCTGCCGGGCGGTGTCCACCGCGGCCCGCTGCCGGGCGAGCTGGGCGGCGCGCTCGCCGTCGCCCAGGGCGGCGTCCTGGCCGGCGGACTCCGGTGCGGGGACGGGTTCCTTCACGGGCTGCTCGGTGTGTCCGGCTTCGGTGACCGGGTCCGTGAGCCGCCCCGTCCATCGCCGGGAGATCCAGGCGATGCCGACCAGCAGGGCCACCAGTGCGATCTTGACCAGCAGCAGCTGCCCGTACCGGGTCTCGGTGAACGCCGGCCAGGAGCCGAGCTGCCGCCAGGACTGGTAGGTGCCGGTGGCGACCAGGGTGAGGACGGAGGCGAAGGCGAGGCGGGAGAAGCGGTGGACGGCGGCGGCCTCGACCGGAGTGTCCGCGGGCGCCCGGTACAGGGCGACGAGCAGGGCGGTGAGGCCGCCCAGCCAGGCGGCGACGGCCAGTAGGTGCAGCACGTCGACGGGCATGGCGATGCCGGGCTGGAGCCCGGTGGAGGCGTGCTCGGCCATGGCCCAGCTCGCCGCGAGTCCGGCGGCGACGACCACTCCGCCGACGGTCAGCCCGAAGGTCAGGTCACGCTTCTCCTCGGCCTCCTCCCGCCGGTCGTAGGCGCCGAAGAGGACGGCGATGAACAGCGCGGCGGCGGCGAGCAGCAGCAGCCGTGAGACCAGCGCGGCGCCGGTCTTGGTCTGCAGCACCTGGCCGAGCAGGTTCAGGTCGAAGACGTCGCCGAACTTCCCGGAGGAGGTGTAGGAGCCGCGCAGGAGCAGCAGCCAGAGCGTGGACGCGGTGAGCGTCAGCCAGCCGCCGACCACCAGCCGCTGCAGGGCCCGTACGCCCGAGCCGCGCTGCCAGCAGGCCAGCACGAAGGCGGCGCCGCCCGCCAGCACGATGAAGCCGGCGTAGGAGACGTACCGCCCCAGGGAGTAGAGCCGGCCGACGGCCGTGTCGCCCGCTGTCGTGCCGACGCCGGAGACGACGGTCTGCGAGGGCGCCCCGATGGAGAAGGTGTAGGCACCGGCGACCGGGTGGCTGTCCGCCGAGACGACCTGGTAGCCGACCGTGTAGGTGCCCTTGGCCAGGCCGCTCTTGAGTTTCACGGCGTACGTGGTCCCGCTCACGTTGACCGGCGAGCCGACCTGGACCTTCGCGCCCTTGGGGTCGAGGACCTGCAGCGAGTCGTCGTTCATGGCCACCTTCTCGGAGAAGGTGAGCGACACCTGGGTGGGTGCCTTGTCGACCACCACCCCCTGCGCGGGGTCGCTGCCGGTCAGCGCGGCGTGCGCGGCGGCCGGACCGGCGCCCGCGAGCAGCGCGCCGGTGACGGCGATGAGCAGCAGCACCAGGGTGCGCAGGCGGGGGGTGATGGTCCGCGTCAAGGTGGTCCCTCCCTCAGTGTCCGGTCGACGGGTTGTACGTGGCGGACTTCACCGGCATCTCGACGGTGAGGGGCCCGGACTCGGCGAACGTGAGCTTCAGGGTCAGGTGCTGGCCCTGCTTCGGCGTGCGCTTCAGCTCCTCGAACATCAGGTGGTTGGCGCCGCTTCGGAAGACCAGCCGGCCGTGGGCGGGTATCGAGAAGGAGGTCTTCTCCCGCATGGCTCCGCCGACGGTGCTGTGCATGGTGACCCGGCCGGCGACGTCGCTGCTGACCGAGGTCAGCGCGTCCTTCGCGCCGCCCTGGTTGGTGATCGTCATAAACCCGGCGGCCATGTCGGCGGAGACCGGCTGGGGCATGTACACCGCACTCACGGACAGTTCGGCCTTCGAGGTGCCCGAGCCGGAGTCCGGTTCCGGACCGGAGCCGCAGCCCGTGAGGGCCAGGGCGCCGGCGAGGGCGGCCGCCGGCAGGACGGCACGCCTCACGGCTTGGCTCCCTCGACGAGCTTGGGCAGGTCCTTGGTGTAGTCGTCGACGGTGGTGTCCTCGCCGTAGAGGACGTAGCCGCCGTCGGTCTTCGGTGAGAAGGCGATGACCTGGGTGCCGTGCACCGAGACGGCCTTGCCGTTCTTGTCCTTCGTCGTCGGCTCGATGGAGATGCCCAGCGAGCGGGCGCCGGCCTGGATGGTGGCGAAGTCGCCGGTCAGGCCGGTGAACTGGGGGTCGATGCCCTTGAGCCACTTGCCCAGCTCGGCGGGGGTGTCGCGGTCGGGGTCGGTGGTGACGAAGACGACCCTGAGATCGTCCTGCTCGGCCTTGGGCAGCGCCTTCTTGGCGACGGCGATGTTGCTCATCGTCGTCGGGCAGATGTCGGGGCAGTGCGTGTAGCCGAAGTAGACCAGGGTGGGGTGGCCCTTGGTCTCGGCGCGCAGGTCGTACTTCTTGCCGTGCGTGTCGGTCAGGACCAGGTCCGGCTTCACGAACGGCTGGTCGAGGATGGTCGCGGCCTTGCCCGAGTCGGACTCCTCGGAGACCACGGAGACCGGTGATGTGGTGTCGTCACCGCTGCCGCAGGCGGAGAGGGTCAGGGAGGCGGCGGCGAGCAGCGCGGCCGCGGCGAACGTCTTCTTGCGCATGGAAAAATGTCCCAGATGTGAGAACTCCGGCGCGCACCGGGGGTCGTACGAAAGGGTCGCACGACCCCCGGTGCGCGTGCGGAACGGTGATCAGGCGGTCCGGCGGCGGCCCGCGAGGACGCCGTAGGCCACGCCCGCGGCACCGATGACGATGCCGACCACGCCGAGCACGCGCGCGGTGGTGTCGCTGCCGCTCTTCGCGTCCTCGTCGGCGGCCGCGGTCTGCCCGCTCTTGCTGTCGGTCTTGTCGGCGTCGTCGGCGGCGGCGGCCGAGGTGCCGTGGTGGTCGTCGGCGGCGGCGGACAGCTCCAGCACCGGGGCCGGGTTGTCGGGCTCGTCCTGGCCCTCCTGCGGCACCTCGATCCAGCGCACGACCTCCTTGTCGGAGTACGTCTGGACCGCCTTGAACACGAGCTGGTCGGTGTCCTCGGGCAGGGCGCCGATGGAGAGCGGGAACTTCTGGAAGTAGCCGGGCTCGACGCCCTTGCCGTCGGCGGTCCAGGTGACCTTGGTGACGGCCTCGTCGATCTTCTCCCCGTGCATGGTCAGCGGCTTGTCCAGCTTGGACTTGGTGACCTTCACGCTCCAGCCGGGCAGCGGCTGGGGCATGACCGAGGCCAGCGGGTGGTCGGCGGGGAAGTTCACCTCGAGCTTGACGGTCGAGGCGTCGTCACGCTCGTTGGGGACCTTGAAGTCGACGACCGCGTAGCCGCCC
Organism: Streptomyces sp. NPDC047869; assembly: GCF_040704065.1. Classification (NCBI taxonomy): domain Bacteria; kingdom Bacillati; phylum Actinomycetota; class Actinomycetes; order Kitasatosporales; family Streptomycetaceae; genus Streptomyces; species Streptomyces sp. NPDC047869. The sequence continues at coordinate 504,167 of NZ_JBEYRK010000001.1, forward strand.
TTGGCCGCGGGTCCTTCGGGCTGCACGCTGACGTGCGCGAAGGCGGTGCCGGACAGGGCGAGGACGGCCGAGCCCGCGACGGCGGTGGCGGCGGCGATACGAGAAGCCTTCATGGCAGGGAGCACTCCACTTCGGGTGGGTTCCGGTGGTGATCGGGAGTACGCGTGCGCGTGGCGGTGCCGTTCGCTGTGCCACTGAGGTGATGTGCGCACGCGCGCGTGCCGCACGACGGCGGCCCCTCCCGTCCGGCTCGTCCGTTTCCGGCCCCGGTGCGGTGGTGCTCGCGTCGTGTCAGGCGGCGAGGAGGAACGCGGCGGCGGGCGGGCCGCGCCGGATCACCGTGTGCTGGAGTGCGGTGGTGTGCGGGGCGGGCGGTTCGTCGCGGGCGGCGCGGCGGGCGCGCGGGCGCGGTCCGGCCGCCGGCGGCAGCCCGGCGCACAGTGCGCGGGTCAGCGCGAGCGCGGCGCGCAGGGAGCGCACGAGCGCCCCCTCCGTGACTCCGTGCGCCGACAGCTCGATCAGCCGCAGCACGGCCAGATCGCCCCGGCGCAGCAGCCAGCCGGTCACGACGGCCGCGAGGACGTGACCGAGGACCATCGGCACGGAGGGCAGCAGTGCCGCCGACGTGCCGCCGGAGCCGGCGGTCATGTGGTGCATGGCCGGCATGGCGCCCGCCGGATTGCCCGAGGAGTCGATGAGGTGCGCGTCGAGCAGGAGCCGGTAGGCGTGCCCGGGGGTGAGCGCCGAGGCGCTGGACCCGCACAGCAGCCGGGCGGCCTGCTCGACGAGCGCGCCGTCGCTCGCCGGCGTGTTCATCGGGCCCATGGACATCGCGGCCGCGGTCCCGTGCTGGCCCAGTCCGAACAGCGTGTGCAGCACGGTCTGGCCGAGCGCGAGGAGCGCGACGATCCCGGGCAGCGAGCGCGCGCGCCCGGCGAGCGGTGCCACGAGCAGCAAGGAGCCCAGGAATCCCGCGCCGAGCGTCCACAGGGGCAGGCGCGCGCAGGAGGCCAGTGTGTGCCCGGCCGCGGCCAGCACGACACAGACCGCGGCGAACACCGCGGCCCGTAGCATCCGGAGCCCGGCTCCGGGGGGTGCCGTGCGGGGGTGGGGGGCAGTCATGGCGGGGTCATCATCGCACTGGACCCGCTCGCGCCACGCGGCAGGTCGCCGAATTCGGTCACCGTGGGTACGCCTCCGACGTGACCGGAAGATCCCGTTCCGCCGGAATCGGATCTTCCATACATCGTTTCCGTCCAGAACGCATCGTCCTATGGGCGGCGTCACGTGAACGGTGTGCTTACGGCCGGGCACGCGCGGCAATAGGTAACGGTATGTCGAGCCGCGGCCAGGAGGCTGGAGCATGAGCATCTGGTGGTCACTCCATCTGCGTCGCGAGGCCGCCAGCGTTCCGCTCGCGCGCCGGCTGCTCATCGGCACGATGGAGACCGCGGGCGTCGACCCGGACGTCTCCTACGACCTGTCCGTCGCCCTCAGCGAGGCCTGCGCCAACGCCGTCGAGCACGGTGGGGACGGCGCGCCCGCGGGCTGCTCGGAGGCGTACCGGGTGACCGCCTACCTCGACGGTGAGAAGTGCCGGATCGAGGTGGCCGATTCGGGGCCCGGTTTCCCCGTCGCCCAGGATCTCCGGCCCGCGCACTCGGACGCGGAGCACGGCCGCGGGCTCTGTCTGATCAGGGAACTCGCCGATCACGTGCACATCGGCGGCAAGCCGGGGCGGGGCGGGACCGTGGTCAGCTTCGACAAGATCCTCAAGTGGAAGCGGGACCCTTCCCTGCTCACGGCATGACGGGAGCCGATCCGGTCCGCGCGGCCAGGGGTGCCGCCCCTGCGTGAAACCGTGCGCACCCGGAGCCCTGGGAGCCGGTTTCCGGCCGTAGGCCCTCTGCACCGCCGATGGCCGGGCACCCGCAGGGGTGCCCGGCCATCGGCGGCTTGCGGGTGGGGTCAGCCCTTCAGGGCCGCCATCCACGCCTCGACCTCGTCGGAGCGGCGCGGCAGGCCCGCCGAGAGGTTCCGGTTGCCGTCCTCGGTGACGAGGATGTCGTCCTCGATGCGGACACCGATGCCCCGGTACTCCTCCGGGACCGTCAGGTCGTCGGCCTGGAAGTACAGGCCCGGCTCGACGGTGAGGACCATGCCCGGCTCCAGCGTGCCGTCCACGTAGGTCTCGGTACGGGCGGCCGCGCAGTCGTGGACGTCCATGCCGAGCATGTGACCCGTGCCGTGCAGCGTCCAGCGGCGCTGCAGGCCCAGCTCGAGGACGCGCTCGACCGGGCCCTCGACCAGGCCCCACTCGACGAGCCGCTCGGTGAGCACGCGCTGGGCGGCGTCGTGGAAGTCACGGAACTTGGCGCCCGGCTTCACCGCCGCGATGCCGGCCTCCTGGGCCTCGTACACGGCGTCGTAGATCTTCTTCTGGATCTCGCTGTAGGTGCCGTTGACGGGCAGCGTGCGCGTGACGTCGGCGGTGTACAGCGTGTGCGTCTCCACACCGGCGTCCAGCAGGAGCAGGTCGCCGGAGCGCACCGGGCCGTCGTTGCGCACCCAGTGCAGCGTGCAGGCGTGCGGGCCGGCCGCGCAGATGGAGCCGTAGCCGATGTCGTTGCCCTCCACGCGCGCGCGGAGGAAGAACGTGCCCTCGATGTAGCGCTCGCTCGTCGCCTCGGCCTTGTCGAGGACCTTCACCACGTCCTCGAAGCCGCGGACCGTGGAGTCGACGGCCTTCTGCAGCTCGCCGACCTCGAACTCGTCCTTGACCAGCCGGGCCTCGGAGAGGAAGACGCGCAGCTCCTCGTCGCGCTCGGCGGTGACCTTGTCGGTCAGGGCGGCCTCGACGCCGGCGTCGTGGCCGCGCACGACCCGCACCGGGCCGGTGGCCTCGCGCAGCCGGTCGGCCAGCTCGCGCACGTCGGCGGCCGGGATGCCGTAGAGCGCCTCGGACTCGGTGAGCGAGTGGCGGCGGCCCACCCACAGCTCGCCCTGGCCGGACAGCCAGAACTCGCCGTTCTCGCGGTCGGAGCGAGGCAGGAGGTAGATCGTCTCCTTGTGCCCGCCGGCGGTGGGCTCCAGGACGAGGACGCCGTCCTCGGTCTGGTTGCCGGTGAGGTAGGCGTACTCGACGGAGGCGCGGAAGGCGTACTCCGTGTCGTTCGAGCGGGTCTTCAGGTTGCCCGCGGGGACGACCAGACGCTCGCCGGGGAAGCGCGCGGAGAGCGCGGCGCGGCGGCGCGCGGTCTCGGCGGCCTGCGGGACGGGCCGCAGATCACGCATCTCCGTGTCGGCCCACCCGGACTGCATGTTCTCGGCCAGCTCGTCGGAGACGCCCGGGTACAGGCCGTTCTTCCGCTGCTTGATGGGCTCCTCGGCCTCGGCTTCCGGACCCGCTGCGGTAGCAGCCTCGTCGGTGACAGCCGGGTTGAGCTCGTCGGCCACGTGATCCTCCTCGATACGCCATGTGATCTCCCCCGGGGCCCGCGACGCTCCTGCTTGTGGCCGAGCGGGGACCTCCATCATCGTACGGTCGCACCGGAAGGGGCCCGGGGCCGGAACGGCTGTTATGGCCGGTCATGCCGACCGGTCGGGGCCCGGCCACGCCGGGTGACGGCTGTGCTCAGTCGAAGCGGGCGGCGAGCAGGACCACGTCCTCCGGGCTGTCCGCCGTGTCCCGGCCGTCCGGCAGCACGGTCCGCAGCACGTGGTCGGTGACCGCCTCGGGGTCGTGGCGCAGCGCGCGCGGGATGCTCGCGGCCGCCGCGTGCAGCCGGGCGAAGGCTCGGTCCAATGGGTCGCCGGTACGGTGCAGCAGCCCGTCGGTGTAGAGCAGGACGGTGTCTCCCGCCTCGGCCTGGACCTCCACGCTGGGCGCCTCCCAGCAGGCGAGCATGCCGAGCGGCGCGGAGACGGAGGTCTCGGCGAACTCGGTGCGCCGTTCGCCGATCAGCAGCGGCGGGCTGTGCCCGGCACCGGCCAGGGTGACCCGGCGCAGCGCCGGTTCGCAGTATGCGAACAGCGCGGTGGCCGAACGCGCGGGCTCGGTCAGCCGCAGCAGCAGCTCCAGGTCGGACAGCACGGCGACCGGATCCTCGCCCTCCATCACGGCGTAGGCCCTCAGGGAGGCGCGCAGCCGGCCCATGGCGGCCACGGCGCTGGGCCCGGATCCGGTGACCGAGCCGACGGAGAGGCCGAGGGCCGCGTCGGGCAGCGGCAGCGCGTCGTACCAGTCGCCGCCGCCGCGCGGGGAGGTGCGGTGCCGGGCGGCGAGCTGGACGCCGGCCACCCGGGGCAGCCGGGACGGGAGCAGTTCCTCGGTGATGGTGGCCATGCACGCGCGCGTGCGCTCGACTTCCAACAGCCGGGCCAGGTGCTCCGAGGCGTGCCGGACGTAGAGGCCGGCCAGGTGGCGGCGGCGCTCGTCCGGCTCGGCGGGCTCGTCGTAGAGCCAGACGGCGGCACCGAGGTGACCGGCCGGCCCGGTGGACAGGGGCAGGGCGTAGCTGGCGGCGTAGCCGAGGCGCGCGGCCACCTCGCGGTGGCGGGGGTCCAGACCGTCCTCGGCGAAGAGGTCGGGGTGGGCGATCCCGTCGTGCGCGCCGGTGCCCCGGCCGGCGTCGAGGAGGGTGCCGTGGGGCAGGGCGTCACGCGGCACGGTCTCCAGGTGGCCGAGATCGGCGCGGCCGAGACCGAGGCCTGCGGTGGTGCGGGGACCGAGCCCGTCGGCGGGCTCCAGGGCGACCAGGCCGCGGCGGGCGCCGACGAGGGCGGAACCGGCGCGCAGCAGCTCCTGGAGGGCGGGCTCGAGCGCGTTCGTCGCGGACAGGCGTTCGGTCAGTTCGTGGAGGGTCGTGAGGTCCGAGACCCAGCCGGCCAGCCGGTCCTGGAGCAGCGTCCCGGGGGCGGGGCCGGTGGGAGCGGGGGTGCTCCTGACCGGAGGCGCGGCGTCCGGGGCGTGGGCGGCGTCCGGGGCGGGGAGTGCGGGCGCGACAGTGTGTGCGGGCGTGGGAACCGTTGGATCGATTCCGGCCACTTTCGGCGGATGGGGGGCGCTCATGGCGTCCGGCCTTCAGACCGGTGCGTATTGCTCAGAAGCATCGCAAACCCCCATGTCATTCTGCGCCGCTAGCAGTGTCTCCACATGTACACGCACTCGTGAGGGGATGTCCAGCATTGTCCTGCGGGGATTCCTGGTGTCCATGGGTTTGAAGTGGCTTTCTCTCGAAACCCTTGCCTTACTACCAAGTTGGCCTAAAACTGCCTCGGGTAACGGCTCTTTGCGGTCGACTGGCGTCGTTCCACGGAGCGTCACAACGGTCGTGATGGGTACGTACTCGATGAAGGCCAGGGGTGGTTGGGGGCCACCCGGAACCTGGCGCCGGACCCGGACGTCATAACCATCGACGGCCGAGCCCCATCCTCCCGTGGCGGAGGCGGAGAGAAACACGCGCGACGGCAAAACGCCATACTTCGCCACCCCCGCGCCGCACCCGTGCTCCGATGGACGCACTGAGGACGCGGCCGACGATCGACCCCTGGGGTCCCCCTGCCGTGCGCGGGGGTGTGATGCGCCAACAGGTACGCACAGTGCAGTGATCGACACATGGTGTGATGTGGTCCACGGTGTTGCCAGCGGTGCAACGGAAAGGAACGAGCGCTCATGCGCGAGATCCTCGGAAGGCGACGCAGGCTCCTGTCCAGGCGGAACGACGGGAGGCCTGAGCCGATCAGCGCGGCCCTGACCTTCGCGACGGAATGGCAGTGGCCGGTACTCCCGGGTGTGGCTCCGGACCCGCAGGGCCGGGCGCGCTGCGCCTGCCCGGACCCGGAGTGCACGGTGCCCGGCGCCCACCCCTTCGACCCCGGTCTGCTCGCGGCCACCACCGACGCGCGCATGGTGCGCTGGTGGTGGGCCAACCGGCCGGCCGCGCCGATCGTCCTCGCCACCGGCGGTACGGCGCCCTGCGCGGTCAGCCTGCCGGCGCCCGCGGCGGCCCGCGCCCTCGACCTCCTCGACCGGCGGGGCATGCGCCTCGGCCCGGTGGTCGCCTCGCCCACCCGCTGGGCGGTGCTCGTCAAGCCGTACTCCATGGAGCAGCTCGGCGAACTGCTCTACGCCAAGGACTTCGTGCCCGGTTCCCTGCGTTTCCACGGGGAGGGCGGCTACATCGCCCTGCCGCCGTCCGAGACCGGTCAGGGCGCCGTCCGCTGGGAGCGTGCCCCGCTGCCCGGCTCGGCCTCGCCCTGGGTGCCCGACGTGGAGGCGGTGGTGGACGCCGTGGTCGACGCCCTCACTCGTACGGGTGTGAGCGCACCCGAGTTGTAGGAGTGTCCGGCGCGGACACGGCTTCCGCCCGCCCGCGATCGTTATCTTCCGCTACATGCTGCGCATTTCTGGGGGCGGCCGCACACGGTCGCCGCACCGCGGCGGGCCCGACTCCCGAAGGCTTCGTCTGCTCGCCCTGGCGGGCATCGTGGTGGCCGTGATCGCACTGCCGCTGGCCGTGGCGTCCACGGGACAGGTGGGCGACGCCGCGGCGCCCCGGCGGGCGGGTGGCCGGGACGGCGCCGGCGGCGACGCGAAGGTGCCCTCCGCCGCACCCTCGCGCTCGCCCCGGCTGCTCGGCCTGGGGCTGGCCACCGCGACCCGCTGCGGGCCGGAACTCTCCTCCGCGGAGGGCGTCGAGGCGCAGACCTGTGTGCTGACCCAGGGCGAGGACACCTGGGCGCGCACCTATTACCGCAACGCCACCGGCGAGGCCATGGAACCCGTGCTGAGCATGATGGGACCCGGCGGCCGGACCGTGCAGATCCACTGCGCCACCGGCTCCGACGACGAGCCCGCCACCTGCGAGACGCCCCGTGAGCACACCCGCGGCGCACTGGACGGCTACACGGCCGTCACCGAGTTCGCCGTGCGTGGCTCCGACGAGCCGCTGCTGCTGCGCTCGGGCAGCAACTCCGAACTGACACAAGGCAGTTGACGCATCGCGGCGGTCTGTCCGCCGAATGCGGACATGGAAAGGCCCGGTTGCTGGCGACGGGGGATGCACCAGCAACCGGGCTACTGGAACGGTAACAAGAGATCGGCTGTTCGCAAATTCGATCTCGGCTATTCGGACACCGAATCCACAGTCGCGCCGGGCAGTTGTGACAGGAGTCACCTGATGCCGGTTCCGCCGTCACGGCTGACCGGTCGGTCAGCCGTGAGACGGGCGCCGCGGCACGTCAGCTGAGCGTGACCTGCCGGTTGGTCAGTCCGCCGCGGGCCCGGCGCTCCTCGGGGGTGAGCGGCTCCCCGGACGCGAGGGCGGCGGCGAGCCGCTCGGCGAACTCGGCGGCCGGCTTCTCCACGTCCTCGGCCGTGACCCCGCTCGGCAGGTCCCAGACCGGCACCGTGAGCCCGTGAGCACGGAAGGAGCCCACCAGCCGGGTGCCCTCGCCGAGGCTGGACCGGCCCGCCGCGTGCAGCCGGGCGAGAGCGTCCAGAAGCTGCTCCTCCGGATGCGGCATGACCCAGCGCAGGTGGTTCTTCTCCGGGGTCTCGCACCAGTAGGCGGCGTCCACGCCGGACAGCTTCACGGTCGGGATGGCGGCGGCGTTCGCCCGCTCCAGGGAGGCGGCCACCTCCGGCGTGGCGTTCTCCGCGTCCGGCACCCAGAACTCGAAGCCGCTGTGCACGGCCGGCTCGAACGGGCCCTCCCGGTCGAGCAGCTCCTGCAGCCTGGGGCCGTCGGCGGGCGCGCGGCGGCCCTCCACCGGCGAACCCGGCGCCGCCTCGAGCGCGCGCCGGAGGGTGTCGGCGAGGTCGCGGCTGATGTCACCGGAGGGCGTGTCGTTCTGCAGGCCGAGCAGGACCGAGCCGTCGTCGCGGCGCAGCGCCGGCCAGGCCATCGGCAGCACCGTGGCCAGCGTGACCGAGGGGACCCCCTCGGGCAGGCCGCCGGCGAGGGTCAGTTCGACGGTGGCGGCCGGCACCAGTTCGCGCAGCGCCACCCAGTCGCACTCGCCCGGCAGCCCCTCGAACGGACGGCGCACCAGCTCGGTCACGGCGTGTGCGGCGGCCCGGCCGTGACACGCCTTGTAGCGCCGGCCGCTGCCGCAGGGGCAGGGCTCGCGGGCGCCGACCACCGGGATGTCCCCGTTTGCCTGCTGCGGGCGCTTGGCCTTCGTCTGGGGTCGCTTCTTGGCCATCGTGGGGTCTCCCGGTTACGGCTCGTCTGGTACGGGCGGGAGCCTAGCCGTTCGCACCCTGACCCACGGGAACCTGTGGACAACGGACACGCGGGCGACGCCTACGGCGTACGGCCGCGGCCCGCCGACGGGCCGCCCGGGGCTCAGCCCAGTTCGTCGAAGGCGTCCACGAAGTCCAGTTCGGCCATGGCCGGGACCGGGGACGCGGTGACGCGCGTAGCGAATCCCCCGCGCCGGCACCCGGCGTCCGGATCGTGAACGTCCTCGTGGACCACGGCCCAGACCGTCACCTCGCCCTGGGTGTCGTCCCGGACGCCCCAGTCGTCGGCGAGCGCCGTGATGATGTTCAGCCCGCGGCCGCCGTGCGCGGTGACCGACGGAGTGGCCGGGGCCGGGCGGGTCGGACCGCCGCCGTCCGTCACCTCGACGATGAGCCGCCCGCGCGCGTCCACCCTCCACGCGGCGCGCACGGCGCCGTCGCCGGCCGGGGCGTCCCCGAGCGGCCGCCCGTGTTTGCAGGCGTTGCTCAAGAGCTCGGAAAGGATCAGTACGGCGTCGTCGACGACCGAGTCCGGCACCCCGCCGCCGCGCAGTTGCGCACGCATCCGGTGTCTCGCCTGCCCCACGCCCGCAGGGCCATGGGGAACGGCCATGCTCGACGACGTGGGCACCTCCTGTGCCACCACCAACGCCACCCCCGAGACCTCCTTCGCCCCACGCCACGGTGTGGATGCCCCAATGGCCTGTACCGGAAACCGGCCAGTCCTCTTCCGCTGACGCATTCGCAACGTCTGCACACACGGCGAATACGCCGGAGCACTCCCTGTGACGGGCCGGTCACTCTGTGGCTGGATTTCAAGGGTGTGGCCGAGAAGGGAGGATGCTGCAGCTTTCCGCCCGGGGTCAAGAGGTGCGCACCGGTCCCTCACCCGGCTTCCGCGGCCGGTGAGCGGCCGACCGTGCCGGGCTCGCGTCCCCTTCCGTTCACCGGCCCAGCCGGTGCAGCACCGCGCGCGGGCGGTTGGTGATGATGGCGTCGACGCCCAGTTCCGCGCACAGATCGATGTCCGCCGGCTCGTTCACGGTCCAGACGTGGACCTGGTGGCCGGCTCGTTTCAGCCGTTCCACATACGCCGGGTGGTTGCGCAGGATGCGGATCGAGGGGCCCGCGATGCGCACGCCCGCCGGGAGCCGTCCGTCGCGCAGCCGGGGTGAGACGAACTGCATCAGGTAGACCGCCGGCAGCGTCGGCGCGGCGGCGTGCACCCGGTGCAGCGAGCGCGCCGAGAAGCTCATGATCCGGACCGGTGACTCGGCGGCCGAGGCAGGCGCGTCCAGCCCGAACCGTTTCAGCAGATGCAGCAGCCGCTCCTCGACCTGGCCCGCCCAGCGCGTGGGGTGCTTGGTCTCGATGGCCAGCTCCACCCGCCGCCCGGAGTCCGCGACCAGTTCGAGCAGCCGCTCCAGGGTGAGCACGGAGGTGTCCGCCGGGTCCTCCGGCCGGTGCTCCCAGTCCGGCTCCTCGTCCCGTCCGCGCCAGGCCTCGCGGGTCTTCCAGGAGCCGAAGTCCAGGGCGGCGAGATCGGCGAGCTCCAGCGCGGACACGGCACCCCGGCCGTTGGAGGTCCGGTTCACCCGGCGGTCGTGGACGCAGACCAGATGACCGTCGGCGGTGAGTCGTACGTCGCACTCGAGGGCGTCCGCCCCGTCCTCGATCGCCTTCTTGTACGCGGCCAGGGTGTGCTCCGGCGCGTCCTCGGAGGCACCCCGGTGAGCGACGACCTGGATGGTGTGGTGTGGTGCGTGGGTCACCGCGTCATGGTGCCACCGACGCGGGGTACACGGGGCGGCGCCGGTCGGTCGGGGCGGCGAGCGGTGGCATCCGTTCTGCGCCTCGGTCAAACTTTTGCGAGAAATATCCCATATAAAGAGTGGCCCTGGACCCACAGCCACCGCTTATGGTGCTCTGACGGCCCATGGGAAAAGCTGACTGCATACAAGTGGAACACCGAATCATGCAGAGCTGTCGCACCGGGCCTCCGCCGCACGGGCGACCGGCGTGCACGCCACGACGGGCGTGCCTGAGCGAGTGTGTCCGAATGCGACCTGGAACAACAGCCGTGGATCGAGGAGAAGAGCTGTGAGCACCGAGAACGAGGGCAACGCGGTACCCCCGGCCCCGTCCGCACCTCCCGTGCCGGTGGCATCTCCCGCTGCTTCCCCGCAGGGCCCCGCGCCCGACGGGGGCGTGCCGACGACTCCGCTGCCGCCGGTGCCCCAGGGCACCCCGGGCGCCCCGGAGCAGTACCCGGCACCCGCGGCGCAGACCCCCGCGGGCCCGCCGCACGGAGCCCCAGGTCCCGCCCCCGACGCCCACCAGCCCTACGGCGCTCCCGGCGCCCCGGCCGCCGACGGCTCCTGGCCGCCGCCCACCGCCACGCCCGCCTACGGCGACGGCGGCTCCGGCGGGGCGGGCGCGGGCTGGGGCTCGTCGTACCAGCAGCCCGCCCCCAAGCCCCGCAACGGGCGCGGCGGGCTGGTCGCCGCGGTCCTGGTGGCCGCGCTGGTCGCGGGCGGCCTGGGCGGCGGAATCGGCTACACCCTGGCCAAGGACAACGACGGCTCCGGCTCCACCACCGTCTCCGCCTCCGACGGCGCCTCCCAGATCAAGCGTGCCCCCGGCACCATCGCCAACGTGGCCTCCAGGGCACTGCCCAGCACGGTCACCATCGAGGCGGAGAGCACCAACGGCGAGGGCGGCACCGGCACCGGGTTCGTCTTCGACACCCAGGGCCACATCGTCACCAACAACCACGTGGTGGCCGACGCGGTGAACGGCGGCAAGCTCTCCGCCACCTTCCCGAACGGCAGGAAGTACGACGCCGAGGTCGTCGGGCACGCCCAGGGGTACGACGTCGCCGTCATCAAGCTGAAGAACGCCCCCTCCGACCTCAAGCCGCTCGCCCTGGGCGACTCCGACAAGGTGGCCGTCGGTGACGAGACCATCGCAATCGGCGCTCCCTTCGGGCTGTCCAACACCGTCACCACGGGCATCATCAGCGCCAAGAACCGCCCGGTGGCCTCCAGCGACGGCAGCTCCTCCAGCAAGGCGTCGTACATGAGCGCCCTGCAGACCGACGCGTCGATCAACCCCGGCAACTCGGGCGGCCCGCTGCTGAGCGCGACCGGCGCGGTGATCGGCATCAACTCGGCGATCCAGTCGAGCAGCAGCGGCGGCTTCGGCTCCGGCCAGTCCGGTTCGATCGGCCTGGGCTTCGCGATCCCGATCAACCAGGCCAAGTACGTCGCCCAGCAGCTGATCAAGTCCGGCAAGCCGGTCTACGCCAAGATCGGCGCGTCCGTGTCCCTGGAGGACTCCACGGCCGGCGCGAAGATCACCGACCAGGGCGCGTCCGGCTCCGCCGCGGTCGAGTCCGGCGGCCCGGCCGACAAGGCCGGCCTGAAGCCCGGCGACGTCATCACCAAGCTCGACGACCACGTGATCGACAGCGGCCCCACCCTGATCGGCGAGATCTGGACCCACAAGCCGGGCGACAAGGTCACGATCACCTACAAGCGGGGTGGCCAGGAGCACACGGTGGACCTCTCCCTCGGCTCCCGGGCCGGCGACGGCTGACGCTTCCACCCGGGGTGCCGCGCGGGAACCGGCGGCACCCGGTGTACCCACGCCCCCACGGCGGCCCGGTAATCTGTACGCGCGCCGCCGATCACGGGCGGCCGCGGGGAGGCGTGCCCGAGCGGCCTAAGGGAACGGTCTTGAAAACCGTCGTGGCAGCGATGTCACCGTGGGTTCAAATCCCACCGCCTCCGCACAGGTCGTAAGCGTTGTCAGAAGGGGTGTCCCTCGATGAGGGGCGCCCCTTCTGCATGCGCCTGTCTCACCCTGATCTGGCCCTGTCGCGTTGTGGATCAGTGCGTGTGGACCAGGCGTGGACCAAGAATGGGCGAGAAACGGAGGCAGAGCGGGCCGGGAAGTCTGGCTTCCCGGCCCGCTGGTTGCCTGGTCGTGAAACGGATCAGGCTCCGGTGGCCGCTGCGTAGCGGGCGGCGACGTCTTCCCAGTTGACCAGGTCCCACAGCTTGGTGACGTAGTCGGGGCGGACGTTCTTGTACTGCAGGTAGTAGGCGTGCTCCCAGGCGTCGAAGACCAGCAGCGGGGTGCTGCCCTGGCCGACGTTGCCGTGGTGGTCGTAGACCTGTTCCACGATCAGGCGCTTGCCAAGAGGCTCCCAGGCCAGGACGCCCCAGCCGGAGCCCTGCACGCTCGCGGTCGCGACGGTGAACTGCTTCTTGAACGCTTCGAAGCCGCCGAGGTGTTCGTCGATGGCGTCGGCCAGCGCCCCGTCGGGGCGGTCGCCGCCGTCGGGGGAGAGGTTCTGCCAGAAGATCGAGTGCAGGACGTGGCCGGAGAGGTTGAAGGCGTAGGTCTTCTCCAGGCCGACCAGGGAGGTGGGGGTGATCTGGTCCTTGTCGCGGGCTTCGGCGATCTGTTCCAGGGTGTCGTTGGCGCCCTTGACGTAGGCGGCGTGGTGCTTGGCGTGGTGCAGTTCCAGGATCTGCCCGGTGATGGCCGGCTCCAGGGCGGCGTAGTCGTAGGGCAGGTCGGGAAGTGCGTAGGTGCCCATCAGGCACGTCCCCTTTCCGTGTGGGTGATCGTCCGGAGACAGCCTACGCACTTATTGCGAAGAGCTTGCAACAACTAAAGCAATGCATCAGCATGAACCTCAGCGGGGTCGGCCCGTCAGCTTTCGGTAACGCGGCTCCTCAGTGCCGCTTCCTTCCCGGAAGGTGATCGTCTTCTCACCCGGCACCCGCCGGACCCCGGCCGGCCCCGCACCGCATCACGCCTGACAACCCGGGCACAGACCGCTCAGCACCAGGCTCTCCGGGCGGAACGCCGTCACCCCCGCCGCAGCCTGCAACGCCTCGGCCACCACAGGGGCAGGGATCTGGTCGACGGCTCCGCAGCCGGTGCACACCACGTGGTGGTGCGGCTCCACCGCCAACCCGTAGCTCGCCTGCGCCGTCCCGGCCAGCTGATGCACCATCCCGAGCTCGGCCAGGCGCTCCAGGGTCCGGTACACGGTCGACACGTCCAGGCGGCCGCCCGCCTCGCTGATCCGGCGGTGGATCTGCGCCGCACCCAGATGACCGCCGTCCTCGGCCAGCACCTGAAGCACGGAAAGGCGCGCTGAAGTGCAGCGCACGCCCCGCGCTCGCAGCTGTTCGCGGCAGCTTTCTCGCAGGTCTGTGGCGGTACGTGTCACGGAATGCGCCTCCTTGCGTATGGAGCTGGCAGCGGCCCTAATGCGACCTGTCGAGTCTCAGTTGATGGTTGACGGGTTGGCGTCGGGTGATGCCCCTGCGTTCCAGCTCGTGCACCAGCCTGCGCGGACCCCAGCCGGGATGCCGGCGCCGTAACTCACACACCACCGCCTCCACCTCCCCGGCGATCCGGTGCGGACACGACTCCGGCCGGTGCGACCGGTCCGCCAACCCCGGCAGACCCGACTGCTCGTACTTGCGCACCCACGAGTGCACCGACTGCCTCGACACCCCATACCGGGCCGCAACTTGACCCCTCTCCAACTCGACAACCAGGAGTCGGGGGTGCGGCTACACCCGTATTCGAGCACGCCAACTACCCCGGTACCATCGGCATCGGGGTCCTGATCAGGGCTTCCGCGACCGGACCACCCGGAATGCTGTCCAGGCTGAGGGGTGGTCCGGTCTTCTACTTGCTGGGCCCACGGTTCAGCTCAGGGCCTTACCAACCTCGTAGATCGTGGGCCTGTCTTCGGGCACCGGGCTGAGCATGGCGTCGATCAGTTCGCCCAGAGCGCCACCCACCTTCACGGGCCGACGCTTACCGCTTGCCACTGCCCTTCTCTGCTCGGGACGGGGTGCGTCGTCCGGATACTCGACGGCCCGCCAGCCCGTGGCGGAGATGAGCAGAGAGGCGCCGAGTGCATAGATGTCGGCTTCTTGTGTCGGCTCAGCCTCTCCGGTGGCGAGCACGCTGCGCGCGATCTCCGGCGCCTCGTAGTGGACGAGGCAGCCGCGGAACGGGAAGTCGTAGCCCTCAGGGATGCGTGCACCGCGCGCCAAGGCGAGGTCGATGAGGTGCGTTCGGTCTTGCCCGATGATGAAGTGTGCAGGCTGAACGAGCGCGCTGCCGACGGGTGCGCGGTCCGTATCGCGGTCGGCGATCCGGACAGTACGAATGTCCAACAGCGCGGAGCCGAAGAGAAGTTCGGTCACGGGATCGAGTCCCGTTGCCGACTTGCCCTCATGCACTATCGCCCCCTTGCCGGGGTATCCGGCATCGAAGTGCGGACCCACGCCACCACGCTCTACAACTCGATCTATCGTGCGGATGATCAGGCGCTGGTCAACGCCCATGTTTGGGGCGTGAACGCCTACGGTGCTCCTGTGTGGCATCTTCGGCGCAGCGGAAAGGGAGGCATGTTCGACACCTACGCGAGCAGCTTTGACGCGGTGTGGGAAACCGCGACGCCGGTACGAGAAGGGTGACCATGGCACGGACCGAGTACTACGACGACCCCGCGGCGCCGGAGCCGAACAGCATGGTGGTCGCCGCGTCCGCCGTGGTCACCGATGACGAAGGACGTGTGCTCCTTCAGCGCCGCCGGGACAACGATCTTTGGGCGCTACCTGGCGGTGGCATGGAGATGACCGACTCACTCCCCGGCACAGCCGTCCGTGAGGTGAAGGAAGAAACGGGGCTGGACGTAGAGATCACCGGGCTCGTGGGCACGTACACCGACCCTCGCCACATCATCGCCTACTCCGACGGTGAGGTGCGCAGGCAGTTCAACGTGTGCTTCACCGCTCGTGTGGTCGGGGGCCGGCTCGCGATCTCGGACGAGTCCACGGAACTGCGGTTCGTCCGGCCGGAGGAGATCGATCAACTGCCGATGCACCACACGCAGCAGCTCCGGATCCGTCACTTCTTAGAACACCGCGATCAGCCCTACCTCGGCTGATCGAGACCTGCGACACCCGCTTTATGTGCCTGTTTCTGAAGTCCTTGAAGTGATCTCCTAGGGGGACCGGGCAGTCGGAACTGCTCCAGCTCCCCGCGGCAGCGGCCCCGCGTTCAGCGCGACTTTTCGTTGCGATGCTCGTCGGCTCTGGGGCGGGTGACGCCCAGACGCCGGGCGACGGGGACAGCTGTCAGCCGTACAGGGCCACCGTCGACACGATCACCAGGAACGTGGCCGGGAGGATCTTCGAGGCGCCGCCGATGCCCGCGGTGGTGAGGCCGCTGGAGAAGGTCGAGGCGCTGGCGGCGGCCACGATGCCGCGTGGCGCCATCCAGGCGATGAACACACGCTCGTTGCGGGGCAGGTCGGTGCCGAGTGCGGCCAGGCAGGCGGCGAGGGGGCGCGTGATCAGCACGAGGACCGCCACGATGCCGAGCGTCGGGAGGACCACATGGTGCAGGGACGCCGGGGTGACCGTGGACGAGATGGAGACGAACAGTAGCCCGATCATCAATTGGACCATCATCTCGGAGACGGGGCCGCGCTCCGGCATGACGAAGCCCGGCAGGTTGGCGACCAACAGTCCCATGACGATCGCGGCGATGAGCCCTGTGTCGTCGCGGAACATGTCACAGGCCGCGGCCACGGCGACCACGATGGCAATCTGCACGTTGATGCGGAGTACATCGCTGAGCCGGAGCTTGCACATCAGCAGCCACAGCAACGCCGTCCCCACCGCGGCGCCGACCAGGCCGACACCGACGCTGACTGCCAACTGCGCCAGCACCCCGCCGGCGCTTCTCTTGGTGCTGTCGAGGACAGTGGCGAAGACGAGCGATCCCAGAAGGCCCCCGATCGGGTCGATGAGGGAGCCTTCCCAGGTGAGGATCCGCCGGAGCCGGTCGGCCGGTCGGACGAAGGCGAGCAGGGGGCCGACGACGGTCGGTCCCGAGACCACGAGGATCGCGCCGAGCGTGATCGCCGCGCCTGCCGACATTCCGAGCAGTGGTACGGCGAGCAGCGCGGCGGTTGCCCAGGAGAGGGCCACCCCGAGCACGATCAGCCTGATGACGATGCGGTGCATGTCGCCCGGGAGCTTGCGCGGGTCGAGCCCCCGCCCGGCGTCGTAGAGGATCAGCGCGACGGCCATTCATCGGGACACCCTCTCTGTGTGTCTCATCCTGAATCGCCGGTGTCCCGGCTCTGCTGGGACCGGGGACAGTGGGCTCACGCGGGCAGGTTCAGTTGCCAGGAGACGCCGAACCGGTCGTTGACCCAGCCGAACCTGGCGCTGAAGCCGTGGTTTCCGAGCGGCATGAGCGCGGTGCCCTGCTCGACGAGGGCCGCGTAAAGACGGTCGATCTCGGCCTCGTTCTCGCATTGCACGAAGAGAGAGATCGCGGGCGTGAAAGTGAATCCGTGTTTCACGGGGCTGTCGATGCACATGAATTGCTGCCCGCCGAGCGAGAACGTCGCGTGCTGCACACTTCCGTCCTTCCCGGGGCCGTCGGCGCCGTAGCGGGTGACGCTGACGATTTCGGCGCCGTCGAAGAGGGAGGCGTAGAAGGTCATCGCCGCTTCCGCATTCCCCTCGAACATCAGGAAGGTGGTGACTTTCTGGGACGACACGATCTCCATGCGGCTCGCTCCTTCGGCGCTGTCGGGCTGGCGACCGTGGCCACGTTAGCGCCGGCCCGGTGCGGGGCGGCCGCCTGCCGCGGGTTGTCCCCTGGTCGATTCCAGGTCGTGGTACATGACATGCAGGCCGACCGGCCCCAGCGCCGGATGCCGGAACGCGCCGGGCACGGTGCCGATGACGGCGAACCCGAGACGCTCGTACAGTTTGAGCGCCGGTGTGTTGGAGGCCGCGACGGCGTTGAACTGCACGCCGGCGAATCCGTGGCCGCGCGCCCAGTCCAGCAGATATTCGCCCAGGGCCTGGCCGACGCCCCGGCCGCGTGCTTCCGGCGCGACCATGAAATTACCGCTGGCGATGTGTGAACCGGGACCGGGCCGGTTGGGGTACATGTTGGAGGTGCCGATCACGCGCCGGCCCTCCACTGCCACCACGACGTGTCCCGGCGGCGGTACCAGCCACAGATCGCGCGCCTGCGCCTCGCTCTGGAGTGGGTCGTAGCAGAAGGTGTCCCCTTCGCGGATTATCTGCTCGATGATCGGCCAGGCCTGCGGCCAGTCACTTTCCTCGAACGTCCGGATCTCCATCCGCGCGAGACTAACCAACGCCGGATGCCCGTTCCATCGGTTATTTCCGGCGGCGGCATTCGGAGAGGCGACGCCCGGAAACCCTCAACGCGTGGGGCCGAGGTGCGCGCCGGCGCCCGAGGCCTCCAGAAGCACCTCGCCGGCCGCCGTGCGCACGTACAGCACCGAGCGGCCGGCCCGGCGCCGTTCCACCAGGCCGGCGTCCCGCAGCACCCGCAGGTGCCGGCCCACCGAACCCAGGCCCTGGCCGGTCACGGCGACCAGTTGGGTCGTGCTCATGGGAGTGCCGAGCAGGACGAGGAGCCCGGCGCGCGCGGTTCCGACGAGGGCGTCGAGGCCGGCCGGGACGGGCCGGTGGCCGTGGTCCTCGGCGAGCACCCCGATGCACGGGTAGACGACGGCGTACCGCTCCTGTCCTTCCCACGACACCCATCCGGACCTCGGCGTCACCGGCATGAACAGCAGCTCGGCGCCGGCGGCGATCTCCCGCGGCGGATACGCGTTGAGGTTGACCTGGAACCGGCTCTTCCCGAGCCACCGCGTCCCCGGGCGGAGGGAGTCCAGCACGGCCGCCCAGCCGCCCTGGCCGACCCGCGCGGTCCGCGCGGCCACGTCGGCCTCCAGGACCCGCCGCCTGCGCTGCCAGTACGGTCGTACGGTCTCCTCCCACACGTACATCAGCAGCGCGGCCGCCCGCTCGGGCAGGTCGTCCCGTTCCAGGGCGGCGGGCAGCGGTCCCCGCAGGGACACGCGGAGGTCGTCCCGCGCGTCCCCGGCCCCGGCCGTCCGCACCCGGGCCACGGTCTGCTCGAAGCTCTCCCCCACGCACGAGGTGGGGCAGAAGAAGTCGGCGATCCAGGACGTGCCGAGGGCCGCCCGTACGAGCGGCCCGGCCACCGGATCGGCCGCCAGGCGCGCGCGGTAGCCGGGCAGATGCTCGCGCAGCCAGGCCTCCTCGCCCGGATGGGCCCCGGTCCCCGCGTGCAGCAGTTTCAGGCTCGCGAAGGTCTCGGCGAACGGCGAGAGCACGAACCGGCTGCGGGCGAGGGTGTCGGTGTCGATCTGCCACAAGCCCATGCGTACGACCTTTCGCGTGTCGGCGAAACAGTAAACACGGCCGCCCGGCCGGCCCGAGACTCTGCCGCATGCGCAGCTACCGAACCCTGTTCCGCACGCCGGAGTTCACCCCCTTCCTGCTCTCCTTCGCCGGCTTCGCCGCGGCCCAGACGATCGGTGCCCTGGCTCTCGGCACGCTGGTCTTCCGGGCCACGGGCTCCCCGCTCCTGTCGGCGGTGAGCATGTTCGGTCCACAGCTCGCGCAGCTGGTGGGAGCCACGTTCCTGCTCTCGGGTGCCGACCGGTTGCCCCCGCGCGCGATCCTGACCGGCCTGGCCCTCGCCTTCGCCGCCGGTACGGCGGTGCTGGCGCTGCCCGGTCTGCCGGTCCGGGCGGTCCTCGCGGTCGTACTGCTGCAGGGACTGGTCGCGTCGCTGGGCGGGGGAGTGCGCGGCGGGCTGCTGAACGACATCCTGTCCAAGGACGGCTACGTCCTTGGCCGTTCGGTCTACAACATGCTCTGGGGTCTGACCCAGGTGGCCGGTTTCGCGACGGGCGGCGCGCTGCTGGCGCTCCTGTCCCCGCGGACCTGCCTTCTCCTCGCGGCCGCGCTGTACCTGGCGTCGGCCCTCGTCAGCCGTCTGGGTCTCACGGCCCGCCCACCGCGTGCCACCGGCCGCCCGTCCCTCTCGGCGACCTGGCGCACCAACGCCCTCCTGTGGTCCTCGCGTTCCCGCCGCCTCACCTACCTGGGCCTGTGGGTCCCCAACGGCCTGGTGGTGGGCAGCGATTCGCTCTACGTGTCCTACGCCCCCGGCGCCGCCGGCACGCTGTACGCGTGCGGGGCGCTGGGCATGTTCCTGGGGGACATGGCGGTGGGCCGCCTGGTGCCGCCCGCGGTGCGCCGCCGGCTCGCGACCCCGCTGCGCCTGCTGCTGGCGGTGCCCTACCTGTTCTTCGTCCTGCGGCCCGGGGTGGCGCTGTCGGCCGTGGCCGCCGCCGTCGCCTCCGTCGGCTTCGCCGCCAGCCTGGTCCTGCAGGAACGCCTGATGTCCCTCACCCCCGACGACCTCACCGGCCAGGCCCTCGGCCTGCATGCCACCGGCATGGCCGCCCTGCAGGGCGCCGGCGCGGCTCTCGCGGGCACGCTGGCCCAACTGACCTCCCCGGCCACGGCGATGACGCTGATGGCGGCCGGATCGGTCACCGTGACCCTGGTCCTCGCGGCGCTGGGCAGGCAGGAGGAACGGCGGCCGGCCGTCCCCGGTACGCGTCCGGGCGTCCGGGCGGAACCCGCCGCCACCGACTAGGACCGGCCCCGGTTGCGGTGCCGGAGAACCGGGCGGCCGTCAGGGCCGGTGGCCGGTCATGCGGGCCGCCGAGGCGATCGTGGCGCGGGCCTCGCGTTCGGTCAGGCCGGTGTCGACGGCCGCTTCGATCAGGGGAGCCAGCAGGGCGGGACCGATGCCGTTCTCGTAGGCGCGGCAGGCCGCCCAGAACAGGCGGGTGTTGCGCTGGCCCTCGTGCGCGGTGAGCACGAAGTGGATCAGGCCCCGCCCGTGGTCGCCGGCCGGCGGCGGCGCCGGGTACGCGGCGCGTGGCGGGGGCAGGAGCAGGCGCAGCAGGGCCGCCGGGCAGGCGGCGGGGGCCAGGTGGTCGGTTCCCGGGGCGGTCGCGTACACGCCGTGCTCCGTGCGCGAGCCCGGGCCGACGAGGTAGCCGCCGGCGCCTCGGATGTCGATGCCGGGGGCGAGGCGGCCGGCGGAGTTGGGGACGACGGTGTCCGACGGGCCGGTCAGCCACAGGTGGCGGCCGCCGCTCGGGGTGATCACCACGACCGTCTCGGGGATCGTGAACAGATGCCGCAGGGCCAGTTCGCGCAGCGCGGCCGAGGAGTCGGTGCCCGTCTTGGTGTCGAGGTCGACGCCGATGAGGTGGTACGGAGGCAGCCCGCAGGCGATGCCGTAGCCGCCGGCCCAGGGCGCGGCGGCGAACAGCTCGCGGATCCGGGCGGGGTCGGTGGAGGCGTCGTACACGCCGTGCCCGAAACGGCCGCACTCGCCGTGGCAGGAGGTGGGGCCGGGGTCGTCGTGGTGGGGGGAGCGCAGGGCCGGGAGCTTGCTCCGGGACAGGGGGATGACGGCCAGTCCGCGTTCGGCGGCTGACAGGGCGTGTGCGAGGGCCAGCGTCGTGGCCTGCCGGTCGGTGGTGGCCATGGCTCTATGTTCGTACGTACGTTCGAAAAAAGAAAGGGGTGGTCGTGAGGGTGCGCCGGAAATGGGAAGTCCGGCCGGAAATCGGGCGGAACGATTCGTCCCTTACGTGGCTCGGAGAGCGGAGGGCCCGTACTGCGGGTTGGCATGACGCGAAGCGAAGAAAAATGGCGAAAGGGGTTTATCGACATGTCATCACGCTTGCGTGCGAATGGCAGCCTCTGGGGTGGTTCGCCGGGATTCGGTGGGCAAGTCTGGATGCGCGACGTCGTTCACGACAGCCGAGCCGGTGGGCCAACCGCCTTGGCGCAAGCCGTACTTCACGGACCTCCGGCCGTTCCGGCCGGAAGGTGCCCGGTTCTGGAGGGACAACATGGCAAGTATCCGTACCGCCCGCGTTCTCGCCGCCGTCTCCGCACTACCGCTCGCAGCCGCTCTCTTCACCGGTGTCGCGGGTGCGGACAACGGCGCCCTCGCGGGCGACGGATCGACCGCCGGCGTGGCGAGCCTCGCCGGCAGCGGCGTCGGCCGTGACAACGGCGGGAACGTCGCGCAGATCAACGGCTCCGAGCTCACGGCCCTCCAGCAGGGCACCGAGAACGTGGCCTTCCACTTCACCCCGCTGTGGTGAGCCGGGGGCGGGGACCCTTGTGGTGAGGGTTCCCGCGGGGTGTGCTTCGGGGTCGTAGGACGGCTGCGCGGCGGTGCTTCGGTGCCGCCGCGCAGCCGTTTCCCGGTTCGCGGACCCCGGTGGCGGCCGGAGCCGGGGGGCGCCGGCCCCGGGGCTGCTCCGGAGCGCCCGCAGGCGAGCCCGCAGGGGACAACCCGCACAGACCGTCATCCCGCGGTCCACCTTCAGGAGGTGAGGACGGCCCCACCCCTACAACCTGAGGGGGACCCGGCATCGGGACCTGGGGCCGATCCGCGGGCGGCCGGTCCGCTCCTAGCGTGGAGCCATGACCACACCCGTCTGCACCAGCGCCTCGGCCGCCGCCGCACCGGCGCGGCAGACCCACTCGTTTCCGTCGTTCGCGTCGTACGTGCGGGCCCGCCAGCCGGTGCTGCTGCGCACCGCGCGGTCGCTGACCGCCAACCCGAGCGACGCCGAGGACCTGCTGCAGACCGCGCTGACCAAGACCTATGTGGCCTGGGAGCGGATCGAGGACCACCGGGCGCTGGACGGCTACGTGCGCCGGGCGCTGCTCAACACCCGTACCTCGCAGTGGCGCAAGCGCAGGGTGGACGAGTTCGTCTGCGACGAACTGCCCGAGCCCGAGCCCGAGCCCGCGCCCGGCTCGGGGGACCCGGCCGAGCGGCAGGCGCTGCGCGACGCCATGTGGCGGGCGATCACCAGACTGCCCGCGCGGCAGCGGGCGATGGTCGTCCTCAGGTACTACGAGGACCTCAGCGAGGCCCAGACGGCCGAGGTGCTCGGCGTCTCGGTGGGCACGGTGAAGTCGGCGGTCTCCCGGGCCCTGAGCAAACTGCGCGAGGACCCCGAACTGGGCCTGGTCCGCTAGACCGTGTCCGCAAAGTCGCGCCTGCGTCGCGACGCCCGGCACGTACTCTCGCCGCACCGGCCGCAAGCCCGAGTACGCCCGGTACGAGGGCATCCGGCCGGCACTCCCCCGGCCTTCGGCCGGGGGGGACCCCCAGAGCACGCACCGGACGCCGCGACGCCCGCCCTGCGGGCGAACGACGCGACTTTGCGGACACGACCTGGGCCCGGCCGCGCGGCACCCTGGGGTCCGTCGTCAAACTGTTTCTCTTCTCCTAGTGACATACCGCGCGGTATGTGCGCAGAATCAGCGCAACCCCGACCACCGCGTAGGCAAAGTCGCCCGGGAGGACCGCCGTGCTGAGCACCATGCAGGACGTACCGCTGCTGATCTCGAGGATTTTGACCCACGGGTCGACGGTCCACGGGTCGTCGCGGGTGATCACCTGGACCGGCGAGGCCGAGCCGCACCGCCGTACCTTCGCCGAGATCGGGGCCCGCTCGGCACAGCTCGCCCACGCGCTGCGGGACGGGCTCGGAGTACGCGACGACGACCGTGTCGCGACGCTGATGTGGAACAACGCCGAGCACGTCGAGGCGTACTACGCCATCCCCTCCATGGGCGCGGTGCTGCACACGCTGAACCTGCGGCTGCCCGCCGAGCAGTTGGTGTGGATCGTCAACCACGCCGCCGACCGGGTCATCGTCGTCAACGGCTCGCTGATCCCGCTGCTCGCGCCGCTGCTGCCCAAGCTCCCGACGGTGGAGCACATCGTCGTCTCCGGTCCCGGCGACCGCGCCCCGCTCGAGGGCGCCACCGCGCGTGTGCACGAGTACGAGGAGCTGATCGCGGGCCGGCCCACCGCCTACGACTGGCCGGAGCTGGACGAGCGTCAGGCCGCCGCGATGTGCTACACCTCCGGCACCACCGGCGACCCCAAGGGCGTGGTGTACAGCCACCGTTCGATCTACCTGCACTCCATGCAGGTCAACATGACCGAGTCGATGGGCCTCACCGACCAGGACACCTCGCTGGTCGTGGTCCCCCAGTTCCACGTCAACGCCTGGGGCCTGCCGCACGCCACGTTCATGACCGGCGTGAACATGCTGATGCCGGACCGCTTCCTGCAGCCCGCCCCGCTCGCCGAGATGATCGAGCGGGTGCGGCCGACGCACGCGGCGGCCGTCCCCACCATCTGGCAGGGCCTGCTCGCCGAGCTGACCGCCCGCCCCCGTGACGTCTCCGCCCTCACCCAGGTCACCATCGGCGGTTCGGCCTGCCCGCCCTCCCTCATGGAGGCCTTCGACGAGCTCGGCATGCGGGTCTGCCACGCCTGGGGCATGACGGAGACCTCCCCGCTGGGCACGGTGGCCCGCCCGCCGGCCCACTCGGTCGGCACCGACGAGGAGTTCGGGTACCGCCTGACCCAGGGCCGCTTCGCGGCCGGCGTGGAGGCCCGGCTCACCGGCCCCGGCGGCGAGCGCATCCCGTGGGACGGCGAGTCGGCGGGTGAACTGGAGGTGCGCGGCCCCTGGATCGCGGGCGCCTACTACAACGGCCCCGACGCCGAACCGCTCCGTCCCGCAGACAAGTTCAGTGAGGACGGCTGGCTGAAGACCGGTGACGTCGGCACCATCTCCCCCGACGGCTTCCTCACCCTCACCGACCGCGCCAAGGACGTCATCAAGTCCGGCGGCGAGTGGATCTCCTCGGTCGAGCTGGAGAACGCGCTCATGTCCCACCCGGACGTCGCGGAGGCCGCCGTGGTCGCCGTGCCGGACGAGAAGTGGGGCGAGCGCCCGCTGGCCACCGTGGTCCTCCGGGAGGGGGCGAGCACCGACTTCGAGGCGCTGCGCGCGTTCCTCGCCGAGGAGGGAAAGATCGCCAAGTGGCAGCTCCCGGAGCGCTGGACGGTCATCGCGACGGTCCCGAAGACCAGCGTCGGCAAGTTCGACAAGAAGGTGCTCCGCAGGCAGTACGCGCAGGGCGGCCTTGACGTGACCAGGCTCGGCTGACGCCCGGCGCATGAACGGACAGCCCCCGGCACACGCCGGGGGCTGTCCGCTCATGCGGGGCGAACGCCGCCTGTCAGCGCACTAGTTCGTGCCGATGCCGGCCAGCAGGTCGACGATCCGGCTCTGCACCTCGGGGCTGGTGGACCGCTCGGCGAGGAACAGCACGGTCTCACCGGAGGCCAGCCGGGGCAGGTCGGCCGGATCGACGGCCGCGGTGTAGACGACGAGCGGGGTGCGGTTGAGCTGCCCGTTCGCACGCAGCCAGTCGATGATCCCGCTGAACCCGGCCTGCCGGCGGTGCACCTGCATCAGGTCCATCACCACCAGGTTCGGCCGGAACTGCCCCGCCAGCGTCACCGCGTCGCTGTCGCTCGCGGCCCGCGCCACCTGCATCCCGCGCCGCTCCAGCGTCGAGGTCAGCGCCAGCGCGATCTCCGCGTGCTCCTCGATCAGCAGCACGCGCGGCGGATGCTGCTCGCTGTCCCGCGGCGCCAGCGCCTTCAGCAGGACGGCGGGGTCGGCGCCGTACGCCGCCTCGCGCGTCGCCTGCCCGAGCCCGGCCGTGACCAGCACCGGCACCTCGGCGGCGACCGCCGCCTGGCGCAGCGACTGCAGCGCGGTACGCGTGATCGGCCCGGTGAGCGGGTCCACGAACAGCGCGGCGGGGAAGGCCGCGATCTGCGCGTCGACCTCCTCACGGGAGTGCACGACGACCGGCCGGTAGCCGCGGTCGCTCAGCGCCTGCTGGGTCGTCACGTCCGGCGCGGGCCACACCAGCAGCCGGCGCGGGTTGTCCAGCGGCTCCGGCGGCAGCTCGTCGTCCAGCGGCTGCGGTCGCGGGGTGTCGGCGACCTCCACGGCCCCGCCGGGACCGTCCAGCGGCTCCGGCCCCTCGGCCGCGTTCGCGTCCGGGGCACCTATGGCGTACGACCGTCCGCCGCCCTCGGCGGTGGGGGCGAGCCGGGACTGCCCCGCGAGCGAGGGCTGCGCGGGCGGCTGCTCGGCCGGCGGATGCGGCCGCACGCCCAGCCCCGGCTGCGCCTCCTGACGGGCGGCCGGGTCGGGCGGCGTGCCCAGCTTCCGCCGGCGGCCGGAACCGCCGGGCGCGTGCGGGGGCGGGGTGGGCGTCGGCTGCTGCACCTGCAGGGCCTGCCGCGCGAACGGCACGCCCTGCCCGAGCGTACGGACACTGATCGCCCGGCCCTGAGTGGAGTTCGGGTCGGCGGCGTTCCCCGGCGCCTCGGCGGGCAGGGGCAGCGCGGCCGGCAGGGGCTGCGCGGCGGCGTGCTCCGGGGGCAGCGGGGTGCCGGTGGCGGGAGTGGTGGCCGGGTTCGGCCGCGGCGCCGGACCCGCCGGGGGTACGGCCACACCCGCGCCGGAGGTGGCGTCGGCACCGGGCCACTGCTGCGGTACGGCGGCGGCGGGGGTACCGGTGGCCGGACCGCCCTGAGCCACCGGCGCCTGGCCGGCGGC
This sequence comes from Streptomyces sp. NPDC047869, assembly GCF_040704065.1. NCBI lineage: Bacteria > Bacillati > Actinomycetota > Actinomycetes > Kitasatosporales > Streptomycetaceae > Streptomyces > Streptomyces sp. NPDC047869. The sequence continues at coordinate 529,882 of NZ_JBEYRK010000001.1, forward strand.
CGCCTCGGCGGGCAGCGGCTGGGCGGCCGGGATCCCGGCCGGGGGAGTGGCCTGCGGGGCGGCGGGCTGCTGCCCCTGGACGGGCGGGTGCGCCTCGGGGGCGGCCTGAGCGGGCAGGGGCACTCCCTGAGCCGGGGTGCCCTGTGCGGGTACGCCCTGACCGTGGGTGCCCTGCTGCGCGGGCAGCAGGGGCCGGCCGGGCCTGCCCTGGGCGGGCCGGTCCGGGGCCACCTGCGCGGTAACCGGCCGGCCGGGGGGTACGGCCGCGGCCTGAGCGGCGGTGCCCTGCGCGGGCACGGCGGCGTGCGGTACCGCCGTCGGCCGACCGGGAGCGGCCTGAGCCGGCACACCGGCCTGAGCCGTGCCGCCCGGCTGCCCGGCGGGGCCCGCCGGTGCGGCCGTACCCTGCGCCGGAATTCCGTGCCCCGGGACCGGCTGCCCGGCCGGTCCCGTGACGGCCTGCCCGGGGGCCGGCTGCGCGTGACCCGCCCGGGCCGGGGCCGCCTGCGCCGGAACGGCCCGGGCCGGAGCGTCGACGGCCGGAGCGGGGCCCTGAACCGGCTCCGCCGCCTGCGCCGCCTCGCCCGGCTGGGCCACGGCCCGCCGGCGGCGGCCGGTCGGCGCGCTGGTGGGGTGCGGCTGCGGCGGGGTGTGGTCTTCGGCCTGGTCGGGCGTCATGGCGTCGTGCCGGCCGTCGTCGTCCGTGCCGCCCACGACGGCCACCGGGGTCTGGCCGACCACCGGCGCCGGTCCGGCGGATTCGGGTGAGCGGTCGGCCTCGGCGGGCGGCAGGGCGAAGACCGTACGGGCGCCGGACTCCTGCGCCGCGGCCCGCTCCTGCGCCGCGGCCAGCGCCCGCCGGCGCCGGCCGGTCGGCTGCGCGTCGTCGGCCGCACCGGCCTGGGCCTGCTCCGCGCCGGCCACGGGCAGCGCGGGCGGCAGGGCGGCCTGCGGTGAGTCCGCGTCCCGCCGGGCACGGCGGCCCGTGGGCACGGGCACGCCCTGCGGCGGCACGGCGCCGCCGAGTCCGTTGCCCGCGGCGGCGGTACCCGCGGCGTGCTCGGCCGCCGTCATCACGGCGCCCTCGCTCACGCCCTCGCCACCGGAGTCACCCGCACCGGGCTCGGCGGCCGGGCCGCGTCGCCGTCCGGTCCCGCCGTCCTGGGCCTCGGCCACGACCGGCGCCGCCGCCTCGACGGCGGCCGCCGCACGCCTGCGGCGCCGCCCGGTCGGCGAGGGCGACTCCGTCCCGCCGTCGGCGGGCTCACCGGACCCGCCCGGAACGTCGCTCTCCAGGAAGGCGTCCGTCGAGGCCCGGCGCGCCCGGCGCCGGCCGCCACCGGTACCCGGCCCGGCGGCCTCCGCCACGGCCTCCACGGCGTCCGGGACCTGGGCGGCGACCGCCCCGGCCCCACCGCCGAGCGGCACCTCGAGCACGTAGGCGCTGCCGCTCATACCCGGCACCTCGTGCGTCTGGAGCACTCCGCCGTGCGCCCGGACGATCCCGCGCACGATCGGCTCGTGCACCGGGTCTCCCCCGCTGTACGGCCCGCGCACCTCGATCCGCGCGACCTCACCGCGCTGGGCGGCCGCGACCACGACCGTGTTGTCCAGGTATCCGCCCGCCGAGACGGGCGTGTTGCCGGTGGCGTCGACACCGGCCACGTCGGCGACGAGATGCGCGAGCGCGGTGGCGAGCCGCTGCGCGTCGACCTCGGCCTCGATGGGCGGCGCGTGCACGGCGAACTGCACCCGGCCGGGCCCGATCAGCTCGACGGCCCCGTCCACACCGGCCGCGACGACGGCGTCGAGCATCACCTTCGTCCGGGCGATGTCCTCGCTGCCGGCGTCGAGGTGCTGGTAGCCGAGCACGTTGTCGATCAGCGTGGTGATGCGCGAGTACCCGGCGGACAGGTGGTGGAGCACCTGGTTGGCCTCGGGCCACAGCTGTCCGGCGTCGTCGGCGGCGAGGGCGGACAGCTCGCGGCGCAGTTCGTCCAGCGGCCCGCGCAGCGACCGGCCCAGCAGCGTGAGCAGTTGCTCGTGCCGCCCGGCGAGCGCCTCGTAGCGGTCCTTCTCCCGCTCGCCGAGGGCGGCGTACCGCTCCTCGCCCGCCGCCAGCTCCTCCTGGTGCTGCTCGCGCAGTTCCTCCAGCTCGGTGACGTGCGCCTGGCGCAGCGCGGTCAGGTCGGAGGCGTGCTCCTCGGAGAGCCGCTCCAACTCCTCGGCGTGCGCCTTCTCCAGAGTGGACTTCTCGTCGGCGAGGTCGTCGTACGGCCGGCGGTCGGTGAAGGTCATCACGGCGCCGACGAGCTGGTCGCCGTCGCGTACGGGCGCGGTGGTCAGATCGACCGCGACCTGATCCCCGCCCTTGGACCACAGCACCTGCCCGCGCACCCGGTGCTTGCGTCCGGAGCGCAGGGTGTCGGCGAGCGGGGACTCGTCGTACGGGAAGGGCGAGCCGTCGGCGCGCGAGTGCACCACGAGGGTGTGCAGCTCCTTGCCGCCCAGCTCACCGGCCCGGTACCCCAGTATCTGGGCGGCGGCCGGATTGACCAGCACGATCCGCCCGTCGGTGTCGGTACCGACGACACCCTCCGACGCCGCCCGCAGGATCATCTCGGTCTGCCGCTGCGAACGGGCCAGCTCGGCCTCGGTGTCCACGGTTCCCGACAGGTCCCGCACCACGAGCATCAGCAGCTCGTCACCGGTGTAGCCGTAACCGTCGTACGCCTGTTGCCCGTTCTCCAGATTCGCGCTCGTGACCTCGACCGGGAACTCCGTCCCGTCGGTCCGCCGCGCGATCATGCGGGTCGGCTTGGTCCGCCCGCGCGGGTCCATGTGATCGGGCCGCCGCATGGAGCCGGGGATGAGCCGGGAGTCGAACTGCGGCAGCAGATCGAGCAGCCCGCGCCCGACGAGCGCGGTCCCCGGCGCCTCGAAGGCCTCCAGGGCGATGGTGTTGGCGTTGACGACGGTTCCGTTGGCGTTGACCAGGACCAACGCGTCGGGCAGCGCGTCGAGTATGGCTGCGAGGCGAGCAGCGCCTCGGGATGGCCTGCTGCTCACGAGACGCTTCCTCCTTGTTACCGCACCTTGCCTACCGCTCGGGCCATCTTGCCAACCGGCCCGCAGGGTGTCACGCGAGGGAGTCTAAGGGCACGGGTTGCGCTCGCGACGCCGGATGAGAGGGAGGTCGCACGACGAAGTGACGGCGAACATGTGACCGTACGCGTCCGTCGTGCGGCCGGCCGCTTCCCGGCCGCGTTCCGCTCTCGTCCCGGCTCCGCGAGACCTTCGCGGGACCTTTACGTGAGCTGTGGCCGCACCGGGTACCGCCTACGCGGGCGAACCGAGGTCGGGGAGCAGCGGCACCATCCGGTCCCACCGCGTGATCTCGCATCCGTTGCCCCGCTCGTACGCGGCGTCGACCGGGCGTCCGGCCCAGGTGCCGGTGACCCGGGCGGTGGCCGGTCCGCCGTAGACCATGGTGCAGACGCTGTCGGGGGCGACCGGGGCGAAGGTGTCCCGGCCCCACTGTGTGTTCGCGTCGAGCGCCCGGCAGGCTCCCGCCGCGTCCGGGTGGTTCCCGGCCGTGGGATGGCAGGTCACCTGGTACGTACCGTCCAGCCCGCGGCCCGCCTGCCGTACGACGACGGTGAGGTGATCACCGGTCTCGTCCTCGGGACGCGCCGGCGGGGGCATGAGGCCCGCGCCGGGCGGGGTGGGCGCCAGGTGGGCGAGGTGGGCGGAGGTGGCGGCCGGTGCCGCCGGGGCGGCCGTGGCCGGTGCGGCGGCGAGGGCGGACAGGGACGGGACCGAGAGGGCGGCGAGGGCCGACACCAGGACGCCCCGCGGGACGACCGACATGACAGAGACCATGCGCTGATCAACGCCCACGGGCCCCGGACGTTGCGGCGCCGCACCGCCGGGCGAAGCCCTTTGCCCTGTGACCCCGGTGCCTAGTACCGTGGGGGTCGATTGGTGACAGCACGCTCGACTGTGTCATCATCTGCACGCACCAGTCGCGCGCTCGCGTGAGTGGTTGTGCTGGAGGCGTCGCCTAGTCCGGTCTATGGCGCCGCACTGCTAATGCGGTTTGGGCCTTAAAGCCCATCGAGGGTTCAAATCCCTCCGCCTCCGCGCCCATCCCGAAGCCCCGGTCCCAGGACCGGGGCTTCGGCGTTGTCGGCTCCGCCCGCCCTCATCCGCGTTTTCGCAGGTCACAAGGGGTATGCGAATCGGATTTCACATGACGGCGGCAGTCATGTAATGTTCTTCCTGTCGCCGCGAGCGGGCCGGAAGGGCCGGGAGCGAAGGACAAAAACTAAAGAACAAGCACTCGTAGCTTAACGGATAGAGCATCTGACTACGGATCAGAAGGTTGCAGGTTCGAATCCTGCCGAGTGCACACAGGTTGAAGGCCCCGGAGAGATCCGGGGCCTTCTGCGTTTCAGGGTCATACAGCAGCGAAGTACAGCAACGGCATCAGCCGGCACCTCCCATGGCATCGGACAGCTTGCCGAGCGCGGCCCGCACTTCTTCCTCGCTGGCTTCGGCGTAGACCTCCATCGTCATGGCGATCTGCGAGTGCCGCAGGATCCGCTGCGCGACCTTCGGATGCACCTTCAGGGCGACCAGGAGCGAGCTGCAGGTGTGCCGGGTGTTCCGGAGCGGGATCACCCGGAGCCCGGCACGCCGGGCCCGCAGGGCGAACATGCGGGTGAGGTTCCCCGGCTCGATCGGCGTCCCGTACTTCGTCGTGAAGATCAGCCCGCGAGTGTCCTGCCACAGCTCACCGGCCGCTTTCCGGTCCCCGGTCTGCTGGGCACGCCGCATCCGCAGCGCCCGGAGGCAGAACTCGGGGAGCGGAAGGAAGTCGTCGGACTCCTCCGTCTTGGTCTCCCGGTGGAGGATCTGGCGGCCCGCGCGCTGGATCTGGTGATCCACGTACAGCTCACCGGCCTCGAAGTCGATCGACTGCCAGGTCAGGCCCAGGGCCTCACCACGCCGCAGGCCGAGGCAGAGCACCAGGACCCAGGCCGCGAAGAGCGGATCTTCACGGGCGACCGAGTCGGCCAGGAAGCGCCCCGCCTCGACCACGGACCAGGGCTTGATCCGGCGCCGTCGGGGCTTGGGCACTTTGACCAGGGAGGCCACGTTCTTGCTGATCTCCTCCTCGGTCACGGCGTGCGTGAGTGCGGCCCGCAGGGCGTCACGGGCGGCTTGGACGACCCGCCGGGACGGATAGGCCTCACAGCACGCCCCGACGGCACAGCACCGCTGACGCGGCTTGGCCCGCTTGGCGTCCTTGCCCTGGGCGCAGCACTGGCAGATGCCGGCCAGCTTGGTCAGCCACTCCCGCACGTCCCGGACGGTCAGCTTGTCGAGCCGCTTCCCGCCGAGGTGCGGAACGATGTAGAGCCGCACCGAGCCCTCGTACGACACGTACGACAGAGGAGCGAGGTTGGGCTTCACGATCGACTCGAGCCAGTAGGACAGGAATGCCTGCACCGTGCGGTGCCGGGTCTGCACCGGGCCCTTGCTGGCTTCACTGTGGAGCCTGATCCATTTCTCGTGCGTCTCCTCGCGGGTCTTGCCGTAGACGTACTTGCGCTTGCGGTCGCCGTCCGGGGTAGTGACCCAGGCGTAGGCCGCGAAGCCGTTCTTGTACGCGTAGATGGACCCCTCGCCGTTGGCCCTCTTGCCGCTCATGCCGCCCACTCCACGGTCTCGGAGGCGCAGCGGTTCACGTACTCGTCGACCCAGGCCGGGAGGATGCGGCGGTTACGGCCGATCTTCACGGACCGGATCTCACCGCTCAGGACCAGCGCCTTGGTCTTGGAGAGGCCGAAGCCGAGCATCTCGGCGACTTCGGCCGTGGTGTGCCACTTGCGGGTAATGGTCACCGTGGTCATGCGGTGGGCTCCCCTTCGGTTCCGGGTGCGGGTTCGAGAGATGAGGCCAGCCAGGCTTCGGCGTCTGACAGGCCGGTGCCGGCGAAGACCCAGTGCGCGAGGACGTACGTCGTCTCGGTCTCCGGGCCGTTGGCTGTTGTCGTTTGGGCTCGGCGCCATTCGGCGCCATTCGGCGCGGGCGTCGCGGAGGGCGCCGAGGGTGGTGGAGTAGCGGCGGGACTTGGTGGAGAAGTGGCCGCGGAATCCGAGCATGTGGGCCCAGGCGCGCAGGCGGAGGTGTTCGAGGTCCTTGCGGGCGCCGAGGGTCCAGGCCGTTCGGATGAGGCGGCGGGCGTGGTCGCTGATGTCGAGCTGGGCGAGTTCGGCGGCGAACTTGAGCGGCCGGTCGAGAGCTCCCGTGGCGGTCTCGGCACCCTTGGTGGCGTACTTGGCGATGTAAGCGGCGACGGCCCGCTCGGTCAGCTCCTGGCCGCCGTCGAAGTCGGCCGAGCGGATGGTGCGGACGTCGAGCTGTCGGCCGAAGGCGAAGGTGTGCGTACGGCCGTCGATGGCCGGGCCGTCGACGCGGACCTTGGCGGCGGCGGCCTCGATGGCGTCCGTGAGCAGTTCGGCGGTGGCCCAGGCCGGGGGTGGAGTGTCGCCGCCGCCGGGGCCGTCGAGGCGGATCACGGCGTGGAAGTGGACGGCTCCGCGCTTCTGGTACTCGGCGACCTTGGCGAACGAGACTCGGGCGTGCTGGCGGAAGTGGCGCTGTGACAGGCCCGCGCGCTTGGCGGCCTCTCGGCGGAGGTAGATGGAGAAGCGCCGCCAGAGCTGTCCGGCGTGCGCGTTCCAGAGCACGGCCGCTTCGTAGTCGTAGGTGTCCGGGTCGAGCGGTGTGCCAAGGACGTCGTCGTCCTGGTCGTGGTGGGTGCCGCAGCGGCAGGGACGGCCGTCTGTGCGGCGGTTGTGGACCGGGCCGAAGCCGGGGGCGGTGAAGGTGGCGAAGACGCGAGGGTGGGCGGCGACGTGTTCCGGAGTGCCCTTGCCGCCGCGCAGTCCGGCGGTGATCAGGTGGAAGGTGTCGCGGCGGTAGACCTCGGCGCAGGCCGGACAGCGGGTAATGCGGCGGTTGTTGCAGCGGACGAGGAGTTGGCCGGCCGGGAGGGCGGTCGAGTCGAGGTGCTGGAGGACGCGGCCGATCTCGCCGGTCGTGGTGTCCACGTCGTACTCGGTGCGGTGGCCGTCCAGCCGGATGGGGTGCGTGCAGCCGCCGAGTCCGGAGAGCTGACGGAGGATACCCGGCAGGGTGCCGTCGGCGGCGAGGTTGCTGAGTTCCGGGAGTGGTGGCGGGGTGGTGCGGGCGAAGATGGCGGTCTCCTTCTGTCGGGCACTGTCGGGAGGGATGGGCCACCGGGGCGGCGGATGCTTGGCCGTGTCTCGCCGCCCCGGAGGTCTGGGCGTCTCAGCGTCGGTTGTGCTCGTGGAGCAGCGAGCGCAGGACCACGGCGGCGATGGCTACGGAGATGGCCGTGACGGCGACGGCGGCCAGGAACGCGGTGAGGACGACGCCGGCGACGACCACGGCCACGACCGTCTTCTGATCGATGGGGATCGACTGCATGGAGCGTCGGGCGGGAGCCGGGTCGGTCCACTGCGGCGGCTGCACTTCAGGGCAACGGTGCTCACGGACACTCGGCTGATGCCGCACGGCGCCATGGGTGTGGACCGGCGGAGGGGTCGGGTTGTCCGGGTATTTGGGCAGGAACACGGCGAGCTCCTCCTTACCTACTCGTCTAGTCATGTGAGCCGTTTACGACGCCCACGCCGGACCGCGTGCCGGACTCGATGGCGGGCGCGAGGAAGGTGTGCGAGAGCCAGAAGCCGAACAGGGCGATGAGGACGACGGTCCAGGTGCGGACGCCGAGGAATTTGATCGCTCCCCAGGCGAAGAAGCCGAGGACGACGACGAGCGGCAGGCTGACGGTCACGGTGGTCCGGGTCCTTTCAGCGGGCGGGACAGCGGTGGGTGCGGGCGGCCAGTTCGGCGGCGGCGCGGCTGTCGTAGTCGGCGGAGAAGCCGCAACGCGGTGCGGTGCAGGCGGCGGTGTGCTTCTCGCGGCCTCGGTGGTCGTAGGCGGTGCCGACCTGGACGGGGCCGATGCGGGTGACGTTGCGGAAGCTGCGGTTGGCGGCCATGGATCTCCTCTCAGAGGTGGGCGGCGATGGCTTCGGCCATGGGCACCGGGACGCCGAGGCGGGCGCGCAGGGTGGGGGTGTCGATCGGGGTGCCGGTGCGGGCGTGGTGCTCGGCGGCGACCTTCCGGGCGTGGGCGACCAGGGCGGACGGCACGGGTACGGGCGGGGGTTGCGGCGGTGCCTCGATGGCGGGTTGTGCAGGCGGTTCGGGCACAGGTTCGGGCTCGTCCTCCTGGTCCTCGATGACCTCCGCACCGGCGTCCGTCTCCGGGGCGGTGTGAGCGAGGAGGGTGCCGCCGAGGAAGGCGACGGCAGGCCAGCCCGCGACGAGGATGCGTAGCCAGGCCGGGACGTTGCCGAGGTCGAGGAGGCCAGCGGTGGCGACGTTGGCGCCGAGGGATGCGGTGAGTGCGACGACGAACCAGCACCAGGCCGCCGTCTTGGTCGTACCGGAGCGCAGTCGACGCCAGGCGGCGACGAGCAGCAGGTCGACGGAGACGGGGTAGGCCCAGGCCTTCCAGCCGTCCTGTCCGGCCGCCACGGCGACGTCGTGCAGGTGGGCGAAGGACAGTGCGGCGGCGATGAGCGCCTGGACGAGCACCGCGTCGACGCGGGCTAAGCGAGCGCGCATGAGGCGGCTCCTTCCGGAATCGAGCAGAAGAGATCAGTCGGTGACCGGACGGGGCAGGAAGACCGGGGCCGCGGTCTCGACCGGGCGCACGGGTACGACGGGCCGGAAGGGCTTCAGCGCGGGCAGGTCGGGCACCAGGTGGGCCGACTCGCGGCAGGTCTCGGCAGCGTCCCCCAGGGAGAGGTACGGCGTGCGGATGCGGGACCAGCCGCCGGAGGTGTCGCCCGCTACGGCCAGGCCGGGCCGTTCGGGAGCGATGGAACAGGCTGCCTGGACAGCCTCCGGAGCGATGTCGCCGAGGGCCATCTTCGCGGAGGCCTCGTCGTTGACGCGGTGGCACACGCGGCCGGTGAGCTGGGCGCGGAGCATGGTGGCGCCCTTGCCGAGTTCAGCGCCGAAGCGCTGCCCGCAGACCTCCAGGTAGATGCCGGCGGCGCGACCGAGCTGAGCGAGCCGGATGAGCTGAGTGACCATCTCGTCGCGGCGTTCTTCGTCCTTCTTGGTCGCGACGAGGAAGAGTTCAGCGACCTCATCCACGAACAGGACGATGGGCACGGGGCGTTCGTGGTCGGGCAGGCCCCAGACGTCGGAGGTGATCTCCTCGTCCGGAGTGCCAGGGGCGATGCCCTGCCGGGCCTTGATCAGGTCGTACCGGTCCTCCATCTCGTTGACCAGCACGGGCAGCAGCTCGGCCGCCTGCTCCGGGTCAGTGGCCAATGCGGAGAGCCGGGGTGCAAATGGGGCCAGTTCGACGCCCCGCTTGCAGTCAATGCCGACCATGGCGACAGGCTGAGGGGCGAGTCCGGCGACCAGGTGCCGCAGGTACATGGACTTCCCGGACAGGGTGGCGCCGAGGGTGAGTTGGTGGGGAATGGTGCGGTAGTCCCGGACGAAGGGTGTGGCGTCCTCTCTCAGGGCGACCGGCACTTCGAGGGGGCCGTGCGCGGCCTTGCGAGGCATGCGCACCCGACGTAAGACGTCGTAGCCGACGAGCCGCAGGTCGACGACCCCAGGCTTCACGGTGGTGACGTAGACGGCGTGGACACCCCAGGCGTGCCGCAGTCGCTCGGCGGAGGCCGCGAAGTCGGCGGGCTCCTGGCCCGGCGCCAGGCGAAGGCGGATCCGCAGTCCGGTCGTGGTGGGCCGGATGATGCCCCGGCGCGGCGGTACGGGCCGCACTTCGCGCTGGGTCATGGCCTTGACGGCGAGGACCCGCAGCCGGGAGGGAGCCACGGTCAGGCCGCATGCCTCCATGACCGAGCCGTACGAGCTGAGCAGCCGGACCGTGGACACCGGGAGGCCGACCGTGGACCAGTACGCCGCCGGGTGCTTGGCCCGGGCGTAGGCGGCCCCGCCGCCGAGTGCGGCGACAGGACCACCCACTTCGAGGAGCGTCGTCAGGTCGGACATCAGGCGGCAGCCCCGGAGACGGCCGGGAAGGCGGCCGGGGTCACCGCGGCGGCCCGGTAGGCGATGCCGTGGCGCTGCTGACCGTTGAAGACGGACTCCCACGGCCGGGCGATGAGGCCGGGCAGCGACACCGGCGAGCCGAGGATCAGGCCCTCCGAGACGCCGCCCTCGGGAACGGTGACCTTGATGAGCGAGGACTCACCGTCCTCGATGTAGACGACGCCGATGGTCATCAGCGCCTCGCCGCTGATCGCGTCCTTGGCGATCTCGCCGGTCTGCCGGTCACGGACCTTCGGCTCCGGGGCCTCCGTGAGGAGGATCGTCGCGGCGGAGGTCTCAACGCGGATGGTGCGCAAGGTACTGCCCCTATCTACTCGTCTATACAAGAGTCGACCTGTGAGCCCCGATCTCCGGGTCACGTGGATCACCTTGACACACAACTTGCCCACTCGTCTATACGAGTAAGCGTGTCGGTGTGTACGAGTTCGGAGAAGCGTCCCCGCGCACTACCGCCGCTCGCGGGATCAGATCGCCGGGAGCTGGTACGACAGGACGTACGCATCCGCTGCCATGACCGTGTCGCAGACCTCGACGGCACGTCCCTCGGTGTCGAAGGCCGTTCGGACCAGGTGGATGACGGGCACGCCGGCCGCCAGGTGCAGGAGTTTGACCTCTGCGGGCGAGGGCATCCGAGCCCGGATCTCCTCCTCGAAGTGGTCGAGGTGGTGCCCCAGCTCTTCGAGCCGGGCGTAGATGCCGCCAGGACCCGGGTTGGGCTCGGCGATAGGAGTCCCGCGGGCGATGTCGAGCGGGAGGTAGGAAGTCGCGAACTCGACCGGCCGCCCGTCGAGGAGATACCGGCGCCGACGAGCGAGGACCCGCCGCACCGACCCGAGCCGGGTGGAGATGTCCTGACTGGCCTTTTCCTCCTTGACCTCGAGGCTGTCGACCGTCGGATGACTGCCTGCGGCGTCGGCCTCCACGATGAAGGCGGACTTGCCCTGCTCGCGGTGACGCCGGGCGAACCGGTCGGAGGCGAGCCGGCGCACGGGGGGACGCGGCCGGACGAAGACACCCTTGCCGTGCTCGGCGTGAACCAGGCCCTCGCCCGTGAGGACGGAGAAGGAGTTCCGGACGGTCATCCGGGAGACGCCGTAGTGCTCGACCAGCTCGGCTTCGGAGGGCAGCTTCTCGCCCTCGCGGAATCGCCCACGGTCGATGGCCTCGCGGAGCTGGTCGGCGATCTGCCGGAAGACCGCACGATCGCTCGTGGGGTCGAGATCACCGAGGAGGCCCGAAGGAAGAGGGCTCACGTGAGTACTCCTTTAGGTATCTAGACGAGTGGGCGAGTTCTGTTGCTACGGTGGAGAGCCTAGCCAGCCGAGAGGGCCGAGGAACGTGAGCACTGAACGCCCGCACTCCGTGAGCGTCGCCGGGGTCGTCGTGGACGACCAGGGCCGGGCCCTCCTGATCCAGCGCCGGGACAACGGCCACTGGGAGCCGCCGGGCGGCATCCTCGAACGCGAGGAGACCATCCCGGAGGCCCTTCAGCGCGAAGTCCTCGAAGAGACCGGCATCAAGATCGCGCTTCCCGCGACTCTGACAGGCGTCTACAAGAACATGTCGGGCTTGATCGTCTCGCTGGTCTTCCGCTGTGAAGCCGCCGACGGTGTGCCCACCACAGGTGACGAGACCCGGGCACTGCGCTGGGCCACCCGCGAAGAGGTCACCGAGCTTGCCGACGAGGCGTACTCGATTCGCGTCCTGGACGCACTCGACGTGACGACCCCGCCGGCCATCCGCGCCCACGACGGCGTGAAACTCGTCTAGCCCGAACCCGCTGCACATGGCGGCCTACCAGCGTAAAGGAACTTGTATGCACGAGTATACGAGTAAGGCTCGGGTCTGGGGGCTGAGTTGCCCAGGATTCCCGGAAGAGGTGAGTCGGGCCCGCCGATGGACCCGTGACATCCTGTGCGGCTCCCCTTTAGCCGACGACGCCGAACTGATCGTGAGCGAGCTGAGCGCGAACGCGATCCTCCACACGGCGAGCGGCCGGGAGTACGGCAGCTTCCACCTGGCCGTCGCGGTCTCCGCTCAGGTGGTGGCGGTCTCGGTCACGGACGACGGCGGTACGGGGACAGCCCCGAAGGTTGAGCACCAGGACCAGGACGCCGAGCATGGCCGAGGCCTGGGCATGGTCAGCGTCATCGCTCACCGGGTCGTCGTCCACGACAGCGACCAGGGCCACACGGTCACCGCGGAGCTGTACGCAGAAGCGCCGCAGGGAGGTCATTCGTGCTGAGTCAGGCAACCCGCCGCGGCTTCTGGTGCGAGTGCTGGACAGAAGACCTCACCGAGCAGCGGGGGCCGGCACTCCTGGCATCCTTCGATGCCTATTCGGCACCGCAGGCCGACCGATGGGTGGCGGTGGCACTCCGCACGATCTCACCAGCCTTGGATCCGGACGCTTCCGACGAGGCGTGGGAGTGGCTGCACGACGGCCGCGCCGAGACCAGACGAGCCCTACTGCGGTCGGAATCCTGCACGGTGTCAGTCGTACACGCTGGCACCCGCGTCACTTGGACCATCCGACCGGTGGCCTACCTACCGCTAGCCCATCGGACAGAGCTCCCGCCCTGCGCCTATGAGTTCAGCCCCAGAACCAGAGTGTCCCCTCTCAACTGACACTGAAGGCCCGGCCTCGTATAGAAGCCGGGCCTCAGGCATGCTCGGGCATATGAGCGCCTACAGCAGCGACCTGGATCTGACGGTCACCGACGCCACCGGCAACGGCGTCGAGGTGGACGTGGCAACGAACCTGCTGAACGGCACCGTGCGGCTGTCCGTGCTGTGGACCCAGGAGATCTACCTGCACCCTGATGACGCCGAACAGGTAGCCCAGTCACTGCTACGAGCTGCCGAACACGGCCGCCGCATCGCGGAAGCCCGAGACTCGGGAACTGGCCAAACCACCAGCTCCAGCGTGTCTAGTCCCAGGTGATGTTTGACGTTCTGGTCTCAGCTGATGCTTGACGGTGGGCCTAGACAACATCGGAAACTTCGCGGGGTTTGTTCGCTT